>DLMV01000031.1:34080-62104 GCA_002478225.1 Deltaproteobacteria bacterium UBA7527 | reverse complement strand
GGAAAGGGAAAACAGGCATGGAAGCCTTTATCGGGGCGATGCACGCAGTAGGCAAAAGCCTGTCACAGGAAATTGCCGATTTTTACGATCTCTCCCGGTTCAAACAGCTCCTTGATATCGGCGGCGCATCAGGCACATACACGATCGCCTTTCTTAATAAGAATCCTGGCATGAAGGCCACGATCTTTGATCTACGCAATGTCATCGGCCTCGCGAAAAAACGGATCAAAGATGAGGGTCTCGGGAGACGGGTAAAGTTCGTGGCAGGAGATTTTTATAATGATGCGCTGCCGGAGGGAGCTGATCTGGCCTTGCTCTCAGCGATCATCCATCAGAACAGCCCGAAGCAAAACCTTGCACTCTTTAAAAAGATCCACCGGGCGCTTGTCCGGAGAGGGGTTCTGCTCATCAGAGACCATATCATGGATGAATCACGGACCAACCCTCCTGCAGGAACGGTATTTGCAATCAACATGCTTGTGAATACGCGCAGCGGTGACACCTATACATTCCGGGAGGTAAGGGATGCCCTCGAAAAGGCCGGACTCTCAAGCGTGAGATTGCTCCGCACCGGACAGAAGATGGACTGCCTGGTGGAAGCAACGAAAGAATAACTTAATACGCCCGTAAGGCGTTAGGCGTGAGGAGTCAGGCGATAAACCCTACAAAGTAAAACGCGAAAGGTATTTTGTTGTGTTTTGTCTTAGTCCCCTTACGACTTACGCCTCATTTGAATAGTATCCCGCTTCCACCGGCATAGAATATTCCGGCCATTGCGCCGGTCATGAGGCATGCCACATTCGATGCGATGAGCGCCCATAATCCGAGGATCGCAATGTCTTTTGTCCGTTCGGGTACGATGCTCGATGTGCCTCCGACGAATATCGCGAGGGAAGGTATGTGGGCAAATCCGCAGAGTGCGTAGGTCGCGATAACGATGCTCCGCTCGTATGCTATCTTCCCCTCTTTTACAAGGACGCTGAGGTCCTGATATGATTTTACCTCGGTCTCAATGATCCTCTCCCCGATGATCCTGGCAATTGCCGTCGCATCCTCCAGGGGTACGCCCATGGCGAGCGTGAAAGGATAGAAGAGATATGACAGGAGATTGTGGAGGGTAATATCGACGCGTGTATGCAGGAGTGAGCCGAAAAGCCTGCTCAGCGCCATAAGACCGCTGTCAACAAGCGCAGTAAGCCCGATAAAGGCAATAAGGAGCGCCCCGATCCCCACGACCATCCTGACGCCGGTCATCGAGCCGTTGATGATCGCCTCAATTGCATTCGTTGCCTTCTGATACTCTACGCGCACTACCTTGCCGAGGGTCAGCGGTTGTCCCGTTTCTGGGATCATGATCTTGCTTGCCACGATCCCTGCAGGAGCGAGAAGGATCGACGCGGAGATGAGATGCCCTGCTACTGTGGGTAATATCCCTGAGAGTATGATCACATAAAACCCGAGGACGCTCGAAGCGATCGTTGCCATGCCCGTTGTGAGAACCACCATCAGTTCCGATCGCGTCATTTCCCTGAGATAGGGCCGCACCGTGAGGTTCGATTCGATGCCGAGGAAGATCTGCGCCGACGCGCAGAGCGATTCAGCGCCGCTTATGCCCATGACCTTCACGAATATGCGGGCGAAAAGACCGATGATCTTTTCCATGATCCCGATATGGTAGAGGAGTTCCATCAGCGCTGCGAAGAATATGATAGAAGGCAGGGCCTGGAAGGCGAGGATGAAACCAAGCGAATCCTTTTCACCCGGCGTGATGGCGAGGCGCCCGAAGAGAAACCTCGTGCCCTCCAGAGCGCTGTCAATGACCTTCATGGTAACATCGTTGAGGAAAAGAAAGAGCTTGGTGCCTGCCGGAAGGAGGAACACAAAAAAGGCAAAGACAAGCTGGAGCGCCATTCCCCAGAGAATGACCCTTAAGCTCACACGCCGCCTGCTCCTGGAGAAGAGAAAGAGAAGGCCGATGAAAAAAAGGATGCCGAGCGCAGATACGAGATTGTATATTCCCATGGAAGATACAATAGCAACTAATGGAAAAATTGACAAGGGTTAAGCGAGCCCACGTGCGGTCGATCGTTGTTCAATATGTTCTCTCCAAAAGATTGTTTATCTGCTGTAATTGTAGTAGAACTAAACGATCAACGGGCACGTTAATGCATTGAATAAAATATGTGCAAATGTTGGGCAAGATATGCAAGGGAGGTTAAAGAGACATGATCGAACGAGTTTGGGTATATGACAGGATCCCGCAACAGGACCTGCAAAAGAGAATAGAGGGCATGCAGCGCCTCATGGCAAAAAACCACATTGATCTTGGCATCATCTTCCAGAATGTGGACAGGTTCTATTTTACGGGCAGTATGCAGAAGGGGGTTCTCATTATACCCGTTGACAGAGAGCCCTTGTTCTTTGTTGAAAAGAGCATCGAAAGGGCAAAGGCAGAGACGCCCCTTGACATAATACCCATCAAGAACGATAAGGAGATCAAAAAAATACTCGATAGCAACAGACTTCTCGGCGGTAAAGCAGGCCTGGAACTTGATGTCCTGCCAGTATCTACTTTCGAGAGGCTCAAAAAGGTCATCGGCTTCGGGGATTATGCGGATGTATCCGCGTCAATCAAAGAATTGCGGGCAGTGAAAAGCCCATTCGAGATCGAACAGCTGAAAAAATCAGGCAGGATGCTCTCGCACGTATTCGCGAAGGCAAAAGATGTGGTCCGGGAGGGTGCTACTGAGCTTGAGATCGATGCGACGCTCGTAGCCGAAGGGAGGAAGCTCGGACATCAGGGATATCTGCGCATGCGCGGGATCAACCAGGAGATGATAACGCTTACCGTTCAGTGCGGATTTACCGGTGCGGTCACGCCCTGTGCGGATGTGCCCATCGGAGGGGCAGGATTAACGCCGGCCATTCCGCAGGGTTCTTCGCTCAAGAAGGTGGAAAGAGGGATCCCTGTCACGATCGACTACGGCGGCGGATACAATGGATACGTTACCGACGAGACGAGGGTCTTTGTGGCAGGAGAGCTCAACGAGATCTTCAGGAAACCCTATGAGGCCGCGCGGGAGATCATGGAAGAAATACAAGCCTACGCGAAAGAAGGGGTCGACTGCGTTGATATATTTGCGCGGGCATATCGCATTGCAGAAAAGGCGCACCTTCAGGATCATTTCATGGGATATGGGGAAGGGCAGGTTTCCTTTATCGGCCACGGCCTCGGTCTTGAGATAAACGAGCTGCCTGTCATTACGGCCAGGCATGGAAGGGTTCTTAAGGAGGGGATGGTATTTGCCTTTGAGCCGAAATTCGTTCTGCCGCCGCACGGGGCAATAGGGGTCGAACTTGATTTCATTGTAAGGAAGCATGGTCTTGAACGGGTGACAGGCGATCCGGTCGATATAGTATACGTGTGATCCCCTATATTACCCATTTCGTGCATAGCGCAAAATGGGTAATATTCGCAACGATCTTTTTCCCGATCATCCCAGAAAGTTATTTACTTTCTTAAGAACGTCCTCTTCTTCCTTCCTCCACTCCTTCTTTCTGATCTTTCGTCAGGACAGGAGACGGTACGGCAGAGCCCTTTTGGTCCATTCGCTCTGCGGGTATTCTGCGAGGAGCTTTTTGTATGCCAGCTTCAAGGGTTTCGGGTCATGGGTGCTTTTGTACCCGCATACCCCGCGGTAAAAGACCGCCTCGGGTGCTGCTGCGCTCTGCGGATAACCCTGGATGATCTTGTCAAGATTCACGATCGCCTCGTTGAACATATCGAGCTCATAATATGCCTTTGCAGCGCCGAGGAGCACCGAGGGGATCAGCTCTTCAGGGGTAAGGAACCCGACGGTCCGTGAATGTTCTTTCCCGTTCCAGTCAAGTATGATGAGCGTGGGGGTCCACTTGATCTTGAACTCGGTGGCGAGAGGTTCCGAATTCGAAGGGATGCGAAGGGGGATGATGTTTTCAGTGATGAACTGTACAACGCTTTCAGTAGGATACGTAACCGCATCCATCTGCTGGCAGCCGATTCACCCATGGTTGAAAAAATCGAGCAAAATAGGTTTTTTGACTGCCTGAGCCTTTGATACGGCAGTATTGAGATCCGTTTCCCATCTGATCATGATTCCCATGAATAGCCCTCCTTTTTACTTAAGTTGATAAGTCCGGATGTCTTATACAACTATAGACGCGGATCGCAATACCCGCAAGGGTAAAAAGCGAGGGGTATGCATCCCGTGTATTCAGGATCGCTTTACTTGCCGCACAGGATATGCTAATAATTAAGCCATGATAACGGGCATAGGAAGTTTTCCATTTGCAGATATCGATGAGGCGATAGACGTCATATTCTCCTCCTGCGCGGAGATACCCTTCTGGCCGCAGCTTCCCAGGAGGGCGCCTGCAGAGAACATGTATACAGCTTTCCTCGAATCAGTTCCTTCGGTTGTCATCGACGAAGGGAGCGGCAGCGCCTTTGTTGATACGACGAAGACCGACGGGATAGAGGAGTTTTATGAGAACTGTTCCAAAAGAACATTAGACGCCTTTGCAGTATCGGAAAAGGCGGCGCCCGGCTTCTACCGTTTCCTTGAAAGGCTGCAGGATATCAGGCAGGGCGTGAAATTCATCAAGTGCCAGCTCACAGGGCCCTTCAGCATGGGCCTCGGCCTGAAGGATGAACAGGACAAACCGATCATCTATAATCCCGGGTTCTTTGATATCATTCTCAAGGCGCTCCACATGAAGGCACGGTGGATGATAGACGCCATCAAGACATCGTACCCGGAAAAGGACATCATCATCTTCTTTGACGAGCCCTACATGGTCTCATTCGGTTCCGCCTATGTGTCGATCCCGAAGGAGGATGTTGTTGCCATGTTCAACGAGGTTGCGGCAGGGCTTGACGCACGGCGCGGTGTCCATTGCTGCGGGAACACGGACTGGTCGGTGCTGCTCAATTCCGATGTCGACATCATCAATTACGATGCGTTCAATTACCTGGACACGATCTTCTACTACAGGGACGAACTCGCCGGATTCCTTGCAAAAGGCGGCTGGATAGCCCCGGGGATCGTCCCGTCCTCGGAAGAGGTGCTGAAGGCTTCCGCGAAAGAGATCAAGGCATTAAAGACAAAGTTCATCAACTCCATAACAGCGATTGATGCTGTGATAAAAGACCGGGATATCCTCGTGACGCCGAGCTGCGGCCTCGGAAGCTTAACCGCAGAAGAAGCCCGCCGGGCGATGGAGCTGCTGAGGGAATTCGCGTAAATCGGACACAGGATGCTCGTCACTCGATGCTGGTCTGATACATTGCAAGAAGCAAGATACAAGAAACGAAGTACCAGGAACAAGGCTCTTGGGATTGTCAACGCGAGGAGTGAAGCGACGTGGCGATCCAAGGGTATGAACTATTGAGGTCTTAGCCAGCATCCAGCGACCAGTATCGAGCAACGGGTTTTTCCCGCCTCCCGCCTGACGCCTTACGACTCACGTTCTTTTCGCCATGAGCTGATTTATACACATGTCTCTCAAGGAATCCTTCTATCCCTTCCGTATATATCCTTCCTGAGAGGAGAAAGCCGTCATTGTGGCCTCCGCGTATCTCGAGGAATTCTTTCGGGAGCGCGGCCTTCTCATAAATTGCCCTGCCGTGCTCGAAGGGGACTATGTCGTCTTTCCTGCTGTGGATGATCAGCTTAGGGCATCTGACAGTTCGTATCTTGTCTATCGTTGCGTAGTGAAATTTTGATATAAGCTTGACAGGAAGCCAGGGATATATGTTTTTGCCGAGGTCGGGGACAGATGTGAAGCGGGATTCGATGATCAATGCGGCAGGCGATCTCCTTGCCGCGATCTCCGCTGCGACGGCTCCCCCCAGCGAACGGCCAAAGGCAATGATCCTGCCGGGCGGTATCTTCTTTACGGTGACCAGGTAGTCCCACGCTGCCTCGGCGTCGAGGTATGTGCCTTCTTCCGATGGCCTTCCTTCGCTTTTTCCGTAGCCCCTGTAATCGAAAATGAGGACGCTTAAGGAGAGGTTGTTGAAGATCCTGACAGAGTCGAGCCGGTTGGATATGTTCCCGGCATTCCCGTGGCAGAAAAGAATAACCGCTTTCTCGTTCTTTGCAGGAATGTACCACCCCGATATGGAGATGCCGTCCTTTGTCCTGACAGCAACTTCTTCATACTCCAACCCGATATTTTTCGGATCGTGCGTGATCGTCCTTTCCGGGACATAGACCATGCCGTCCTGCTGGAAATAGATCATGACGGTGAGGCCAAGGTATGTGAGCGCGGCTGCGATGATGATATTGAACAGCAGCCTCTTTATATTTGTTTGCATGGTGTGATGAGTATAACATAAAACAAACCTACCCACCGGAAAAACAATTGGGGTCAACTCTTCAAATGTCAATAGTTTTTTGGCAGCCAGAGTTATTGAAAAATTACACTAAACGTTTAATAATGAGGGTGATAATAAATGCCATAACGGGAGGTCAGTATGGACATGAGATTGAAAGAGAGGTTCATGGAACTGTGGGCTCGGTATTTCAACGGAACTGAGCTGCCAGTCGCCTTTTTCTATACGGACAGCGAAGATGCGGCGCGAAAGGTGAGGCCGCCGAAAAGCTCAGGGGTGCACAGGTGCGTCATCGCCGACCTTGCGCGGGCGAGGAGCGGGAAGCCCCTGTGCTTTGACATCTATTCTATGGGCTGCGAGGGGGGTAAGCGGTATTTCGGCTTCTCGGAGGTCCTGAGGCCGAACTTCGAGTATTTCCTCTCCTACGGGATACCCGGCGAGCTTGCGGGCGAACGGTATAAGAAGTCGCCGGCGCTGGTCAATACGATAATGAAAAAAGTTCCCACACTGCGTGCACCGGGCAAATATATCATCTTCAAGCGATGGGACCTTCTCGACAAAGGAGACAACCCGGAGGCGGTGATATTTTTTGCGCCCCCCGATGTTCTGTCAGGACTCTTCACACTCGCGAACTACGACGAGAAGGAGCTGAACGGCGTCTTCACGCCGTTCGGAGCCGGCTGCGCAACGATCGTTCTATATCCATACCTCGAAAATCGTTCACGACACCCGCGGGGCGTCCTCGGCATGTTCGACGTGTCCGCGAGACCCTGCGTGCAGAAGGACGTTCTCACTATCACCTTCCCCATGAAGAAGTTCAAGACCATGGTCGCCAACATGGAAGAGAGCTTCCTTGCCACGGAAAGCTGGAAAAAGGTGAGAAGGCGGATCGCATCATAGTGCAGAAGACCTTATACTACGGCAGCTCCTTCATCCATGATGAGTCCTGGAACCATTTTGCCTGAAGGTCGTCGAGGACGCCGTTGCCCTGGGCATTCAGAAGGACGTTGTTGAGCCAGTTTACGAGCAGAGGATCGCCCTGGCGGACGGCAATGCCGAACGGTTCAAAGGTGAGCGGGGGCGTCGCGACCAATCCCTTGTCCTGATTGCGGAATACGGTAACGGCACATGCCGCGACATCGGACATGACAGCCTTGACCTTGCCGGAAAGAAGAAGCTGTATCGCTTCGTCCATGTCTTTTGCAACCTCGAGCCTTGTCAGGGGCAGGCTCATCTTTGCGATGACCTCGCTGGTGGTGCCGAGAGGTACAGCGAGTGAAAAGTCGGCCTTATTGATCTCCTTCAGGGTCCTCACGTTCAGGGCCATCTCTTTTGTGGTAAGGATGGACTGCCCGGAAACGAAATAGGGACCTACGAATGCGAACTTGAGATTCCTTTCGGAGGTTATGGTCATACATGACAGGACCATGTCGATCTTGCCGGACTTCAGTGCGGCAAGAAGGGTATTGAAGGGCATCTGGACGACCTTCAGTTTGACGCCCATCTCATTTGCGATGAGCGTCGCAAGATCGATGTCGATCCCGATGAGCTTGCCGCTTTTTGTTTTTGCCGTCAAAGGAGGATAATCCCCGGACGAACCGACGAGCAATTCACCTCTTTTTACTATCTTGTCAATGATGGGTCCTGCTGAAGCGGTTGCCGCGACAACAAGCATCAGCGCTGCTACAAGACATGCCACAAACTTTTTCATATACTCTCCCTCCATAATGGATTTTTAATATTATGCATTGTTTGGTATACCTAAGATTACATTTGTTATGGATATTTTGTAAAGCGAAATACACAGCAGGCCTGGAATTCAAGTGGAGAAACCAACGTTAAAAGTGGTACAATAATGTCGGGCAGGTCAGTTTATGATAGAACAAATTACTTCAAACCTATACAAAATTGAGATCCCTCTCCCCGATATGGCATTACAATCCATCAACTCCTATGTGATCAAGGCAAAGGACAGAAATTTGATTATCGATACGGGGATGGATGTTGAAGAATGCAGGCAAGCAATGCAGGCCGGCTTGAGGGAACTTGGAGTGGATTTGGAAAAGACAGACTTTTTCATTACCCATTTTCACATAGATCATTTCAGCCTTGCCCCTGTATTAATAGCTGACCACTCAACGATATACTTTAACGAAATAGAATCTGCCGGTATTGATTGGGTAAGATCGGATAACTTTTTGCCTGACCTCGTAAATTCCGGTCGAATGAGCGGTTTTCCTGAAGGCGAGCTTCAAAAGGCCCTTACCTTCCATGCTGCCAATAAACATAACTGGAGGGAGCCCCTCCCTTTTACGTTTCTAAAAGACGGGGAGGTATTAAATATAGGGGATTACCAATTTAAATGCGTAACAACACCAGGTCACAGCAATGGCCATACGTGTCTATACGAGCCCAATAAGAGGATCTTAATATCGGGAGATCACCTTCTAAGTGAGATAACCCCTGCCATCCTCTCGAAGTATGATGCTGAGGACCCTCTGAAAAAATATCTCTCAAGCCTGGACAGGGTGTATGAACTGGATATCGAGCTTGTTCTGCCGGGCCATAAAGATATTTTCAGGAATTGTAAAGAGAGGATAAGGGAATTAAAAGATCATCACCGGCAGCGAGGTGACGAGGTAATCTCCATACTGGAAGAAGGCAGTAAAAATGCATATCAGGTGGCATCACAGATGACATGGAATATTGATTGTGAATCCTGGAGCTCTTTTCCTGCCCTGCAGAAATTTTTTGCTACCGGAGAGACGATCGCTCATTTAAAATACCTTGATGGAAAAGGGATGATAAGAAAGAAGATGCGAGAACAAAAGATGGTATACTCAAGGGCATAAATCTTCCTCAAAAAACAAAATGCTCCATTTCTCTCTGTAGTTCATGATTATTGCCTGTGGCGACGGGGACGTCCATAACTAAATAACTAACTTATGGACTATCCAAAGAGCGACATGATGAAACGTTGAAAGGAAAAACAAAAAGGGCCAGGCACTGACAAAAGACAGCGTATAGAGACCGGTCTTGTTTTTCGATTATTTAAGCCGGAAGGAGCTTTTCCGTTAGCGAGCCTCGAACACTGCTTGGAGCGACCCGGCATCGAGCCAGGTACCCCGCGACCATTGCCGATGAGCTGAAATGTGCCTGCGGCCAGCGTCGTGTTCAGGCCAATTCTCGCTGTCTTAAGCGACATAAGCGAGATCAAGAATTGAATGGGAGCGAATCGTTGCCAGGGCAAGCAGCGCGCAGCGAGCGAGCAGAGGAGACAGCGTTCCGGCGTAAATAAATGGTTTTAAAGGAAAGCAATGCGCAGTGGAGCAGCAAGTAAAAATGTTCCTGCGAAAACGATATTGTTTCATCGGATTTTCGATTATAATCTTTTCGTGAAAGTGCTTCTGCTGCAACCGCCTATCGAGGATTTTTACGACACGTCCATACGGACGTATCCGCTTGCGCTTGCCTACCTTGCAGCGGCGATAAAGGACATTTGCGACGTCTCGATCGTTGATTTGCGGAGCAACAGAAGACCAAAGATCATCAAAGACCACCCCTTTCCGGAGTTGCGGGACTACTACCAGGATGACCGCTCCTCGCCATTCTTCCTCTTCCGCAGGTATTATCATTTCGGTGCAGACGGCAGAGAGATCGAGACCGTCATCAGGCGGCACGTACCTGATATTGTTGCGATCACATCCTCATGCACGACGTATTCCCTCGAAGCCCTCGAGGCAGCAAAGATAACGAAAAAGGTCAGCGAGGACATAATAACGGTCATGGGCGGCACGCACCCCACGCTTTTTCCTCGCCATCCGCTCGGCAGTTCATACGTCGACTATGTCATACGGGGGGAGGGCGAGACGCCCCTTGCTTCATTGGTCAGGGCATTACGGTCAGACAGAAGTACCATCGCCGGCATCCCGGGTGTCTCTTCAAGGCAGAACGGCGATCATTCCATATCCGATACAGTCATTGAAAAGGATATCGACCGCATCCCCGCGAGGGAACTGTTGACCCCTGCCGATTACAGGATAGGCGGAAAGAACTATACCTTTTTTCTCACGTCGAGGGGCTGCCCTTTCCGCTGCGCCTTCTGCGGCAAGCCTCCTGTTCCTTACAGAAGAAGGAGCATCGGAAGCATTGATCGGGAAATATCTTCCTGTATTGAAGCAGGCATCGGTGCGATCGACTTCGAAGATGACATGCTGAACCTCGATCCTGATTTTTTCAATGAGGTCCTCTCCCTTCTCAGGGGAAAAGGATTGAGCCTTTCCGCTATGAACGGTATCTATGCTGATACGATGGATATCAGGACGCTGAAAAATATGTCAGATGCTGGTTTCCGGCGCTTAAACTTTTCTCTCGTTGATATGTCCGAGTCTGTTGTGGGGAGGCAGAAGCGGCCGGCGCCGGCGAACTTCCTCAGACTTGTGCCTTTCCTTGAGGCGTCGCTGTTTGACGTGGAGGTACATTTTATCATAGGGCTGCCGGGCCAGAGACCGGATGATATCATCGAGACCATCCTCTTTCTCATGGGGAAGAGGATGCTGCTTGGCCCGAGCATCTTTTACCTTGCACCGGGAAGCCGCATATACGACGAATCCTCAGACGGCTTCCGGGATAAAGACGTCAAGACATTGCGGTCAAGCTATATGCTGCCCATCAACCCGGCCCTGCCCCGTGACGCAATCTTTACATTCATGAAGATCGTCAGGTTCATCAATGTTGTGAAGCGGATGCTCGACAGAGACCGCGGACTGCGGAGGCTGAGCAACCTCCTCGAAGCGCAATGCGGAAGGAACGGACACGACGATATGGTCATGAAGACCTTCCTCGCAGAAAAGAGGTTTATCGCTTATGACCGGAGAATAAAGGACTACGTTGATGAGCCGCAGGACAGGGAACTCATTGCCCATTTCTTTAAGAAGATCTCCGGGGCAACGATCAAAGGATTCAAAACAGACAATTCACTCATTGTAGATCTGTAAGGCAGTGGAGAGTGAACGGTCACTGCTGTCCAAAATAATCTAATCCCAACATTCGCCTCCAATAAAATCACCATATTGGACACATAGATCCTCTCTTTCACAACGAGGTTGCTGTAAAGATTGTTTCCCATAATCCATTATGCTGTCCAATGTATTCATACTCCAACATCAACTGTTCGCTCGTCGGTATGATGGGCGGCACCTCATAAGGACTATCGATCCATGCCCACAGATCGCCGTAGGTAAACAGGTTGTAGCGTAGCATGGCGATAAGGTTGGAGAGCGACCAGTCGAACCGGGAACGGAACATGAGGTACTTGAGAAGCAGGATCAAAATCGGCGCCGTCCAGATCCGGACCATAACCGCGTTCGCGGAGGTACCCACAAAGGTCTTTATCGTCAGGTTCTGCTTGATCGTTTTAAAGAAGATCTCAATCTGCCATAGGTCTTTATAGATAGAGGCAATGGTGGCAGGACCTAAGTTCATACGGTTCGTAATAAGGACAATGACCTCCTGCTTCGTTGCATTCCACACCTCGATACGCCTCAAGGGGTGGGGATAATCCTTTCTGGAGGCATACACGTTGATGGTCCCTCAAGACCAAGCTGTTTTTGGGAACAGGCTTCTCTTCAATGACGGTACAACTGGCGTTTACCTTCTGCCGGCTCACGAAAAAGACGCCTTAACCCCGCCATCGGGCAAAGTAGGATTTAGATATTGTTTATGATAGGGCATAATCCACATAGCCCATGCCGATGACGACAAGAGATCCTTTGGGAAAGAAGAGATTCCGGGCGATCCTCACCTCGTGGGTACGCCCGTCTGTTATATGGGCGTAGACAGGGAAGTACCCGTCATGGTCTAAAAGGAGATGAAGCTTTACAGCCCCCTTGGTCGTACGATACGTAGCCCAGTCGAAAAGAGAGAAACAGTTCGATGAGGGTGGCATCAAAGCTGAAGAGCCTGTTTTTGAAGCGGAGCTTCTTCTTCCCCGGGGCTGCCGTCCGTACCGTATTGAGAAGCTGGCAGAACACCTTCTCATAGAGTCTCCATGATCGTGTTGCGTTTTTCCCCTGCCTTCAACCCCTTCACCGCTGTATAGAACTCCGTTTTCGAGAATATCTGTAGAATCTGTCCGAACATGCTGCTAAACTTATTCATGGGGTGCTTCCTTCGGGTGTATTAATTTTTGGTTAAATTAATTTTACCTGTTTGGAGGCTTCCCCTTCAAAATTTATTTTGGACAGATGTGAGTGTATAATATTAATAAATTATTAATTCCCGGTGAGCGCGACAGGTGAAAAACAGAGATGCAGCACATTCCATTACGGAAATGAAGCGTGTCCTGAGCAAGCTCAGGGAAAGCGAGGTCAAGTACCATACACTTTTCGATAATGCAAATGACGCAATATTCCTCATAGATAGGGATATTTTTATTGACTGCAACCGGAAGTTCCTGAGCATGTTCGGATGTTCCAGGGGCCAGATCATCGGGCAGACCCCCTATGCATTTTCTCCGCCTCTCCAGCCTGACGGAAGACCTTCAAGGGAAAAGGCTATTGAGAAAGGAAAGGCTGCCCTTGCGGGCGAACCACAGTTTTTTGAGTGGAAACATCGCCGGTATGATGGAACCCTTTTCGACGCTGAGGTAAGCCTGAACAGAATTGAGTTTGACAAGGAAAGGCCTGTTCTTCAGGCAATAGTCCGTGATGTTAGCGATCGAAGAGAGACAGAGAAAAGGCTGCGGATCAGCGAAGAGAAGTATCGCAGCATCTTCGAAAATGCTATTGAAGGGATCTTCCAGACCACGCCGGAGGGCAAGGTCATTACCGCAAACACCACCTTTGCAAAAATGTATGGTTATGATTCTCCCCAGTCAATGATGCATTCCATTACTGATATAGGAAAGGAAGTCTATGTTGATCCTGAAGACAGGGAGAGATTCAAGGCCATTTGCGAGGAGCATGGTTTCGTAGAGGGGTTTGAAGAACAGGTCTACAGGAAAGACCGAAAAAAGATATGGGTTTCCATCAACGCGCGGACAGTAAGGGACGAGAACGGCAAGACGCTGTGCTATGAGGGCACTATTGAGGATATTACACGGCGCAAGGAGATGGAAAATGCCCTGAGGGCAAGCGAGGAACGCTACAGGACCTTCATCGACTCCACGTCGGATGCCGTCTTTCTTAAGGACGAAAAGTTACAGTATGTCATCGTTAACAGGTTGCTGAGGGTCTTTTTTCAAAAAAATGAGGATGAGATCATCGGCAAGACCGACTTTGAATTGCGTCCGCGAGAAGATGCTGAGAAAGCAAAACGCGCCGACATTAAATCATTGAAATCGTCGTCCATAGTCATGACGGAAGAGACAGTAAACGACAGGATATATGAAGTCCGAAGGTTTGCAGTAAGCCTCGGCGAGGGGAAAAGGGGTATAGGAGGATTTGTCAGAGATATCACGAAACGAAAAAGGGCCGAAGAAGAGGTAAAGATCAAGACCCTTAATCTCGAAGAGGTCAACGCTGCCCTCAAGGTATTATTGAGGCAGCGTGACCAGGATAAGAACGAGATGGAAGACAAGATCCTGAATAACGTGAAAAAGCTTGTCTTACCATATATTGAAAGACTAAAAGAAAAAAGGCTGGATGACGAGACGAAGAACTATCTGAATATTCTTGAAACAAATTTAAGGAACATCATATCTCCCTTCGTTCAAAAGATGTCTTCGGCTTACTCTCAGTTCACCCCAGCAGAGATCCGGGTGGCAAACCTCATAAGAGACGGCAAGACAGTAAAGGAGATCGCAGGGATATCGGGTATATCAGAGAATGCCGTGAACCACCATCGACAGAACATCAGGAACAAGCTCGGGTTAAACAAGAAAAAGGTCAATTTAAGGACACACTTGATGTCTCTTGCCTGATCATGGAAATAAATAGCACTATAACAATGCTATTTATATGCCATATTCGTATTAATTAATTTTATATAAATTGTGTTATTTATTAAATTGTCGCCTTGACAGAACGGGCATATTTTTAAAAAGGAGGTAATATTATGAGTAAGCACAGGGCAGCAAAGATATTTTTTCTGGTACTTTTTCTGAGCGTCTGTTTTATGAGCTATCCCGGCTATTCGGCGGGGCAGAAGGTAATCTCGTTGAATTATTCGAATTTTTTTCCTGTACTTCACAAGCACAGCATTACCGCGGAGCAATGGTGCAGAGAGATAGAGAAAAGGACTAACGGCAGCGTAAAGATCGCCTATTTTCCGGGAGGCACCTTGACCCCTGCTGCCCAGATCTACGACGGCGTTGTAAAAGGCATCTCTGATATCGGTTTCAGTTGCTTCGCCTATACGAGGGGGAAGTTCCCGCTTACCGAGGTTATTGACCTGCCGCTGGGCTATAAAAATGGCATTATCCCGACAAGAATGATTAATGAATACTATAAAAAATTCAAACCAAAAGAACTTGACGAGGTCAAGGTCCTCTATCTGCACGCCCATGGTCCCGGACTGCTACATACGAAGACGAAGCCTGTCTATAAGCTGGAAGACATTAAGGGTATGAAGATAAGGGCTACCGGACTGGCATCGAAGATCGTAACGGCACTTGGCGCAGCTCCTGTTGGAACAACAATGACGGAAACATATGATGCGCTTCGTACGGGTGTTGCTGATGGCGCAATGGCTCCGATGGAGGCCTTGTGGGGCTTTAAATGGGGCGAAGTGGTGAACTATACAACGTTAAGTTATCCTACCGGTTACTCCACGGGAATGTTTATTGTCATGAATAAGAGCAAATGGAACTCTTTGCCCCCTGATATCCAGAAAGTATTTGAAGAGGTAAGCGCTGAATGGATAGAGAAACAGGGCAATGTCTGGGACGAGATCGAGAAGGAGGGCAAGGATTTTATATTAAAGAAAGGAAAAAAGATTATATCGCTCTCAAAAGAGGAAGAAGCGAGATGGGCCGCTGCAGTACGGCCGCTGCTCGATGAGTATGTAAAAAACATGAAGGCAAAGGGGTTGCCGGGTGATCAAGCCCTTAAGTTCTGCCTCGATTACCTGAAGGACAATTAGAAATAGCCGTTGCCATGCATGCCCCGGAGCATACTGCCCCGGGGCATGACCTAATTAATGACCTAACGAGGAAGGCTGCTATGAACATTATCGATCTTGCGTCCAGAAACAGGAGACTTTACCCTGATGACCCGGCATTTGTCGAGATCAGGCCCGTATCAAAACAAAGGAAATCGATCAGCTGGAAACAATTTGACGAGAGGACAAACAGCCTGGCGAATGCCCTTATCGAACAAGGGGTGCAGAAGGGCGACAGGGTTTTCATGATGGGAAAAAATTCCATCAACTGGCTGGAGGCCTATTTCGGAATCATCAAGACAGGGGCATGGGTTAATCCCCTCAATTTCCGTTTTACCGATGAGAACATCGCCTATTGTGCAAAAGCAGCAGAGCCTTGCTGTTTTATCTTTGAAGAGGAGTACGTTCCCCGCATACAGGAAAGTCGATCAAGCCTGCCCACTGTGAAAAAACTGATCAGCATGGGAACGAACGCAACCGCCGGCATAGAAGACATGGAGAGCCTTATCGCCCACGGCTCCAGGCTTCCACCACCGGTGGAAGTGCAAGACGAGGATGAATGCGGGCTCTATTTTACGTCCGGAACGACCGGCGCTCCAAAGCCGATACTCCTCCTTCACAAGAATCTCTTTTGTCCTGCCGTGAACGAAGTTACGAATCTTTGCCTTACCAGGGATGACTCCCTGTTGATGATGCCGCCCCTCTACCATGTGGCGATGGGCCATCTCCTTGGCTCCATGCTCGTAGGAACGAAAACGGTGCTTTTGACGGAAGAGATCACGCCAAAAACTATCTTCAATGCCATTTCCGGCGAAAGACTGGGAGTGGCATTCCTGCTGGTGCCGTGGACCCTTGATATTCTCCAGGCTTTGGATAAGGGTGAACTGAAGAAAGAGGACTACGACCTTTCCTGCTGGCGCATCCTTCAGATGGGTGCGCAGCCTATTCCGACAAGCCTTATACGAAGGTGGAAGGAATACTTTCCCCATATGGAATGCCACAACACATACGGTCTCAGCGAGAGCACCGGGCCGGGCACCATCCACAACAAGATCGAGGATGAAAGCAAGATAGGCGCCATTGGAAAACCGGGACTTTTATGGGACGCCCGGATAGTAAACGAAAAGGATGAAGATGTCCCTATAGGCGAAGTGGGAGAGATCGTCGTGAAGGGTATGGGCGTTATGAAGGAGTATTACAAGAACCCGTCCCTCACAGAAAAGACCATTGTGAACGGTTGGCTCCATACCGGCGACCTGGCCCAGATGGACAAGGACGGCTACATCTATCTCGTCGACAGGAAAAAGGACCTGGTGATCAGCGGCGGAGAGAATGTCTATCCCGTGGAAGTGGAAGAGGTTATCCAGAAGCATCCAAAGGTCAGGGATGTGGCCATAATAGGCACCCCTGATGAGAGACTGGGGGAGATCGTCACCGCGATCATCCAGCCCACCACTGAGGGAGCTCTCACAATGGAGGAAATGAAGGCGTTCTGCGACGAGAACCTGCCCCGTTACAAGCGCCCCCGAAAGATCATCTTTGACAGCGTACCCAGAAATCAGACAGGAAAGATAGAGAAGCCGAAATTGAGAGAAAAATATATTGTAACGGCGAAAGATAGTATGTTGAAGAACGGCAAATAAGAGAGGTTATCATGACGGAACAGAGAAAACCAAGGGCGCTTGCGACAAAGACAGCGGCGAAGGTTCCGAAAATGGTGAGGGCGAACATGGCAGCCACCCTTTCAGCAAAGGAGGAGGGGAAGAAGGTCGCCTATGCGTATATACAGGACGCCCACGACGAGATCCTTCTGGCAATGGACATTGTTCCCGCCTGGGGAGAGAGCTTCTCGGGTATATGCGCTGCCAAGCGCGATGCGGAGAAATATCTCCAGAAGGCAGAATCGGACAATTTTTCGCGTTCCCTCTGTACCTACGCAACATGCAACCTTGGTTTCGACATGCTTCGTGAGGAATTGGGGGAGATCCCTCCCGGCGCGCCCTGGGGCGGCATGGGCCGGCCCGATATGATCATCGGCAGTGCCCAGCAGCTCTGCGACCCCCGTTTCAAGTGGCCGCAGGCAACGCAGCATTACCTCCGGGATGTGCCTGTTTTTGTAGGGGGCATGTATTATCCGCCATGGGACCCTAATATTGACCAAAAAGATGTAGAAAAATTCTACGTAAAGTATGCCACCGAGGAGCTCCGTGAATGCGTCCACTTCTGCGAGAAACATACCGGCAAAAAGATGGACTGGGACCGGCTGGAGGCCATCGTTGACCTGTCGGACAGGACCTGGGACCTTTTCATTGACACCTATGATCTCCGTAAGGCCGTTCCGACGCCCATGGATACGGGAGATGCGATGAATACCATGGTGCCCATCACCTTCATGCTTGGCACACAGGATGCCTATGATTTCTATGCCGAACTGAATGCAGAGCTGAAGCAGAAGATCAACGAGAAGAAAGGCGTTGCAGACGAAGAGAGATACAGATTAGCCTGGGGGGCCGGCCTACCTTCCTGGTTTGCGTTGGGTGATTTCCAGTATTTCAACGAGAAAGGCGCTGTCTTTCCCGCGGAGACCACCTACCGCGTAGCCGAAAAGCTCTCCAGGCTTGATCTTCCCAAAACAGGCGACCCCCTGGAGCACATCGCGTGGAGGTTTATACGGTATTATACCCACTGGTATGACAAGGCGCGGAGGCGTCCCGGTTCAATTCCGAAGGTGGAGCGCATTATAGAGCTCATAGAGGATTACAATCTTGACGGCGTAGTGTTCCACTCCGCCTTTTCATGCCGGAGCTGGCATGCGGGGATCATCATGCAGGCCGAGACCTTGAAAAGGGTATACGGCGATATACCGACCCTCATCATGGAGGGCGACATCGTCGATATCAGCGCATATAACGAGGTAGACACCCATAACCGGATCGATGCCTTCATAGAGGTATTGGAGACGAATAAAGGAAGAAGGGCGAAATCCTAAAGGGTCCGATTACTTCTGCTTTGTGTCGATCTCCAAAGGGCTACGAGGACGTCCATTAAATTATTAAATTCTCTGAGCATCGGGCGAATCGGTTAGGCATTGACAAGAGACGATGAAACCTTAGACGAGCAAGAAGGTGAGAGGGTGGGAAGAGCAGAAAGATAAAGCCCCGTAAGCCGTGAGGCGTATGTCGTAAGGGGAGAACAACCGTAATTCGCAGTTCGCGAGACGTAAATGGAAAAGCACAAGGTGCGAAAAGCGAAGTGGCATAGCGCCCTCATAGGGTGTGAACTATTCATGAGATCGCCGCTCTCCGCTCGCAATGACGCATTTACCTTTCATTAGGTTCATCCAATTACGAATTACGATTCACGAATTACGAGAGACTTTCACCTTTCACTGGCTTTATTGAGCGTGTTTGCGGGGAAGGGTCCGGCGCCGATGCCCACCTGCCACCTTCAAACCTTGAAAAAGCAAGCTCTTTCTGCTATTTTATGTGGGAACTATACGGCCATCCAATACGGAGTAAAACCAGATATAATGGAAAGTTTTTTCGGTTTCACCCTCCCCGGGCTTGAAAAAGCAATAGGAGCGACAGGCAAAGAAAAATACAGGGCAAAGCAGCTCTACAAATGGATCTACAATCAGGGCGTCTTTGATTTCGACGAGATGACCAATATACCAAAGGGTCTCCGGAAGATATTCAAGGAAACCTTTTCGACCGACCTGCTCCAGATACAAGAGGCGCTCGCATCAAAGGACGGCTCAAAGAAATTCGCGTTCTCTGTTGAGGACGGACATGTCATTGAAAGCATCCTGATGCCCGAGAAGGACAGGAATACCCTCTGTATATCAACACAGATCGGATGCAGGATGGGGTGCAGGTTCTGCGTTACCGGCAGGATTGGCTTCAAGAGAAATCTTGCCGTGCACGAGATCGTCGGCCAGGTCGTGGCAGTAAAGGAATACCTTAAGAGGGGATCGGGCGAGAGGATAACGAACATCGTCCTGATGGGCATGGGCGAACCTGTAGATAATCTGGATAACGTGATTCCCGCCCTTGATATTCTCAGGAACCCGCTTGGTCTTGATTTCTCATACAGGAGGATCACCGTCTCCTCGGTGGGCCTTGTTGAAGGGCTGAAGGCTCTGGAGCCAAGGTCTGCCGTTATTGCAATCTCCCTCAACGCCGCGGACGATGGAACGCGTACATTGATCATGCCGATCAACAGATTGTATCCTATCGGGAAGATCATCCAGTTCGTGAGGGGATTCAAGCTGCCGAACAGGGCAAGGATCACCTTCGAATATGTGCTGTTAAAAGGCGTCAACGATTCCCTTGATGATGCGAAAAGGCTTGCGGAGCTTCTGAAAGGCATAAAATGCAAGATCAACCTTATTCCCTATAACGAGTCGCCCAACATTGAATTTAGAACGCCGGAACCGGCGTCAATACAAAGATTCCAGTCATATCTTCTCGGCAGGCATTTTACGACGATCATACGGGATTCAAGAGGCCGGGATATATGCGGAGGATGCGGGCAGCTGGGGATGAGGTATTTATAAGCTGCCAACGGACAGCTAACGTATGAAGGAGATTTCGTTCAATGGACATACTTCCAGTTTATAAAGACTCTTTTTTCTGCGGATTGGAAAGAAACGACGGTCTGCAGCTAAAAATGATGTATGGTGAAGGCATCGTGTGCTGCGATGTGAATATCGATAACCGCTTCCAAGGGTACTCCGACGTTTTACACGGGGGCATGATCTTTGGCATTCTTGACGTTATCATCTGGTACGCTATCTTTATGGGAACAAAAAAGATCGCCATGACGCGGCATACGGAGATGGACTTTTTGAAGCCCGTCATGTGCAATACGCCCTATGTCGCGAAGGGGAAATTCCTCAACATCGAGGAGCGGGATATCTTTGCAACGGCATGGATAGCGGACCAGAATGGCGAGATATGCGCCAGGGTCAATGCCATATTCCGGGAGGCAAAAGACATCTCTGTTGAACGTTTCATCAATCAATATGATTTCAGCCGCACATCACCGGAGATCAAACAGCACTTCTACTCTCTGCTCGATGAAAGCACATCCGTGAGTCGTAAGGCATAAGTGGAGAAATACCGGATGCTGGATGCTCGCTGCTGGATCCTGGCGGAAGCCCCTTGCAAATTGAGAGCCCGCAGGGCGTGCGTAGTGTCATTGCGAGCGTAGCGCGGCAATCTCATTCAATAGGTTATACTCCGTAGATCGCCACGTCGCTGATGCTCCTCGCGATGACGATAGAAAAACTCCTCGTGATGACGGTGTAACAAGAACCTCGTTCCTCGCACCTCGATCCTTGTTCCTTGAATAGAACCTGGCCAGCATCGAGTATCTGTTTTTTTAAACCTTGAATGTAGAACATAGAACGTAGAACAGATTTCTTCTGACGACTTACGGCTCACGATTTACGGGTGTTGTTCCTCTCATTGACAAACGGCGCTTGGGTGCTATGATTAGATTAGGAGGATAAACAATAAAGATCGGCCATACTGGAAGATCTACCATGAAAGGAGGGGTGAGATATGCTTATGCCGACAAAGATCCTTGTACCCACCGATTTTTCCGGATATTCAGATAAGGCGCTGCAGCAAGCATTGGATATTGCCATCGAGTATAAGGCAAAGGTGTATGTTTTGCACGTTGTCTATGAAAGGATCCGCAGGGCTTTGACCGATGACTATTCTGACATTACCATTACCCCCAGAGTGTTCCAGAAATACGAGAAAGCGATGGTCAAAACGGCAAAAAGCAAGCTCAAGAAGCAGATCGGTAAGTTCCCGCAGAGCAAGGAGGTCGAGGTGGTCTCCGAAGTGGCAAGCGGTGTTCCTGCCGAAGAGATACTCAGGGTGCAGGAAGAGGAGGGTATTGATCTTATTGTCATAGCATCCCTCGGGAGAACAGGGGTCGCGCGATACCTGATCGGTGGTGTTGCGCGAAATGTTCTCAAGGGAGCAAAATGTCCTGTGTTGCTGACGAAATAAGGCGACCAGCTCTGCACAGGACATATGGGTCCTCTTCCAGGACCTACGCACGTGAAGGGGGTGATACCAATGTTAAGACCAACAAAGATCCTTGTTCCGACAGATTTTTCAGAATATTCCGACAGGGCCCTGAGCCAGGCCCTGGATATAGCCAAACAGTATAACGCGAAGATCTATCTTTTGCATGTGATACACCTGGCCATACATCGGTGGGCCATCGATTACAGCATCGGAGAAGATGTCGTAGAAGAAATAAAAAAGGAAGCTGTAGACTCTGCATATGACGGCATGAAGAAACAGCTTGAGAAGTTCCCGAAATCCAGTGAGATAGAGGTTCATACCGATATCGCCACGGGAATTACCTATGACGCGATATTGCAGGAGGCGAAGGACAAGAAGGTAGACCTCATAGTCATCGCGTCGCTTGGCCAGTCCGGTATCGCAAAATACCTGATCGGGGGTGTGGCGAGGAACGTTCTGAAGGGCGCACAATGCCCTGTGCTGCTTACGAAATAAAAAAACAGGGTCCAAGGGGCCAGGAGAGGGATCAGGCGTCAGAAGCGCATCTGTGCCGGGCCCTTTATCGCAAACACTCTCAATAAAGTCAGTGAATAGTGAACGGTGAACAGTAAGAGACAAAAGAAACAATCCTTCATTTCACATTTCACCTTTAACATTTCACGGGGTTTATCCCCTCACGCCTGACGCCTTACGCCTCACGGTGTATTTGCCTGTATCGAGCATCCAGCATCCTGTTTTAGCCGTACCCGAGTTCTGCGAGCCTTTCCTCGGTCATCCCCACGAAGTGAGCTATCTCGTGGACGAGGGTTATTTCGACCTGTTCCTCAACTTCTTCAACAGTTGCGCAGGCGCTCTCGATAGGTCCCTGGAAAAGAAGGATCGTGTCAGGGAACAGAGGCGGTGAAATGACCGACCGTTCCAATAGCGAAACGCCCTGAAAGAGGCCAAAAAGAACCTCCCCTGGCGGGATGCCGATCTCTTTGAGCATCGCCTTTGAGGGTTGTTGCCGTACCGAGATCACCAGATTGTCGAGATATTGCCGGATCTCGATGGGGATGCGCCGGATTGCTTTTTTCACGATCCTGTCAAACTCTTTTTCGCCCAGTCTCATACCTCTTTTCTCTATTGACTTTTCCGTTGTAATTATCATACTATAGTGTGTTTTTTTTCAAATAAGAGCAAGGAGAAAATTATGTATGCGATCATCGCGAGCGGAGGCAAGCAGTACAAGATAACAGAGGGTAACAGGGTAAAGCTGGAGCATATAACTGCCGCCGAGGGAGAGGGTGTCCAGTTGAAAGACGTGCTGATGGTCGATACCGGACAGGGTACAATCGTGGGAACGCCTTTTGTAAAAGGGGCATATGTACAGGGTAAGGTTATTGCACAGGCGCAAGAGGATAAGGTGGCGGTTTTTAAGTACAAAAGGCGGAAAGATTACAAGGTAAAGAAAGGGCATCGTCAGCCCTATACCGAATTACTGATAGAAAAGATAATACTGGAGGCATAAGATGGCACATAAAAAGGCTGGTGGAAGCTCAAGAAACGGAAGAGACAGCAAAGGGCAGAGGCTCGGGGTTAAGATCTTTGGCGGCCAGACCGTTAAGGCAGGGACCATTATTGCGAGGCAGCATGGCACGAGGATCCACCCGGGTGACAATGTGGGGATGGGCCGTGACCGCACCCTCTTTGCGTTGATCGACGGGATCGTAAAATTTGAATCAGCCGGGGACAAAAAACAGGCCCATGTCTATCCTGTGGAATGAAGTTTGTTGATGAAGCAAAGATCTATGTTGAGGCCGGCAAAGGCGGTAACGGCTGTGTAAGTTTCAGGAGAGAAAAATTTGTCCCGCGCGGCGGACCTGACGGTGGAGACGGAGGCAAAGGAGGGGATGTAATCATATCCGGTAAAAGCAGCCTCACAAGCCTCATGGATTTCAGATACAAACGCGTATACAAGGCAGAGAACGGTAAACATGGAAGCGGAAAAAATAAAACAGGCAGGGACGGCAGAGACATCACAATTTATGTACCCCTCGGTACTGTTGTATACGGTGAGGATGGCGCTTCGCTCTTGTGTGAAATTACGCATGACGGCGAGAGCCATGTTGTTGTAAAAGGGGGGAGGGGTGGAAGGGGCAACAGCCGGTTTCAGACATCAACGCACCGTGCCCCTGTAGAATTTGATTATGGAGAAGAGGGACAGGGGCGGCACCTGCACCTGGTCCTTAAGCTCCTTGCCGACATAGGGCTTGTCGGTCAGCCGAATGCAGGCAAATCTACCCTCATATCCTGTTTAACTGAAGCAAGACCAAAGATCGGCGATTATCCTTTTACAACGTTGACGCCGTCGCTTGGTGTGCTGCAAGACGGAGAAATTACATTTGTTGTTGCCGATATACCTGGTATCGTAGAAGGGGCTTCGAGCGGCAAAGGGCTCGGCATCAGGTTCTTGAGACACATAGAAAGGACTGAATTGCTCCTTATTGTCCTTGATATTTCTTCGGGTTCTCCTGACGAGGATTACGGGGTCTTATTGTCTGAGCTTGGTTCATATAAAGAAGGGCTGCTCCGTAAGAAAAGGCTTGTTGCCCTCAATAAGGTTGACCTTGTATCGCAAGGCGACCGCATGGCATGGGAAGATTTTTTCGCGGGAAAAGGTGAACAGGTCCTGTCTGTGAGCGCCCTCAAGGGATGGGGGATCGATCAATTGAGAAAAGAGCTGGTGAGAAGAAGAATGGGCGACAGCGATCAGGATGTTGCCATCGGAAGTGCATGATGACGGAGACAGTGCAGAAAGGGGAAACGGGTGACGATGTGAAGTGCGACACCTCCGGCCTGAAAAGGATGGTCGTGAAGATAGGCACGTCAGTCCTTGTGGACAGCGCGGGGAAGATCAGCGCGGCAAAGATACGGAACATAGCGAAGCAGGTAAGGATCGTTAAAGATGCCGGCGTTGAGGTCATCGTCGTATCGAGCGGGGCGATAGCATGCGGTATGGAGACCCTTGGACTTGCGAAGAAGCCGAAGGAGATGGCAAAGAGACAAGCGCTTGCATCGATCGGCCAGGTCATGCTGATGAAGATGTACATGCAGACATTTGAAAAAGAGGGGATGAACGTCGGGCAGATACTCCTTACCCACGAGGACATCAAGAACAGGACCAGCTGTCTCAACCTTACGAACACCCTTGATATGCTTATCTCCATGGGTATTGTGCCGGTCATCAATGAGAATGACGCGCTCTCCTTTAAGGAGATCAGGTTCGGGGATAACGACAACCTCTCGGCTCTCATTGCGCAGATAACGAACGCTGACCTCCTCCTCCTGCTTTCCGATGTCGAGGGGTTGTACGAGAAGGACCCGAACAGGTACCCTGAGGCCCGGATGATACGCGTAGTGAAGAAGGTTGACGAGGATATAGAAAAGGCGGCCGCAGGCACGCAGAGCGAAAAGAGCATTGGAGGAATGGTGAGCAAGCTTGAGGCTGCCAGGAAGGCAGGCCATTACGGCATTGCCACGAGGGTGGTTTTCGGCAACAGGGAGAACGTCATCGTGAAGGTAGCCAAAGGTGAGAATATAGGCACCCTCTTTCTTCCCGGGAGAAAGCTCGCGCGGAGAAAATGGTGGACGGCGTTTGCCTTCAAGGTGAAGGGTACGGTGCTGATCGATGAAGGGGCAGAGAGGGCTGTCGTGAACAACTGCAAGAGCCTTTTGCCGTCGGGGATACTGAAGGCAGAAGGCCATTTCTTGAGCGGAGAGTGTGTGGAGGTCAAGAATATAAGCGGCAAGGTCATTGCCAAGGGCATAACGAATTACTCCTCTTCCGACGTGGAGCAGATCAAAGGCTTGAAAAGTATTGATATAGAGAAGAAGCTCGGATATAAATACACGGAAGAAGTGATCCACAGGGATAATATGGTGGTCTTATGACGGCAAAAGAACGTGCGGAGAAGGCAAGGAAGGCCTCGGATATCCTTGCGCATGCATCAACGGAGATCAAGAACCAGGTCCTTCTGAAGCTTGAAAGGCTGCTCGCAGAGAAGAAGGATTATCTCTTCAAAGAGAACAGGAAAGACGTCGAAGAGGCAAAAAGGGCAGGACTTTCAGAGAGCCTGATAGACAGGCTGAAGATCGATGACAAGGTGATCCGTGAGATGCAGGGCAGCATCCGGGATGTTATGGCGCTCCCCGACCCTGTTGGCGAGATAGCGAAGGTCTGGAAGCGTCCCAACGGTATGATCGTCGGGAGGATGAGGATACCCATCGGCGTTATTCTCATCATCTACGAGTCGAGGCCGAACGTTACCGTTGAAACCTTTTCGCTCTGTCTGAAAAGCGGCAACTGCGTCATCCTGAAAGGCGGCTCGGAAGCGCTCCATTCAAACCTTGCCCTTTATCGTCTGATACTCAAGGCGCTCCAGGGCTCAGGCCTCCCGGACGATGTTGCACAGTTCATAGATACCGCCGACAGAGCATATATATATGAACTCCTGACGATGGATGACCACATAGACCTCATTATACCGAGAGGCGGCGAGGCGCTCATACGGAGCATCGTGGAACAGTCCAGGATCCCCGTGCTCAAACACTACAAGGGGGTATGCCACATCTTTGTTGATGAATCGGCATCGCTCGAGATGGCCTATAAGGTATGCTTGAACGCCAAGGCACAGAAGCCTGCAACATGCAATGCCATGGAGACGCTCCTTGTGCACGAAGCGGTTGCAAAAAAATTCCTTCCCGGGATGGAAAAGATCTTCAGGGAGCATGGGGTTCGCCTGCGGGGCTGCAGCAGAACGGTCAGGATCCTGAAGGCGATCGGGAAAGCTGAAGATGCAGACTGGTATGAAGAGTATCTCGATCTCATACTTTCCATACGGATAGTGAAGGATATCGATGAGGCTATTGCCCATATCAGGCAATACGGTTCCGGTCACACCGATGCCATTATTACGGCCAATTACGATAACGCGTGGAAATTCATCCGCGAGGTGAACTCGTCATTAACGCTTGTGAATGCATCGACAAGGCTCAATGACGGGTATCAGCTTGGCCTTGGAGCTGAAATGGGGATCAGCACGACAAGGCTCCATGCCTTCGGACCCATGGGCCTTGAGGAGCTGACAGTGACAAAATTTATCGTATTCGGTGACGGGCAGCTAAGGATATGATGAAAATAGGAATTTTTGGGGGAACATTCGATCCTGTACACATGGGCCACCTGAGGGTTGCAGAGGAGGTCCGCGAGTTCTTTTCCCTTGAAAGGATCGTTTTCATCCCTGTCTTTATACCCCCTCACAAGAGAGGCCACAGGATTACCGACGCAGGGGACAGGCTTGAAATGCTGAAGGCCGGAACGCGGGGCAACAGGTTCTTCCAGACATCAGAGATCGAGATCCAGAGAAAAGGGGTTTCGTATACTATCGATACATTAAGGGCGTTTGAGAAACGATCAAGAGAGACCTACTTTCTGATCGGCATTGATGCATTTTCAGAGATACACACCTGGCACGAGTACGGCAAATTATTCTACCACTCGCATTTCATCGTTATGACGAGACCGGCCAGGAAACAGTCCTCCCTTCCGAACATCCTGCCTCATGATATGCGGAAGGAAGTGAGGGTGATCGATGAAAATATCCTTGAGCACCAATCCGGCAACAGGATATACCTTCACGAGATAACCCAGCTTGACATCTCTTCCACAAAAATAAAGCAGCTCCTGCAGAACGGAAGGTCAGTGCGATACCTTGTTCCCGGTCCGGTAGAGCGATACATCAATCAAAGGGGGTTATACAGGACATAATTTGAAAACCATTGACATAGTGGCCGCATGCGCCAGGCTTGCAGACGAAAAAAAGGCAAAAGATGTCCTGGTCCTCAAGCTCAGCGGGCTTACAGACATCACCGACTACTTCCTCCTGGCAAGCGGAACGAGCGAACGCCACATAAAGACTATTGTGGATTCAGTAACAAAGGGCATGAAAGAGGAGGGCATCAGGCCGTATTCAACAGAGGGTTATTATGAGGGACGCTGGGTGGTCATTGATTATGAGAACGTTATTGTCCATGTATTTCTCGAGAGCCTACGCGAACTATACGACCTCGAGAGCCTGTGGATCGAGGCAGAGAGATATAGACTAAAAAAAGAAAATAAGGATCTAGAGGTGGAGAATGAAAAAACAAGAACGTGAGCATTACAAGAAGAGACTCCTGAAAATGAGAGAGGCCATACTGAGCAAGGCGAAGAAGCTGAAGGAAGATTCCTACAGCCTCGGCACGGATGGAATTCAGGATATGGCTGATGCCGCAAGCAATTCCTATAATGCAGACATACTGATGAGCATCAGCGATAATGACCTCACGCTGTTGAAGGATATAGACAGCTCCCTCGACAAAATAGTAAAGGGGACCTATGGTATTTGCGAAGAATGCGAAGAAAGGATCAGCGAAAAAAGACTTGAAGCAAATCCTGTTGCACGGTATTGTATTACCTGTAAGC
>DLMV01000031.1:33653-33964 GCA_002478225.1 Deltaproteobacteria bacterium UBA7527 | reverse complement strand
GTATTGTATTACCTGTAAGCGATTAATGGAAGAGAAAGGAATTTAGCGGAATGAGATACAAGATTTTTTTCTTCCTCTTTTTCATCTTCCTCCTTTTTTATCTTTATATCTCGAATTTAAATCAGGAGAACGTTAAGCTCTATGTCGGATATGGAAAGTATTACGAGATGTCCGCGGCTGACTTTGTCGTTGTCTCGTTCGTCCTCGGGGTCATCTTCGCCATCATCGTCAGTTTTTTCTATGACATTAAAAATGCCGTTGTAAGCTGGAGGACAGGAAGAAAAGAAAAGAAAACCGAAGAGTTCAGAGAT
>DLMV01000031.1:17516-33569 GCA_002478225.1 Deltaproteobacteria bacterium UBA7527 | reverse complement strand
GTTCAGAGAGGTCTTTGAGAAGGCGAAATCCTACGATCTGAAGGGAGACAGGGACAAGGCGATCGAAAGCCTTAATCGGATAATCCGCAGATTCCCCGAGAAGGAAGAGCCCTCCGCTCTGCTTGCCGACATGTACATCGCCATGGAGGAGCATGAAAAAGCCCTGGAAACCCTTGCTGAGGCCGAGAGGAACCTGGGCAAGAGGGAGGCTGTCTTGCTGAAAAAGGTGAAGGTGTTCAGGGCAATGAAAGACTTTCAGAAGACAGAGGCTGTGCTCAAAGATGTTTTGAACCTGAACGAGTCGAACCTGGACGCCCTGGCAATGCTGAGGGATTTTTATATATGGAAGAAGGACTGGAATGAGGCATATGAACTGGAAAAGAGAATAGGAAAATTCATAAAGACCGAAGAAGAAAACAGGAAATCTGTCGGGATACGTTATGAACGGATCTACGATCTGTACCATAATAAATTTCAGGCAAATGAAGATAAGATCATCGATGAGCTTAAAGACATCATCAGCGACGACAAGAGGTTCATCCCTGCGTATATCCTCCTCGCCGAGGTATACAAAAGAAAGGACAAGCTGAACGAAGCCGGCAGGGTCTACGGCAGGGGGTATTCAAAGACGGGCCACATCATCTTTCTTCTCAAAATGGAGGACCTCTACATTGACCGGGGAACCCCTGAGGTCATATTGAAGATCTATATGAGGATACTCGATATATCGCCGAAAAATCACCTCACTTCCTTCCTCTATGCGCGGCTGTGCCTCAGGCTTGAGATGATCGATGAGGCCATTGACACCCTCGATTCGTTGATCGCCGAAGGCGAGGATTTTAAAGGCCTGCACAGGGCTATGGCAGAGGCATACATACACAGAGGGGAGATGGAAAACGCCGTTGAAGAATTCAGGAACGCCTTCCCGATAGAACAGGCATATATACCTTTCATCTGTACAAAATGCCAGGCAATAAAAGAAGAGTGGGCAGACTTCTGTGAGAGCTGCTATAGCTGGAACACGATCAATGTAAAAAAAGAGGAGTTTATGCATACAGACTCGGAAGAGCTGAGAACGCTCTATGAACGGGAAGACTGGACGCGGGCAGGCTCCTGATGACCAGCGGCCTTGCGCCAGATGTCTGTTCCTACCGCCGTCTCTGTGCATGCAATCAGGCCTGACAGGTACGGTGCACGATCTCTTAAAAACTGTATTGGATATTTTTTACCCCTTGCGCTGCGGGGGATGCGGCGACCGAGGCAGCTCCCTCTGCAAGGATTGCATCGGGTCTTTCAGGGTTGTCGATGAGGGATCATCGTGCCCTGTCTGCGGAAGATGGATCGGCAAGAGCATTGTCTGTGGCGGTTGCATCGGGGAAGACAGAGGGTTTGAGAGAGGCCATTACGGTTTTTATTTCGAAGGAAGGCTGAGGAACGCAATGCACGCCTTTAAATTCAACGGACGAAAAGACATTGGAAGGCGCCTGGTCTTTTTATCAAAAGAAAAGATCCTGTCATTTGCTGATGCATTTGATTGCATTGTTCCTGTGCCTGTTACGGAGAAGAGGTTGAAGGAGAGAGGATTCAACCAATCATTCATTATTGCCGAAGAGATAGCGAAACTATCAGGCCGGGAGATAGGGCATTCCGTATTGCTGAAGAAAAAAGATACCAGGGACCAGTACTCTCTCACCAGGGAAGAGCGAAAAAAGAATGTTAAGGGGGTCTTTGCCGTACAGGACAAAAGCACAATAAAGGGCAAAAAAGTGCTCCTCGTCGACGATCTCTTCACGACCGGGTATACCGCACGGGAAGCGGCTGAGACGCTATTGCGGTCCCATGCCGGAGAGGTCCTGTTTTTTGCTCTCGCACGGACACCTTCATGAAAAAGGCTTCATACATACTTTCCACACTCTTTTTTCTGTGCATCGTTGTTTTCCTGCTTGTCAGATTCAGCCTGCCTTCATTGAGCGCATATGCGCTGGGGAGGGTTCTGAACAGCACGGTCCATGTAGCCGAAGCGAAGCTTGGCTACCAGAAGGGCATTATCAGTCTTCATCTTCAGAACATTGCCATCAAGGGCAGCATAGAAGGAAGCGTCAAAGACTGGAAGATCTCTATGGACGCAACGCAAGGCGTCTATTTCAAGTCCGTGGCAATATCCGATTTTGATGTAACGGTCTCCAGTTTAAAAGAAAGAAAAGGTTTTTCGCCATTTCCGGCGGAATTGATCGAGATAAAAAATGGCATGGTGGCGTATAACAAGAAAAGATTTTCCGTCTCCGAGATCGTTTTCGAAAAGATGAATATCGGGAAGCCGTTTACCTTCAGGGCCGATATCGGATCCAGCGACTATTTCGGCAGTATCAACATCTCAGGCGAAGGGACATACAGATCAAAACAGTTTGATATCAAGGGCACGGTGAATGTCCACAGATTTGACCTTGCAAAGCTTGACGTCAACCCGGGAGGAAAGGTCGACGGAAGCGGGAACTTCACCGTTCACAACAAAAGGCTAACACTGAACGGACAGTTCGCCATCAAAGATTTTGAGCTGTACGAGCAATACCTGAAAAAACCGGTCTATGTGCAGGAACTGAAGGGGGACGTATCGGCGACCATCGCGGGGAATGTGATGGAGATCAAGACGGAGAACGTCCTTTACAGGAACACGCCCTTTACGGTTACCCTCAGGTTTGAGCATTATGATATCAACGAGGTTGATCTTTCATCCGGTTTCCTCAACGTCGAGGTATACAAGGAACAGATCGGTCCGAAAGCCATAGACAAGGACATATGGGATTTGGTCCGCAACGGCAGGGCAAAGATCCGAAAACTTTCATGGATCAGGGGAAAGGATGCATATGCCGAACTCGAGTTGAAGGACGTTGCGATAACCTATAAAACTTTTGATTTCCGGGGAATAGAAGGTCTTTTGTTGCTCCGGGAACAGGCGATGAGCTTCTCCAATATGAGCGGATTTGCAAGGAACAGCAGATTGTATGACTTTCAGGGCGCCATATCAAAGGACAAAAGCATCACAGCAAAAGGAAAGTATTCGGTGAACCTGCGCGATATACTGCCGTTTTTAGACCTGGGCGATCTTCAGTTCACAGACGGGGTGACAGATGGCTCGATGGAGATCTCCGGGAAAGGGGACACAGGGTACAGGGTCTCCGGGGCAGGCAAATTGAGGAAGGCGGATGTTCAATGGAAAAAGGTTTCAGTGTCTGCTTCGGGTTCATACAGCTTTGTGAATGACGAGGTTACCCTCGACCCCCTGATAATAAGCAGGGACAATACGAACATAACGATCAAAGGGAAATGGAAAAGGAGATCTTCCAGTCTTTTAATAAAAGGCAGCATAGAAACAGAGCACCTGAGGCCTCTTATAAAAAGATCCATTGACACATCGGGCCTGATGGGCCTTGATCTGGACCTGCGTCTGGAGGATGGTGCCTGGAACGTCAGCGGCAGTGCGGACATGGACGATGTCTATTTCGAACTTCTCGGCTATATGAAGAAGGAAAGAGGCATACAAAATAGAGCGCGTTTTGAAATTGCCGCGAAGGGAAAGGACGTCTATGTTCACGATCTCCGGTACACCCTTGATAATATAAGCCTTGACCTGAAAGGAAAGATCGAGGGCAGCAGGAAGATGTCCATGGATGTTGCGTTGGATGTTGATAACGTCGCAAAGATTGCCCATATCTTTTTTTTTGATGAGAAGACAGCGCGGGGCGACATAACGCTGAAAATGTCCGTGTGGGACCTGAGCTTTCCTCTTAAACAATTTCCCCATGTGGTCGGGCGTATGAGGGTGCGCAACGGGTTCTTGAGGCTGCCCTGGCTGAAAAGGCCGTTGCGTAACATTGACCTCATCGCTGATTTCAAGGGTGATGCATTTGATATCGTCTTAAACAGCTTCGCCTGCGGCAAAAGCGCCGTCCGGAAGGGCGAGTTTCACGTGAAGGGCCGTCAGGCGCCGCAATTTTCCCTGTCAATCGATATGAATTATTTCAATCCCCGTGATTTCCGGGATGAGTATGAAGGGAAGATCCCTGTGATCCGCAAAGACAGCATTATCGCCAACATGACCGGTGATATATCGATCAAGGCAAAGACCGTGGAAGGTTCAAGCGTCAAGGCTGAGGACCTGGAGGTAAGCGGCGTGTTAAGCGACAGGAAGATAAGCGTTGCAAGGCTCAGGGCCAATACCTTAGGTGGACAGATCGACGTACATGGGATAGCGGATCTTTCCGGCGACAAGCCGCACATATACGTCAACGGCAGATTGAACAGGGTCCAAAGCGGGCATTTTCTGCAAACCTTCGGTGCAAAGAACCAGGAGATCGACGGCAACGCATATATCTACGGGAACCTAAGCGGAGTAGGCGACACATTGAAGGCTCTGATCTCAAAGGCGGACGGCAATATTACATTATACAGCAGGGATGGGGTGATAAAACGATGGAACCTCCTTGCCAAGACCTTCGGTGTATTGAATATCTATGATCTTTTAAGAGGAAAGGTTGATCTTGCAAAGGACGGTCTCGCGTACAAAAAGATGGGTGCCGCGTTTGTCGTTACTGACGGTGTCTTCCAAACGGACAACTTCCTCATCGACAGCCCGTCCATGGTTGTTACCGGGAAGGGGAACCTGAATTTCAACACCGGAGAGATAGATGCCGGCCTGCAGATAGCGCCCCTTATTACCCTCGACAGGACGATTGACAAGATACCTATTGTACGGAACATACTGAAAAGAAAAGGCGGCGGTTTTCTCTATATGGCCTGCAACGTTTCCGGTCCCATCGATGATCCTGCAGTAAAGGTCAGCTTCACGAACACCATAGGCGGAAAGACCCTGGAGATCCTGAGAAACATGCTTTTTTTGCCGGTGGAGGTCTTTGACCGATGAATGTCGGGATCGTAGGAGCAGGAAAGGTCGGTGTGTCGATCGGGTTTATGATGAAGAAGAGCGGCATTGCCGTTCGTGCCGTCTCGGACGTGCTGGATGCATCGCTTGATACAGCAAGACAATATCTCGCTGAAGATGTTTCATATACCAAGAACAACCTCGATGTGGTGAAGGACTGCGACGTCATAGCCATCACCACGCAGGACAGGGTCATAAAAGATGTCGTGAGGGAAATAGACGCGGGCACGGGCAGGCTTGACGGGAAGATGTTCTTTCATACAAGCGGCGCCGATCCGTCATCGATCCTGAGACCGCTTGACGAAAAGGGCGCATTGCTCGGTTCTCTCCATCCTTTGCAGACGTTCCCTGATATCGACAGCGCCATATCGGTGCTCCCTGATACGTATATCTTCATCGAGGGCGACGAAGGCGCATTAGAGACGCTTACCTCCATTGGCGAAAAGATCGGCTGCAGGGTGCAGATGATAGGAAGCGACGACAAGGTGCTCTACCACCTCTCGGCGGTGTTCGTCTGCAACCTGCTCTGCGCGCTGTATTACGCAGGAGAAAAGATCATGGACGTTATTAATATAGACCTGGAGCCGTTCCTTCCGATCATCCGCGCGACGCTGAAGAATATCGAGAACAAGGGCCCGCTTATGTCCCTGACCGGACCGGTCATAAGGGGCGACCTGAAAACAGTGGAGGCGCATCTTTTGGCCATGAAAGACATGGAAGATTACAAGGACGTCTACAAGGTGCTCTCCGGGATTGCGCTGAGGATGGCCGAGGAGAGAAAGATGCTGGACGAGGAGACGATCCGGCGACTAAGATCTGTTCTGGGAGGAAAAACAGGTGAATAGCGATACCAAAAGGACAATTGAGCGGCTGCGCGATACGAAATCCCTTCTCGTTATAACGGGCGCCGGGATCTCTGCGGAGAGCGGCATTCCCACATTCAGGGGAAATGACGGACTATGGCAGAACTACAGGGCAGAGGAGCTTGCTACCCCGTGGGCGTTCGAGCGTGATCCTGTAACGGTATGGAAGTGGTACGACTGGAGACGGGGGATCATTGGGAAGGCAGAGCCGAACCCGGGACACCACGCCATAAAGAGGCTTGAAGAGATATTCACGGGTTTTTTTCTTATAACGCAGAACGTGGATGGTCTCCACGGGAGGACAGGGATCAAGAACATCATCGAGATCCATGGGAACCTATGGAGGGTGAGGTGCTCCCGCGACGGCAGGACGATGATGCTTATGGACGTTCCCCTGCGATCGATCCCTCCGCGCTGCGAATGCGGGGAAATGCTGCGGCCCGATGTTGTCTGGTTCGGGGAGTCCATTCCATCAGATGCACTGCAGATGTCGTATAATGCAATGAGCCTGTGCGATACCCTGATGGTCGTCGGCACTTCGGGGGTCGTCTATCCTGTGGCGTCATTTCCGGAGACGGTGAAAAGCAACGGCGGTTTTGTCATTGAAGTGAACCTTGAGCCCACACCCATAACCCACGTGGCGGATGTTTCGCTCTTCGGGAAGTCAGGCGACATATTGCCGGCGATCGTAGAAGGTCTGTCCGCGGCATAATCCATCAGAAAACCATCTCTCAAAAAATATATACAAAAGTAAACATTATTCTTGACAAATATTCATTTATTGATACAATTTCTTCATGGAAGTAGGGAACAGGATTAGGCACATCAGAAAGAAAAAAGGCATGAGCATGAAAGAGCTTGCCAGGCAGGTTGGGGTTAGCTATCTTACCATCCAGAGGATCGAAACCGGGGAAGTAAGCCCGTCGGTGGCGGTTCTGTCCGAGATCGCTTACTGCCTGAAATACCCGATCGCAGGTTTCTTTGACAAGGAGATAGGGATACAGCTCATAAAAAAAGCCGACCAACCGGAGATAGAATCTTCCACGCTGACACTCAAGCTGCTCGTCCCCAAAGGTCTTATAAACGACAAAATATCTGTCAGTCGCGGAAAATTAGATAAAAACAAACGTATTGATCTGCATAAGAACGAAGGCCTCGAGATATCATACATTTTAAAGGGTAAATGCCGGCATACATATGAGAACCGCATCTATGAGATGGAGGCAGGTGATATCGTCTGCTTCGACGCAGAGAGACCGCATGCGGTAGAGGCGCTGGAGCAGATGGAGTTCATAAACTTTTATTTAAGACAGGTTCCATGACACAGGGATCTGGGTCATACAAAAAACTTAACAAAGGAGGGGCTATGGCAATATCGAAGATTTTATCTAAAACCGTGATGCTACTGGTTGCTTTTCTTTTCATAGCATCGCAGGCGGCCTTTGCTGCGCCTGCAGAAAAGGGGGCGCCGATCATCATCGGCGTTCCGAGTTCATTCAAATCGATCGAAGCGGCAGAGGGGTTGAAGGCCATCACGCTGGCGGTTGAGGAGATCAACGCAAAAGGCGGGGTCAAAGTAGGTAACGAAAAGAAAATGCTGAAGATCGAATCAATCGAAACAAGGGACATGGAACCGGGCGTACCGCTTGCTGATGCATTGCTGGCTAATGAGAAGCTTATTCTTGAAAAGAAACCACACGTAATTATCCAGGGGCCGACGAGGTCCGAGGTGCTCCTTGCCGCAATGGATCTGTATGCACAGTACAAGATCCCGAGCATCAACAATGCCGTGGCATCCAAGTTCGTAGACCAGTATAAATCGAATCCTGAAAAGTACAGACACTGCTTCAGGATGTTTGACGGAAAGTACGTGGTCGCCGGACTTGGAAAGGTAATGGAGAAAATGAACAAGGAGTTCGGGTTCAAGAAGGCATACATCGTGGTGCAGGATGCCATCTGGGCGGTTGGGATCGCCAACGGCATGAATGCGTGGTATAAGAACAACGGCTGGGAAGTGGTAGGATTCGACAAGTATCCCACCGGCGCCTCGGATTTTTCCAGTACCCTGATAAAGGCAAAGAATGCCGGTGTCCAGGTTGTCTTCCCCATTTTTGACATGCCCCAGAGCGGTATCCTCGTGCAGCAGTGGAAGGACATGAAGGTCCCCGCCGTCTTTGCAGGGTTTATCTCGCCCCTTATGGGCTCCAACGCGTGGAAAACCTTCGGAGAGAAGATTGAAGGCGTCATCAATATAGTCTTTGACGGAGGAAACCTCCCGCTCAGCAAGTATCCGCCAGCAAAAAAATTCTACGAGGCCTACGCAAAAAGATGGGGAGAGATGCAGGTTGGCCACAAGCCTGCTGTTGACTATGACGGCGTCTACGCCATGGTGGGCGCAATCGAGAGGGCAGGATCGCTTGACCCAGACAAGATTGCCATAGAACTTGAAAAAACAAACATGGTGGGGGCCACCGGCAGGATCCATTTCAAGGACCATCAGTATGTGTTCGGCGATGACCCGAAAGTTGACGCGATCTCCGTGGTGTATCAGTGGAAGAAAGGCGGGAAAAGGGTCCCCATATATCCTGACAGCGTTGCAGAGGGAGTGATTGAGAAACCCGCATCGATGCAATAGGAGGAGAACGTGCTTCTAAGCGTACTCGTCTACGGGTTTATCAACAGCGTGATCCTGGCGATGGTCGCACTGGGGTTCAGCATAACATTCGGTATCAGCAGGGTCGCTAATTTTTCCCACGGCGGGTTTTATATACTGGGAGGAATTTTCACTTGGTACGGCCTTATTAAGCTGGGCATGCCCTACTTCCTTTCGGCAGGCCTTTCGATAATTATCATCGGAGCGCTCGGGGCCCTCATGTACAAGGTCATCCTTATTCGCCTGAGGGGCCTCGAGCTTTCCGAGGTCATCGCAACGCTTTCACTGGGGATCGTGATCCTTGAGCTTCTGAGGGGACTCGGGGTGTTTGGTTATGAATTCAGAAACCCCGTGTTCATGGACGGCTCTGTCGACATCCTTGGTGTCGGCGTTGGCATACAGAGGATTATCATCGTTTGTGCTGGTGCCCTCCTGCTCATACTCCTCCATTTCTTCGTTCACCATACAAAAATGGGGCTCGCCTTTAGGGGTGTTGCCCAACAGGAACATACAGCTTTATCGGTGGGCATCAACCCTGACCTGGTTTCCATGCTGAGCCTGGCCATGGGTTCAGTAATGTGTGCCCTTTCCGCAGTTCTCATCTTGCCACTCGGCGTTATCTCGGTGGACGAAGGGTATGACATACTCATAAAAGCGTTGGCCGTCTGTATTATCGGCGGGCTCGAAAGCACGCTCGGGGTGCTTGTTGCGGCCTTCATCATCGGCTACATCGAGGTGCTTACATCCATGTACATCTCCTCAGCGCTCACGTCCGTTGTTCCTCTGGCATGCATGCTTGGGATTCTCCTGGTCAGGCCTTCGGGCATATTCGGCAAATCGAAAGAGATTGAGGAGCGGGTATGAGCACAGAGCGCAGAAAAGAAAGGATCGATAGACCGATCAAGGCAGTCACGGATGATATCTTCTGCCTCTCCTCAATACGGGAGATCGCATACCTTGTCATACCGCGGATGCTGCCTGTGGTAGGCTTACTCCTGCTGGCATTCCTCGTGCCCCCGTATTGGAGAAAGGTGATGGTCATAACCTTCGTCATGGGGATGATGGCCCTGAGCTGGGACTTCATGGCCTCCTGTGGTCTTACTTCCCTTGGACAGGCGCTTTTTTTCGCGCTGGGGGCGTATAGTGCAGGGGCGGCGAATCACTATCTCGGATTGCCTATTTACCTTTCCATCCCGCTGGGGACCCTCATCGGCGCCGTCATCTCCACCGCCTGCATCTACCCTACCCTTGGGTTAAGAGGAATATACTTCTCTGTGGTCACACTTATCATTCCGCTGATGCTCATGCGTGTTGTGGAGACTACCGGTATTTTCGGCGGCACAGAGGGCATTACAGGCCTGAGCCCCTTTCCCGGCATCATTGTCACGATAGCGCTCAGCATGATTGCTCTGTGGATTACATTCTTTGGCCTGCGTAGGCTGATCGATTCTGATTACGGGCACATCTTTGTTGCCCTGAAAGACAATGACAGGGCGGTAGAAGCATCCGGATTGAGTATCCGGTGGTTCAAGGTCCAGGCCATTTTCATAGGGAGTGGAATATGCTGTTTCTGTGGCGCCTTCATGACCCACTACTACATGAGCATCGGCATGTCCGCCTTCGCGGTTGATCTGTCGATATTTCCCATCGCCGCAAGCGTGGTGGGCGGAATGGGGACCCTTGTCGGACCGTTGCTCGGAGCGATCATCCTTGGTCCTCTTTCGGAGGCTCTGAGGGCCTTCGGTTCGTTCAGGGTCGTTATCTATGCCGCGCTTCTCGGCACGTTTATCGTCATGCTCCCGGAAGGTTTGTTTCCTTATCTGGCAAGAAAGTATCAGCAAATCGAGAGATGGGTGGAGGCTCCCGGTGGAATATCTGAAGATTGAGAATCTCAGGAAGACATTCGGGGGGGTAGTAGCCGTCGATAACATCAGTTTTGAGGTCGAACAGGGCGCTCTCCTCGGGATAATCGGACCAAACGGATCAGGCAAGACCACAACGGTGAATCTGATCACAGGATTTCTCACGCCTGATTCCGGTAAAGTAATGTTCAAGGGGCGGGATATCGCAGGTCTTCGGGCGTCAAAGATCACAAACCTCGGCATCGGAAGGACGTTCCAGATGGTAAAGCCCTTCTACCGTTTGCCTGCCTTTAAGAACCTTGTGGTGCCGCTCTTCTCTCCGCGCGTGAAAAGGATGGGCGGCCACTACGGTGAAAAGGACACATTGGCCCTCGATATCCTCGAAGATATAGGATTTGAGAGGGATTCGGCTGTGCCTTACAAACCGGCCAGCATCCTTCCCCATGGGTATCTCAAGCGGCTCGAGATGGCGAGGGTGATCGCACTTCAAAGCGAGCTCATTGTCTTTGATGAGCTTTATTCAGGGTTGACCCTGGCAGAGGTGGCAAGCATATCGCCCATGATAGAAAAGCTGATCGAGGCCGGCAAGACGATCATTATGGTGGAGCATCGCCTGAAGGAGCTTTTCAAGATCGCCCACAGGGTAATGGTCCTCGATCAGGGTAAAAAGATCGCAGAAGGCAGCCCCAGGGAGATAATGAAACAGCCGAGCGTTAAGAAGGCCTACCTCGGGGTGGAGCTATGAACATGTTGTCTGTGAAAAACCTTACTGTATTTTATGAGAACGCGATCGCCATAAACAAACTATCCATCTCAGTGAACAAAGATGAGATCGTGGGCGTCATCGGGCCTAACAGCGCAGGCAAGACCACACTGATGAATACAATTTCCGGTCTGATGCTGGATACGAAACTAAAGGAAGACCGGAGAGGCGGCATACGGATCAGCATTTTCGGCACGATCGAGTTCCTCGGTGAGAACATCAGCAATACGTGGCCGGATAAAAGGGTAAGAAAGGGGATTGCCCTGTGCAGAGAGCGGCATCCTGTCTTCGGGGAGAGCGACGTTGAAGAGAATCTCAAGATCTCGGGCTACCTCAGCTCCAAGGAACAACTGAAAGAGTCCCTGTCGCTTGTATATGATACGTTTCCGAAACTTCTTGCGATGAGACGAAGGAAGGCAGGGCTCATGAGCGGCGGAGAGCAGCAGATGCTTGCCATAGGGATCGCTCTCATGGCGAGACCAAGGCTCCTGCTCCTTGATGAGCCGCTGTTGGGTCTGAGTCCCAACATCCAGGCACAGCTTGTTGAGGCCATTAAGAAGATCAAACAACAGACAAATATGACGATCCTTATAACCGAGCAGTTTGCGAGGCCGCTTATCCCGATTATTGATCGCGGGTATGTCATCGAGAACGGTATGTTCGCGTTCGGGGGGAATAAGGATGAACTCTATGGCAACCCCGATGTGCGTAAAGCCTATTTCGGAGTAGATTACGATGAGGAATGAGTGCATATACAGTGCCTTTCTGAAAACGGTTGATAAATACAAGAATAAAGTCGCCCTCGTATACCTTGGGGAAAAATATTCTTTCACGAAATTGAAGAGACTTGCGGAACGGGTCGGCACCGGGTTTTACAACCTTGGAGTACGTCCCGGGGACAGGGTATTGTTGTACATCCCGAACTCCCCTCAATGGATCCTGGCCTGGCTCGGCCTCCAATATGTCGGAGCGATCGCCGTACCGGTAAGCCCCATTTACACCGCCCATGACATGGGATACATCGCCCGAGATTCAGGGGCGCGGGTGATACTCTGTGCCGACACGAATTTCGGTTATGTAAAGCGGGTAAAGGCCGAAGGCGTTCCCCTTGACAAGGTTATCGTAACGAACATAGCGGAGATGCTTCCCTGGTGGAAACGGTACATCGGGTTTGCCTTCGACAAGATCCCGGATGGGAAGGTTGATGCGAATGATATCTACACATGGGATAAGCTCATCAATACCGAGGCCGATCAATCATGCATGGCGGCCTCAAAGGCCGATGAGATCATGCAGATCCTCTACACGGGAGGCACGACGAAATTTCCGAAGGGTGTTCCCTTTACCCACACGGTCTTTATTGATGGTCTCATGGCCCAACTCAAGGTCAGCGAGACCATCATTCCGCTGGATCAGAACAGGATTGTTCAGGGCGCCCCGCTGTTCCATATCCAGGGCGAGATCTTCAGCCTCGGCCCCATCTGCCTTACGGGATCAACGGTCGTTCTCATGCCGAGAGTGAATCTTGACGCCATCTTCCTTTACGTGAAAAGATACCGCGCAACTACGCTGTTCGGCGTTCCTGCCCTGTACAGGATGTTTCTCGAACACGACCGGATCGATTACTATGACCTTTCGTCCCTGAAATACTGTTTTACCGGCGGTGATGTCATTCCCCTCGAGGTGATGAGGAGGTGGAAACAGAAATTCGGCGTGCATATCTCTCAGGGCTACGGTACCACCGAGACCGTGGGCGGCGTGACCATGGTGCCTGTCGGGGGAGATTGTCCGGAAGATTCAATTGGTCCCGTCCTCTCCATCAAGAAGGTGAAGATCGTTGACCCCGATACGCTTGAAGAGGTGCCGGTAGGTCAACCCGGAGAGATACTCGTCCATTCCGATCCGATGATAGACCGCTATTGGAATAAAGAAGAAGAGACAAGAGAATGCTTTATCACCATCGGCGGCCTGTTGTGGTATCGCACCGGGGATATCGTTCGGGCTGACGAAAAGGGCCACCTCTACTTTGTCGATCGAACCGCAGACATCATCAAACACAAAGGCTATCGCGTATCCGCCTCGGAGATAGAGGCTGTTCTAAAAGACCACAGCGCCGTTATCGCCTCCATAGTGGTGGGCGTCCCCGACAAACGGGTAGGTGAACGTATAAAGGCATTCGTTGTTCTGAAGGAAGACGCGGAAGGCGTGACAGGATATGATCTTATCCGATGGTGCAAAGAGAGGCTTACCTCATACAAGGTGCCTGAGTATATTGAGTTCAGGGACATGCTTCCGAAGTCCAAAGTAGGAAAATATCTGCGCAGGGAGCTTCGGCAACAGGAGCGTAAGGCCTGACCATATATAAGGCGGCTCATAGCAACACACCCGATTCTAAGAAATTACCCATGCCGCGCTACGCGCAGCACCCTCGAATAATTACATTGACGTACATACATCAATAACCAATCAGCGAGCTTGTTTTTTTTATTTTTGCAGGATAATATTTACAATAGGTCGGTGAACAAGCTTAAGAAAGAAGAGAACGTATGATCGCTGTATTAACAGGCAGGGCACGATGGAGCTGACGAGGCGCGATTTCCTGAAGGTGGCCGGCGCAGCAGCGGTCTCAGGGAAGATCATCTCCGCTGAGGAAGCCGGGGCATTCACCGGCAGATATGCGACCATCATCGATCTTACCCGGTGTGACGGCTGCAAGGACGAGCCAATGCCTCTGTGCGTGAAGGCATGCAGAGAAGAGAACAAAAGAAGATTCCCGGAGCCTGTGAAGGATATACAGCCCTACTGGCCGCACAAATTCTACGAGGATTGGTCGAAGAAAAGGGACGTTCTCAATACCCTCACGCCGTATAACTGGATCTTCGTCCAGAAGGTCTCCCTTGATGATGGACAGAAGGTCTTTATTCCCCGCAGGTGCATGCATTGCGACAATCCGCCCTGTGTGTCGCTCTGTCCTTTCGGCGCGCTTAGCAAGGAAAGGGAGGGCAACACCGTGATCAGCGACAAGCTTTGTTTCGGGGGCGCCAAGTGCAGGGACGTATGTCCGTGGCACATCCCCCAGAGGCAGGCAGGCGTCGGATTATACCTCAAGATCATGCCCAAATATGCAGGCGGCGGCGTCATGTACAAGTGCGATCTCTGCAATGAAAGGATCAGGGAGGGTAAACAGCCGGCATGTGTTGAAGCCTGTACACAAAGGTTAAAAGAGAAAACGGCGCTTATCTTTGGAGAACGGCAAACTATCATGTCGCTGGCAGCCGGCAGGGTAAGGAGCGAAAAGCTCCACTTATACGGCGATACGCAGAACGGCGGCACCTCGACCTTCTATCTCTCGCAGGTTCCCTTCGGCATCATCGAGGAGCGGCTGCGCTCGGGGAAGGAAAAGTTCCTGATGGCTGAGAACATCGTAAGCCCTCTGGAGAAGGCGCACGATCTTGCGAAATACTTTATCTTTGGCACCGTAGCGCCAGTCATAGCGGCGATCGTTGCTTTCATGTATAAGGGCAAGGAGCGGGAAAAGAGCAGCAAAAACGCAACCCATGAAGATCAAGAGACATAGCATCATAGAACTTGCGGAGCACTGGACGGTAGCCGTGTCGGGCATAATGCTCCTCTTTACCGGCATCGGCGAGCTTCCGCTCTACAAGCGTTACTACTTCATATTGAACATACCGGGTCTTGGTTGGGCCGGGGACTATTTCAAACACCTCACCCTGCATTACATCTTCGCGATATTTTTCCTTGCCGCCGTTATCTTTCATGTCCTCTATCACGGACTACGCAAAGATAAGGGATTGATTCCCAGGAAAGGGGATATGGGCAGATCGGTAAAAGTGCTTCTTGCCATGATCGGCATCGGCAAAGAGCCGCCATCAGAGAAGTATCTGCCCGAACAGAGGATCGCCTATCTCGGCATGGGGATCATTATCGCCGTGCTTACGTTGACGGGCGTCGTAAAGATCATCAAGAACCTGCCCTTTGTGTATATGCCGCCTCTCTTGAATGGGATCAATACACTCATCCATACCCTTGCCGCATTCCTCTTCCTGGTTGCCATCATCGTGCACGTCGGGATCGTCATTGCCTTCAAGAGCAACTGGCCGCTCTTAAAGAGCATGTTCACGGGAAAGATAGACAGCGACTACGTAAGAGAACGGCACGGCATATGGTATGAGGAGCTTAAACGGGAAGGGAAGGCCGATGACTGATGTACTGATACTGCTCGCGATCATTGCCGGCTGGTTCATTTTGAACAAATACATCCTGCCCCGGTTCGGGGTCCGCACCTGAATGTCCGGCCCGCAGGCCGGCAGGAAGGATTCCTGCAACAACAAGGACCCGGAAAAATAACTCCTCAGTTTCCGCCTGAAGCGTCCCACCGATTCCCTCGCTGATGGATGCGCTGCCCAACCAAGGAATATGATTGGAAAGTGGTTGTATTTTTCATTTCATAGAATGGTTTATGGGAGGGGGGAGATCAAACAACACAGTGGTCACGCCCAATAATACTTTTTTTATGGCAGATTTCTTGTCAATGAGAATCCCCATAGTTTTGAATAAAGATTACGAAGCGGTCATCAACCTCGTCGAATCCCGCCTAAAAAAAGCGGGGAGTGTATGAAATGAAATTCAAGGAATCTGAAACAAAAGAATTAAAGAAATCGACATCAGAGCTGAAAGAAGCGATCATCTCCATCGTTGCTATCATGAACAAGCATAAGAAAGGTGAGCTTTACTTCGGAATCAATAATGAAGCAACTGTTGTCGGATTAACTATTACAGGGAAAACAATAAGGGATGTTTCGAAAGCGATCTCTGAACATATAGAACCGAGGTTATATCCCAAGGTCGAAAAGATTACAATAGATTCCAAAAATTGCATAAAGGTAGAGTTCCAGGGAGAAGACGCGCCTTATCTTGCCTACGGAAGGGCTTATATGCGGGTTGGGGATGAA
>DLMV01000031.1:16561-17392 GCA_002478225.1 Deltaproteobacteria bacterium UBA7527 | reverse complement strand
CAGACAAGTGAGCGCAAAAGAGCTTGAGAAAATGTTTCTCAGAAAAAACAAGGAAAGATTATCATGGGAAAGCAGAATATCGGGTCGCTCTCTTAAAGACGTTAATGTTAAGATTCTCAGGCAATACATCTCGAAGGCACAGTCTGCCGGCAGGATCGATTTTAATTTTGACGGCGCAAAGACAACACTCAACAAGCTAAACCTCCTTAAAGACAATGCCCTTTTAAATGCATGTGAGGTCCTGTTCTGTGATAGGAATATCATGGAAGTGCAGGCAGCCGTCTTTGCCGGTACAGACAAAACAACATTTCTCGATATAAAGAAGTTCCAGGGGACAATTTTCGATATGCTTGAGAAATCCGAGCAGTATATATCCGAACATATGAACTGGAGGGTGAAGTTCGGAAAGATAAAGCGGGAGGAGGTCCCGGAAATGCCAATAAAGGCTACCAGAGAGGCCCTTGTCAATTCATTCTGTCACAGAGATTATACCATTCCGAAGGGTAATGAGATTGCAATTTTTAAGGATAGAATGGAGATATACAACCCCGGTGCATTTCCGGAAGGATATACGCCTGAGGACTTCATAAAGGGCAGGGAAAGGTCAATCCTGAGAAATCCAATTATTGCAGAAACCCTGTACAGATCGAAAGAGATAGAAAAATGGGGATCAGGCTTGAAGAGGATCTATGAGGAATGCAGGTCGAATGAGGTAGGGGTAGAGTTTGAAACCCTGAAAAGCGGCTTCCTCGTTGTCTTTCATAGAGATTTAGCAATTACAAAGACTGAAGGTATCCAGAAGGGTGGCGGAATAAGTGAGGGAATAAGTGA
>DLMV01000031.1:898-16450 GCA_002478225.1 Deltaproteobacteria bacterium UBA7527 | reverse complement strand
GGAATAAGTGAGGGAATAAGTGAGGGAATAAGTGAGGGAATAAAAATATTATTAATGTATGTAGAAAACAACCCAGGCAGGAGAATAAACATTATAGCAAGCGAAATGAAGAAGCCAGTTAAAACAATAGAACGATGGATAAAAAAGTTGCGTGACGAGGGTGTAATAGAGTTCAGAGGCAGCAAGAAGACCGGTGGATATTATAAAAAATAGGTTACGGTGCGTGTGAGATAATAAACCGGATAGTTTCGTGAAAAGGGGAGATTATGCCGATCCCTAAGGCAGTAGACAAGGAACTCAACAAGATCCGCCGTAACGGAATAACGGGTCAAAACCTATTATGGATACCGGGTGAGCTTTATAGTCAATGCGGTTTATGGCGGGCACTTGGCGCAGATGGACCTGAACTGCGTGGTGCTCAGGTACCGATCGCCCCTGTCAGGGAGGATGACGACGATCGTTCCGCGGTCTATCTTCCTGGCTATGCGGAGGGCTACCGCTACAGCCGCACCGCTTGATGTTCCAACGAAGATCCCCTCTCTCTGGGCGAGGAAGCGGGTTGCCTCGAACGCCTCCCCGTCCTCCACCATCTCTTTCTGGTCAAGTATGTTCGGGTCGTATATCTTTGGGACGATCGATTCGGTCATATTCTTTAATCCCTGGATGGTATGGCCCATGACCGGCTCAACGCCGACGATCTTAACGGACGGTTTCTTTTCCTTCAGGTATTTTGCCGTGCCCATGAGCGTTCCTGTCGTACCCATGCCGGCGACAAAGAAATCGACGTTGCCGTTGGTCTGGGTGTATATCTCCGGCCCCGTTGTCTCGTAATGGGCAAGGACGTTGTCTTCATTGTCGTACTGGTTCGGCATGTAGTACTTGTCGGGAAACTCTTCAAGGAGCTGGTGCGCCCTCTTGATTGCCCCGTCTATGTTCTCCTTGGCGGATGTGAGAAAGACGTTTGAGCCGAGCCCTTCAAGGATGAGCCTTCTTTCCGTGCTGACGCATTCCGGCATGCAGAGGTCAACGCGGTATCCCTTCGCGGCGCCGATCATTGCGATGGCTATCCCCGTATTGCCGGACGTTGGTTCAAGTATGATCTTGTCTTTTGTAAGCTCTCCCCGCTCCTCGGCCCTGGTGATCATATAAAGTGCGGGACGATCCTTGATGGAGCCTCCGGGGTTGCACCCTTCAAGCTTGCAGAGTACCTTTACGCCTGGGGGCAGGTCAATGTTCATCAGTTCTACAAGCGGTGTGTTGCCGATGGCCGACAGTATATTCATATGTGGTATCTCCTGATTATGCGTAATGTTCTCGTTCCTCAAAAAGATTAGCAGAATTGAAGAGCTTTCACAAGGGAAAGACGATATTAGAGTTTCTTGTTAGAACTGTCGGAATGCTCTTTTTTTGCTCCCTGCTCCCTGCGCATAATAATTTACCCTTGCAGCGATCCAGTTCCGCTCGATGCCCGAACTTGACCTGGTCTTCGAACAGCGGGCATCGGCCTTAACGCACCCTGGCCGCAGGCACGCTTCACTTCATCGGCAATGGTCGCGGGGAACCCGGTTCGATGCCGGGTCGCTTCAAATCATGCTCGAAGTCGCGAATCGCAAAAAGGACATTCCGACCAATTTCTATATAGCTGCAAGGTTCGATCGATTAATCTGGATTTTGCGCGGAAGAATAATGAAACACCAGAAAGACGATAATGTGACTTGACAAAAGGATGTTCTGAAACTAAAAAGGTACAGAGAACGTTAAAAGGGTGACGTATCAGGGATAACAGAGAGGAGGCGTTTTATGAAAGATGTGCATGAGATGTTTACGCGTTTCAAGGAAGAGTTTCCCCGCATCTATGAAGGCCACGAAGCCCTGGGCAAGGAGATCCACGTGCAGGGAGAGCCATTGCCGGAGAAGATCCGCTGGCTGATAAAGATAGCGGTTTCAGGAGCCAGCGGCCACAGGATATCCCTTGAGACCCACATCCTAAGAGGCAAAGAGGCGGGGCTGACGGATGAGGAGATAAAGCACGCGCTGCTTCTGCTCCTCCCCACCGTAGGATTCCCGGCTTTCATGGAGGCATATTCGGTGTACAGCGCCATGACGGCAGGAGCTAAATAACAAAACACTGAGCAGGCAAACCGTAGACATAGAAATCCAGCTCATGGCCAATAACTCATAGTCATTGGACTTTTTACTGCCTACTCCTTACTGTATACTTGTTTTTCCTGTTTTAGTGCCATTCCCAGTCTATGAAAGGTTTTTCAACATCGACCATGGCGTTGACAACAAGCTCGACCAGGCCGCCGTAGAATATGCCGCATTTTTCGTTAACATTATAGTAGTTGAACAGGTCCCTGAACTGTCCCTTGCAGTTCGAGCACGGGGCGCAGACATATTTCCTGATATCCGGAGAGATGACGTCCCGGAAAGCGTCCAGAACCTGCTTCAGTTTAATCCTCCCCGACACGGCGCTCCTCCAGTCCGGGAAGTTCATGGACTGCATGATGGCGAAGCCGCTTCCCCCGCCGCAGCAATAGTTATCGACGCCGCGTGGCTCCATCTCCCTGAACTGCAGACAGATCTTTCTCAGTATCTGCCTCTGCGGCTCGACGATGCCCATGAGCCTTACCATATTGCAGGGGTCGTGGAGCGTGACCGGGAAATCGTTCCGCCCGGGATCGAGCCTGATCCTGTCGCGCAGCACCAGATCGGCAAGGATCGGGATGGCGCTTTCTCTCGGCACGTTGAGCTCCCCTGTCAGTACCCTGTCGGCGACAACGATCATTGCCTTGTGGGCGTGGCCGCACTCGCCTACATTGATCTTTTTTACCTTGAGCTTCCGCGCGATCTCGGCGTGCTTCACGGCGATCCTTGCAAGCTGGATGTCATCATACCAGACGCCGTAGTTTACCGCGTCATAGCCTACAAGGTCGCTCGCAAGCGTCCAGCTGATGCCTGCCGCGTCGAAGATGATCGCAAATGCCTCCGTATTCTCAGGCCATGAAAGGAACTCGCCGGCATTATGGATGAGAAGGATATCAGCCCCTTCTTTATCTACCGGTATCTTTATCTTCTTTCCTGTCTTCTCCTCTAGCTCCTCTTCCATGAACTCGACGATATTGCCCAGGGCCTTTGGCGTGATGCCTGTCGAGGACCCGGCCTTCAATTGCTGCACTGTGCCCATCTCATGAAGCTCTCTGGGGGCTATCCCCATCTCCTGGCTGAATATCTTCCGTATCTCATGGCTGATGAGGCCGTTATCAACGCCGAGAGGACATACCTGGGCGCATTTCCTGCATATTGTGCACCGGTAAGCGAGTTCCGCAAGCCTTGCCACAAGGGTCCAGTTCAATTCAATGTCACTGCCTGTTAATCTGGACAGAAGGCCGCCCCTCTTTTTGATGTACTTGTTGATGATCCTCCGGAGTATCTCGGGACGGTAGGTGGGACGGTAGATCTCCTTCTTTCCGCTCGCGATATACGCCGGGCATGAGTCATTGCATATCTGGCATTTCACACAATAATCGAGGGAATGCAAAAGCGGCTGGAGGAACGTCCAGTTGTTCTCCTGCGAGAGAAGCTTTTCCAATCCGGAGAGAAACTGCCTTACAAGCCTTTCCTCCTCTTCCCTGCTTGCCGGCTTCGGTATGCCGATGGCGAGTATCCCGTCGAGCGACGCCTCGTAGCGGTCCTTCTGATCCTGCGTGACCTCTTTCATGACAGGATCGTTGGCGGGGTCGTCATAAGGGTACGGCAGCGGCATGAGGTCCTCAGGTTCTATCCTGACGAGTTGGCCGGTCTTCTTGCTTATATCCTCAATCTTCATAATAATAAATCCTAAATCCGAATATAGAAATCCTAAACAAGCACGAATGTTCTAATGCGCAGATATCAAAACGTGCTGAAAGGTTTTTATTTATGACATTTGATATTTGGATTTTGATATTGTTTAGTGTTTCGATATTAGTATTTCGTGCTTCAGAGATCGAATTTATTATCGTCATTGCTCGCTCCATTTCTTTCCGGTATGGATATGCGGAGCAGACCATGTAGTTTTTTGATCAAAAAGATCCAGCAATCTTTTCTCGAGCTCGCTGCCTCTGACATTTGGTTCGTCGTCCCAGCGAATAAGGAAAAAAACAAAGAAACGTGTGACATAGTGCAGGGAACGGGTAAACGGCAGGTAGATGAGGAAAAGATCGAAGAGTACGATGTGCGCCGCAGTAGCCGGTTCAACGTGAATAAAATGCAATGTGATGAGCCCGACCCAGAATTCTCTGTATTCGGCAAGGTCAGGATCGACAAAATACCAGGAATAAAATCCGCTCACAAAGACAACGAGGGTAAATATATATATAAAGAAAGTAAGCAATGAAGCGTAGACCCTGAGGTTCCTGTCGAGCATGCGCTTGATAAAAAGACCTGCGCTCCCGATAGCGCCGGTGACAAAGCTTATGACGCCCGTGAGAAGGATGGCATAGTACAGAACGCTTCCCGATGCATCAGGCGATCCCGCGGACACGTTGACGCCCAAGACCATGGCAAGGGCCCCGAAGAAACAGAGGATGTGGAAGGTGATTATAAGAATAAATCCGATATGCCAGGGATAGAGGGCGAGCCAGTAGCTTGCGTAGTTCTTCAGATAGTCGCCGAGAATGAAATACTCTTTGAGCAGATATGCGATGCCCCTTGCATGGTTTTTTGTCCGTACCCTGGTCCACCAATCCAAGTGTTCGTAATATGAGCCGCCGTATTGATATTTCTCCTCATGTATTACCGGGTAGAGCTCCCACCTGAGGTGCGTGGGCAGACGTAAATACTTCACTATCTTCGCGCCATAGGCGGCGACGATGAAGATATACGAAAAATATGTAAGGATTGCGAGAAAGACGTTCATTGTGTCAAGCGGAGAGCCGAGAGCGGAGAACTCAGAGTGAACAGTCTTTTACTCTCTCCCCTTTGCTCCCCGCTCCATGCTGATTTTAAACGCATCCCGTCGGCTTCGGAAGCCCTGCCACCTTGCAGGCGCCCTTTGCAGGCCCGCCGGGGAACAACTGGTAGATCGTCTTAAGGTCGATCCCGGTCTGCTTGACGAGCATCCGTATGGGCGGCGCTATTTCGTATTTAAGGTAGTAGTCTCTCAGGTAGTTGACAAGCTTCCAGTGGTCCTCGCCCATGGGATATGCCTGTTCAACCTTTGCGAGGTCCTCAGCGACCTCCTTGTTCCACTTGTCAGGCTCCTGGATGAAGCCGTCCTCATCGATCTCGATCTCCATGCCGCCAAGAGTTACCTTTGCCATTCCTTACCTCCTATTTCTTTATGTATTTTTCAGGTTCTTCGTCGAAGTCCTTCTTGCATGCCTTGCAGCAGAAGAAATATTCCTTGCCGTCGTGGGTGCTGGTTGCCCGAGGCGCCGCCCTCACTGCGCCGTACAGCTTGGCGACCTGGGAACCGACCTCGATCTCTGTGTGGCATACAGGGCATTTGACGATCTCAGCTCCTTCAGCCATTGTCCGCCTCCTTTCGTTGTGAATGATCAAAATAAGCCTTATTTGCACGTTGCCCCGAAGCAAGGGCTATGAAATTGTCAGCCCATGCCGGTGAGCCGAGCGCATGGATGTGAAGGTATGAAGCGAAGAGGTTCTTGTATGTGATCCCGTCCATAGAACCGTTCACCCCGCGCCCCCTCGCGATGTTCAGAACAAGATCGAGCCCTGCCGGACGGGTGAGCTTCGAATAATGGAACTCGTGTCCCCTGATCGATGTTCCGGCAGTGAAGAACGGATTTTCACCGACAACCTCTGCATGGACATAGCCATGCCCCTGGGGCTTCTTTGAGAGGACAGCCTCCGAAGGGATGACACCGGCCATTTCATGAAGCTTTCCGTTTGAGCGGATACCATCGCAAAGGTACATAAGGCCGGCGCATTCCGCATAGACCGGCATACCGTCCTCGATCGCCTGCGCTATTGAACCCGCCAGTCCTTTGTTCGCAGATAGTCCCTGAAGGTGAAGTTCAGGAAATCCTCCGCCGATATAGAGGCCGTCAATGGCAGGAAGCTCCCGGTCAAGAAGGGAGTCTATCATCATTAATTCAGCCCCTGCTGTCCTGAGCGCTTCAAGGTTTTCGGGGTAATAGAAATTAAAGACGCGGTCATACACAACACCTATACGGGCATGCGGCGTTTTGCCCCTGGCCGCCCTTTTGCGCGTCACGGAATATTCCCTCGCGCTCCTGGCAACAGTGAGGATCCTGTCAAGGTCAAGGTACCGGGCGGTTATCTCAGAGATGCGCTTGATGATCGCGCCGCCCTGTTCGCTCTCCCTGAAGGGCATGAGGCCGAGGTGCCTCTCGCTGATGTTCAGGTAGGCGTTCTTCGGTATCGTCCCGAGGACAGGTACCTTGCAGTAACGCTCAACGGCATCGGTCAGCTTCGATGCGTGCCGCTCACCCGAGACGTTGTTGAGGATCACGCCCCGTATCTCAGTGCCGGGCTCAAAATCCATATATCCCTTGACAAGGGCGGCAATGCTCCTGCTCATCCTGGCGGTATTGACGACGAGCACTACAGGGGTCTTGAGAAGTCTTGAAAGATGCGCGGAGCTACCCTTTCCGTTCTTGTCGATGCCGTCGTATAATCCCATGTTCCCTTCGACGATGACGATGTCGGAACCGGGTGAGGCGGCCTCGAAGCTCCCAAGCAGCCTCTTCTCGCCCATCATAAAGGCGTCGAGGTTGCGGCAGTTATTGCCCGAAGCCGCGGTAAGCCACGATGGGTCGATGTAGTCGGGCCCTTTCTTGAAGGGCTGCACCTTGAGTCCCATGGCAGCAAAGAGGCTGCACAGCCCGATGGAGACCGTGGTCTTCCCGGACCGTCCTGCCGGCGCGGCGATCATGACCCGCGGCGGTATTCTGTCTTCAACAATTGATCCGTTCCTCACTGTCCACTGTCCATTATCGACTATTCACTGCATTTATTATCAGCCATCAACTCATGGCTCGTTCCAACAGCAAGAACCAGGTAGGCAGTAAGCAGTAGGTAGCGAAAGATTTTCGTGTATAGGGCATACTGCATACTCTCTTTTGCTCTTGCTGAGAGCTGTGTGCTGACTGCCGCCCACTGCATTTAAGCATCCTTCAGCTTTATGAACGAGGCGCCGAGGTAGATGTACTCGATAACCCCCTCCTTGCTCAGCTCGGCAATTGCTTTATCCACAACGTGCTTATCAACGCCTATATCCTTTGCAACCTCTTTGTTCTTCGCCTTTGATACCGCCTTAAGATAGTCGATGATCTTCTGTTTCAGTTCAGCCGTCACTTCATCTGCCAAAATCAATACCCCCTTTCTATTCGATCACTATTACAACATGAGAATATCAGGAATGCTTTTTGCGAGCGGCGACCACGAGCATTTTTGGGAAACCCACTTGTCGAGAAAGAGCGTTCCGAAGGACAATTCGCACTGTCCGAGATTGAAGGTCGAGTTTGCGAATTGAGCGAATTTTGAGGCAAAAGTGGGTAAAAAGCGCAGTCGGAGCGACGAGCAAAACAGCGCTCCTGAAAAAGACATCTCTGGATCGCAGGCTGTTTATGGTTCATATTTTTGACTAATCAAAAATATATCCGCTACCACTTGAACTGGGTAGTTGTCCTGTACGTCTCCACCGCGTGCGTAAAATCATCTATGTGTTGCTCTGTGAACGGTATCCCTGTGAGCTTGAAGAATTTCTCCCAGCCGATCCGCTCGACCCATTCTCCCATCCTCTCGTATTTCCGTGCGCTGCCGGCGTAGACCTCAACGATCTTCTTGATCACGTCAACGACCTCCGGCCAGCGGGGCGGGTTGTTCGGCAGGAATGGGACGACCATCCTTGAGAACATCGGCGGCTTCCTTGCATTTGAGACCTTGCCGCCTACGTAGATCGCTACGCCGTCGCCGACGGGGTCTGCAAGAGGCATTGCGGGACAGACCGTAAAGCAGTTCGCGCAATACATGCAGAGATCTTCCCTGACGACGACGCTCTTTACGTTCGGGTCGGGATGACGCCTGATCGCCCCTGTCGGACAGGATTGGATCGTCGTGGGTATCTCGCACTGCGCCAGGACCTTTTCGTTGTCTATCTTCGGAGGTCTTCTGTGGACGCCGACGATCGCGAGGTCAGAGCAGTGGACGGCGCCGCACATGTTGATGCAGCAGGCCACCGCGATCCTTACGTATGCCGGCAGCTTCATGCTCGTGAAATAGTCATAGAGCTCGTCCATAACGGCCTTCACGAGACCGGAGGCATCCGTTGCCGCGCTGTGGCAGTGTATCCAGCCCTGCGTATGGACGATATTGGAGATACCGTTGCCCGTCCCTCCTACGGGAAGCCCGAGCTTCTTCACCTCCTCCATGATCCCATCCGCCTTTGCCTTGCTGTCCGTGATGAACTCCACATTGTAGCGGCTTGTGAACCTCAGGTGGCCGTCACAGTATTTGTCGGCCACGTCGCAGAGGTCCCTGATGAAGTCTATGCTGACGAGCCTCGGCGACCCGACGCGCACCGTGTAGATCTCGTCGCCGGTCTCAGAGACATGCCTGAGGACGCCGGGGCGGGGATTTTCGTGGTATTTCCATTTGCCGTAATTCTTTTTTATGATATCCGGGAGCATCTCCTGGTAATCAGGCGGTCCTATGTCTGTTCTTCCCATGCTAACCTCCTTGTTAATTAAAAGAACACATACGGGTTTGCCCGTGGTTTGTAGACCATCTGCGGCACCGGCGGGATCCCCATCTCGCGAAGGAACGTCTTTAGGCCTTTTCGTTCGATAAGCTCGGCAAGCCTTTCTCTCGTCCTGCCGTTCTCATCCCACCAGTCCCATATCCTGCGGAGCAGGTCTTTTATCTCATCATAGGGCGGCTCGATCTTCATGAACGGGATAAGCACCCAGGAGAGATATGCCCCTTTTATGATAGGCGCCTTGCCGCCGATGAGGATCGTTGCCCCCGTGTCAACGCCCGGCCTGATCGCCTTTGACATCTTGTTGATGCAGTGCATGCACCTGACGCAGTCGTCTGCCCTCAGTTTCAGCTCTTTTGCCTTTTCGTCCCATTCGAGGGCATCGGTCGGGCATTTATCAATGACAAGTCCTTTGATATCAAACCCGTTATCCGCGTAATTTTTCACAGCAGCCTGGTCGATGCGGAGGCTGTCCTTCCAGGTGCCGATGACCGTGAAGTCCGCACGTGCGATGGCGGCGACGCAGTCGTTGGGGCATCCCGATGCCTTGATCTTGAACTTGTAAGGCCAGCGGGGCCTGTGGATCTCATCCTGGAACTCTGTCGTGAGATTCCGGACGAGGTCGAGGGTATCGATGTTCGACCACTCGCAGCGCGCCTTCCCGACGCAGCCGGCGATCGTGCGGAGCGCAGAACCGGAACCGCCAAGGTCGAACCCGTTCTCGGTCAACGCGTCAAAGCAGGGCTGGAGATTTTCCGTCGTTGTACCCAAAAAGATGATATCCCCCGTGGAACCGTGAAAGTTTGTCATGCCGCTGCCGTATTGCTCCCATATGTCGCAGAGCTTCCTTAACGCCTTGGTGGAGTAGAACCAGCCCGCAGGGTGGTTGATGCGCACCGTGTGAAAGGCCGCTGCATTGGGGAACTTTTCAGGGACATCGCAGTACCTTCCGATGACGCCGCTTCCATAACCGGTCACGCCGACGATCCCGCCATGCTTCCAGTGGGTTACCCTGTCCTTATAGGACAGCTCCTGTATCCCGAGCAGATCTTTTGAAGCCTTGTTCTTCTTTGCCGCGCGCTTGATCTCTTTAACGTAGCTCGGCCATGGTCCCTTTTCGAGCTCATCAAGCAGAGGGGTTTCATCTGCCATACCGTCACCTCCTGTAGAGATTTTCATGCCTGTATATAAAAAATGCCCCTTCGCGGAAGGAGCATAAAGTCGAAGCTCGAAAAATGCCGTTGGCGAGACTGCGATCACCACAGCACAGCGTTATCTTTTTATTCATGGAGCCTCATGCGTGATGTAACCCCATTTATACAGATTTTTACCCGGTAACTCTATATATAGCAGTGAGAGAGGAACTTGTCAATTTCGGATATCGAATTGAAGAACTAAACTGAAGAAATATATCAGATCCCAACAATGCATTTCGTGTTTTTTTGCATTGAAGATTTTGAGACAAACGGTGGGAAAATTATCTCAATTTTTCTTGACAAAGTAATAGTTATGAATATATATTCATAATAGAGGTACATATGCCGAGACCTACATGCCGCAGAAACATTGGATTTCTTCCCCACGTAACGTATTTCAAGCCAGCAGGTATACGGATGGGGGAACTGGATGAAGTCATTCTCCAGCACGACGAACTGGAGGCGATACGCCTGAAGGACCACCTCGGGATACCGCAGGAAGAGGCGGCGAAGCAGATGAATGTATCACAGCCTACTTTCCATCGTCTTATATTATCGGCCCATGAAAAAATGGCAGATACGGTAGTGAATGGGAAGGCGCTCAGGATCGAAGGGGGCAATGTAACGATCGATAATGCGCAGATACCGCCCTGCGGATGGCGCCAGATATGCAGGCATGGATGGAAAGGAAAATCTTTGGATCAAAAAGGTGAGACGTTACTCACGGAACAAGGAGGAGCGATGAAGATCGCGATAACAAGCGTTGATGGGACCCTGGAAGGAATGGTGGATGAGCGTTTCGGCAGAAGCCGGAAACTCGTCATCTACGGTAGAGAGGAAAAGAATTTTACTGTAATTGACAATGCGGTGAATATGGGTGCGGCGCAGGGAGCAGGCATCCAGAGCGCACAGAACGTAATAAATTCCGGTGCAAAGGCGGTTGTAAGCGGTCATCTCGGACCGAATGCGTTCCGTGTGCTTCAGACAGCAGGCGTTGATGTCTATGTCGCATCCAATATGACCGTAACCCAGGCGATTCAGGCATATGAGCAGGGAAAACTTGCTAAATTAACAGGGCCCGACGTAAACGGGCACTGGTGAGAAACTCGTAAGGCGTAAATCGTAAGTCGTAAGGGGTTTAATCGCCTAACGCCTTACGCCTAACGAGATTTTCTTGATGTTTTACGGTATCAGTTGGAGGGGGCGACGTGAGCCCCATAAAAAAGGAGGTATGTGTTATGCCAAGAGGAGATGGGACGGGACCGATGGGACGGGGCCCAATGACAGGAAAAGGCGGAAGAGAAGCAGGCGCAGGAGGAGGAAGGGGCTCAGCAGGCGGCGGCAGAGGCCGGATGGGCGGGCAAGGGCTCGGACCTGCGGGGGAGTGCGTGTGCCCTCAGTGCGGAACGAGAACGCCCCACCAGCGGGGAATACCCTGCTATGAGCAGAAATGTCCAAAGTGCAATACGCCTATGACAAGGACCTAAAAGGCGATGGAAGACATAAACATAGCCTTCGCAAGCGGCAAAGGAGGAACAGGGAAGACCACGATAGCGGTAAATCTGGCCTATTTTCTTGCCCGTTCCAGGCAAAAGGTGCAATACCTGGACTGCGATGTGGAGGAACCGAACGGACATATATTCCTGAAACCAGCGATCGAAAGAAGCGCCCCGGCAAAGGTACTGGTGCCGGTGATCGAACAGGATAAATGCACTCACTGCGGGGAATGCAGCGCCCACTGCCAGTTCAATGCCCTTGTAACAATCCCGAACAGCGTGCTTTTGTTCCCCGAGCTGTGCCACGGCTGCGGTCTCTGTATATATATCTGTCCGGAGAGGGCGATCAGGGACGGTGATCGGGAGATAGGGGTGATCGAAAAAGGCACGGCATCCGAGGATATCGATTTTATTCACGGCATCCTTAATGTGGGCGAGCCGATGGCAGGTCCGCTCATCCAGGAGGTAAAACGCCATTACAAGGAACAGCATATCCGGATCATCGATGCCCCGCCCGGGACATCATGCCCGGTGGTAAAAACGATCTCCGACGCCGATGTTGTAGTAATGGTAACAGAGCCAACTCCCTTTGGCCTCCATGACCTGAAGATCGCCGTCTCAGTGGCAAAAAATCTAGGAAAAACGATCGGGATCGTAGTCAACCGGCAGAATGGCGAATTTTCTCCTCTCGATAAATATTTATCGAAGAACGATCTGCCCGTTATCATGGCGCTGCCTGAAGACAGGGAGATCGCGCATCATTACTCTATGGGAAGCATCCTGTTGAGGGTCCTTCCTGCCTATGCTGAACGTTTTATGGAACTTTCCTTGAACATCGGCAGATTAATGGGCAAGGTCCAGCACAGGTGATAAGATGCCGAACATAAAAGAGATAGTCGTTGTCAGCGGCAAAGGAGGAACAGGCAAGACCTCCCTTACTGGCGCCCTTTCCTTTCTGTTCCGGAACAAGGTAATAGCGGATTGTGATGTGGATGCCGCAAACCTCCATATGATCATGAACCTCGACGAAGTGTTGCTCACAAAGAAGTTTTTTGGAGGAAAGAAGGCAAGGATAGTGCCGGAACGCTGCACCGATTGCGGCAAATGCAGGGATATCTGTATGTACGACGCGATATCCGAGGATTTTGTGGTCGACATTGTTACCTGCGAAGGATGCGGGGCCTGCCATCTTTTGTGCCCCGCAGGGGCGGTAGACTTCGATGAAAGACTTTCCGGGTATTGCTATATCTGCAGCACCGAGGATAATGGCCGGTTTGTTTTTGCCGAAATGCTCCCCGGAGAAGAAAACTCAGGGAAACTTGTCGCCATGGTGAGAAACGAGGCCCGCGAAGAGGCGAAAAAGACAGATCATGGGCTGATCCTGATCGACGGTCCGCCGGGGATAGGTTGTCCTGTCATCTCTTCCCTCACCGGAACGCACCTGGCTGTGATCGTGACAGAGCCGAACCCGACCGGGGCGCACGACCTGAAACGGATCGTGGAATTAACGAAGCACTTCCAGATCAGGACCGCTGTTGCGGTAAATAAAAGCGACATCAATGCCTCCTACGTCAGGGAAGCACAGCAGTTCTGCGAGAACAACGGCCTTGTCTATCTCGGCGAGATACCCTATGAACCGAAGATCACGGAGGCACAAAAAGAAGCAAAGACCATCCTTGATCTTGCCCCTCAGTGCGCTGCGAGCGGGGCAATAAGGGAAATATATACAAAACTACAATCAATTCTGGAGGAGTTATGAGTAATGAAAAATTAACTGATGAAATTGCGCTGCAAAAGAAGCTTGACAGGATCGGCCATGTATTTATCGTTCTTTCCGGAAAGGGCGGCGTGGGGAAAAGCACGGTCGCAGTTAATCTCGCATTGAGCCTTTCCCTGCGAGGCTTACGGACCGGCATACTCGATGTGGACATTCACGGCCCGAGTGTGCCGAAATTGCTCGGCCTTGCCGGGAAAAAGGTCGGCGTGCATAACGAAGAGATCATTCCTATTGAAGTATTCGGTCAGATTAAGGTCGTCTCTATGGGATTATTGCTTGAAGTGAACGAGCAAGCCGTCATATGGAGGGGTCCGATGAAGGCGAACGTGATACGGGAATTTCTCCAGCATGTTGCATGGGGCGATCTGGATTGCCTTGTGGTCGATTGCCCACCGGGAACCGGCGACGAACCGCTTTCCGTTGCCCAGCTTCTGGGTGCAAGAGGCAGCGCGATCATTGTAACGACGCCCCAGCAGATTGCTACGATCGATGTGGAGAAATGCATCACCTTCTGCCGGCAACTCAGTCTTCCTATAACAGGTATAATAGAAAATATGAGCGGATTTATCTGTCCCCACTGTGGCAAAGAAGTAGATATATTCTCTACAGGCGGAGGTAGAAAGCTGGCGGAACATTATGGCATACCATTTTTGGGCAGCATCCCTCTTGATCCTGACATCGTGAAGAGCGGTGACGAGGAGCAGCTGTATATGTATTTCTATTCCAAGACAAAAACAGCGGAAAAATTCGATGAGATCGTCGACAAGACAATGAGCTTCGAAAAACCTGGTTCAGACGTTGTCCGAAAGGACGTTGAAAGCAAACCTCCTGTGGATCCTCATTCACAGGATAAAGATAAGGAGGTTTCAATGAAATTCGCGATACCTACATACCAGGGAAAACTATGCGCTCACTTCGGTCACTGTGAGGCGTTCGCGTTCATTGATACAGACGGAGAAGGCAGGATAGTGAACGAAAACTATGTCACCCCGCCTCCTCATGAACCGGGGTTGCTTCCCCCATGGCTTGCACAGCAGGGCGTCAACTGCATCATAGCCGGCGGCATGGGCAGCCGCGCCCAGCAGCTTTTTGCGCAGCAGGGCGTGAGGGTCGTTACCGGCGCGCAGGGTGAATATCCCAGGGTAGTCGTGGAGCAGTACCTGAAGGGGACGCTGCAGACAGGCGCAAATACGTGCGACCATTAGATCAGGATACGCGAGAAAAGAAAATGAGGGAATGAGAAGATGGTCGCTGGATGCTCGATACTGGTTGTTCGATGATCGATAATCGACGCTGACGGCTGTGTACTGACAGCTGTCTGCTATTGACTATTCACTGCCTTTGTTAGGGGGTGCAGGTATGCCTATCAATGAACACCAAGCAATGCATGGAGGTCTGAACCCATCGGGTGTGGGCAAGTTGATCGTTACCGTCATAACGGACAACTACTACGATTCGGTAAGGGCCCACCCTCCGTCAGGTAAACGACAAAAGGCCTCTCCCGGTGTTTCCATCCACGCGGAACACGGCCTATCCTATCAGATAGAGACCGTCGTGAACGGCAGATCGCACTTTTTTATGTTCGATTACGGCCTCGATCCTGTGGGTGTGATGAATAATATCGAACTGCTTGGAATCGACCTGAAGAAGGTCAATGCATTCGGCTTAAGCCATGGCCATTTCGATCATTGGAGCGGGCTGATGAGTATCCTGGAACGCAGTGTTCCGGGTACGCCGCTCTACGTCGGAGAAGAGACCTTTGCCCATCGATATGCCTTTCGACCGGGGAGCGAGGAACTGACAGACCTGGAACAATTAGAGAGAGAGGCAATAGAAAGACAGGGCATCGCGAGGATAATAGAGGTACGGGAGCCTGTTGAGGTGATCCCTGGCTGCTACATGACCGGGAAGATCGAGAGGACAACGGAATACGAAAAAGGCTCGACGGATCTGCTTATAAAGCGGGGTGAAAGGCTTGAGCAGGATCATTTCGCTGGAGAACAGGCTGTCGTATGCAACGTAAAAGGCAAAGGACTTGTTGTCATCTCAGGCTGCGCCCATGCAGGCATCATCAATACGGTTAGATACGCGCAGAAGATAACGGGGATCGAGAAGGTCCACGTCGTGATAGGGGGATTTCACCTCGTCAATGCCTCTCAGGAGATGATCGAGAAGACAGTGGACGATATGCTGGCAATAGCGCCCGATCATATCATCCCTGCACATTGCACCGGGTTCGAGGCGATCCTGTCGTTCGCAAAGAAGATGCCCCATCAGTTCATCCTCAATACTGCCGGCGTTAAATATGAATTTGGAGCTTAGCCATGGAGCGGCCGAGAGCGGAGAGCGGAGAGCGGA
>DLMV01000031.1:0-741 GCA_002478225.1 Deltaproteobacteria bacterium UBA7527 | reverse complement strand
GCGGAGAGCGGAGAGCGGAGAGCAAAAGATGAACCTTGTGAGACGTTCCAATGGAGATCCTTGAAGCGATCATCGACCGGATCGATGTTGATGCCCCAGTGAAAGAGGTCAGGAAAGGCGTCTTCTGGACCGCGGTGGTGAGCAGGTACTGCGGGCTCTCATCGACCATGCTGAAGGAATACTGCACGGATGAAGAATCGGACGAAAGCGCCCCTGCCTCGTTTACGGAGATGTCCGCAAGAGAGCTCGCGCAGCTCGCGCTCTCTGATGACATATCAAGGGCTTCGTTAGGGCTTGCGGCGATAAATTCGCTCCCGGAGATCGACGAGTCGAGGTCTGTTGAGATCAACGCAGGAGACTTATTGCTGAAAAAGGGGATCGGTAAGAATGTTTCGGTCATCGGCCACTTTCCCTTTACGGATGTCTTAAAGAAGACCACAAAGAACCTCTGGGTCATTGAAAAAAGGCAGAGGCCAGGCGATCATCCGGAAGATGATGCAGAGCAATATCTTCCACAGTCGGATATTGTGGCCATCTCGAGCACGACGCTTATAAACCACACACTGCCCGGTCTGCTCAGATTATGCCCCGAAAAGAGCGTGAAGATGCTCCTTGGGCCGACGACCCCAATGAGCACGGCATTGTTTGATCACGGGATCGACATCATTTCGGGCAGCAAGGTCATAGATGAAGCAGGCGTGCTGAAACATATAAGCGAGGGAGCAAACTTCAGACAGTTGA
>DLMV01000080.1:127837-137546 GCA_002478225.1 Deltaproteobacteria bacterium UBA7527 | reverse complement strand
ACACAACTGCTCACGACTTACGGGTGTTGCGCCTTTATATTCCTGTCTAATACGATGCCTCCGTATCGCTTTCGTGGCGGCCGTAATAGACGGCCCCGCTCCATCCGTCGATACAGATAAAGTCGCCGCTGGCTATCTTCCTGCTGCCTGCGATACAAAGACCTTCAGACTCGTAGACCCTCAATTTTCCGAACCCGACGACCCCGACCTTTCGAAGTTGTGGTATCGTCACCGCTGCATGGGAAGTGCCTCCTCCCCTTGCGGTCAGCAAACCTTCAACCTGAAGTAGAACGCCTACATCATCCGGAACAGTATCGGGCCGTATCAATATCAGCGGGGTATCGGGTTCCTTTGAACGGAAAAAGCGGATCTCCTCCTCAGAGAAGACGGCTTTCCCGCAGAGAGCCCCTCCGCTCACCCCTATCCCGGCGCCAAGAAAAGAATCGAGAAGTTCTTTGGTTTCCTTGAACGTCTTTCTCTTATTTGTCTCCCTCTGGATCATCTCCCTCGTCTGCAGGATATAAAGGCCTTTTCTCGTGGCATTCTCAAAGGTGAACTCTATCTCCTGGTGGTTGAACCCTTTTTCATATATAAGTATCTCGACGAGCCTTGTGAGCTCATGGTAGATTTCGGGAAACCTCTTCTCGAGCGAGACCTCGGAATCGCGCCTCTCCGTCAGTCGCTGTCTTTCGGAGATCGGGAATGTCTCAACAAGTCCCGATACAATATCGTCGCCCTGAACGCCAAAGATAAAATCCCCGTAGAGGGCAATGTTCGCAGATAATCCTTTGGGGTCCCTTGTAAAGATCACCCCTGATCCTGAATTCTCATCGAGGTTGCCGAATACCATCGACTGGACAATGACGGCGGTCCCCCACTCATCGGAAAGATGCATCTGGTGGCGGTATGTCTTTGCCTGTTCGGAATACCATGAATCGAATACCTGCAAAATCGTCTCCTTTAACTGTTCGGCAGGATCGTCTGGGATCTCCACATTTCGCCGCTTCATGGCTTCCTTATAGGAAAGCGCGAGCTGCTTCATCTGCTCGGGGTTGAATTGTATCTTGCGCGTTACGTTGTACTGTTGTTTGAAGTTGTTGATGATCTCATCGAATACATTTCTTTCAAGGCCTTTGAACATCCCCCAGGTCTGCAGAAACCTTCTGTAGGAATCCCACGCGGCCCACCTGTAATGTCTTTTCCTTCCCAGCCCCTCCGCGATCGCTTCGTTGATGCCGACATTGAGAAAAGAATGCATCATCCCAGGAAGAGAGATCGTGGCTCCGCTTCTTACAGACAGCAGCAACGGGTTCCCGGGATCTCCGAATTTCCGTCCTGTCAATCTTTCCAGTTCAGCGACCTCGTTGGCGATCCTGAGGCTCAGATCCTTGAAGATGTATTTGTATGCGATGACCGCGTCGTATCCCCTGAAAACCTCGGTCGTAATTATAAAACCGGGCGGCACCGGAAAATCGAAGGAGGCCAGCTGCTTCAAAAAATACCCTTTGTTGCCGATCAATATCTGGTTATCCATCTTTTTGTTTCTCTTGTGGATGGGCGATATGGCCAGCTCCGGTATATATGCCATCACAAGATTGAGGATCTGTTTGTTGTCTTTGAATTTTTCGAGCTCGGCGCTTAATGTCCTGATAATATCATTCACAAAGTTGTCGAGCGCCTGTAGCCCGAATGCGGACGATATCATGGAACGTATGAAATTCTCCGAGTATTGGTATGTCAGTTCTTCACCGCCGGCCTCTTCCACATTGTGTGTTCCCTGTTCGTCTTCCCGAAGCAATTGTTTCACGATTATCGACAGGTTCGCCCTGTGCGCGTCGATGTAGTAATCCCGTATGATGTCCTGAATGCCTTTTTCGATAAACTGAAAGATATCGATATACTGATCGATAGAGAACTGCCTTACCTGCAGCGCGCTCGAGATGTATTTCATTTTCGAGACAAGCCCTTCTGTCGCGATGCCTTCCAGCTCCAGCGCCTTCACATATACCCAGAGGTATTCATGGACCCTGGCAAGGGTGCTCTTTGTTATGAACTTCAGGTTCAAAGATTCAACGAGCCTCTGGAACAGAACGCTTGCAAAACTCTCAAGCCGGAACGTTAACCCCATCGCCTCGAACTTCTCTTCCCTGTAAGTTCCGTACATCGATGGAATACCTGCGGCGATGTGCCGTTTATAATAGATATTTTCGAAGGGCTTGAACTCCCCTGGAGAAAGTATCTTCTCCTTCAGGACGGAGAGCATCTCCATTATGACAACGAGGGCGCGGTAGATATTTTTATTGTTGAGGGCATACCGCAATGCCCTGATCTTCGGCAGTTCCAACATACAGGAAGCTTCCAGGTCCTGCAGGAGGTCAATGGGCTGGTAGTTATACTTTTTGAAGAGGAGCTGGTACAGCCGTATCATGAGGGCCGTCCGCTCTTTGTCTCTCTCCGGTACTCCCTGAACTTGCCGAAGCTCATCTTTGATCCTTTGCGTATCATATTCGAGAAGCCTGCTGATTTCATTGTTCACCGTTGGCAGGAGCTCTATGAATATCTGATGCATTCCATCAAAGTATTCCCCTGAGTTCCGCACCTGTTCGAAGACCTCGTCCGGCAGGTGTCTCTTTACATATTTCCTGTCCCCGGAATACCAGTAACGGAATATGTCTTCAACAAAGGGAACGAGGAGGCTGTTGCTCTCCACGTGGGATTGCTTACGGAGGAAATAGACCAGCTTGTCGTTCCTCATTGTAAGCTCATCCACCTTTGTCGATATATCCCGAAGCTCTCCCTCAGCGCCGATCTCGGTGAAGTAAACAGGAAATATCCTGAGGAGCTGCTTGACCAGGTTGTACGCCGGCAATATATCCGAACTAAGCAGCGCGGAGATGTCCCTCTGCAGCAGATCGGTGTCCCTGACAAAGACCCCCTGCAGCTTCAGGTTAATGATAAACGCGGACAAGAGCCGCTTCGTCCATCTCGGCTTCATTGCGATGATCTCCAGCCACGCCCTTATGTTCTTTATGTGCGCAGGGTTTACCTGCACCTGCCACTCTGCATTCGAACCTTTTACGTCCGGGGGCTGGAACCCAAAAGCTATGAGCTCGTCTATAAAGGTATCTACGAGCGAATGGCTGTTCTGCTCAAAAACACCTTTTGCGAATGTTGTGATGCAATCTATTGTGGTGGTCTGATACCGGTGTGCAGTGACGTTCTTTTTCAGCAAAAAGAACACTTTCCTGACAAAATCATGGAGGTCGTGGCTGCTTTCCTCCTTGAAGACCCTTCCAAGACAACGGTTGATCTCCAGCAAAACGTTGTTATGTATATCAGAGAGACCGTTTACATTCATTACATTAAAGAGAAAATCAAGCTTAATGAGATAATGCCTGCCGGCAAACTCTTCCCGTTTTTCAAGCTCATCCGCAACGACCGAATAGGCATTTACTATCTGAAAAAAATCCGGCAGATCGATGTAGGCCTTAAGAATGTCTTTTGTATCCCCATTTTCTCTATTATGCAGCTTTTCAAGCTCTCTGCTCAGGAGAGAGATATTCCCATGCTGAAGCGGTTTGATGAGCTTATCATACAGATCGAGCATCTCGGGTGATGCGCTATCCGCTGGCAGCCAGCGAACGGGATCAGGCTGCGTCAGCCAGAATGTGTAATTTATCTTAAAAACTTTATAGAGCAACAATGCGAGTGAGCCTGTTTGAAAACCGGTATCATGTTCAATGGCAAAGTTCAGGATCGTCTTCAGGTAGCTTGAGCATTTTTTCAATAAAAAACCGCTATCGCCGGCGATCTTCAGGAGCGAGTCAAAAAAGGACGGGAACAATGACAGGTTCCTTTCCAGGAACTCGCTGCTGTTCGTGAGTATCATGTTCATGTATTCAAAGAGGTATCGTACAGCGCTGTCCCTGACATCTTCGGCTGCTGTCGAAGAGATGACGCGGACATAGATCTCGTGAAGCATTTTCAGTGCGCCAAAACCCTCACTGTGGTTATTAAAATCATAGAAGTCACCAATAGAGAGCGTTTTAAGCTTTGCTAAGACATAATCCCAATTGACATACGGGTGGTGTAATTCCGTGAGAAGCTCTCTTGAGCGCTTCAGGACCCCATAATGATCATTCGCCACATCAAGAAGGACCTGGTATGTTTCAGGTATCTCAACGACTGCGGCGGTCCTTTCGAGGTTCACCTGCAGAGCCGTTGAATGCCATTCTGTCCGCTTTTCTTCCATATCTACCGTTTAATATACACCCTTGGTGCGGAATAGACAAACAAATGAGGCCGTAAAGCGTCAGTCGCGGGTCGCAAGGGGTAAAAGGCAAGAAATCGCCTAACGTCTGACGCCTCACGACTTACGGGTTTATTTTTGCTTTCCATGCTGAAGCTCGATGACCGTTATTTCAGGCGGTGCAAGAAAGCGCATCGGCGGTCCCCATGTCCCTGAACCCCTGTTGACGTAAAGCTTCGACCCTTGCGGCAAGATGTGATACCCCGTGTACATAGGGAAAAATAATCTCGTTATAAACCTGAAAGGAAAGATCTGGCCTTTGTGGGTGTGGCCTGAGAGCTGCAGGTCGAACAGCCCTGCCGCATCCCTGTCAACAACGGGCATGTGTTTCAGGAGGACCGTAAACAAGTCCCCCGGGAGCTTCGAAAGCAGTAATTTTTCCGGGACCTCAACGTAATTAAAAGGAATCCCTGCCATATCATCGACGCCGGCTACGTTGATGATCCCCTTGATGGTCATTCCTTCTCCTCTCAATATCTTAAACCCTGCCTTTTGCGTAAAATCGAGGGATTTTCTGATGCCTGCGTAGAATTCGTGGTTCCCCGTCACCGCAAATTTTCCGTAACGCGGTTTGATCCCGTCAAGCATCCCGATAAGCCTGTTCAGCCCATCTATCTGTCCGTCTACGAGATCACCGGTAGAAACGAGCATATCAGGGTTTATGTTCTTGACCGCTTCCGTAATGCGCTTCAATCTTTCTTCCCTCACGATAAGCCCCAGGTGAACATCGGAGATCTGGGCGATCGTAACCTTTCCAACAGACTCGGGGATCTTCGACGTCTTTATAACTATTTTTTCAATACTGATATTTTTTGCCTCCCAATAACCGTATGCCGATGCCAGGAGGGCGTATGCCATGGGTATTATGAAGAATAATCTGTAGGCGGACGTGGGGTAAGAAAGATCTCTTTTCAGTATGATCCCGGAAACATGAACGACCATGCGGATGATATCGACGCAGATCGAAAAAGAGAAAAAGAAAAAGATGATGCCCATCCATGTATATCCGGCGTAGGCCATAAAGCGCGCGAACGACTCATTGCCCGCCCTTTCAGCGAGGCGGACTGCAAAAGGGGCGAAGGTCATCACCGCCATGAATATAACGACGAAGACGTTAGGCGCAAATCTGAGATGAAAAGCAAGCTGCAGCTTTACGAACACATAGAGATGGAGGGTTCCATAAAGGAGGACAAAGGTAACCAAAAAAAGGGTCATCTTTCTTAACTCCCGGCCCCCGGTCCCTGACCGCCGGCTGCCCTCCTCCAGCGGTAGCAGGTCTGCTCGGTTATCCCCAGATGGCGAACTATACCCTGAACGGTCTGTCCTTTGCTAAGCAGCACTTCCGCTTCCCTCAGTTTTGCGATGATCTGTTCCGGTTGATAGGTGTACCTGCCCATGTCCAATATCCTCCTTTTTGTATCCAGAGCCTAACACAGAAACTGGACCGATTTATTGGTGGCAGGTCATATACTCCAATGCGAAAGCATGAAACCATAGCAGCACAATCACAAAAAATGAGAACCTGATGCATCCTGCCATCATTGCTCCTTCCTCCTTAAAAGCCCCCGCAGCATGAATCGGGCGCACTCATCGGGCTGAAAGAGGTTCTCCGGATCGACAACGATGGAGAGAACGAACCCCCGTATCATGCTCGTTACTATCTTTGCAGCCTCCCTTACATTGCAATCATCGAAATGACCTGAATCTATGCCTTTCCTGATGATCATCTCGACCAGCCTCCTCTGGTTCTTGAAAAATCTCTTCTTAACATCAATCCCGAAGGTGAAACCCTGCTCTCTGCCCTGGGCCAGAATAAGTTCCCGGTGGCGTTTGGTGTATTCAACGCTGACTGTGATAAATTGCGTAAAGGCATCAGCAGGGTCTTGAATTTTCAGCGCAACCTTCTCAAGCTCCGCAACCAGGTCATTAAAGCGGTCTTTCAACATTGTGAGGCAGAGCTCTTCTTTGCCCTTAAAGTAAAGATAAAGACCGCCGACGCTTATCCCTGCGCGCTCAGCGATCATTCTCATGCTTGCCCCCCGGTAACCATGATCAGAAAATGTTATGAGCGCCGCATTAAGTATTTTTTTTCTGGATTCTGCTGATGAACGCCTGTTCATATGAATGATTGTTCAATGTATATGAACAGATCCGGTTTGTCAATACAGAAATGGCGGCCTGAACTGTTATATTCCTGCACTTTTAGCAAGGTGGTATATCAGGATGCCGCCTGCATAGGAAAGGATGATCATAAAAAAGATGGAAACAAAAAACAATTTCCAGCTGCCCATCTCCTGCCGCATGACCGTTATGGTCGGGGCGCACGGTATGAACACCATCAATACGAAGAGAAAGGCAACGGCAGATGGGTGGTTTACCATTGCCGGCAAAACGTTCATCAGACCTTGTTCTCCCACATTATAAAGGACACCGAGAGTGGCTACAGCGTTCTCTTTTGCAACGATCGTTGACAGGAGGGCGACGAGCATCTTCCAATCCAGCCCGAGGGGGATCCCGATGGGCTCAAGAAGCATACCTACCCATGCGAGCAGACTGCTTTCGATCGCCCCTCCGGGAACATTCGACATGATCCAGAGCGCAACGGAGAATGCGAGGATCACGGTTCCGGCCTTCTTCACGAAGGTAAGCGTCCTGCTCCATACCACCACTCCAATGATCTTGAAATCAGGTTTATGGTAGAGGGGCAGTTCCATGATGAAAGGGACCATTTCGTCCCTGTAAAAGATCTTGCTGATTATCATGCCTGAAAGACCGAGCAATACAATATTCGAAACAACCAAAAACCATGTGACGGCAAGCGCTTTCCCCGCAAAGATCGCAGCGGTAACAAATGTTAATACGGCCAGCCTCCCCGTGCATGGTATGAATGGCGTCAGGAATATCGTCAGCAGCCTTGCCTTCCTCGATTCAACGATGCGCGAGCCCATAATGGCGGGCACATTGCAGCCGAAGCCGAGGCACATGGGCATAAAGCTCTTTCCATGGAGCCCGATAATATGCATGAAACGGTCCATGACAAAGGCAGCGCGCGCCATATACCCGATATTTTCGAGAAACGACATTGAAAAGAAAAATATAATGAGGATCGGCGTGAATGTCAGCACCGAGCCCGCGCCGCCTATGACTCCGTTCACCAGTATCCCGCGGATCCACCAGGGCTCGCTTATCAAGCTGGCGTCGATCCACCTGCCGAAAGCGCTGGTGATCGTTTCGAGAAGCCTTTGCAGAGGGAATCCTATCTTGAATGTCAATAAAAAGATGATCGCCAGTATGCCCAGAAGAACAGGTATGCCGATGACGGGACGTGTAAGGATATGGTCTATCCTGTCCGTTATAAGCACCTGCCCGCGCCTGAAACGCGAGATCGCAGCCCGTGTCGTCTCCTCTATCCAGTCGTATCTTCCTCCCACAACAGCCCTGAGCGCATCCTCGTGTTTAACGAGCAGCGCTTGGACCCCATTCCATATTTCAGGAGGCACAACACCTTTCACGGCATCCGACACTTCAGGATCGCCCTCCATGAGCTTAGTTGCTATCCAGATATCATCGTAGGGTATTGGGACGTGTTCTTTGATCATGTCAAGCAGTTTTAGAAATATGTCTCTGTGATCCTGCGACACCTCGGGTATCCTCGGCACATATTCCGATTGACCCTCTGCAAGCTGAATGATCTCGGAAACAAGCTCCTTAATGCCTTGATTCTTTATGGCCACCATCGGTACAACCGGCACGTGCATCGATCTCTGGAGAGCGTTTATGTCAATATACACGCCTTGCCCTTCTGCCATGTCCACCATATTCACCGCAACAACTACAGGTGATCTCAACAGAAGTATCTCGGTGAGCAGATAGAGGCTTCTTTCCAGGGCAGATGCATTGACGACAAGGACGACCACATCAGGATGTTCGTGGATGATGAAATCTCTCGCGATCCTTTCTTCCTCAGAGAACGCACTTAGACTGTACGTTCCCGGCAGGTCAACCACTTTTAGTTCAAAGCCGTTGACATTGTGAAATCCCTCTTTCATCTCCACGGTCTTGCCGGGCCAGTTTCCGACATGCTGCGACAAACCGGTGAGGAGATTGAAAACAGTGGTCTTTCCTACATTTGGCTGACCGGCCAGAGCGACAAGAAGGCTCTTTGACGGTGTTTTCTCATCATCTTTGCCAGGTGCTGTGCCTATCTTCTCGACAAGGATCTTGTCCGCCTGCCCTTTGCCAAGCGCAACCCTCGTATTGGACGCAAGAACGATGACCTGCCTCCCGCTGTTTCTCAAAACCCTGATCTTTATCCCCGGCATGATCCCCATCGCAGCGAGCCTGCTGGTCAGTCCCCTTCCGCCGGATAAAAGATGCACCACTCCTTCCTCGTTTTCTTCCAGTGATGTAACAGGGAATAATTCCTTATCCATTCATGCTACCTTCTATAAACTTTTCAAGGGGTGGCAAGACGTTGTCCGGCGCGGTAGACTTCAAGCAGCGCTGTCGGATGGTCAATGACCGCGCCTTTTTTGTCAACACCTAAGAAACTCACTGTTTCATGCGTGGGGACGCTGATGGATCTGAAAAATGCCTTTGCAGTTGCATCTCCGCACTGTATCCCGGTGTCTTTCTTCATGCCGCCAACGAGGATCAGCAGTCCCTTTCTGCCATTTCGGCCCTCCGGTATAGCCTTCTTTAAAATATATTTCTCACACCAAAAAGCCTGGCACCTGTCTATCATGATCTTCGTCTGCGCAGAAAGGCTAAAGAAGAATATCGGGGAGGCGACTATGATCCTATCCCCTTCCCTGATAGCCGCATAAATATCCTTCATGTCGTCCTCTATGATGCAGACGCCGGTTTCTTCGCAGGCTCCGCAGTTCTGGCAGGGCTTGAGGTTCATATCATTCAGCCTGAACGAAAGGACCGTATTCTCTGACTCATGGATCGCTCCAAGCGCCTCGCCAAGCAATATATCCGTGTTGCCGTCAATCCTCGGGCTTCCATTAAAGGCAACGACCTTCATAGCCCCTCCCCTAAGAATCGGTCAAGCTCATGGAACACAAAAGATTAATCTATTTTATAAAAGGCAGCCTTCTTTGCTTTGCAGACCGGACACTCATCGGGCGGCTCGCCTTCCACCGTGTTGCCGCAGATCTTGCAGACATAATAGTCAACAGCATCGTTCTTCCCAAGATTATCAAGCGCCTTTTGATAGAGACCCGCGTGCACCTTTTCAACATCATTCGCAAAATTAAAGCTCCGCAATGCGCCGTTATTCCCTTCCTGTTTTGCGTCCTCGATCATCTGGGGATACATGCTTTTAAACTCATGAGTTTCCCCGGCCACGGCCTCGCCCAGATTTTCTTTGGTGGTGTTGATGCCTTTCAGCACGCG
>DLMV01000080.1:119466-127785 GCA_002478225.1 Deltaproteobacteria bacterium UBA7527 | reverse complement strand
GGCCTCCTGAAGGTTCTCTTTTGTGCTCTTTATGCCTTTCAATTCTCTTAAATGGTTGTGGGCGTGTATCGTCTCTGCCTCAGCAGCAGCCCTGAAAAGTTTGGCTGCCTGCTTGAAGCCTTCCTCTTCAGCCTTTTTTGCAAAGGCAAGGTATTTTCTGTTTGCCTGTGATTCTCCGGCAAATGCCTCCTGAAGATTTTTCTCCGTCTTTGACATGTGATATCCCTCCTTAAGATTTTTTCTTTTTACCGTGCTGCTATTAGAACTTGCCGTGATACTCCTTTACCTTTTGCGCAAAGGACCTGCCGAATTCATAACACTGGTTCTCGTCATCGGCGGAAGGCTTATACAGCGCCTGTACGCCCGGCTCTACTATTTCGAGACCCATGCGCTTCAATGATTCATATGCCTCCTTCACCGCGCCGCCTCCCCAGCCGAAGCTCCCAAATGCGCCGACGATCCTGTTCTTTGGACGAAGCCCTCCGAGGTGGTGCAAAAACTCTGATACTGAGGGGAACATAACATTGTTTATTGTAGGCGTCCCTATGAGGCATCCCCTCGACCTCCAGAATTCTTTGATGGCCACGCTCATCGGTGTGGCCCTCAATTTTATGACCTTGCAGTCAACGCCTTCGTCCTTGATCCCCTGCATGATCGGGATCGTCATAAGTTCGGTGCTGTGCCACATAGTATCGTAAATAATAGCGACCTGCTGATCAGCTTTTCCGCCTGCCATATCGAGGTACATCTGGATGATCTTTCCAGGATCCTTTCTCCAGATAATTCCGTGGTCAGGGGCGATCATGTCGATCTCGATGCCGAGCCTGACGATCTCATCGATCTTCGATTTGATCAACTGCCCGAAAGGCATGAGGATATTCGCGTAATAGTCGGCTACTGCGTCGTTGAGCTCAAATTCAGAATGACACTCAATAAACTCATCATCAAACCGCGAAGAGGTCGCTATGTGCTGTCCGAAGGCGTCCTGGGAGATAAGGAGCTTTGCCTCTTTCACGTATGTAACCATCGAATCGGGCCAGTGGAGCATCGGCGTCTCAAGAAAAACGAGGGTATATCTGCCAATGTTCAGGGTATCGCCGTTCTTCACTACCTTTATGGTCCACCTGGACGTATCGCAGTATCTTTCAAGCCCCTTTTTTCCCTTCTCTGATATATAGATCACAGCATCGGGCATATATCTCATAACGGTGCCGATGCCGCTTGCATGGTCAGGCTCTATATGATTTATTACGAGGTTCGTTACTTTTGAAGGATCAACTATCCTCCTGATGTTCCCTATTGTTACCATGTCAAAATCGTGCTTCACCGTATCAACGAGGGTTATCTGCTTATCATTGATAAGATAGTTATTGTAAGTGGTGCCGTTCTGCGTAATGTATCCATGGAAATCCCTCACGCCCCAATCAATTGCCCCTACCCAAAAAATTCCAGGCTTGATCTCAACAGGTTTCATGTTTCCTCCTCGTTCAAGTGCTTTTAAACATTAATATAATACATATAGAATAATTTTGCTATTACCGTTTTTCCCCGCTTCTCCTTACGACTCCATTGACGGCCCTCGATGAACGTGCTATGAAGAAGACATGTACACAACAAGAATATACTACCAGGACACCGATGCGGGAGGTGTTGTATATTTCGCAAATTACCTCAAATTCTTCGAGAAATCATGGTTCCAGTATCTCCTATCGGTCGGCATATCCATTCCCGAATGGGAAAAGGAAGGGACGTATGTTATCGTTAAAACGGTTTCTCTCGACATAATGGAGAAATTGCTGTACGGCGATACGATCAGCGTTGAGACATCCATAAAAGAGGTAAAGAAAGCATATTTCTTGCTTGATCACACGGTTTCAAAGAATGGCAAGATCACTGCAAAGGGCCGGACCACAATGGTCTGCATAGACGCAAAGGGCAAACCAAAAAGGATACCGGAAGGTTTCAGGACGAACCTTTTAAAGCATGCGGCGGATTAAGAACCTTTCCCTCTCAGCGCCTCCCAGCTTTTTAATATCTGCAAGCCCATATATAGCTGAAAATCTTCGTCTTCAAGGGTCTTGGCATTGAAATCCTCTAATCTCTTGGTGGTCTTCTCAGTGTCATTTCGTTTTTCAAGGTCTTTCTCTTTCAAGGGGGTGAACTTTTCTTTCGTCTTTACCATATTATTGTCCACGATGATGTCAGGGGTGATGCCTTCTGCCTGGATCGACCTTCCCTTCGGGGTAAAATACTTTGCCGTGGTAAGCCTTACCGCTGAACCATCGCCAAGGGGAAATATGGTCTGCACAGAGCCCTTCCCAAATGTTTTTGTGCCGACAACGACCGCCCTCTTGTAATCCTGCAACGCCCCGGCAACGATCTCTGAAGCGCTCGCGCTGCCCTCGTTGACCAGCACTACAAGGGGACCGAGGTAATCGCCGTTTTTGCTCTTTGCATAGAATTTCATCTTGTTCTCTTCCCGCTGCCTCCCCTCTATCGAAACGATGATGTCGTCGCTGAGGAACTTGTCCGAGACCTCCACGGCCTGTTCGAGGAGACCACCGGGGTCATTTCTCAGATCAAGCACCAATCCTTTCAGCGGATTACCCTTATTGCTTTTCTCAAGCTCCTTTATTGCGTTATTGAGGTCCTTTGCTGTTCTTTCCTGGAACTGGGCAATTCGTACATATCCGTAACTATCCTCAAGCATCCTGAATTTCACGCTCTTCACTACAATGACATCGCGCACGACGGTATATTCTTTGACGCCAGGGGTGCCTTCCCTGACGATCGTCAGGTTGACCGGCTTTCCTTTTGCTCCGCGTATCATCTTTACCACGTCAACAAGACCCATGTTCTTCGTTGGCTTACCGTCAATTCTTATGATGTGGTCACCGGATTTGATGCCTGCTTTATAGGCAGGGGTATCCTCGATGGGTGTTATTACCGTAGGGAAACCGTCCTTGATGGTTATCTCTATTCCTATGCCGCCGAATTCCCCCTTGGTTTCTGTCTGCATATCTTTGTACATGTCCGGCGGGAGAAACGAAGAATGCGGATCCAATGACTCAAGGATGCCTTTTATGGCGGAATAAATAATGTCCTTATCTTTTGTCTCCTCAACATAATTCTTCTTGACCAGATCGATAACATCTGAGAATGTTTTCAGATATTCGTAGATCTCCTTGTCGTTTGTCGATGAAACAGCTCGTTTCCCCTGGGCCCCCATGTAAAAACCAAGAAGAAAGACCACGACCAAAAACAGGCTCAAAGATAATCTTAATTTCTTGCTCATTAATAAGTCCTCCTGCCCTGATGATACTATAATCCGTCTAAACTTTCAATCGCAAACAAAAGGAACGATTGACTATTCTTATAAAAACTGATGTATTATATCAAATCAAAACAAGGGGGTATATCATGCCTGTATACATCATGATCAGCACGCTGACGAACGAAGGGAGAAAGACGATCAAGAATAACCCTGAACGTATCAGGGAAGTGGATAACGAGATCGAAAAGATGGGCGCAAAGGTCATCGCCCAGTATGCCATTCTGGGGATGTATGACTTTTTAAGCGTTCTCGAGGCGCCTGACAATGAGACCATAGCGAAGATATCGACTGAACTCGGGGCAAGAGGAACAATACAATTGATGACCCTGTCGGCAATACCGATTCACGAGTTTGTAGAAAAAATGGGCTGAACTATCCATGCGCTCCAAACAATTCCTTCTTATCAAAAAATCTGTATTCGCCCGGCCTGAGATTTCCCAATCCCAGACTGCCTATTCTGATCCTTTTTAGCTTTAGGACGGGGTGATCGACTGCATTTCCGATCTTTCTGATCATCCTGTTCTTGCCTTCATCGATAACCACGCTGTACCAGGTGTTCTTCATGGACGACCTGACATATTTTACAGATTGTACTCTATATAGATCTCCTTCAATGACCACCCCCTTCTTCATATGCTGCATCTCATTCCTGTTCAAAACCCCTTTGAACTTGACGAGGTACTCCTTTTCCACCCCGTGTCTCGGGTGCATTACGGTATTCGCCAGCTCGCCGTCGTTTGTGAAGATCATCAATCCTTCGGAGTTATAATCCAGTCTGCCTACGGGGAAGATCTTCATGTCAAGGTCAATAAGCTCGCGGGCAACTCTCCTTTTTTTAACATCGATCAGGTCGGAGATATATCCGGCCGGCTTGTAAAGGGCAATGTTGATATACGTGATGTCAGAGCGCAAGACCTGATCATCGAAGACTATTACATCAGCGCCGGGGGTGATCTTATGCTGCGGCTCAAGGATAACTATTCCGTTTACCTTGACCCTGCCTTCACGAATTAATTCTTCTGACTTTCTCCTTGAAAAGGCGCTGAACCGTGAGAGATGCTTCGACAACCTCTCCATCTTAGAGACATGTCTTCTTCTTAATCTTTATATGTCTCTACAGGTACTATTTTCTCGGTCCTCAATATCGGCTTTAAGATAGGTTTGGTCGTTACAACCTTTGTATAAATATTAAAATCTACTGCTTCCCTTCCATAGAGCGGGTCTGCAACGATTTCAACATTTACTTCGGCATCTTTGTCCAGCTGCAATACAACGCTCTTTTTACATCCCCTGCATTCAGTTGGTGCAGTGAACATCAACGTTTCATTATAATAAAAACCTGTTTTAAAGGAGGCGGTGATTTCGTGTTTTCCGGTCCTCAAAAGCAACCTATATTCATTTTGCTTGTCAAAATCCAGTATGTCGTTGTCAATCTTGACCTTGAACTCAACAGGGCTTACCACGTTAAAATCAACCCTGTTTAAATTATACAGGACGAAAGGATCGTTTTGCGCCGCGCTCACCACATATTCCTGCTTCTCATTTTTCAGCGGCATATGTCTTACAGGCTTGAACAGAAAATTGCAGATGACGCTCTGTTCTTTCTTCATCGGGCTATACGGAACGGATACGGCCGTCAACAGGTCACCGTACGGGGCAACACCTATAGCCCCTTGCCGCTTGCTGATGCCCCAGTTATTGTCAATTTTGTAAAGCGTAATCAATGTCTTATCGCCTTTTATTTCATAATTGCCCGTGATTACGGCATCAATATTGTCTTTCTTCATGTACCCTTCGATAACCTTGTTCTTCTCTAAAAGTTCGTCAGGCAAATAAGCGGAAAACACCCTGCCTACATCGTCGCTGATAAATTTGATCCTTTTTTTCTGTGAGAATACGAATTTCAGTTCGTTCTTAAATAACTCCGAGAATTTTGTTATGTTCTTATTGCCGTCAAATATATTGTATATATAAACAGATATGTCTTTGTATGGAGCGTATGGCTCAACAAGGTTCTGCAGCATTCTGAAGATATCAGGAAACAGGTTGGGATCAGTCAATTCAAGCTTTTTCCCGTAGACGATCTGCCCGCTCTCTATCTCCTGGCTCATCTTTAAGATCTCGCAGATGCTGGTCGAATCGAATGTCTTCTGCACCGCGCATTGGCCTATCGGGTCGGTCAAATAGACGTCGGAGGACCTTGCAATGTTTAAAACATCACCCTTGATCACACCATGAACGCTTCCAAGAGAGATCAACGTCTTATCGCCGTAAACGATCTTCAGCTTTTTTTCAAGGTTCGATATTATATTGCCTTTTACATACTCGGCTCCAAAGCACTGGATCGAGACGAAGGCAAAAATTATTGTTGTAAATACTATTATCTTTTTCATTTAACCCTCTTCTTTATAAACATTTTTAATGATCCTCGGGGTAATGAATATAAGCAGCTCCGTCTTCTTGTCCTTCTGCGTCGATTTCTTGAACATCCATCCAAAGAGCGGTATATTCTTCAAAACCGGTATGCCTGCTTCACCTTCATTTTCTTCTCTTTCATAGATGCCGCCGATAACCGCGGTCTCGCCATCCTTGACGTATAATAGCGTTGTCGCCTGTTTCTTGTCTATCGTTGGGACTCCTGCCGAGGTATTGATGAAATCCGCTGAGTCCTTTTTCGCTATTACATCCAGCTTGATGTACCCGTCCTTTGTAACTGTTGGCGTTACTTCAAGCCCCAGTGTTGCCTCTGCGAACTGCGTCTGCGTCCCTGACTGCGAGACTGTCTGATACGGTATTGATTTACCCTGAGTGATTGTAGCCTTTTTATTATCGGATGTGATCACTTTCGGACTGGAAAGGATCTTGCCTTTGCCTTCTGATTCGAGTGCTGAGAGCTGGACATCAAGCAAGAAACTATCCCCCACGCTTCCGATGAAGATGCCGAGGGTGCCGCCGCTCCCTTTACCGACCGCTGCCGGCAGGTTAACGTTGTAGGGATACTGAGCTGTTCCCCTGAGCGCCACAAGGCCTGTTGTCGCCGTATACGATGAGGCGGAGGAAGAAGCACCGGGGTCTTTCGCGCCGGTGATCTCCATTGCCTTGCTTCCAAACAGGCTGCTCCCTGTATAGCTTTGGCCCCACTGGATGCCTATCTCCTTTGAAAAATCGGAAGATGCCTGTACTATCCTGCAGTCGATCTGTATCTGGTTGGGTTTTACGTCATGCTCTTTGATCACCTTGATAATATTTGCGACATTCTCCCTAACATCTTTAATGATAAGGGCGTTATTCCATGCCACTTGCGTAATGGTGCCAAACTCTGAAAGAAATCCACGCTTTTGCGCACCGGCAGCTCCACCTCCCCCATCTCCTCTTAGCATCTTTTCAACGTCTGCTGGATTTGCATAGCTGAGATAGACCGTCTCGGTTATAAACTCTTCGCCCAGCTTCTGTCTTTCAAGCTTTTCTTTGCGGAATTCATCCCGTAATGCCTGTGTCTTCTTTCTCTCATCATCAAACCTTTTTGATGTCACAACCCTGATCAGATTCTCTTCCTCGATCTTTGCAAGGTCATTATTTTTTATGACAATCTCAAAGGCTTCATCCCATGGTATATTCTCGATCTTCATGGTGACCTTGCCTTTTACGTCATCTGAAATCACTATGTTCTTTTCCGACACTTCCGAGAGGGCGCGCAACACATTCCTCACGTCTGCATCAATAAAGTCGAAGGAAACCCTCGGCACAGCCTTCTTTGACGCCTGGGCAAAACATAGTAAGGGCACGATACAAATGACAATAAGAATTAATATAACCGCTTTTTTACTCATAATCTTCACCCTTTTCATTTTTTGGGGATGTCAATGATGATGTTCCTGACCTCCCCCTTTAATTTGTAACCAAAAACAACCTTGGTATCGAGCACATCAACAACCCACAGGTTCTTATTCAGATAGTCGTCCTTCTTGAAGATTATTCCCTTGCCCTGCATGTCTTCCATCATGGCGAGCCTTCTTTTATCCGTCCGCAAGATCCCTACAAGCTTCAGCTCTTCAAGCTCATACCCTGCGTCCTGCACGACGCCTTTTTTGTCTTTTATCAGTTTGCTTTCCCTGCTTCGTTTTGCTTTTATCAGATTGACCGGCTCAAAGGGGTCTCTTCTGTTCTCCGCCTTGTAAGTAAAATCATTCAATACCGGAGCGGTCTCGGCTTTCTTTTCCGGTGGCTTTTTAGGCTCGGCCGCATTGATCCCTGAGCATTCAATAAAAAAGACCAGAATCAGGAAAACAAAACTACTTTTTAGCAGGCGTCGCACTCTTATCATCCTTCTTATCTTCCTTTTTTGGAGGAGCCTTTGGCGCCTCTTTTAAATATACATAAGCCCTGGCCGTACAAGTACCTTCTATAGATGTCTTTGTCATTGGCCCCATTCCTACAAGATTGAAGCTTGTTATGTTGATGATCCTTTCAAGCCTTCTTATGCCGTCAAAGAAGTAAGCAACATTATGGAACGGACCGGAGAACTTTATCTCGAACGGCAGCTCAGCATAAAATTCTTTTTTCTGCAACTGCTTTGGCTCAAAGAACTTCAATTTCAGCCGTGTCTCATCGCCGACGTTTGTAACATTGCGAAGCAGGTTCGGTATATCTTTTGATTCCGGAAGCTGCCTGAGCATGCCTCTAAGCATTTCTTGGAGCTCCGCATACTCTTTGCGGTATTTGTCCATGTTATTTTTGATGGCTAGCAATTGGTCATACTGTTTTTTCAAGGTATCATATTCCGAGATCAGCTTCTTTTTCGTCTCCATCTGAGGGGTGAGGATAAAATGGAATATGAGCCCGAAGATCACCATATTCAGCACAAGTATAACGATGAGCTTATAGACCTTGGGGGTCTTGATGATCTTTTTACCTATGGTTTTCGGATCGATTCCTATTTTCATAATGAAATATTTCCCAGTATTGTAAATTTCTTCAGTATAAGC
>DLMV01000080.1:116059-119342 GCA_002478225.1 Deltaproteobacteria bacterium UBA7527 | reverse complement strand
GTATAAGCCCTTCCTCTGTCACATCCTGTACGTTTTTCAGCTCAACATTTTTGATATAAGGGATCTTTGAGAGGCTGTCGACAAAATCTGATACCGACTCAGATCCCAATGAACGGCCTTCGAGCTCGAACTTGTCGTCTGTCTTTTTAAAGCTCTTCAACCAGACGCTTTCCTGTATGGACGACGTAAGGTCGTACAGGGTCCTTGCAGCAAGCACCCTCCCTTCTTTTACCTTGCTAATAGCCGTTATTCTTCTCTGTATCTCCTTCTTCTCCCTCTCCATGGCGAGATATTCATTATAAATACCCTGCAGGGCCGCTATATCTTTCTTGGTCCTTTCAATAAGGTTCTTGTAATGGGCTATGTCCTGGGTGTTCTTATAATAGAGCCCTCCTGCGACCGCCATAGTGATTATGAACACAAAGATCAAAAGATACAGATCGTATTTTAAGGCGCTCGGCTTGATCCTTTTGCTTGTAGGTAATAGATTGATCTTTATCATGTTAAATCAGTCACCCTCGTCGATAGATATAGTGGCACCGCCATAAACTCTTTGAACTCTTCATACATACGGATTTTCGATTCATCTTCTTTCAGAATGAGAAATGGATTGATGACCTCAACCGCCACACCGGTATCCTCTGTTATCTTTTCCTTTAGGCCCTGTACCAGTGAAGAACCGCCTGTTAAGTAGATCATTTCGATCGATTCTTTTGGCTTCGTCGCCAGATAGAACTTGACGGTCTTGCTGATCTCGGAGGCTATGTTGAAGATAAAATCTTCAAAAAGATAGATCACATCGCTGTCGCTTTTTATCTTTTTCTCCTCGGCTTCTTTGTAAGGCAGTTTGGTGGTCTTCTCTATCTGGCCGGTCAGATACTTGCCGCCCATCAATATCTCTCTTGTAAACTCGATATTCTCGCCTTTCAATATTGCTATATTGGTCACTGATGCGCCGATATCGACAGCAACGGCAGAGAAATCCTTAGGACTGTAGATCATCTCTACAAGGTTGGTAACGGCGAAAACATCCACATCAAGTATCTGCAAGTGCAAGCCGGCCATGTTGAATGCTGCCATATAGCCGTCTACGATCTCTTTCTTTACGGCGACGATCTGAACATTGACCGTATTTTCCTTTTCAGGATCTACCCCCATCACATAATGACTGTAGTAGATATCCTTCATTGGGAAGGGTATGACGTTCTCAACTTCTGCATCAACCGTCTTTTCAAGCGCGCTTTCCTCAAGGAACGGCATATTGATCTTTTTTGTAATTACCGAATAGCTTGACAATGCGCAGGCAACGTTCTTGCTCTTGATCTTGTTATCTGAAAACAGCTGCTTTAATTCCTGGGCCACAAATTCAATATCAACGATGTGGCCGTCGCTTATAAGGTCCTGCTCATACGTTTTTCTGATGATGTTCTTGATCGTTAAGGCATTTTTAATGCTCTTTAACGTGCATATCTTTATCGACGTCGTACCGATGTCAACGCCAACCAGCTCATCAATCTGCTTTAAGCTGAAGGCGCTAAAGAATGAAGGTTTTTTTATGAGCGGAGACTTTATTTTCTTGGCCTTGGATTTTTTCTCCTTGCCTGCCGGCTCGCCTTCATTCTGTTCAGTTTGAACTTCGCCTACTTCGTTTTCTTTGTTCTCTGTCGTAACGTTATCGTCCGTCATGAATTTTCCCATACCGTTCTTAATTTATTTGATACATCTTCCGGCAAGTACAGGCAAGCGCTTTCCATATGCAGCTTATCGAAATAGTTCGAATCGGCGGCATTTACCGGCGGCAGGAACCTTCTTGCCACTATCCTGGCGTTGGCTCGAAAATGATCTTCCCCTTCTATGCCCGAGAACACCGACAGATTAAATCCCGATACATTTTCCTGTTTGAAGTATCTTAACACCTTTGCAAGTCCCGCACAGAAATCCTTTATGTCTGCATCTGCCAGCTCAAAGAGCGAGCTTTTTTCGAAGATGCAGCCGATATCGCCGTTCCCTCTCGGCGCAAAAGGAACATACCAGTACACTTTGCCCAGTTCTTTTATAAAGCGCTCCTTCAGATTGATCTCTTCCTGTATTAGTTCTTTCCAGTATACCTGTTTTGTCTGGCTGCGGTATTTATCACTCTTTTGTATCATCATGCCGTGGTAATTGGTCGGATATTCACCGGCTATTGCCTGTATGTGGGGATGCAGTATGCTGCTCCCCGACATGGGCATATAATTGCAGTTTATGGAGAAATATTTGACGTCCTTGTCTTTTTCACGGATGATCCTCATCACATGGAGCAGAGAGCTTAATCCGTTGCAGAAATAGTCGCCTTCTATGAGGCCGTCCATATCAACAAAATGCTCCTTCGAGATGATAGCGACAAGGCAGTACTTATCGAAGGTCAGAATATTCGGTATAACAGTGACATCGCCTTCTGTGAACCGTTCGAAGCCAAAGACATCCTTATCAAATTTCGATGTCATATCGTTCACATTCTCAGGACAGAAAGGACAGCGGACGTGCAGCGATGTTTTGATCGCTTCATCAACACTATATTTTTCTAATTTTCGTGCGGGAAAATGAACGATCCGTGATGTAATGTGTGTCAGAGGATCCCACCTGATCTCTACCATACCCTCCCTCAATGCGAACTGGCTGAAAGGGTTCAAATAAACATTTTTTTGAATTATTTTTTTGAACTCTATCACCTTGACATATCTAACAGAAATGTAAATTTTTGTCAACAACTTTTTTTACACTTAGCATCAATATGCGCCTTTTCCACTTAAGATTGCTCTAAAAGTACTTAATAATATTACACTATCTAACCACAAAGACCAGTTCAACATGTATAGATAATCCAGCTTCACCCTTCGCTTATAATCAATATCGCTGCGCCCGCTCACCTGCCAGAGTCCGGTGATTCCGGGCCTGATATTCTCGTAGATCTCTTTATATTCCTGGTAAAACCTCTCAACCGCTTCCCTTGAATCCGGCCTCGGCCCCACTATCGACATTCTGCCCGACAATACATTTAATAGCTGCGGAAGCTCATCGATCGAGGTTCTTCTTAAGAGCTTCCCTACCCTTGTCACCCGCGGATCATTTTCGATCTTATTGCGTTCCTCCAGCTCCTTAAGGGCATCCGGATTGCTTGCGATATACTCTTTTAATGTTTCTTCGCTATTGATATGCATTGTTCTGAACTTGATCATTTCAAATTCGGAAAGGTTCCTCCCGCAACGTTTATGTCTGAAAAAAACAGGACCTCTTGAATCTC
>DLMV01000080.1:103844-115905 GCA_002478225.1 Deltaproteobacteria bacterium UBA7527 | reverse complement strand
TTTAATGACAACAGCCACAGCAACAAGGAACGGGAGCAGCAGGATCAAGGCAAAACAGGAAAAGACGATATCAAAAACCCTTTTGAGGAAAAGCCTGTTGGGCGACAAAAGTCCATTTGTGGTCGTGATCAAAGCCAGGCTCTTGCCGATATAGGTCTTTATCTCCGTGTTCATGAATGACAGACCTGTCGCATCGGAGATGATAATGAGATCTTTATAACCGGGCTTCAGTTTCCGTATTGTCTTTTCATCTGCGCATTCAATGGGAACAAAACAAGTTCTTACGCGCCTCCCGGCAATGTCGTGATCCTGTCTGTCGATCACGGCATATCCGGAATACCACTCATCATCCAGGAACAACCTTAACGCACTATCGTTGAAATCTCCCTGACCGGCATAAAGAACAACCTCCCTGCGAAGACCTGCGAGCTTGTACAAGAGAAATCTCAGGAATGCCCTCAGGGATGACATGACAAAGATCATATAAAAGAAACCGAGCGTAACAATTATCCTTGAGACCGTTTCCGACTCTTTCTGGAGCGAAAAGATAACCCAGACGACCAAAAATGATATGAAGACGCTTTTCAATACGTGGAAGGACTCGTCCCAGAATGTTATCAATATGCCGTATCCGCGGTTATACATAACCATCATAACAACCACCAGGGGGATCCACCACCTGGTAAAATAGAGCCCTATGCCGTGGCTCAGGGGCACCAGTTCAAAGACGCCGCCAAGCCAGATCCTCGTATAAAAGGCGAAGACGATCGACGCATAGACGGACACGATATCCGACACAACGAATATGGCTGTATGAGAACTTCTTCCTGTTGTCATATCCTTCCTTGCGGCAGCCCTGCAGGGATCCTGCCATAATGAAGACCCAGGTAGTATCCACAATATTTACAGAATGCTTCGCACAGCGCATACAATATCCACGGGTATCTGTTTTCCTTCAATAAGTACCTTATCTGCTGCCGGATATAGAGCCTGCCCTCTTTTCCCGATTCGGCGTATTGCAGGAACCACGGCTGTTGTTTAAAAGAAGCACCGGCATAGAAATATCTTTTAAATTGTTCGGCTAAAGAATAGTTGTGAGAGTGCATCACCTTTGCTTCCGGCACATAGGCGATCCTGTAGCCGTTGACGATCAGTTTGGCCGCATAGATCATGTCCTCGAACATTATAATATTTTCGGGGAACATGCCAAGCTTTTCAAATTCCCTCCTCCTGACCGCCGAAAAGACATTGCTGAAAAAAAATGTCTTTATGCCCATCTCGGGTACGTGCTCCAATCCCTTTACAGCGGGGCTTTCCGGGTAATTGAAGAGCCTCGCGAACTGCTCGGTTGGTTTTGCGTCTTCCCGCGGGACCTGCCTTCCGTAAGATGCAGCAACGTCAGCCCGTTCAAGAGGTTCCGTGAGCCTTTCGACGCAGCGTTCATCACAGAGCAGCGCGTCCTGTGTGAAGAAGACAACGACATCTTCGGCCGATTGCTGAACGGCATAATTCCGAGTCTTGCCGTGATTAAATTCATCCCTCTTGATCCGAATCACCCTCTCAACCTTGCATGAATTTGCAATATCGGCGGTCCCGTCCTGTGATTGTGAATCGACCACAAGGATCTCAGATTGAACTGTTTGCGAACGGATAGAGTCGATTAAACGTTGCAAGTCTTTTCCTGCATTATAGGTTGGTATCACAACCGATACTCTTCTCTCCAAAAACTTACCCATTCTCTAAAACCGCTTTATATAAATTCAGCAGCTCAGATGTGTGCCTATGCAGCGTATATGGATTAGACCAGTAATTTTCATATGCCCTTTTTCCCAACTCGTCAACAAAAGCATCATCTTGCAATAATCTTATCTTTCTTAATAGATCCTCATAATTGCCGCCCTCATACAACAATCCCGTCATTCCATCTATAATAAAATCGCTGGCTGCGCAGGTATCGGGAATCAACGATGGTACGCCCCGTGCAGCTGCTTCGAGCACCACCATGCCCTGCGTCTCATACCACAATGAAGGAAATAAAAGAACCCGCGCCCTGTTAAGGTATTCATTTATTACATCTCTGTTCACCCAACCGCTTATCTCTGCCTGATTATCGATCCGCAATACGTCGTCCCTGCATTCACCGTCTCCTACAAATACAGTTTTCAACCCTGCATCTTTTGCCACTCTTATGTAAGGGATGACGCCCTTTTCTTTTGATAATCTCCCCACTAAAATATGAATATTATTTTTACCAACCGGTACAGGTTCAGTTTTTGTCGCCTCTATTGGGTTACATATCAAAGTGAACTTCGAATCTTTTGGAAGGTATTGCCTGAGAATATTTTCGCTGAAACGTGTTACGGTTATAAAAGATCTGATGTGTTTCGGAACAAGTCCAATGTTGTTCTGAACCATCTGTCGTATTACCCGCCATATTTTATGCCCATAGCTTCTTCTATCACAGTCTTCGAATATACATTTAGGCGAGAGTGGCTTAAGTTTACAAATAGAGTTTTTTGAAAAAACAAATAAGGTACCGTTGGGGCACACGGTAAAATAATCATGAAGCGTGCATACTATCCTATATCCCTTTTTGCGCGCCATCCTCACCACGCTCGAGGACAGCGCTTTGGTCCAGGAATGAAGATGTACTAACGTTGATGAGGGATCGTAGTCGTTCAGAACATTGCATAAAGTACGTGCAGATTCTATATTCCAAAGGCCTTGTATTAAAGCCCTTGCACGATTCGGATCTTTTAATATTTCAAATTGCTCAATACAATGGACCTTAACTCCATTTTCTGAAAGCCTTGGCTCCACTGGCCCCGCAGCGGTTAACAAAACCACATTTATTCCTTCTCGAGAAAGGCCTATCGCGCTTGACAGTGCAACCTGGCTCGCGCCGCCGTTTACATAACCAAAATCATTCAATATTATAACGTTCTTCAGCATACGCATCAGGTACTTATACTATTTGCAAAAGGAGCTGTGCCGGTAAGCTCTCTCAATGCCCCGGATATTGCCTCGGCTTTTCTCTCCCAGGAATACTCGTAGAGGTCCGGTGACATTCCGATGGCTGCTTCACCGTTCTTCCACTTTTTATAAAGTGCCTCTATAGATGTCTTTATCTCCTGAGGATCGTTTGTGCAGACTATCCCGCAGTTGAGGGTTTCTGTGATGCCCGCAACGGGATCGTCCTCCCTGTGAACAATGGAAAGCACCGGCTTCCCGGAACCGAGGTATTCATAAAATTTCCCGGGAAATTGATGAGCGTTTGTGTTTGAAATGTGTATCAGAACATCACTTTTTTTCTGAAGTTTGAGAGCGTCGAAATGATCTACAATCCCGATGTATTGAAAGCGCTTGCCCAATCCATCGAATGCCTTCAGAAACTCCTCATTCCTTCCTGCAAGGACAAACGTGTATTCAAAGTCCAGCATGGAAAGCGCTTTGATCAGGTTCGACGGATCTCGTGATCTCCTGTAGAAGGTTCCTGTGTAAGCCATAGTAAAAACATTCTTGACGGTCGCCTCGCTTTCCTTCTCACCGGAAACTTTCAGGCTGAAGCCCTGCTCCGCAATTAATTTTCTCTTCTGCTGCAAAAAAGGATATTTGCCTTCAAGATAAGCTATTACTGCTCTATTTGTAAATATCAGCAAATCTGCGCTTTCATATATTGACCTTTCCAGGCGGTTCTCAAACCATAATTTCCATCTTGGCGTGCCGGTTAATACATAAGGATCTCCAAAATCCGCAACCCACTTGATGTTTTTATTCTTCTTCTTTAAGTATAACCCTATGAGACTGTCAACCCATGGCTCGTGGGAGGTTATGATCACGTCATATTCCCCAATGGGTATTTGCCTTTTAATTAATCTCAAAGCAAAAGGAAGCCATTCTGTTCTTATATCCCCCGGCAGAAGACCCCCTATCCCCTTTCTTAACTTCCAATAGAGGTATTTGAGAACCCTGAAGCCAAGGGTTCTTCTCATTTCGCTATTCTCCGGTCCTTCGACTCCGATCCTTTTCTTTGTCTGCAGCGAGAGGTATTCGAAAAATCCCGGATACGATCTAAAGATACGTATGGTGTGATGGAAACTCCACGGGGATCCCTCGGAAAAGCCTTTTATCGTAAGGACATCGATCTTGATTCCCAGTGCGGCCAATGCATTCGTCAGATAGTACCACCTAATGGCCTGTGCATCCTGGGAAGGTGGAAATGAGTACGCGATCAAAAGAGCTCTCATCTCCCGATCCCCTCCGCCCTTTTCTCTTCTTCGCATTTCTGCCCGCTTAGCAACTCGCAAGTCCTTCTTCCTACATTGATGGGGCCGACTCTCCTTAGCGGATCCGGCTGCTGCCCGTCGTTTCAGGAAATCAAGGAAAACATCTCTTCATTATCCTCTCTTTTTTTGCTGATATGCGCTTAAATAGCCGGAAATATCCCTTGCCCTCTGTTCCCAGGTGTTTTCTTTTGCTTGAGAGTCCAGCAACCTCATATATTCAGGGTCATCCTTCAATGTGAGGCCTTCTTCGATCTTCTCGATGAATTCCTTTTCATCTTTCGCAATGAAGATGCCGTTATATTTATAGCATTCAACAAGGTCTTTTGTGGCAATAACCGGCTTGTTCATGGCCATGTATTCGAACAGTTTAAGCGGGGACGTGGTCTTCGCAATCTCCCCCGCCTGGAACGGGATTATGGCAACGTCAAACCAGATGGCATACTGCGGAAGTTCTTTATAGCTTTTAGGGCCCAGAAGTTTGATGTTCTTCCTTGAGCTTATGGCCTTCACAGAACCGTCATAGTCATGTCCGATCAAAACAACATTCCAATCCGGTCTGTTTACCGCTACCGCATCAATCAATTTGAAATCGATCCATTTTGCCAGCGCTCCGTAGTAGCCTATTATTGGCTTGCCAATGCACGCGATCCGTTCCATCTCCTGGGGACAATCTCCCACTCTCTTTTTTATGTGGAAGTGGTCATATTCAACGGCGTTAGGGATATACAGCACCTTCTCTTTTGAAAACCTCTCTGTCATCTCGCGGTACAGCTTCGTCGCAGACGCCATAATGAGATCTACATCGTCGTCACGGAGCGCTCGAAACCGCTGTATGATTTTATCCACGCTACCGGTGATAAGAGGGTCGATCTTGTCGATATAATCATAAATAATCTTGAAACCCCGCGCCTTCCAAGCCCTGATATTATCGACCGTAACAGTCTGGTTTGTGGAATTCACAATGATCCAGCCTCTGGAGATATTTTTAATCAGCATATGGTAGTTGTTGGTAAGATAAAGGTTGTCCGCCACCCTCTCAAGTCCATTGACATTGTCATAGGAACCGTTGGGCGAACAAAAGAAAAAAAGGTATCCAAGTTTTGAGAACTGCAAAGCCAGGTGCTGCGGCCTCTGAAACAAAGGTATATTCCAGTCTACCGTTGGCGGATACACGAGAATATTCTCCTCATTTCCTTTATGTGAGCTCAATAGGTCAATGAGCAGTTTCTTTTGCACATCTTTATTTCCAAATCCTTTAACTTTGTTTATAAAAGTCGAGAGACTTTTTTGCATCAATCTTGCCATGCCCTCGTTTTTTAAAAAATTCAATACCTTCTGAATCTTTCCTATGACATTAATACGATCTCTTATCGTATAATACCTATTTGCGACCTTCCAGAAGTTGCCCATATATACATCATTTAATGTGCGCTCGATCTCTTCAAATTCATTAAGCCGGCTTCTTAACTCATTAAGCTCTGCCTTCAAAACTTTTATTGTGTTCTCATATGTTAAAAATTCATTCTTCTGAAAGATATGCTCTCTCCCCGACCCGGAAGCATCTTCTTCCATCCTGTTAAGAGAAAATTGACCATTCTTCCTGACGCTTTCTGCAAAAACTCTAAAAAAAGACGGAGTTTCGTATTGATACTCACATTTTTCATTTCCATATCTGTCAATTCCCATCAGGGGCTTTATCTCGGAGAGAAAGTTGTTTTCCGTCAACTCTGCTACCCGAAGCACAGGCATCTGCAGGATGTCTGCAAATATCTCTGTTTTTTCATCATAAGAAAGGCATACAGTGGGGATTCCCAATCGCTTAGAAAGCATTGTTGAGTGGAGCCGCATCCCGACGAAAAGGTCCAGTCGGCTCATTAAAGTAACAACTCTTGATGGTGCATCTGATCGATGAAATGGATAGCAGACAAAACATCCTTCCAATAAATAATCTCCAAACTCTTTCAAGATCTTCTCATCAAGAATCAAGTCGAACGGGATCGGCACTATTGTGAAATTCCGAGCTTCAGCATAGAGGGCATTAAATGCTCGGGCAATCTTCTCGATAACACCTCCTATTCCAAACCACGGTCTGAGGTTTATGCCTATTTTTATCCTATCGCCCGGAATATCAAAATCCAGCCTACTAATAAACCTGTTTATATCAAGCCCCATAACAGGGTCGGTATCCACCCTGACATCCCTTATTTCGGGGTATATCCTCTTCAGAAGATCATAAGATCGTATGTCTCTTAAGGTGGTAAAGTCAGCAAGCTCATAAAACCATCTTACGAATTCCCTGCCTTGCCTGGTGAATATTGGTCCAATACCATGCCCCCAGTAGAACACGGGTTTCCGGAAGACCTTTGCTATCAAAGGGGCTATGGAATAGGATGATACATTGTATCCAAAATTCCTGAAGAGGGCCGATATGTCTATGTCCTCATATTCCTGGATCAATCCGCCGCCGCCTACAACGACAACGTCAGATTCCTTTATGGCATTGATCACGGCCTCAGGCGTGAAACGGTCAACGCTGTCAATACCGTGAATTGTCCTGGTATATTCCTTGTTGGCGCTGCACACGACGATCTCCGCGTCATTAATGACAGACTTAATGTCTGTGATGATTTGCGAGAGAATCAATTCATCGCCAATGTTTTCAAATCCGTAATATCCGCTTACCAATACTCTCATACGCTTAAAAACTCTTCTCTGAAATTGCCCGGTGTTTTTTGCACTCCTCAACATACTCTTCCAGGAGGTTCATTCTTTGGGCCCTATTAATATTTTTAAGAAAAGCATACATATCGAGACAGGTGCAGTGTTGCGATGGGCAGGACACAGCATCCTTGAAACGTTTTGGCAGGACGCCTCTTATAAAGTCACCCTGCGATTCAGGAAAACAGCCAACATTCAGCATCCCTGTGGGATTAAGCTCGTAGGCAAACACCGGAAAGAAGCAGGGTTGTCCAGAAGTACTCATATTATTTGTCTTAAGACGAACATCAATCTCCGGCACAAAGGAGTTATACATGTCATGTCCAGTCTTAGTCTGGCAAAGAGACCCATAGTATACATTAGCGTTTACGAACACTCCAAGGTCGTCCATGGCGTTTTTTATTCGATGAAATTCCTCCAATTGTGTTGGATCCATAACGTAATTGACCATAGCGATATTCATGCAAAGGTTCAATTTTTCCTCAATGGATTTCCTGAATTTATCCAAACTAATCATGGAAGGGTGATATGATACATTCAGAAATACCTTTTTCCAGTCAACTCCTTCAAAGTTTCTCGCCTTGAACGATCCATTCGTATCGATTCTTATATTGTCTATATGTTCCATTTCTGTCAGACCTGAAAGCAGATGCAAGAAATTTGTACTGTCCAAAAAAGGCTCTCCGCCGGAGATGGTTATGGCCGTTCTTCGAGGCACTAACCTACTAAACGCCCTGCACCATGTTGAGGGCTTGAAGTTATTGAAGGCATGCATGCTCTGTCTCCGGAAGTATTTGACATAATCGAAGAACAAAGATGGCCTTTTGATAGCATTCTTTAACGTGATATCCTTGTACCTTGCTTTCCGGGAATGATCTTGAAGACAGTATAAACAACTATAATTACAATACGTGGTAAGGAACCACCGGATATAAACCGGCTTCCTATTGTCTTCTTCATACTTCATTTTCCATATATTCATTATTGCATCTCACAGAGCCTTCTGTTTTTCTTCAGTGTACCTGGAAATCGTACTTCCCGGATCCCCTATCGTCCGCGCTTCATGGTTTTCTATCCACATCACTCTATCGCATATCTTTTCCACGTTTGCCATTGAGTGCGACACAAAGACTATTGTGATGCCTTGTTTCTTGAATTCTTCCATTTTTGCGATGCATTTTTTCTGGAACTCAAGGTCGCCTACCGCCAGTATCTCATCCACCAGAAGAATGTCGGGATCAAGGTGGGCAATAACAGAAAAGCCGAGCCTCGCCAGCATGCCGCTCGAATAGACCCTTATTGGTTGGTCTATGAATTGCTGGAGTTCGGAAAAATCGATTATCTCCTCCATCCTTTGTTCCACATCTTTCCTTGTAAGCCCCATGAGAACGCCGTTCAGCATGATATTCTCTCTCCCTGAAAGGTCTGGATGAAAACCGGCGCCGAGTTCAAGGAGCGGAGATACCCTCCCGTCTACTTCTATTTTTCCATCTGACGGAAGAAGGACCCTTGCGATAAGCCCTAATACTGTGCTCTTCCCAGCCCCGTTCTTTCCTATGATGCCGAATGTCTCCCCTTTTTCTATTGCAAACGATATATTCCGGAATACTTCGTAGCGCTTGTTCTTCAGAGAATCAATGCCTTTTGAGATATGGAAGATAAAATTCTTGATGCCTCCTGTAATATGATGGTACATGGGATAACTCTTGCTCACATCATTAAAAATAATTACAGGATCGCTCATAATACCTCAGCGAATCTCCATGATAGTTTTTTGTACACAAGATAACCTGCGATAAACATAGCCGCTGCATACCCTGAGCTGACGACAAGGAGCGCCGGGTCGACTATGCCGTTCAAAAAGAGATTTCTCCAGCTTATTATAAGCGGGGCCAGGGGGTTAAAATATGCCAGCCACTGGTATCTTTGCGGGATCATGGTCTCTGTGTAAATGATCGGTGTGAAATAGAACAGCAACGTTGTGATAATGAACGTCAGCCTTTCAAGATCCCGGAAGAACAGATTCGTCGAAGCCAGAACAAGGCATATGCCGTACGTCATAAAAAATTGAATGCATAACAGGATCGGTATCCCGTATAGCCAGCCGGCGGAAGGCGTCTTATCGTACATAACGAGAAAAAGTATAATAACCGGTACAGCCAGAATAAAATGGATCATGTCCTGGAGAACCTGCGTGAAGACTATCAAGTTTCTCGGAAAATTTACTTTTTTAATGATCGAAGCGTTACCCAGAAAAATAATTGGTGAAGCGTTGACCGAATTTGCGAACCATTGCCACGGGAATAAACCGGCGATCAAAAAAAGGGCATAATCTTCAATCTGAATCCTCACAACGATCTTGAAGGCAATAAAAAATACGAATGCAAATGCAAGAGGGTGCGCTATGGACCAGAGGTAGCCGAAAAAACTGTTCTTATACCTCACCTTCAGTTCTTTCTGGGTAAGTACTATGATCAGATCTATATAATGCTGCAATGTCCGATTCGCATTAATCGTCATAAAAGATCTTTGTATCCCACCTTTTCCAGCCATCGATCGCTCTTCACAATATTCTATCCATTCAACCGCAATATCTCTACAGAAATCAATTTTTATCCTGAGAAGCCCCAAACGCTAAAGCCCTTCTCTTCAAATAATTAACGAGTTGGTCCTTCTCAACATACTCTCTCGCTTTTACGCTGGTTATAAGAAATATGTCACTTTCCGCATCTTTCAAGTTTGCGTTTGCAATGAGATATGCCTTTTCTTTATCCCCCGATCTATACTGCATATCAGCTTCAAGGTCTCTTATTTTATACACATAGAGCCCGTTGGGGTTCCTCGAGGTCATATATTTGTTCAGATAAGGATCGATCCTGTGCGTCCAGAGAAGCGCCTTTTGCAGATCACCTGCCGATTTATAAAAATTTATTATTTCAAATACGTAATATGCGGATGATGGGTAATATGAATGGGCTTTGAGCAGGTATTCTTCCGCCTTCTTCCTGTCGCCCAGCAGCACGTATGCAGAACCGGCAACTAAAAAAAGCTCTGAATCCTTATCGATCGACCTCTCAACCTTTATGAGATTGTCCTGCAGCATGCGCTTGAACATCTCTTTTCTTCCTCTGTCCCCCTCATGGGGGTAAATGTTGTTTAATACGTTGATCGCCTTTATGAGCCCGTCGTTGTCCGGCGGCATCTCATGCATGGCATCCACGTAGGCGTAATAGGCGTCCTTCACAAAACCGCCCTGAAGATATGCCGTGCCGTTATCGATCGATTTTTTCGACAGGTTTACCCTTACCGTGAAGAACAAGGAGCTGATCAGCAGCACTATCACAATGCACGTGAAGGTATGCTTGAAGCCTGTTCCTTGCGTGCTTTGTATGGATCCTGGCAGCATGGCAAAGGAAAACACAAAAAATGTCATAACAAATGCAGGGGTGTCAAATGCAAAATCAACAAAGGAAAACAGGATAACGGCTGCCAGAGTAATATACATAAAGATCTCTTGATCTCTTTTTGCCGATTTCTGTATACCGTAAAGTACACCCGTCAGGTACCAGGCAGCGAGCAGCATTCCGATCAGACCAATCTCGACAAGGATCTTCGTTACCACGCTGTGGGAATATTGCGTGTATATGCCGCCGTCAAAATATTTCCTGTAGGCGTATTCAAATGTTCCCGAACCATAGCCGGTTATAGGCTTTTCCTTGAAGGCGCTGATCCCGTTCCTCCATATCTCCGTCCGCGTGTTCAGCGTGGTGATCTGCTCATGCGTGACCTTTGCCTTCTTTTCCAGTTCGGCGCGGACGCCGGATTGAATGCCTTTCTGACCTATGAAAAAAAGAGAATAAAGACACGCGACGGCGACGACCAGTATCCCCAGCATTGAAAAAAGTCCTTTTACATTCCTTTTCATCAGCGCCAGGGCAATATAGAAGACTGTCTCCATGATCCCGATCATCATCGCGATCCGGGATGTTGTGAGAACGATCCCCGCAATGATGATCGACGATACGAAAATATAAAGCAGTCTTTTTTTGACTATGCTGTAATAGAGTGCGATCGGGAGAACGCATGCCAGATATCCGCCGAGCATATTATGGTATGAGAAGGAGGAAATGGGTATCGCCTGCCCCCTGACCATCTGGTTCAATCTACTGCCCTGCAAGATCTCGAAAAGGTTCGGGAACAGAACAGTAAACTGCATAATAGCGCAGATCGATGATGCGAAGGCGCCTGCCACAAGCGCCTTCAGCAATGCCTCTCTGTTCGATGAGAATGCGTATAATGAAACGGTGCACCCTGCCAATATAAGAACATTCACCTCCAGCAACGTTGAGAAAAGGTTCCATGTATAGAAAAGGCTTAGAACATTCACCAGGAGGAAGGGTACAAAAAATATTAAAAAGATAAACAAGGACGTGCGCGTATCCTTTTCGCGCATATATTGCAGAAAGACGGCAACGATCAGGGCGATGATAAAAGATGTTTCGATCCAGAACTTATCGATGTTGATATAAAAAAGGGAAAGGTGGTTGTTGCCGAGAAAAGGAATGAGGAAAAATACGAATATCGAAAAAAGCCTCTCTAACGCTGCCATTCAATCCAATTGTACCCTGCAGCGCGCTTATTGGCAACCTTATTTCTTTGCCGGAGCTGCCTTTTGGGCGGGCTTCTCAACAGGTTTTTCTATGTTTGTGCTCAGAGCATAGACGATCTCTCCACCGTTGCCGTCCGATATCTTCACCTTGAAGCTTACATTGCCGGAAAAATCATCTTTTACCGGCCATTGGACAAGACCTGTATTGCTGTCGATCGTCATGCCCTCGGGCGCATCTTCAAGTGCATAGGTCAGCTTATCTCCATCCGGATCAGTGGCCTTCACCTGGTATTTCATAACATTTCCTTCGAATACCACCTGCTTGTCTTCCGTCACCTTGGGCGTTGAGTTCTTTATCTCCGTGGATAGCGTCCTCGGCTGACCAAGCAGCTCGCCGATATAAGGCGTGATCTTCACGTCAATTTTGTCTCCCCGCTTGAACCCGCTG
>DLMV01000080.1:67446-103723 GCA_002478225.1 Deltaproteobacteria bacterium UBA7527 | reverse complement strand
CTCCCCGCTTGAACCCGCTGATGCTGTCGCCTCCGCCTTCAACGGGCTGGCCATTCTTCGTCCATGCGTACCTGAACGAAACCGGCGTATTGCCTATTGTATTTCCTTCAGCTGTGACCTTAAGATTGTCCTTATTGTCAACAGATTCAACTTCGAATTTCGCTTTTGTGACCGACGGTTTATCGGGGGCAGCCTCGAATGTCTGAGCTTCTGTCGAAACTGTTCTTCCTGCTACGGTCTGACCTACCTGATCTGCTTTCGCTGCAACGGTCTCTTTTTTCTCACCACCTGAAAAAACAATATACGCAATGAGGGCTGCTAAAAAAAGGACTATAAAGGCTATTGATTTTGCATCGAAAAGCTTCTTTTTGGGCGGAGGCGCGAACTTTATGGTTCTTCGTCGTGTCTTAGTAGGCATAGAGCACTTCGAGGTTAGTCCTTTCTGCTGGATTGTGTTTTCTTTCACCCTGCACTGCTATGGTATACATAAACGGGAAATGCTGTGACGTTATAACGCCGCTCGCACTTTCAGCTGCACCCATGCCCTCAAGGACCACCCCGCTTGTATTGGTATTGCCCACCACCGTATCAACGATCTTCGTGTATACATCAAAAGGCTGCGATCCTCCGGTCCCGGAAAGCGTCAGCCTTATATCCGCCGAGGTTTTTGCATCGAGTGTGCTGTCGCATCCGACCGGCCAGCTCGAAGTTGCGCTTCGAAGCTTTGCAAGAAAACATGCATCCGATACCACAGGGTTAACCTGTGCGGTGCTTATAACACTAAAGGTGGTCACTACGGTTGAAAGGTTCGTCCCTCCAACCGCCAGGGGTATAAGCTCCTTTGTAAAGAACTCGATCCCTCCAAGAGATGCCTCTTTTGCTGTCTGATACCGTTTGTTGAGGGCAGTGTATTCCGTCCCTTTCATGACAAAGTAGACGATCACAGCGATCAGGGCGGACGATATCGTTATTATCGCCATTACGATAACAAGCGCCACGCCTTTTTTCCAACTTCTTCTTTTCATTTTTGTATCCGTCATTGGTAGAGATTCTTCGGCTTAGCTACCAGCGTATATTGTTTCCACCTGTACCGGCTCCATTCAGTTATAGTGCCAAGATCAACGTTCTTGACAAGCACAGCACTGCCGTCGATCGTGTCACGGATCACGAATATCTGCGACCCATGTTTATAAGATCTGTCGCGTTCGCCTTCCTGTGCGAGGATATAGACCCTTACCTCTCTGACCTGCTCCCTTATCTGCTGCGCGCTAAAACCGTCTATGGTTGTGACGCGGGAGTCTATTACTCCATCGCCGTTGGTGTCAAGACCTATAATGATCTGCATATCGGCAACACAATCGATGAGGGGCAATTCGGTGAGGGTACCGCTGCCCTGGCTCACAACCCCCTTGTAGAGGACCCCCGTCCCTGTGGCGCAGTGGGTGGGCATCGCTGCCGGTATCTTTACGTAATAGTCTGTGCGGTTAAAGGGCATCCTCAGGGGAGTATCGGGATCAACACCGTATATCATATACTTCTCACCGGGCTGGGTCGGCCTGAAGCCGGCCGGCACCGTCGCATAGGTATTGCCGCCCGCATCCGTCTCCTCTTCCATCTGGCAAGAAAAGGTACCGTCAGTCAACACCACCAGTCTTGGCTGACCGACCATATCCAGCTTAGGCTTGATCACGACCACCCTCTCACCGGCTGATAAAGCGCCGGTAGACCACGCCTTCGGGGCCTGGTTGTAAATGATGTATGTCCATTTCTGAGAAGTATCGCTTATACCTGCCGACGTGGACTTTATCACGAGGTAATCGGACCCCTGCTTATAACCAACATAATTGACATCGTCCCCTTTTAAAATAGCCCTGGGGACATTCGATGGTGCATCATCATACTCTGCTGCCGGAGACGTACTGGCTTCGCTATAGTTAACGGCATTCATAAAGGCCCAGGGAAGCCCGAACCCTGCCTGCTCGATGTCTGTCCTCAACATTTCAAGACCGATGATCCCTTCCATCTGAGATTCCACGATCTTTGTCTGCTGCCCTGACTGTTTTATGACGATCGTAAAGGTATCGCTCGTCATGATGACAACAATGGCAAGAAGGGTCACCACAATGAGCATCTCGATAAGACTAAACCCTCTCCGATCTTTTAAAAACCCTTTCTGCTTCTTTTCAAACATCCGTGCTCACCATCGAAGTTATGCTGTGCGTATGCTGGATCCCCCTATGCGTCCACGTCACCATCACTACGATAGCGATGCTGTTCGCAGAGAGATTATTGATGGTCCATTGAACGTTGAATGTCCTCGTCAGGTTCCTGAAATTCCTCGTCACGCTGCTTGCGCCGCTTGCAAGAGAGGAAAAGGTGGAGTTCCGGAGCTCGTTCATCTTTGCCTCTGCGATCCTGACCGATTCATCCCGCGATACATTGTTGAGGTTGTGCTCCATAGCTATCACCACTGCCTCAAGGATAGCCAGCATGCTTATCGAAAGGATGCAAATGGCGACGAGCACTTCGATAAGCGTAAAGCCTTTTCTATTGCGCAACGCAGTTGTCATCGCCGCACACCCCCTGTGTTTGAAGCTTTCCCATGATGATCCTGGTCCAGGATACCTTTATGCAGTCGTATGACGGCCTCAAGGTCGAATAGACGCATATAGTCTTCTGCGTACGGGAGATGCCCCTCGAACCGAATTCTATCTGGCTGCCCCCTGTCCAGACCATTGGATACTTTAGCATTTTTGCACCTTGGACCTGTGTGTCGAGCCCTATGGTGAGCATTCCATCACCACTTTGGGCCGGACTTGTGTCGTCATAGATAGTGTAGTTACCCGCAGCAAGCACCACAAAGTGCGACCTGTTCTTGTTCATTGCCATGAGCCTTGTATTCATCAGGTCAGAATACATCTCCCGCACCTGGTTTTCAAGGCTATACTTGTTCGCCAGGCCCGAGAAATTGACGAAGGCAAGCCCCGCCAGGATGCCCATGATCGCAAGGACGATACAGACCTCGATAAGTGTGAAGCCCTGCCTTTTCATTTCTCCCGCATATGCAATATTTTTCTTAACGGCCTCGGGGCAAGGAGGACTGAAAGGCCCTGCCCTTTAGGAGGCACACCGGTGATCGCCGCGCTTCTTCGTCCGCCTTTCTGAGTAAAAGCGCTTTCAAGGGTCAGTTCCTTGATCTCTCCTGTAGACACCTGAAGGAGCGCCTTGCCCAATAGCGCCGAAGATTGTCCGCCTGTCCTATAATCGACAGCCCAGATATATGTGCTGCCGCCTACGGCGCAGATATCTGCAGAAGGGCTGAACGTCGTAAAAAAGACAACGCCGCTGAATACAGCGAGCGGATCAGTAATAAGGCGTTCCTGTAAGTAGCCTCCGCTCGGCGCGTCAAGATCTATATACCAGCCTCTGTATCCGCTGCCGATGCTTGCAGAAGGATCGCTTGTCTGGTCTTTGAGGGTCATTTTGTCTACAGATGAGCTGCATGTATCGTCAATATCATTCGTGGTAGCGGAGTAACAGGGTTCCTGGACCCCGTATAGTTTCCGCAATGTTGTGGTATCGGTAGCGCTGCCCGGATCATCAAGGCTGGTTCCCATTTTGTAAAAATATCTCCCTGTTCCAAAAAAGAGCCAGGTCTTGCCGTTTGTTCTATCCTGAAGCTTGGTAATAGCTGCCGTGACCGGCCCGATACCATCGATCACGGTGCTTACCTGCCACTGGTCAGGATTGGCATTTTCCTTTGTAATAAGTCTCAATACCCCGCCCTTGGTCCATGTTGAACTTGCGGTAGGTGAAGAATCAGCGCATTGCGTATACCCTACATACAAGACATCATCCTTGTAGAAGCCCGGAGAATATTGATTGCTCCTGTCTGTATCCAGTGTCGCATTGTATAAGGAACTTCCAAAGGCATACGCTATGCCCGTGTCGATCTTTCTCTGCAATGCCCCTGTCTTCAGGTCAAGGACAAAGAGCCGCAGCTCCTGGTCGGATTTTCCGAGGAACTGGCGGTAGTAGGTGTTGACAGGTCCTGTCGGTCCCGATGCAAAGACCACGAACCAGCTGCCGTTCGTGCTGCTGTCCCCCTGTCTGATAATGGCCGGCCCCGAAGTGCTCATGCCAAGCTGAGGATGCGAGAATTCCCACAAGAAAACGGGATTGTCCGGTTCTGTCACGTCAATAGCAAAGTACGATGAATATCCCAATCCTTTCGATGGATCTGAAGGATCTGTTGTCGGCGTCTTGATGCAGTTTGTACACGAGTCCCCTGTCTTTCTGCACGCACCGCCCAGGCCCATGCCTCCGATAAGGATGGTTCTCCAGCTATTTGCTGTCTTGCTGTCGCCGGCGTTTCCATTAATAGACGCTTCAACAAGGAACGTAGAGGCGTCAACAAAGTAGATATGGCAGTAATCCTCATCGGGTATGAACCTGAGGTAAGGCAGGGCGTTCTTTGGTATATATGCCCAGACCTCTTTTGCAAGGTCAGAACCCTGGAGCCAGCCCCTTTCTTCAGCGCTCTTGCCGTCCCAGCTCTGTTTCAGATTGCCGAGGAAGAAGGCGTGGAGCATTCCGTCGTTTGCGCCCACATATGCCATGCCCCTGTTCTTATAGCTGTCCTGATTGATGAACTGCGAGTACGTCGTGTCAAGGTACCCGTTTGGCGGGACCAGGTGGTAGCTGTTAATGGGGGCGAAGGATTGTATCCTGGGGGTTGAGTTCACGATATCGCCCAGTTTCCAGACCCCGGAGGTTCCGTCTATAGTGACCGTCCTGTTCCTGTACCCTGTCTTGTCCTGGCCGTGAATATACCTGATAATATCCTCGGCCTCAGTAAGGCTGACAGCCTGCAGATAAGGCTGCAGGGTCGATGCGTTCCCAACGGATAGATCAGTAAAGCTGCTGCCGCCCAGGTACGTGTATATGGTTCTTGGCGATGTTGAAATGTTCCTTGCCCACAAGGCCTTTCCAGCTTCCCAGAGGTTCTTTACATCTTCCAGGTTGGCTTTTCCTATAAATGTGTCGGGCGTCCCGTCACCATCAACATCCTGATATCTGTTCACCATCGTATCGTTCGTTGTGGTATCATAGTAGAACTGCACCACGTAATCGTTGATAAGGTGTAATTTCTTATCGGGGACGGTATCCTCCCTGATATTGCTGCTCGCGAGGTAAGGGTCGACATAGTACCACAGGTTGTGCATCTTGCCTATCCAGTCTATCTCTGTCGTGCCGAAGTTCTTTCTCGGAAAGTATACTGCCTGCAGGAGGCTTGCCCCGCTGCCCTCGCTGGAAGCAAGGATGGAAACGGCGCTTCCGGAAGAGACATGACGAAGTATGTCAAGGATGATGTCGATGATCTTTTCCTTGATCTCTACCGTGTTCTCGGCCTTGAAGAATGTATCGGGGATGCCGTCGCCGTTATGGTCCCAGTCAGGGTGTGAAGCAGGAATCGCAGTGCATGAGCTTCCCTTGCCACAGTTTGCAGTGCTGCAGCAGTCATCCACAGGACTGCATGTGCTCAGTGGGTAGCCGCTTGTCCCTCCCGGCCATGTATTCAATCTGTCGAAAGAACCATACATCGCTACGTTCTTCAAGGATTTTTCGCCTGTTCCGCCGAGCCACAGACCAATGGTATACACTGACTCCACGTAGCTTGCAATGCCGGTAGGCACGTTCGTATAGCCTGTCTTGTGCATCTTGTAGGCCGGCACGACCGGGTCCGGTGATTTTGTTTCTATTGTATCGCTGTCTATTTTACAATAGGTTGCGACAGGTTTACCGCCCCTGTTCCACTGTCCATCTGTCATGAGAATTACGAAGTTCTTGGCGCATGGGACAAGCACAAACTCATTCCCCTGGCAGTTGCCGTCATTGTTGCTGTCTATGCACCGGTACATGGGGTTCTTCCATTGATTGCCCTCGCCTGTCTGCGGCTGGGGTCCTCCATACTGCGGGCTATTCTGTGCAAGATAGTTGAGGGCATCCCACATGGCAGGACCGGTTGGAGTTCCGCCTCCCGGGGCTTCATAGTTTATGGCGGTTATTACGTTCTTATAGGGCTGTACCCCGTCATAGCTTGCAGAGGCGGTAAAATCACCGATGTATACGGTCCTGTTCACGCCATCGGTATCATAGAACATGGCGCCCATGAGCGGCTTCGGGGAGAGGCTCTTGAGCTGGAACAAAAGTCCGCCCCTGTTCCCCGTTATCCTCTCCCACCGGGCCTTCACCAGCGTTGTCCCGTCGGTCCCTATTAGTATGCAGCCGTATGCGTCGCAGCTCAATTGGGAATTAGGATAGACCTCAGGGTCGCATCTCGCGATGGTATTATTGCAGCTTTGAGGCTTGCCTCCGGTCAACGCCCACCGGAGGGCATCCACCCTTCTCATATATTTGTAGTTCAGATAGTTTCCGGTATTCACATTGCAATCACCGGATGCGACCCAGTTAGTGCAGCAGGCATATTTTGATGAGCTGCAGCCATGGCTACCCTTCGGGTCGCAGCTCCCGAGGTTCGTATTCCTGCACTGCCAGTTCGTACATGTCTGTATGCAGGGGGAACCTGTCGGGATCGTCTCGACCCAGAGGCACGTTGAAGTGCTCGGGTCGCAAAGCGTGGTCTCATCACTCGGATCAACCGGTTTGTAGTATTTTGTGGGGTCAAAATAGCCTTCATAGTTGGTAGTAGCGCAATATCGTTCGGAGCCGGACGTGCATGCTGCAGCTCCTGATGTTATTTCACATGACCCGCTGCCGGTCGTTGAGGTATATGCGCACCACCCCATGCTCCCGCTTGTGTCGATCACAAGGAGCACATTGGGGTCAACTGGCGTTCCTATGGAAGACGGCATCTGGCAGTAATCGGTCATGACCTGCGCCTCTGAGAGCACAGGGCTGCTCAATAAAAATAAAGACAATAAGAATATACGGAAGAGTATCTTCATAATACCTACCTCTCTAACACCATCTCATATATCTTGCCTCGTTCACAGATTGCGCTTTTTATATAAAACTGAACCCTCTGGCCAATGAGCGAGGCATCCAGATCATCTTTTGCATATTCAGGCACCCAGAACTCCCTTAACCCCGCGCATCCCTCAGATGTTACGTTTATCCTTATAATGCGGTTATTTATGTCGTAGGATTTTATAAAACCTGTTAGCAGCAGGTCATCTGAGTCATCTCTTGAAAAACCTGTCTGGCACAAAAGCATGATCATTATAAACACAAGGAAAAAGACCATTCCTTTTCTCAGAATTCCTTCCATTGTGTGGAGCCACCTCCCTCTGAACATTCTCTTATCATTGCTTCGCATATTCATATTAAGCCCTTAATATATTTAAAAAAAATTGTATGAGCATATTGCCTTTAAAGACATAGAGAAGCGCGCCGAGAGAGAGAAAAGGACCAAAGGGTATGGCATATTTTGTGTTCTCTCCTTTTATCATCATCGCCGGAATGCCGACGATGGTCCCGAAGATGGAGCCTGCCATAAGGGAAAAAACAACGCCTTTTATACCGGCGAAGGATCCGATCATGGCAAGCAGCTTTATGTCCCCGCCACCCATGCCTTCCCGCTTGGCAATGTATTTGTAGCCGAGGGCTATGAGGAAAAGGACGCCTCCTCCGAGGAGCACCCCGTATAACGAGTCGAGTATGTTGAATTTAGGATATAATTCCTTAAAAACAGGTCTGAATATTGCAAAGAAAAGGCCGGCGGCCAGCCCGCCAATGCTTAATATGTCCGGGATGATCTGGTGATCCAGGTCAATGAAGGATATGACGATAAGGAGGGCTGCAAAAACCAGGGTAACGAAAAATTCGAAGGATAGCCCAAGCTTCCTGTAAAGGACAAGACAGACAACAGCGGTGAGAAGCTCAATGAATGGATATCGTCTGGATATCCTGGCGCCGCAATCCCTGCATTTCCCTCCAAGGAGGATATAGCTTACGATGGGTATATTATCGTAAAATCTTATGGGATGCTTGCAATGGGGGCAGTTCGACGGCGGCGTCGTGATCGCCCTGATCTGCCTCAGGAAAATGGACGGGAGTTGTGCGATACTGATCTCAACCTCTTCATCAACCTCTTCCTTCGGCAACCTGTATATGCATACATTGAGAAAACTACCTAAAACTGCACCAAATATAAAAACAAATATGTCTGTTAGTATGCCCATGTTTGGTAAGCATCATTTAACTTTCTTAATTGCGCCGGTCTGATCGATCGTCCAGGTCTCATGATCGTACAATTTATCGTTGTTGAAATCGCCGTCAGCCTGAGCAAGAAATTGCCATGAATCCGCTGTCCTTATCCTGAATTGGTATCTTCCTACGACAGTTCTCCAGTTAGAAAGCCTCGCAGCATCATCAGTATACGTGCCGTATTGCAATTTGTGTCTCTCCTGGGCGTCCCTGATCACAAAAAGCTGTGCCTTTGCCTCCACCCTATCCGGCCTTTTCGCCCGCATTGCATGCATCGGGAGTGCGATCAGCAGGATGGCCGACATAACCCCGATCATTATTAATAACTCTATAACTGTAAATGCCCTGTTTCCCATATGCCCTAAAAAGATATGGGGGGTTGCCCCCCCATATCCTCGTTCCGGTTAGTTCTTTGGTATGTAGGTTGAGTCCGCACTTCCACCCCAAGACCATGTCTGAAGACCGGTGCCCGTGGATGTCAGGGTTAAGGTCGTACCGTCAACCCCAGAGCCTATACGCGTCATTGTAACGGTAATAATTACCTGTTCCGCCGCATTCCCCACAACCGACGCATCGGATATATACTGGGTAGGAATTGAAACGCCGAGGTTTGCCGGTATATCGCCTATTGCCGCACAGTTGAGCTGGTTAACATATCCCTTTTCTGTATAGTACGCAGCCGCTGCGGTCTTAAGACCACCCATTGCATGCACTACCCCGCCGACCTTGGACTTTTTCGTGTAGCCCGTGTAGGCCGGGATCGCGATCGCGGCCAGAATGCCGATGATCGCGATAACGATGAGCAACTCAATCAACGTAAAGCCCTTGCTGTTCCTTTGAATCTTCAACATAAACACCTCCTATAGGATTGTATAATAGTATTACTATTACCGCTATTGTATCACAATTTTTTCCTTTGTAAATGATTTTTGTCACATTTTTTAGTGAGAAAACAGAACGTTATCCTTTATTTATTGTGGTATTTTCTGCCCGAGCACAGCCCCGAGCTCCTGATACCGCTTTAGCCATTCCTGATCCGTGGCCGGGACACTCTGGTTCGCATACCCGAACAGTATCTCGGCCTCCCTCTTTTTATTGATCTTTATGGCGGAATAGATCAGATAATAAAGGTCTCTGTAGGTGGTGAACGGGGAATAAGGATCCGAAGCGCCGACCAGCGTCTTATATGCTTCATGGAACATGTTCTTTTTGAAATAGACCATCCCAATCTTGCGGTGGATCTCCGCCGCATCCTGCCGTTTTATGGCCTGTTTATAGCTGTCGATAGCCTTATCGTACATCTTTATATTCTGCAAAGAATCGCCCTTCAATATGTATCCGGTGGGTGACTCAGGATAGTTCGCGATGATATTGTCGGCATGTTCGATCGCCTTTTCGTATCTCCCTTCCAGGTTGTACAAGATCGCAAGGTACTGGTTTGCGATCCCGTTATCCGGGTAAACGGCGATAACTTTCAGCAATTCCTCACGGATCGGGTCGGCATTTATCGATGAAACAGACTGTATTGCGCTTTGCGCCAATCGAAAAGGGTCAAGGCTCTTCAGCTCATATGCCGAAACGATCGATGGGTTCAGTTCCCTGTTCGCATACAGGACCTCGTAATCGTCAAAGAAAACAGCCCTATATTGCGGGAATTTCTTGATGATCTCTTTAAACAATTGATCTTTGATCGATACGGTAATAAATGCAGGGTTGTATCGATCAATGGTTTTTTGCAGAAAGGATTCGTTACGGAAGATGTTGACGGCAATGAACATATCATCATTCGTAAAGAGGAAGGGCACTTCCATGTCCATGAATATCTTATATCGCGGATACAGCATCCACTGTAAGAACCCCCCGTTATTGGGGTGGTTCAACAATGTCCCCTGAACATTTACTTTGTTCAGAAAGGTTGCGACCCCTTTGGGCAGATTTCTATAAGAAACAGGGTATCTTGGCAGGTTGCGAAATATATCACAAAGACCGGCCAGCGGGATGATCAATACTAAAACAGCCAGGAACGTGCTTATTTCCTTGTAGACCTTGTAGGCCTTCTTGTCCGCATAAACGGGGATCGCCTTGAGCCCTGATTGCAGGACCGGCAGCGAGAGAAGGACGAATTCGTACCGGAAACGGTTCCCCTTCGTCAGCAGCACGATGCCGCCAAGGAGCAAAAGGGATTGGCTCAGACGAATTGTTCCTCCCCGTATTGCAGCAACAGCCGCAATGGCAACAAAGATTAACAGGATATTAAAGACGGTAGGGTGGTTCGGTACAAAATTATTAAAATTGAATGAAAAAAGATCACGAAGCGTTAGGTGGCCAAGCTCTATGATGTATAAAGACGAGAAACCAGTCGGGACAAAGGGCATCCAGGTAAGATCCCAACCGTGAGGCGTTAAATAAACAGCGCATATTGATACTATAAGCGGTACGATAGCGGTAAAATCTTTTGGTGTGATGTGTACCTTTCTCCTTATATGGTTGAAAAATATTTCTGCAAGGTACGAAAGCAGGATAAGGATCATGATAGGATACATAACGCCGTGGATATTTGTCCAAAGGACTGCCAGGAAAGGAAGCAGAATCCTTTTTTTCGGCTTAAATTCAAGAATATACAGGAAGGCTGCGACAAAGAGGTAGCTCAGCATATGAGGTCTGATCAAGTGATATCTTGGAAGAAATAACAGCAGAAAGAACGAAAATACAATGGCTATAAGCCAGTAATGCCTTGCACCATCATAACCTTTTAAAAGAAATTTTATGATAAAAGTAATAAGCGCAAAGAATATGAACGCCCTCAGGAAAACAAGGCCATAGTAATCAAAAAGACTATGGATCTTGAAAACCAGCGCCTGGAAGAGCCAGTAATAATCCACCCATTCCCGTGGAGGCTGGATAAAAGAGAAGTAGCTGTCCTTGGGTATGGACCAGTTCTCGAAGATGTACCTTCCGCTGTTCAGGTGATACCACAGGTCGGTATCAAGGGCCGTAATGGGCCATTGCAAAAGGCAGTACGCGAGATATGCATAGAGAGCGGCAGCGTAGATCCTGAAAATATTCTCGCCTTTGCTGGATCCGGTTATGATGCTGACAGCGGTTTTTGTGATCGTACGATTAAACGATATATTCATAATGTAAGGTTCAGTCTATTTAAGTTAACAATTTACGCAATAAATATTCAAGGATAAGTAGAACGCAACAAAAATATATTTTCATCTATGGAAACAATACTTTGATAAATGAGAGGATTTTTGATACATAATTACTAATTATACTTTTTGGCCGGACATGTTCAAAAACAAAAAAGTTATCGTAGTTATGCCAGCCTATAATGCAGCGCAAACCCTGCGTAAAACCTATGAAGAGGTTATGGAGCAGGATATCGTCGATCTTACGATCCTTGTCGACGATGCAAGCTGCGATGATACTGCAAGGATCGCACACTCCCTGCCTCACACGAAGGTCTATGTTCATGAAAGGAATAAGGGGTATGGGGCAAATCAGAAAAGATGCTATAAAATGGCCCTTGAAGAAGGCGGCGACATCATCATCATGGTGCACCCCGATTACCAGTATACTCCCAAGCTGATACCTGCCATGGCATCCATGATCGGCAACAATCTCTACCATTGCGTTCTTGGTTCAAGGATACTCGGCGGATATGCACTGAAGGGAGGAATGCCGCTCTGGAAATACATCGCCAACAGGCTCCTCACGTTGATAGAGAACATTCTCATGGGAGCAAAATTATCGGAATACCACACGGGATACAGGGGTTTCTCCAGAGAGCTCCTCGAGCGGCTGCCCCTGGAAGTCAACTCCGATGATTTTGTTTTCGACAACCAGATGCTCGCCCAGATACTCTGGTTCGGCTACACGGTCGCTGAGATAAGCTGTCCCACAAAATATTTCACAGAGGCCTCCTCCATCAATTTCTGGCGGAGCGTTAAATATGGCATCGGGTGTTTGGCAACGGCGTTGAACTTCCGTCTTTCTAAAATGAAGATCATCAAATCACAGCTGCTCCCACAACATTGATGGCAGATATCCATACCGGCAGTTTTCAACCGCTCTTCGAAAATCAAAATTACGTTGCCCTAAAGAATTATCTCTATAACTACCTGCTGAGAAGGCGCGCTATCAGGAGCTTGCTGAATACCTTGAATGGAGGGGTGTTCTTAGATGTCGGCTCCGGCATATCGCCTGTGGCTTCTCCGGATCGCAATACCGTTATCTATACGGATCTTTCGTATCTGGCGCTCCATATTTCCAAGCACATTCAAAGAAAAGGCTCCTATGTAACTGCAGACGTTCGTGAGCTGCCGTTTCGATCCGATGCCTTTTCGATCGTGATCTGTTCCGAGGTTCTTGAGCACGTGGAACAGGACGGCAATGCGCTAAAAGAGATCGCCAGGGTCATCAGGCCTCGAGGATCTCTCCTGTTGACATTTCCCCACAGGCATTCTTACTTTTCTCTTGATGACCGGTTCGTTCACCACCTGAGACGATACGAGCTTCCTGAAATAACCGTTCTGCTGGACAAAGCAGGGCTCGCGCCGGTAGATATACAAAAGGTTCTGGGGCCGTTGGAAAAGATCATCACGATATGTTCGGTCATTGTCTTTCGCTGCTTTAATACGCCGGCATCGGGGCAAAGAGGCCATTCTTTTCGGCCCGCCCTGCTCAGATACATTGCGCCGATCTTTAGATGGCTTAATGTTTTCCTGGCCTTTCTTGTGTGGCTCGATGCAAAGATAGCGCCGCTAAGGTTCGCGTCCGTTATCTTGATCAGGGCAGAAAAACGCGATCTCACTTCATGAATAAACACAGGCTTCAATTCTTAGCTGCTGTAACACTGGTTCTTGCCGTAACAACACTATCGCTCTACCCTTCCCTGAACAATGATTTCACCAACTGGGATGACGATCTGCATGTCTGGAACAATCCATATATAAAGGATCTCTCGTCGAATAACCTGCGCATAATATTTACATCCTCTTCCGTCTGGAACTATATACCCCTTACAATGCTCACTTACATGATCGAATATCATTATTTCGGATTGGATCCACGCGTTTATCATGCAACAAACCTGCTGCTGCACCTGTTGAACTGCCTTCTTGTGTTCTATCTCATCTATCTTCTCAGCAGGGACATCCCCGTTGCTTTTCTGGTCTCAGTCCTCTTTGGGGTTCACCCTCTTCACGTGGAGTCAGTCGCCTGGATCTCGCAAAGAAAGGATGTATTGTACGCCCTCTTCTTCCTTATGTCCCTCATCAGTTATTATCTGTACATCATCAACAACAGGAAATTGAGGTATTACACCTTCTCTCTCCTGCTCTTTGTTCTATCGATCTTGTCGAAACCCATGGCATTAACCCTCCCTTTTGTTTTGCTTCTTTTCGATCATTTTTACGGCTCCGGGTTGAAAAAAAGACAGTTCATCAACAAGATCCCTCACCTGGCAATTGCCATATTTTTTCTCGTAATTACAGTCTTTGCCCAGTACTATAAAGGGCCTACGAAACCGGCGCATTATTATGCCGTCCTGCATAACCTTTTTATCGCAAGCTATGGCCTGCTGTTCTATGTCGTAAAGATAATCTTCCCGATCAACCTGTCCGCATTGTATCCTTATCCCGCAAGCTCATATCCCGCCCTTTCCAACCTTCCCCTTGCATATCTTATATCTCCATTCATACTTATCGTGACCGCATCTTTTATAGCACTCACAAAGAATAGATTGCTGATCTTTGGGAGCTTGTTCTTTTTGTTCACAATTTTGCCGGTTCTGCAGGTCGCGCCAATAGGCTGGGCTGTTGCCGCCGACAGGTACACGTACATCCCTTCGATCGGCCTCTTTTATGTCTTTGGCCATGCATTCGCGCACGCCTACAGAAAGCTCCGGGAGAAGCGAATACCATATCTGTCTTCCCTTACCGCTCTTCTGGCATGCACGATCATTGTTATCCTCTCCTGCCTTACATGGCAGCAGTCTCAGACATGGAAAAATGGCATCACGCTCTGGACAAATGTGTTAAAGCATTATCCTGAGAATGTCATGGCGCATAACAATCGGGGCAGCGCCTTTTTGCTGGCCGGGGAGGCCGATAAGGCGGCAAGGGATTTTCAACAGGCCTTGAAGCTAAATCCTGATCATATGTTTGCCTTTGACAACCTCATGAAGCTCTATTGGTCTACAGACAGAAAAAGCGAGGGCATCTCGCTATACAAAAGAAGCGTGGATCGTAATCCCAACTACACAAAGCTTTATACGCGATTGGGATTGACATACTGGCAGATGGGCAAGGCAGATGATGCGGTTCTCCTTTACAGGATATTGACAGATATCGAGCCTGACAATGTTGAGGCCCACCAGATCATTGCTTCAATATATTACAACAGGCAGGAATACAAACTGGCAATAAAACATTTTGATAAAGTTGTTAAATTGGGATATAACGTCCCGCAGGCGTTAATGGACTCCTTGGAGCCCTATCGGCAATAGGCCGCCATAGTACGAACAGATGGAAATAAAGAACAAATATAAGATCCTTATTGCAATATCCTTGATCCTGATAGTTACTTCCGTCGTTTATATGCCTTCAATGCAAAACGGCTTTGTATGGGACGATGAGGAATATATCGTCACGAACAAGATGATAAAGAAACTGTCCCTGCCAAATTTTCAAAAGATGTTCACCACATTCTACATCGGCAACTACCACCCCCTTACCTTGCTGTCCTTTGCCGTAGAGTATCGCTATTTCGGTCTTCATCCGCAGCCGTATCATGCGACGAACATCATTATTCATTTAATGAACTGCGTGCTGGTCTTTCTGCTGATATACATGATAAGCAACAGCATCGTTGCGTCATGTATCGCTGGTCTGCTCTTCGGCGTTCACCCTCTCCACGTTGAATCGGTAGCCTGGATATCGGGGAGAAAGGATGTCCTCTACGCGTTGTTCTTTCTGGCCTCTCTGATCAGTTACCTGGGCTTTATTAAAGAGCAAAAAAGGATTTACTACTATCTTGCATTGTCGCTCTTTGTCATGTCCCTTCTCTCCAAATCCATGGCCGTTACGCTCCCGCTTGTGCTTGTATGGTTCGATTATCTCCTGAGCAACAGGATCTCCTGGGGCTCGCTGAAAAACAAGATCCCTTTTTTCGCGTTATCGCTGCTGTTCGGGATCCTTGCCCTGCTTTCCCAACAGGATGCCATAAGGGTTGATTATACCGGCGATTCCCCCTTTAAGAACTTTTTTGTCGCCGCCCACGGCCTCGTTTTTTATCTCGAAAAGATGGTTCTTCCCGTCAAGCTGGTCTGCCAGTATATGTATTCGACAAAGCATTTTGATATCATGCAGACCAGATTCCTGCTGTCGCCTTTCATTGTAGCTGCATTAGCGGCCATAGCGATCTATTCGGCGCGTTATACAAAAAAGGTGATCGGAGGAAGCGTATTTTATCTCGTAACCCTTCTTCCTGTACTGCAATTAATACCCGTAGGCCATGCATTTGCCGCTGACAGGTACACGTACGTTCCGCTGATCGGGATCTTTTATGTCCTCGGGGAGGGATTTTCATATCTTTTTAAAAGACCGTGTCAACATATACGATTCGTGAAGATAACGTTGATCGCAATCATTTCTATCGCACTCTTTGCGCTCAGCGTCCTTACATGGAAACAGGTGCGCGTGTGGAAAGATGGTGTTTCATTATGGGGGAACGTGATCGACAATTATCCGTTGAGCTCCATAGCATATAACAACAGGGGTGCTGCATATTTCGCGAACAAACAATACGATGAATCGATAAAAGACATTACTATGGCAATAGCGATAAGTCCAAACTATGACCAGGCCAACGCAAATCTCTGCAGGATACATGCGACAACAGGCCGCGAAGATAAAGCGCTTCCTTTTTGCATAAAGGCCATTCAGATCAATCCCCGGTTGGATGACATTTACAACCTGCTGGGTATCCTGATCTATGACAAAGACAAGAACGCTGCCATATTGCTGTACAAAAAATCTATTGAAGCAAGACCGAGGAACGAGCACGCCTACCACAACCTCTGCAAAACGTATCTGTCGATTAAGGACTACGAGAAGGCAGAAGAATCATGTCAAAAAGCCATTGAAATAGATCCGGACCTTGCGGACGCTTACAACAATCTGGGAAACGTCTATATGGCAACAAACAGGCATAAGGAAGCCCTGATATCCTACAAGAAAGCCCTTGAGCTAAATCCTGGCATGGGTTCCGCCCACAATAATCTCGGCACCATCTATCTCTACGCCAAACAGTATGATCTCGCCATCGAACACATCGACAAAGCTGTTGCACTCGGACACGCCGTGCACCCGGATGTCCTGGCCATGCTGAAACCATACCGGAAAAAATAACATTTTTTAAGCACCAAATACTAATATCGGAATCCTAAACAAATTCAAATGTTCTAATGTTCAAACATCAAAACACAGTCAAAGTATATTCGTTTTGAACATTTGATATTTACATTTTGAGATTGTTTAGAATTTGGTGCTTAGAATTTAGTGCTTGCCTTAGCCATGAGCTGCCCTTGATCCCGATTCAGCTTTCCCGGAAGCAGGCCGTCATATGCTCTTTGCTGCCGGTAAGGCGGGGCACGGAATCGCAGCAGCTATCCTTCCTCTCTTCACACCGCGCATAATAGGAACAACCCCTGTCCTTATCGAAAAAGTCCTCCCCTTCTTTCTTAAAAAATTTACCCTTTGCAGCGTTGATAAGCATCTTCGTGTAAGGATGGAGCGGATTCAGGAAGACCTCGTCCTTTGTACCCGTCTCAACCACCCTGCCCCTGTACATGACCATGATCTCGTCGGAGATAAACCTTACGACATTCAGGTCGTGAGACACAAACAACATGGCAATATCCGCTCTGTCCTTTATATCCAGGAAAAGATTGACGATCTGCGACTGGATCGATACATCAAGGGAAGAGACAGGCTCATCGGCAATGATCAAGGCCGGTTCTGTCGTAAGCGATCTTCCAATGGCAACCCTCTGGCGTTGCCCTCCGCTCATTTCATGCGGATATTTGTTGACAAAGCTCTCGTCCAGGCCGACATCCTTCAGAATTTCGATCACCCTGTCCTTTGCCTCTTTTTTATCGACCATCCTATGAAAGAGCAGCGGCTCCGCAATGGCGTCAAAAACCTTTTTCCGGGGGTTCAATGATGAATAAGGGTCCTGGAAGATGATCTGCATCTGTTTACGCAGGGTCTTTAATTCCTCCCGTGTGATGCTCAGCAGATCCCTGCCCATAAACAAGATCGTTCCGCTGTCAGGCCTTTCAAGAAGAAGGATGCACCTCGCGAGCGTGCTCTTGCCTGAACCGCTCTCGCCAACGATCCCGATGGTCTTTCCCCGGTCGAGCTCAAGAGACACCCCGTTTAAAGCGTTGATCATCTCTTTTTGTACTGAAAAAACGGATCTCTTTACCTCATAGACCCTCTGCAGGTCTAATACAGATAGCACCTGACCCATTGTCCCTTTCCCATCTCCTTGATGATCGGTTCCTCTTCCCTGCAAACAGGCATCGCATAAGGGCATCTCGGATGGAACGTACAGCCTTGCGGAAGCTCGGCAAGCTTTGGAACAGAGCCGGGGATAGCCGTCAGGCGTTTTTGGTCGCCCATAAGACCGTAAATGGACGATAGCAGCCCCTTGCTGTATGGATGCAGCGGTTCTTTGAAAAAGTCATCGACAGAATTCTGCTCAAGCATCCTTCCGGCGTACATGATCCCTATTCTCCGGCAGAACTTCCTTGTTATATTGAGGTTATGCGTAATAAAGATCATCGACATGGCGGAATCGTTCACCAGGTCCTGAAGCAAGTTGATGATCTGCGACTCTGTTGCCACATCCAGGGCCGTTGTGGGCTCATCGGCAATAACAAGGGATGGGCCGCAGGATATAGCGATCCCGATAAGTATCCTCTGCCTCTGCCCGCCGCTTAACTGGTGCGGGTATTGCGTATATCGCTTTTCAGGCTCGTCGAATCCGACCTGTTTCAGAAGCTCGATGACCCTGCCCCTGGCCTCCTTTTTGTCTACATCCTTATGTATCATCAGGGCTTCACTGATCTGCTCGCCCACACGGAAGACCGGGTTCAGGGCGCTCATAGGCTCCTGGAATATCATGCCGATCCTGCCGCCCCTGATCTTTTCCATCTCCCGTTCTGATAAACTGAGAAGGTCTTTCCCTTCAAAGACAACCTGTCCCTTGACTATCCTGCCCGGCGGTTGGACGAGCCGCATGACCGACAGCGCGGTCATGGTCTTTCCGCAGCCGCTTTCGCCGACGAGGCCAAAGGTCTCGCTTTTGGAAACCGAGAAACTGACGCCGTCGACAGCGCGTATGACGTTCCCGTCAGCGAAAAAAGACGTGTTCAGGTCTGTTACGTCTAACAATTGCATGGAATTCTCACATCCGTTGTTCGTTGTGGCAGCACAAAATCTTTTTGCTTATTTGGACCTTATGCATTATACTAATCCAAAATAAAATGGCAAGCCTTTTGTATGCGGATCTTCCGGCGCAGACGTATTTTACATAGATTGATTACAGATCAAAAACTATTAAGTTACAATATATAAGCGAGGTGCACGATGCCACAAAAAAATGATAAGGCGCTCCTGGAAGGTCTTACGTTCGATGATGTCCTGCTTGTGCCGTCAATGAGCAAAATATTGCCGTCGGACGTAGATGTTTCCACGCATCTTACCCGGACGATCAAGCTGAACATACCCATACTAAGCGCTGCCATGGATACCGTTACAGAATCGAAAACGGCTATCTGTCTTGCCCAGGAAGGCGGGATAGGCATCATACACCGGAACATGGGCATCACGGAGCAGGCCCAGGAAGTGGAAAAGGTTAAAAAGTCCGAGAGCGGCATGATCATTGACCCCATAACCATCTCGCCTGAACAGAAGATAAAAGACACCCTGGACCTCATGTCGAAATACAGGATATCCGGCATTCCCGTCACGAAAGGCAAAAAGCTTGTGGGTATCATCACCAACAGGGACCTCAGGTTCGAGACGAACCTTGAAGAAAAGGTCCAGAATGTGATGACAAAGGAGAACCTCGTCACCGTCAAAGAAGGCATAAATCTCGAAGAATCAAAGAAGATCCTCCACAAACATAAGATCGAGAAGCTCCTCGTCGTCGATAAAGAGTTCAACCTGAAGGGATTGATCACCATCAAAGATATTGAAAAGATGAGAAAGTACCCTTACTCGTGCAAAGACCACCTCGGGAGATTGCGGGTGGGAGCGGCGGTAGGGGTCAGCAGCGACCGGGAACAGAGAGCGGATGCCCTTCTGAAGGCGGGCTGCGATGTCATCGTCGTCGACACCGCCCACGGCCACTCAGAAAATGTTATTGAGACAATAAAAGTGTTGAAAAGCACCTTCAAGGATATACAGGTGATCGCGGGAAACATTGCAACGAAAGAAGGCTGTATAGCGCTCATCAAGGCCGGGTGCGACGCGGTCAAGATCGGCGTAGGACCTGGCTCTATCTGCACAACGAGGATCATAGCAGGGATCGGGGTGCCGCAGATCTCGGCCATCATGGAAGCGGCAAGGGCCGCCGCCCGCTATAACATACCGATCATCGCCGATGGCGGGATTAAATTTTCCGGTGATGTAACCAAGGCCATCGCTGCCGGGGCTCATTCTGTGATGATCGGGAACCTCTTCGCAGGCACGGACGAAACACCCGGCGAAATGGTGCTGTACCAGGGACGCACATATAAGGTCTACAGAGGCATGGGCTCGCTGGAGGCCATGAAGGAAGGGAGATCCAGGGACAGGTACAGCATCCCTGAGGATGAGATAGAGACAAAAATCGTGCCTGAGGGGATCGAAGGCAGGGTACCGTACCGCGGCTCACTATCAATATGCATCCATCAGCTCATAGGCGGACTGAAAGCAGGGATGGGTTACGTGGGCAGCCGTACCCTGAAGGAATTGCAGGCAAAAAGACGTTTTATCCGCATAACCTCGGCAGGCTTGCGGGAAAGCCATGTCCATGACGTTATCATCACGAAGGAAGCGCCAAATTACAGGATAGAGTGAGGCAGCTGTGGATTACCATAAGGAATTAATCTTAATACTCGACTTTGGATCGCAATATACGCAGCTCATAGCAAGGAAAATAAGGGAACTGGGGGTATACTGCGAGATATATCCCCACAACCTCGAGATAGAGAAGATACGCTCTCTCGAGCCCAAAGGCATCATCCTTTCCGGAGGCCCCCGGAGCGTCACGGAGCATGATGCGCCCATTTGCGATCATGCGATATTCGCTCTTGGCGTGCCGGTCCTGGGGATCTGTTACGGCCTGCAACTTATTGCGCATATCTATTCAGGCCGTGTCGACAAATCTCCGAAGAGGGAATACGGGAAGGCGCATATCTCTATCGACAAGAACGACAGGCTCCTCGAAGGCATCCGTAACGGGGACATCGTGTGGATGAGCCATCAGGACAAGATATTGAAGATGCCGAAAGGATTTATCACCCTCGCGCACACCGACAACTCTCCCCACGCAGCCATCAGGGACATGGACGGGAAGATCTACGGAGTCCAGTTCCATCCCGAGGTCCACCACACGCGAAAAGGCAAGCGCATACTGAAGAACTTTCTTTATAAGGTCTGCAAGGTAAAAGGCCTCTTCTCCCCAAAGTCGTTCGTGGAGCTGGCCACCGAGAAGATCAAGAACGAGGTGGGCGAAGAACATGTCGTGTGCGCATTGAGCGGCGGCGTTGATTCATCTGTTGTTGCCATGCTGATCCATAAGGCAATAGGCAACAGGCTGCACAGCGTCTTTGTGAACAACGGCGTTCTGAGAAAGAACGAGGTGAGCGAGGTGCTCAGGGCCTTCAAGAGCAGGCTACATATGAATTTAAAATACGTGGATGCTGAAGACATATTCCTGAAGGCGCTGAAAGGAGTCAAGGACCCGGAAAGAAAAAGGAAGATCATCGGGAACCTTTTCATCAGGATCTTTGAGAAAGAGGCAAAAAGCATAGGCGGCGTCAGGTATCTCGCCCAGGGCACGCTCTACCCCGATGTCATCGAAAGCGTCTCCTTCAAAGGCCCTTCTGCCACAATAAAGAGCCATCACAACGTGGGCGGGCTCCCGAAAAAGATGAGACTAAAGCTCCTGGAGCCCCTCAGGGAACTGTTCAAGGACGAGGTAAGGATCGTCGGAAAAGAACTGGGGCTGCCCGACAATATTGTTTACAGACAGCCTTTCCCCGGCCCCGGACTCGCGATCAGGATCATCGGCGATGTAACAAAAGAAAGGCTCAATGTATTGAAGGACGCCGACAGCATCATAAGGGATGAGGTCGAGAGGAACGGCAGGTTCAGGCATATCTGGCAGTCATTTGCCATCCTCATTCCTGTAAAGACAGTCGGCGTGATGGGCGATGAAAGGACATACGCGAACGTCATTGCCCTGAGGATAGTGGAGAGCGAGGACGCCATGACGGCAGACTGGGCAAGGATCCCTCCTGAGACGCTTGATATCGTGGCGAGAAGGATCATCAACGAAGTGCCCGGCGTCAACAGGGTCGTGTATGATATCTCCTCGAAGCCACCGAGCACTATTGAGTGGGAGTAAATGACAGACTTCGCCCACCTTCACCTGCATACACAGTACAGCCTCTTAGACGGGGCGATCCGCTTTGACAGGCTGTTCGATCTGGCAAAACAATACAGGATGAGCGCCTGCGCCATCACGGACCACGGCAATATGTTCGGCGCCGTCGATTTCTACTTCGCCGCCAAAGAGGCCGGGATAAAACCCGTCATAGGCTGCGAAGCCTATCTTGCGCCGCGATCCCGCTTTGACCAGAAAAGGATAAAAGGCGAAGACAACGCGTATCACATAGTGCTCCTCGCGATGAACCAGGAGGGTTACAGGAATCTCCTGAAGCTCACAAGCTTCGGCCACCTCGAAGGCTTTTATTATGTTCCGAGAATAGACAAGGAGCTTCTGAGGTCCCACAGCTCGGGCCTCATCTGCCTTACGGCGTGCATAAAAGGAGAGATACCGGGCCTCATCCTGAAGCATGACGAAAAATCATTAACGGAGACCATCGAAGAGTACCGCGGGATATTCGGCGAGAGGCTGTTCTTTGAGCTGCAGGACAACGGGCTCGCTGAGCAGAAGATGATCAATGAGCGGCTTATCGATCTTTCAAGGGACTATAACATCCCCATCGTCGCGACCAACGACTGCCACTACCTGAAAAGAGAAGAGGCAAAGGCGCACGAACTCCTCTTATGCATACAGACAGGCAAAACAATGAATGACGCAACCAGGATGAGCTTCAAGACCGACCAGTTCTACTTTAAATCCAGCGAAGAGCTTGAGCTGGCGTTCTCCAGATACCCTGAGGCCCTCGCGAACACCGTCAGGATCGCCGAGATGTGCGACCTGACCATTGAAACGGGCACATACCATTTCCCTGAGTTCACTCCGCCCGGTTCCATGGGATTGAACGAATACTTTGAAAAGCTCTGTACTGAGGGCTTCCATAAAAAGATGGGGCAAAGCCCCCCGGAAAAATATAAAGAGCGGTTCAACTATGAGCTCGAGGTGATCAAAAAAACCGGTTTCGCCGGATACTTTCTGATCGTGGCGGATTTCATCAATTATGCAAAGGACCGCGGCATCCCTGTCGGCCCGGGAAGAGGCTCAGCGGCAGGCAGCCTCATAGCATACAGTCTCGGCATTACCGATATCGACCCCATTAAATACGATCTTATCTTCGAACGGTTCTTGAATCCGGAGAGGATAAGCATGCCCGACATCGATGTAGACTTCTGCAAAAAAAGAAGGGACGATGTGATCAAATACGTGTCGGACAAATACGGGAAAGATAATGTTGCGCAGATCATCACCTTTGGAACGATGCAATCAAAAGCAGCGGTGAGGGATGTGGGAAGGGCGCTGGGAATGCCTTATGCGGAGGTCGATAAGATAGCCAAACTGATAGTGTCAACCGACAGCGGGATCGAAAAAGCGATAAAGGAAGAACCGCAGATAAAAGATCTGTATCAGAAGGACGACCGCGTCAGAGAACTGCTTGATAATGCAATGGTCCTCGAGGGCCTCGCGCGCCACGCATCGACGCATGCAGCCGGCATCGTCATATCGAACAAACATTTGACGGAGTATCTGCCCCTTTACAAAGGCCAGCATGACGAGACGGTCACCCAGTATGATATGAGGGTAATAGAAAAGATAGGGCTTATAAAGATCGATTTTCTCGGTCTCGAGACGTTAACGCTGATCGACAGCGTCATAAAACTTCTCCATGCCGAGGACGTTGACATTGACATCAACACCATCCCCCTCGACGATCCAAAGACCTATGAACTCCTCTCTTCAGGGAACACAGCCGGGGTATTTCAACTCGAAAGCAGAGGAATGAGGGACCTCCTCGTAAAATTAAGACCAACAAAGTTCGATGACATCATGCCTCTCATGGCCCTGTATAGACCAGGTCCGTTGAAAAGCGGCATGGTTGATGAGTTCATCAGGAGAAGAAATAATCCGGCGCACATAAAATATGAAACCCCGGAACTGGAAGAGATACTCAAGGATACCTACGGTGTCATTATATACCAGGAACAGATCATGAAGATCGCCTCAAAGCTGGCCGGTTTTTCCCTCAAGGACTCAGACGCCCTGAGGAAGGCTATCAGCAAAAAGATTCCAGAGGCTCTCGAAGAATATAAGGAACAGTTTATCCGGGGGGCCGTATCAAACCGTGTCCCGTCGAAGGCGGCAGAAAGGATCTATGACATTATCCTCAGATTCGGCGAATACGGCTTCAACAAATCACACAGTACGGCTTACGGGCTCATCGCATACCAAACGGCATACCTGAAGGCTCATTATCCGATACATTATTTTGCGGCAATGCTAACGAACGAGATCAACGATACGGATAAACTGATCAAATATATCACCGAGTGCCGGGAGTCAGGCATCGAGGTCCTTCCTCCCGATATCAACAAGAGCGGCAAAGCATTTCAGATAGTAGGCAACAAGATAAGGTTCGGGCTCTCGGGCGTCAAGAATGTCGGTGATGCAGCAATCGACAATATCCTGCAGATCAGGGATCAGATCGGTGAGTTTAATTCGTTCGCGCATTTCTGCAGCGTAGTGGATTCGCGAAAGGTAAACAAGAAGGTCATGGAGAGCTTTGCAAAGGCTGGATGCTTCGACAGCCTTGGCCTGAAAAGATCCCAGGTGCTCTACCTCGTGAATGAGAAGACGGGCCCTCTATCGAAAAAAGGAACAAACAGCTCTTATGTCCAGATGGATATATTCGGCGCCGCAACAGAACCCGGCACCTTTTTTAAGATACCCGAGATGGATGAGCTTTCTCATGATGAGATCTTAAGCGGCGAAAAAGAATCAATGGGTTTTTACTTCAGCCAGCATCCCTTAAAACCATACGAAGGGATCATCAGAAGACTGACGCCTCTGGACAGCCAGAACCTGAAGGAAACAGAGACATCGGACGACATAAAAGTCGTTGGCGTGGTCAGCGCCAGCAAAGAAATACTGACGAAAAAGGGGGACAAGATGGCCTATATCTCCCTGGAAGACACAAAAGGGATCGTGGAAGTAATCGTATTTCCTGATCTGTTCTCAAAGAATCTTTTCCTTATCCAGAGCGGCAAGCCGCTTGTTATAACCGGTACGCTCGACAGGTCCGACGAAAAGAACATTAAGGTCAAATCAAAGCAGATCGCGCTGCTTGAAGATTCAATAAAAAATTTCAAGAAGGCAGTAAAGATCAAGATCAACTGCGAGGCCTTTCAAAAAACGGATCTCAGGAAACTCAAGGACATCCTTCTCAGCGTGAAGGGACCCGCCAAGGTCTTTCTCGAATTCGTGCTGAATGGAGAAAGCAGGGCATTAAGCGTTCCGCACATAACGATAGACCCCGATAGAAAGGATATACTCCTGAAGCATTTTGCCGCCGGCATCGACATAGAGGTGTTTGATGAGATATTATCTTGATTTTGAAAAGAAACTTGAACCTTTGGAAAGAAGGATCAGTGAGATCGAGCGTTTTTATGATACCGACGACCCGCATTACTCGAAAGAGATACAGTATCTGCAAAAGAAGATCTCAAAGTTTGAGAAGGAGATCTATGGCGAGCTTACAAACTGGCAGCGCTCACAGCTTTCCAGGCATCTCAACCGTCCTCACAGCCTCGATTACATTCACAACATCTTCACCGATTTTATAGAGCTCCATGGTGACCGTAAATATAAAGACGATCCTGCCGTTGTCGGCGGATTTGCTGATTTTGAGGGTACGAAAGTAGCTGTCGTCGGCCATCAGAAAGGCAAGGATGTGCGCGAGATGGCTCACAGGAATTTTGGAATGGCGCATCCGGATGGTTACAGAAAAGCAATGAGAATTATGGATATGGCAAACAGGTGGCAGAAGCCCATCATCACGTTCATTGACACGCCCGGCGCCTTCCCCGGTGTAGGCGCAGAGGAAAGAGGTCAGGCCGAGGCGATAGCGTCCAGCATATACTTCATGTTCTCGCTCACTGTCCCTATCATCACGATCGTGATAGGCGAGGGAGGGAGCGGCGGGGCGCTCGGGATAGGGGTAGGGAACAAAATACTGATGATGGAAAACGCCACTTACTCTGTCATCTCCCCTGAAGGCTGCGCGGCCATATTATGGCGGGATGGCTCAAAAGGTCCTTTAGCCGCAGACGCGCTAAAACCAACATCCTACGATCTCCTGAAATTGAACGTAATAGACGAGATCATAAAAGAACCTTTCGGAGGGGCTCACAGGGACTGGGGTCAAACATTTCGCAATGTAAAGAATGCGCTGTCGAGCAATCTGCAGGTCCTGCTGAATGAAAAACCTGAAGATCTTAAGGCCATGCGGTACGACAAGTTCCGCAAGATGGGCGTATTCGAGGAGAACAAATGAACAGAATCATGCTTGACATCACGAACAGTCTAAAAAACAAGGCGAATAAACAAGGCCTTGAAAAAAAGATGATCCTCAAGACCGCGCTAAAACTTGAACAGTATAATAAAGCCCTCTGGAAAAGTCCTTACGGCTTTATGGAGCTTCCTAAAAACAGGTTCCAGTACGATGCAATAAAAAAGATCGTCAGCAGAGTTAGAAAACAGGGGATCAAAAACCTCGTTATACTCGGCATAGGGGGTTCCTCTCTCGGCACGGAGACGATCTTTGAGGCCCTGCTCCACCCTTTTCATAACTACAGCGATGAAACGAGGAATCGCCTGCCGCGATACTTTATTCTCGATAACATTGACCCCCACAAGATAAACAGGACCGTGGATATGGTGCGTAAGGAGATCGAGCATACCCTCCTTGTGGTCATAAGCAAATCAGGAGAAACGCCGGAAACCATATCGCAGTTCATGATATTCAAGAAGCTCATGGAGAAAAACAAGAACTTCAGGGAAAGGATCATCCTCATTACCGACCAGAAGAAGGGCATTCTGAAACAGATCTCAGACAAAGAGGGCGGCTATGATGTCCTTAATGTCCCTGAAGGGGTCGGGGGAAGATTCTCTGTCCTTACGCCTGTCGGTCTGTTTCCGGCTGCGGTGATGGGCATCGATATCGATAAGATAGCGCGCGGCGCCCTCGATATGTCAAACCATATAAGAAGTGCAGGATATACAAACAACATGGCCATTGTGCTCGCGAGCATTCTTTACCTGATGGATCGAAGCGGCAGGAATATCCACGTGATCATGCCTTATTGCGAGAGGCTGTCAGGATTGGCAGACTGGTTCAGGCAGCTTGAAGCGGAAAGCCTCGGGAAAAATTCCTTTGGCCCGACGCCTATGAAATCGATGGGCGTTACCGACCAGCATTCCCAGCTTCAGCTCTACGTCGACGGGCCAAAAGATAAATGCATCATGCTCTTATACAGCGCCCTGGAGAAGAGGCCGATCCCCGATGCCTTTCCTTACATCGACGATATCAGCTATCTTGCGAAAAAAGACCTCAACGGGCTTTTTCATGCGGAGTTTCTCGGAACAAGCCTTTCCCTCACTGAGGCGGGGACGCCGAATTTTTCTATCCTCTTAAGCGACATAAGCGCCTATAGCCTCGGAGCTCTGTTCTTCCTCTACGAAATGGCGATCACTTATCTTGGCCATCTTTACAACATCAATCCGTTCGACCAGCCCGGCGTAGAGCTCGGCAAGATATACACAAAGGCCATAATGGGGAAGGCAGGGCTTGAAAAACAAAAAGGAAAAGCCGAGAGGATACTGTCAGCGCCGAAAACCGTCATCACGTTCTAATCCTGATTCCCCATCAGGATGAGCATCGGTGCCGGGCTTTTCTCCGCAAACACCCTCAATAAAGGCAGTGAAAATTAAAAAATGAAAGGTGAAAGGCAAAAAGCTGACAGCTGTCAGCTGTTCATTGTCTGTCCTTATGGTGCTCTTTGACCTGGTGCATGAAGGCCTCGAGCCTTGTCATGATGTTTGTCAGCCCCTGACCATCATAGGCGATATTGATCACTGGGATATTATAACGGTTCTGTATCAGCCGCATGACCGCGCTGGAAATGGTTCCCGGCATGCAGGTAAAGGGCATGGCGTTGATGATGCCTGATGCGCCCTTTTCTATGAAATCAATGCTCTTCCCTACGCTTAATATCGCTTCGCCTTCGAAGCTTTCATCTAAGTAGGGACTTGCCTTCTCAAGTATCTTCTTTACCATCGGCTCTTTCCCGTATTTGAGATGGCCTTCGAAGATCTTCTCCATCATGTGCTCATCCTTATGCTGTATATATTGCGTGAGAAGGATGTTGACGAAATTCGACATGCTGTTGTTCTTCAGGGATTTTTTCCTGCTCATCTGATTGACATATGCGATCCATTCGGAGCCGGGGGCGAGCCATACCTCTCCTCCCATCTTCTCCACCCTTTTTACGAGGCTGTCATTGCTGAACCTGTTCGATCTGATATAGATCTCTCCGACGATCCCTACAAGAGGTCTCTTTTCGTCTTTCTTTTTGATATTCAGAAATTTTTGAAGCTCATTATCCAGCACCCCGCCGATATCCTCGCCGCCCTTTTCGATCGATCGTGTGGCGTTCAGTATCGCCTGGCGATAGATCCGATCGGTCTCTCCTTCATTGACCTCGTACGGCCTTGTCTCGTGGAGCATCTTTATGAGAAGGTCGGCGGCGATAAATGCCCTCCATCCAAGCCTTGAGAACTTTCCGCCGACGATGTTCAATTCCTTGTAAAATCTGTCATCCTGGTTCGGCGCATAGATCGGTATATCGCCGTGTCCAAGCTCGTCCAGCACCATCCTGTGAAACCTGTGATATTGGCCGAAACGGCAGGGTCCGCTGCCCGAAGGCATGAAGAAGGCGCTTGCCTCAGGGTCAAAGGATTCTCTCTGTATCGTCTTCACCATATCCCCTGTCGTCAGGATGCAGGGGTAGCATTCCTTCCCGGATGTGAACTTCCTTCCGATGTTGACGGTCCGTTCGTCTGATTCCTCCATGATCTCGGCATCGAGGCCGCACGCCCTGAAGGCGCCGGCCAGTGTGACCGCGTGATCGGACATGTAGGGCACAAAGATCTTTCTGCGCTTTCCGTCCATTGAGAACTTTGCGATCTTCCTCACCGCTGCCTGTTTACGGGGCTTTGCATTCTTGATGCTGTCGAGAAATGCCTCCAGTCTCGTGACGACGCCGGCATCCGCGCTATGTTCGTCTATCTCAAGCTGCAGGTACGGCTTCCCGCCCATGATCCTTTTGAAGAAGTGCGTTATGAAGGAATCCGGCCCGCATCCAAAGCTCGTTATATAGACCGCATACAGATTATCCTTTCCGCGTATGGTCCTCGCCGCCCTCAGGATCTTCTGTCCATAGCCCCAGTACATGTTCCTCAGGTCATCGTCAACCTCGCCGGACGGATCCAGCGGGAGCATGTCCATCGGGATCGGATGGACGTTGAGGTCGATCAATTTCTTGTGGATATTAAGATTTGCTCCCGAGTCGGCGCTGTTGTATGGCCTGCCGACGATGATCATCGCCTTGTCATTCCTGTCGAGTCGGGAGAGAAACTCCCTGCCTCTCTCATGGCAGCTTCTATAGAATGCGTCCTGTACATCGATGGCGATATTGAACGCCCTTTCGATATCTCTCTTGGACCTTCCTATGGTCTTTCCGTATCGTACGAGATTGCGCAACGCACCCTCTTTCCCTGCTCCGAAATATATGATCGGCGCATCGATCTTCACGCCCATCGCGTCAAAGTTGATGGATGCCTTTACCGTATACGGGATGGACTGTGCGTAGGGACAGGCGAAGGTATTCGGGATGTCTTCCGATGGCTTCTTGAGGTTGATAACGCTGGGAATAAATATCCGCTTAACGCCTTTGTGGAGAACATTCAGGATATGACCGTGCGCCAGCTTGATGGGAAAACAGGCCTCTACAATAATGTTCTCCACACCGTCACGAACCGTTTTTTTGTTCGTCAGGTCAGAAAGGACAACGGAAAAACCGAGCTCTGTGAGGAAGCTTTTCCAGAACGGGAGGAGTTCGTGGCTGTATAATATCTTTGGCACCCCTATCTGCTCCCCTTCGACCTTTTTGTCGTAGATCGAGTTCAGCAGTTCCTCGCGGACCTTAAAAAGATCGAGGGACTCTTTTTTGCCAACCCTTCTCACAACATCGTATTTCTCGCACCTGCTCCCGTAATACAGCGGCGATTCCTTTTCCACTGTGACCTTTCTGATCTCGCAGAGGTTCTCGCAACCCTTGCACTCAAAGGTCTCGATCTCGTATCCCCTCTTGCTCAGATCGAATCCTTTGAACCGGCTCTTTTCCCACGTCCTCTCCTTCATCGCAAGTATTGCCACGCCGATGGCCCCGGTTACATCGTGATGCGGCGGGACCGTTACCGGTTTCCTGAGTACCTTTTCAAAAGCAGCGATGACTCCCTTATTGAACGCCGTTCCGCCTTGAAAAAAGATCCTGTTGGCTATCCGCCTGTCGCCGACGACCTTGTTCAAATAGTTCTGCACGATCGAATAAGAAAGCCCGGCCACAATATCATCCGTCTTCGAACCCCGCTGCTGATGGTGGACAATGTCGGATTCAATAAAGACCGTGCACCGCTCTCCCATCTTCACAGGCTTCATGGAAGAAAGGGCAAGATCGCCGAACTCCTCTTTTATTGAGATGCCGAGCCGCTCGGCCTGTTCTTCGAGGAACGAGCCCGTACCGGCAGCACAGGCCTTGTTCATCTCGAAATCGACGATCACCCCGTTGTCAATGCTGATATATTTTGAATCCTGTCCGCCGATCTCGAATATGGTATCAACCTCAGGATCGATCGCTATGGCTGCTTCCGCCTGTGCAGTGATCTCGTTCCTGACGATGTCGGCGCTTATGAAATCACCGGTGAGATACCTTCCCGATCCTGTTGTCCCGGAGCCCACGATCTCCACGATGTCCCCGACCTCTTCACCGATCTCCAAAAGACCTCTCTTCACCGCTTCGAGAGGCCTCCCCTCTGTCATAAGGTAACGCTTGGCGAGCACGTTCCTTTCCTCATCGATGACGACGAGGTTCGTGCTGATGGAGCCAACATCAACCCCGAGGTATCCTTTCGTCCTGCCTGCGGTCTTTTTCATTGCATATTGAATGTTGAGGTTTTCCGGTGAGATAGAAAGAGGTTCCTGAGAGGTTTCCGGTTTGTCGTTCTTCAAATAATCGGCCAGTCCTTCGAGACCGACAAAACCCTGCTTCAATGAAGGGTCGTCGAGCACCGCATAGACAGCACCTATGGCGCCCATGGAGGCATAATGCTCCGGGATGAAGAAATCCTCATCCTTAAGCGAAAAGACTTCCCTTATAGCCCTTCTCATCCCCGCATTTGACGCAACGCCGCCGGTAAAGGCTACGGGGCTCTTTATATCCTTTCCCTTGGCAATGTTCCCTTTGAAATTCCTCGCCAGCGCATAGCACAGGCCGGCCACGATCTCGTAATCAGGCGTCGCGGTCTGCTGGAGATGGATCATGTCGGACTTCGCAAAAACGGTACACCTGCCGGCTATCCTGGGAGGGTTCTCAGACCTCAACGCGATCTCGCTGAACTCCTCAATGGTAAAACGGAGTCTCGATGCCTGCTGATCCAGAAAAGAACCCGTGCCGGCGGCACATAGGGCGTTCATGGAAAAATCATTTACCCTTAATGAACCCTGTTTTTTCCTTCCGGGTTCGAAGATGATCAGCTTCGAGTCCTCTCCGCCGATATCAATGACGCTGCCAGTTTTTGGATAGAGAGAGCTGAAGCTCTTCTCGATCGCTATGATCTCATTAACAAAGGCAGCGCCGATAAGCGACGCGAACAGGCTCGCTCCGGTGCCTGTCGTTGCAATGAAATCAACATTATAGTTGTCCGTGCAGTCCCGAAGGAGCTCGCTTGCAACATGAAAGGGTTTTCCTTTATGGCGGATATACTGATCCCTTACAATCGTCCCCTTTTCGTCCATAACGACCAGGTTGATGCTGACAGAGCCGATATCAATGCCTATCCTGAACATGCATTCCTCCGTGCTATACAAAGGCTTTGATTTTGCAGGGTGCTTATGTTAATTATAATAAAAATGGGTTCTAATCAACAAAAATGTAGAGTCGTTGATCGCAGATTATGTACCGTTGATCTAACCTGATGAAGCGCGTCCATATATTCGTAGAAGGAAGGGTACAGGGTGTCTTCTTCAGACACTACACCGTACAGACTGCTTGCGCATACAACATAAAGGGCTGGGTAAGAAATCTCCGTGATGGCAGGGTAGAGATCGTCTGCGAAGGTGCAGGGGAGGACATTGAAAAAATGATCGAATGGTGCAGGCAGGGGCCTCCCGGCTCATACGTCAGGAAAATAGATACTGCCTGGGAAGAATACAGGGGAGAATTTGAGTCCTTCGAAATCATCCGTTAAAAACATTTATTATCCTCTCTTTCTCGATATCGCTCAAAAGCCCTGCATTGTGCTCGGCGGCGGGAAAGTTGCCGAGAGAAAGGCAAAGATGCTCCTCAAGTTCGGCGCAAAGGTGAAGGTGATAAGCCCCGACATTACGAATGCCTTGCAGCTTCTTGCGCAAAAGGGAAAGATCGATATCGCAAGGCGGCGATACAAAGCCGCGGATCTTCGCTGTGCCGCTCTCGTGTTTGCCGCCACGGACAACGAAAAGACAAATAAGAGGATCAGGGACGATGCCCGCAGGATGAATATCCCTGCCAATGTCGTCGATGATCCCGACCTCTGCGATTTTATCGTTCCATCGATCGTCAAAAAAGGGCCTGTCGTTATCGCCATCTCCACCTCCGGAGTATTGCCGCTCCTTTCGAAAAAACTCAGAAAAGAACTGAGCGTCATTATCACTGAGGATTATATCCGCTATGCCGACACGGTCGGCAGGTTCAGAAAATTTATTATCGACCACATAGAGGACAAGAAGTCTCGGAGTGAGATCATGAAAAAGATCGGAAGCATGTCCATGAAAGAGTTGAACAGCATGGGATTGAAAGATATCAAGCGCATGTTCATCGGGTGACGCATATGAACGTCCTTATCTTTTACACCGCCCTATTCTGTTATCTTTTATCAGCCCTCTCGTACCTCGTACATCTGATCTACAGCAAAAAACCTATTGAAAGGTTCGGCCACTATGCGCTTCTTGCCGCATTTTTCATACACCTTGTTTCGGTCATTTTCAGATACTTTCAGGCAGGCCACACGCCCATAACTAACATGTTCGAATCCCTCTCTTTCTTTGCGCTCTGCATCTCTGGTTTTTTCCTCTACCTGAAAACAACATATAAGATAAGCTCCCTTGGGTGCATAGTGCTTCCTTTTGTCTCTATCCTGCTGATCTGGGCCTTGGTTTACCCAACGGACATAAAGCCTCTTTCTCCGGTCCTTAGAAGCTACTGGCTGCCGGTGCACACCACGTTCTCCTTCCTGGGCAACGCAATATTCTTTGTGAGCTTCCTTGTGTCCATTCTTTACATCATTGCGGAGCGGGAAATAAAAAAGAAAAAGTCATTCCTCTTTTCCGCACGGTTTCCCTCCCTTGAGACCCTTGATTCGATAAACTACAGGTGCATGTCCTACGGGTTCCCTTTTCTCACGGTTGGCATCATAACCGGCTCGATCTGGGCTGGTTTCGCGTGGGGGTCTTATTGGAGCTGGGATCCGAAAGAGACGTGGTCGCTGATAACATGGATCGTATATGCCATATTGATCCACAACAGGCTTGCGATCGGCTGGCGGGGAAGAAGAACGGCATACCTGATGATAGCTGGATTTATTTCCATACTTTTTACTTTTTTAGGGGTTAATTTTTTGATCGGCGGCCTGCACTCGTACATGTAATACGCCCGTGAGGAGTGAATCGATAGAGTGAAAGGTAAAAGGTGAAAAGTAAAAGGTGAGAAACCAAAGAAACAATTCGTTGAGAAGTTTATCTCTCTGCCCTCAGCCCTCCGTTCTCTGCTACCTTTCACTCACGACGGTTTGCTATGGGAAAGTCCGGCACCGATGCCCTGCGGTGATGTATCCGGGTTTAACTTTTCACTTTTCACCTTTCACTTTTCACGATATCAGTTGGAGGGGGACGATTCCGTCAGGTCGGGACAGGCTGTGAGCCCCAGGGAATAAATGTATGCAGATCGTTGTATTCGGACTTAACCATAACACGGCCCCCGTTGAGATCAGGGAGAAGCTCTTTTTTGCCGAATCACAGATACCGCAATTGCTCAACACGCTGCGGGACAGAGGCATCGAGGAATCCGCTGTGCTGTCGACGTGCAATAGAACAGAGATCTATTTCTGCACCGATCACACCGATGAATCGCTGGCTGCGATCAAGGACATCCTTGTAAGTGTTTTTAATATAGACAACCAGGCCCTTGAGAAATATACCTACACTTTCAAAGACGAATCATCATACAAACATCTCTTTCTTGTCGCTTCAGGACTTGATTCAATGGTCGTAGGGGAACCGCAGATCCTCGGGCAGGTCAAAGATGCTTACAGGATGGCCGTCCATAACAAGACCACAGGCTATCTCCTGAACAAATTATTCCACAAAACGTTCAATGTGGCCAAGCGCGTAAGGTCAGAGACCAGGATAGGGTATAACCCGGTTTCGATAAGCTCCATGGCGATCGAACTCTCAAAAAGGATCTTTGGCGAATTGCAGAAAAAAAAGGTTCTTGTTGTCGGTGCCGGTGAGATGAGCGAGATAGCGCTGAGACATTTTAAAAAAGAGGGTCTTCACGAAATCTTCATCGTCAACAGGACCTTCGGGAACGCCAAGAAGCTCGCCGAAGAGGTCGGGGGCATTCCCTACCCTTTCGAGAATATGTCCGATCTCCTTGCGCAGGTTGATATGGTTCTCACTTCGACCGGCGCAGAAAAACACCTTATTGATGCCGGCCTTATCGTGCAGGTAATGAAGAAAAGAAAGAACAAGACCCTTTTCCTTGTCGACATTGCCGTGCCGCGCGATATCGACCCTTTGGTGAATAACATCGAAAATGTTTACCTCTATGATATTGACGACCTCAAGGACCTCTCTCAAAAACATCTTTCAGACAGGATGAAAGAGGCGGAGAAAGCCCTTGAGGTAGTTGAAGGTGAAGTGGCGAAATTTTCTTTATGGCTGCAGCAATCAGAGAAAAATCCCCTTATAGCCTTTGTAATCGATAAGGCGGAAGCGATCCGTTTAAAGGAATTCAAGAAGATCTCTCAAAAATTAAAGAATGCGGACGAGGAAACTCTCAGGAACATTGATGCGCTCACCAGGTCGATCGTCAGCAAACTGATCCACCCCCATGTCGCACTTATCAAGCAAGACAGCGACAGGGAGATATCTGAGATAATAAAACAGTTGTTCACATTAGAAGAAAAAGATGAAAAAGACCTGGATAATCGGGACGAGGGGCAGTAAGCTTGCCCTGAAACAGACAGAGATCGTCGTAAAGCAGCTGACTTCACTCTATCCCGACAGAGAATTTCCAATCAAAACGATCAAGACCAGGGGCGATGCTGTCTGGAACAAGCCTTTGCATCTTGTCGGCGGCAAAGGCCTTTTCGTAAAGGAGATCGAGGACGAGCTTCTGAACGGATCGATCGATATGTCGGTCCATAGCGTAAAGGACCTGCCCGCTGCGCTTGAAGGCGGGCTTATCCTCGGTGCGGTCTTAAAGAGGGAGGATCCCAGGGACGCCTTCATCTCCCTTGTCCACAATACGCTCAACGGTGTTCCGGCACGATCAAGGATCGGAACAAGCAGCTTGAGGAGAAAGGCTCAGATCTTACGCCTTAACAGCGAGGTCCAGGTGGTCCCCTTGCGCGGCAATGTGGATACCAGGATCAGAAAGCTGCGGACACATTCTCTGGACGGCATCATCCTTGCCTATGCCGGCGTCAAAAGGATGGGCTTCACCGAACACATCAAGGAGATCATACCTCTCGACATTATGGTTCCCTCTGCCGGCCAGGGGGCTATTGGCATAGAGATACGCAATGACGATGAGGCCATTGAACTCCTCAGGCCTGTCAATGATCCTGTAAGCTCGGAAGAGATCTCAATAGAGAGGGAGCTTCTGAGCAGGATAGGCGGCGGGTGCCAGATCCCGCTCGGCATCCATGCGAATATTACGAATCAGGAACTGACATTGTATGTCTCAATGGGTGAAGAGAACGGCAGGATATGCATGCACGAAAAATATACTTACCCAAGCAAACAGGCCGCCCTCGCTATACAAGAGGCGCTCGATAAACTAAAACCGTTTCTTTTCTGAGAACAAACGCGATCAGCTTATCAGCTGATATCGGGAAAGGTGAACCGTTATGGAAAAGGCGGGCGTTGCGAGTTCCTTAAGCCAAGCGG
>DLMV01000080.1:67033-67301 GCA_002478225.1 Deltaproteobacteria bacterium UBA7527 | reverse complement strand
TGCGAGTTCCTTAAGCCAAGCGGAGGGAGTCCTTAGAACGGGTGAAAGACGAAGCACGAGGCGATGCGAAGGAATAAGGTGGAGCCGGGGAATTATTGATCTGAATTAAGGCGATTTGGTATGAGGCAAAAAAATGCCCCCTTCTGCAAGGGGGCATTCAACATTAAACATTATTAAATCCGATTACATTGCTTCCTTCAAAGCCTTACCAGCCGTGAATTTTGGCACTTTACGCGCAGGAATTTTGATCTCTTTCCCTGTCCTGGGG
>DLMV01000080.1:60983-66912 GCA_002478225.1 Deltaproteobacteria bacterium UBA7527 | reverse complement strand
GTCCTGGGGTTTCTCCCTTTTCTTGCTTTCCTCTTGGATACCGAGAATGTCCCGAAACCGACAAGCGTTACCTTCTCGTCCTTTTTAAGGGCCTTCTTGACGCCATCGAGGAAGGCTTCCAGCGCCTTTCCAGCCGCAGCCTTCGATATCTTTGAGTCGGCTGCTATCTTACCTATCAGTTCTACTTTGGTCATACATACCCCTCCTTTTAATTTTTAATTTACGGTAGTTCCCGCAATAACCGTCCATAGGTAGTTTATACTCCTCATCCTACAGAATATTCAATATTTATTTACGCTGTAAAGAACATTTTTTAAAAATTCACATTTCCTTGGAAATCCGTCCATAATCATCCTCGATCCGTTCTACATCATCTTCACTGAAGTCGCTGCCGGATTGTACCTCTATGATTGCGAGATCATCCTTGCCGGTGTTCATAATTCTGTGCAAAGAATACACCGGAATGTCGACTGATTGGCCTCTTTTTACAGAGATTTCTGAATCGTCAAGCGTTACAATGCCTTCACCGGACAGAATGAACCAGTGCTCTGAGCGCGATCTGTGCCTTTGGAGACTTAAACGCCTGCCGGGATGGACAATGATCCTTTTTACCTTGTGGTCTTTTTCATCACAAAGTACCTTGTAGTATCCCCACGGACGCTCTTCATCAACAGGCGTCATCTAATTTCTCCTCATGAATAATCTATATTTTTTCATACTATTTATCTCCGATGTGGTATTATTATAAATACATTTTTCTCTTTTAGTAAGCAAAAACTGTTCCACGGCTAACACTATTGTAAAATTTTTTAATATGCTTGAAAATATACTTTATCCATTATATATTCTCCGTTATCGAAAGGATTTTAAATGCACAATTTAAAACCCTTGCTGAAAAAGTTCTTCACCCCTGTTACCATCCTTATCGTCCCCCATTCAAAGTCACAACCTTATAGAATAAAAGTATCTTTTATCGGGCTGCTGATCTGCGGCTTCCTCTGCCTGACTGGGGCCGGCTATATAATATCCGTTGGCGTTGACACCGTCGACTACTATGCCATGAAAAAGAGGCTTTCGTACCTCGCGAAAGAGTTCGATGATCTGAAATCAACTATCTCGTCGCTGAAAAAGGCCGACACAGAGTTTACGAAGCTTCTCTCCCTGAAATCGAGGAACACCATACTCCAATCTGTCGACTTTAAGGATACAGGGTCGCTTGACATCGAATCACTGAAAAAGCAGGTCAACGAAACCACCCAGTCCGTTTTCGCTATCAGAAACTACATTGCAGAACAAAAAGACCTGTATCATGCTACCCCTTCCGGGTGGCCTGTCCAGGGAACCATCAGCTCTTATTTCGGGGAAAGGGAACACCCTGTGACCGGCGAAAAGACCATGCACACGGGGATCGATATACGGGCGCCCATCGGTTCGCCGGTGCATGCGACAGCCCCAGGAATTGTCAGCTTTTCAAGCTGGACAAGTGACAGCGGCTACATTATTGTCATAGAGCACGGCCACGGGTTCAGCACCGCCTATGCGCATAACAAGAAAAATCTTGTTTCTGTCGGTCAGAAGGTAAAGAAAGGCGAACTTATCGCGAGCTCAGGCTCTACGGGCATAACCACAGGAGCGCACCTCCACTATGAAGTATGGAAAAACGGCAGGCAGATAAACCCGAGCCTGTATCTGAAAGAGATGGAGTAATGTTCCATAAGAAAAACTCTTCGCTGGAAACATTCATAAGCAAAGACGTAACGATAAAGGGCGAGCTTATTACAGACGGTATCGTCAGGATCGACGGGAATTTTGAAGGCAATATCCGGGCAGACGGCCTCATTATAGGCAAGACCGGCGATATAAAAGGAGAGGTGGCGGCCCGCGAAATAATGGTTGACGGGAATATTGAAGGGAACATCAGCGCACAGGATACCATTGAGATAAAACCTGACGGAAAGGTCCAGGGCGATATCCAGACCGTCAAGCTGATCATATCCGAAGGGGCCTATTTTGTTGGACGCTCCTCGATGCAGAGGACGCAGGACACCCAGCCAGAACAATCTGAACCGGAGGGACCGGCCGAGAACCAGGTAAAAAAGCTCTTCAAATCGATCTCCATATTTTAACCACCTTAAAAAGTTGGCATTTTTTTGCAATGGAAAAAAATATCTTGCAAGTTTCTGTAAGTAGAATAAAATATGCATAAGTATACACTAAACCATACAATATAAAAGGAGAAGGAAATGATACCTGAAAAGAAAGCCAGCAGTTCCGAATATGACGAAAAAGACATTACAACCGTTATAGCTGACGACCTCGAGATCAGAGGGACCATCAAGTTCAAGACCTCTGTCATGCTGAAGGGCATCTTCGATGGGGAGATCTTCTCGGAAGGGCTCCTGGTCATTGGCCCTACCGCGAAGGTTACGGCGACCATCAGCACAAAGACCCTGATCTCCCACGGCGAGGTTTCGGGCAATGTCACTGCAACCGAACAGGTTACCCTTAAAAATACTTCTCTCCATAATGGCGATATCAGCACCCCGAACATCATTATTGAGAACGGCGCTGTGTTTAATGGCTCCTGTTCGATGAGGGCAAAGGACACAACGGTAAAATAACAGAAATCAAGATACATCAAGCCATATCCGCAAGCCCACAGAAAGGAGGCAGTGATGGGGAATGGGATACCGATCATCAACGAACCGGTCGAGGGGAGAATCGTCACTGTTATAGCTGACGACCTTGAGATAAGAGGGGCCATCAGGTTCAAGACCTCTGTCATGCTGAAGGGCATCTTCGAGGGGGAGATCTTCTCGGAAGGGCTCCTGGTCGTTGGCCCTACCGCGAAGGTTACGGCGACCATCAACACAGAAACCTTGATCTCCCACGGTGTCATTATGGGAGATGTAATAGCTGAAAGGCAGGTAGTCTTGCGGAACACCTCAACACATACCGGCGACATAAAGACCCCATTTATCATGATCGAGAGCGGGGCGGTCTTTAACGGCACGTGTGTGATGGAAAGGGGGGACTCTAATTTCACAGCGGGCACGGCGATCGTCGAACAGCCGGAGCTTCCCGAAGAATTTCCACCTTTTGAAGAAAGGCAGGAACCATTGCCCGAGGTGCGGCCGGAACAGAAGAAAAGACAACCCAGGGAAAAAGTGCGGCCGGAAGAACATGCAAGCGCTCCGGAAACCGCTGCCATCAATGAAGCGAAGGAGGAAGAACCAAAGCCCGGCGAACTTCTCTAAAAAAACCTTTCCTCCCGCAGAAAACGCAGAGCACAAAGAGAAAGTCAGAATATACTTATCGGCAGAAATACGAGGAACCGTCATTCTGCCGACACTCTCAGCACCCGACAGTGCGGGAGCAAACTGCGATTTTCTCTACAATTATCCCGCCGACTATGCGATACTGAACGTGATCGAACTATGAACAGGGACGCGGCGCATAAGAAGATAGAGGAACTCAGGCAAAAGATCGAGTATCACAACCACCGCTACTACGTACTCGACGACCCCGTCATATCTGACGGCGAGTACGATGCCCTCATGAGAGAGCTGCAAAAGCTCGAAAACCAGTATCCTGGCCTCATCTCACCCAATTCTCCCACACAGCGGGTGGGCGCTTTGCCCCTGGAGTCATTCAATACGGTCCCCCATGCCATACCCATGCTGAGCCTTGCGAACGCCATGACCGCCGAAGAGGTCGTTGACTTTGACAGGCGCGTCAAAAAGCTGCTCAATGTGGGAGATGTGGACTACGTGATGGAGGTGAAGATCGACGGATTGGCGGTTGAGCTCATCTACATCAACGGGGAGTTCGCGTTGGGGTCAACCCGCGGCGATGGGTTTGTCGGCGAGGATATCACGCAAAACCTCCGCACGATCAAGGCCATCCCCATGCGGCTCATAAAGGCTCACGGGATCCCCGTGCCTGAACGCCTCGAGGTAAGGGGCGAGGTCTACATGGGTAGGAAGGAGTTTCAGGCATTGAACGAGAGGAGGGAGGAGACCGGCGAACCGCTTTTCGCGAACCCCAGGAATGCCGCGAGCGGCTCCATCAGGCAGCTTGACCCGAAGATAACGGCAGGCAGGAAGTTGAACATCTTCTGCTACGCGCCGGGACAGGTCTCCGGCATCCGCTTCCGGACGCACATGGAATTTCTCGACCATCTCAGGCAGTGGGGGCTCCGCGTCAATCCCCACATAAAACTGTGCAGGAATATTGACGATATCATGGCGCACTATGAGAACATCAGGGACAGGAGAGATGAGATCCCCTACGAGATCGACGGCACCGTCATAAAGGTGAACAGGTTGGATTTCCAGGAGCTGTTGGGGACCGTATCGAGATCGCCCCGATGGGCGATCGCCTTCAAGTTCGAGGCCCGCGAGGAGCTTACCGTCGTTGAGGACATCGAGGTCAGCGTGGGAAGGACAGGCGCCCTGACCCCTGTGGCGATCCTCAGACCCGTCATGATCGGCGGCGTCGAGGTCTCAAGGGCAACGCTCCACAACGAGGACGAGATACAGCGGAAAGACATCATGATAGGCGACACCGTCATGGTCTCGCGGGCAGGCGATGTGATCCCCGAGGTCGTACGGGTTATCAGGGAAAGACGGCGCGGTCATGAAAAACCTTTTTCCATGCCCGCACAGTGCCCGGTCTGCGGCGAGGATGTAGTACGTCCGCCCGGCGAGGCGATCAGGCGCTGCGTCAATATCAACTGCCCGGCACAGATCAAGGGCAGCATCGAGCATTTCGCGTCAAAAAGGGCGATGGACATCGACGGGCTCGGCACAAAGCTCGTTGAGCAGCTGGTCGACAAAAAGGTCATCCGGGATGTCTCAGACCTATACTACCTGAAAAAAGAGGACCTCGTCAGTCTTGAGAGGATGGCTGAGAAGTCCGCACAGAACATCATCGACGCTATCGACGCCTCCCGGAGGCGTCCGTTCGGCAGGTTCATCTACGGGCTCGGCATACGCCACGTGGGAGAGCACATCGCGGGGCTCCTCGCCGAGCGTTTCGGAGATATCCATGTATTGACGACGGCCGACACGGAAACGCTCCTTAAGATCCCCGAGATAGGCCCCGAGGTTGCCAACAGCATTGTATCGTTCTTCAGGGACGGAAAGAACAGGGAGACCATCAACAGGATACTATCGGTCGGGGTCACGATAGAATACGGGACAACCGGCAAGGGGAAGCTCGATGGAACCCTCTTTCTCTTCACCGGCACACTAAAGAGCATGTCCAGGGACGATGCGCGGCGAAAGGTTGAGGAACTGGGCGGAAAGACAACGAACGCTATCAGCCGGAAGGTTACCCACCTCGTTGCAGGCGAAGAGGCCGGCTCAAAGCTGGACAAGGCAAAGAAGCTTGGAATAAAAATCATCAGTGAAAAAGATTTACTACAAACCATTCTTCAAGAATAGTATCATACTATAATTATAACTTATTAATTTAATGAATAATTATATTTTTACCATGGTACAACGTCCATGCACAAGAAGTTTTCATCATTAATGAACAACAAATATCCGATTGACCGGATACCCAAACCGGAATATCAATTTGTTTTTCATTATTTTGTTGACTCGGGATGCGGTTTCCCCGTAATTAGTATAGAGCAATGAACGCGATCATCGGCGGCACGTCACTTCTTAATTCATCCCTCTTCGGTTCGTGGAAGAGCAGGAACATCAAAACCCCTTACGGGGACACCCTGGTCAAGGTCGGCAACGATACGGTGTTCCTCCAGCGCCACGGCAGCCCCCCTGCCCCGCCCCATACAATAAACCACCTCACAAACATTTGGGCCTTGCAGAAGCTTGGGGTCAAAAAGATCGTCGCCGTCAACTCCGTGGGAAGCCTGAAGACATCGATCAGACCGGGGACCCTCGTGATCCCCGACGAC
>DLMV01000080.1:27086-60884 GCA_002478225.1 Deltaproteobacteria bacterium UBA7527 | reverse complement strand
CCCCGACGACTTTCTTTCGGTCTGGAGCATACCGACCTTCTTCGATAAAGAGATGCGGTTCTTCATCCCGGAAATGGATAGACCGTTGGCCCGATACCTCCGTGATCTCTGTAAAGAACAGGGCATCAAGGTCAGGAATGGCAGCATTTACATCCAGACCATCGGACCCAGACTCGAAACAAGAGCGGAGATCAACATGCTGAAAAGGTTCGGAGACATCGTCGGGATGACCATGGCATCGGAGGCAACCCTTGCAATGGAATACGGCATGCCCTACGCGAGCCTCTGCTCCGTCGACAACTACTGCAACGGCATCGTCAAGACACCTCTCACGATGGAACAGATCATGGCCAGCGTGCAGAAGAACCTTGGCAGCATCGAACATGTCATCACCGCGCTCGTCAAAAGGGGCTTTGCATGAAGGTACTCATCAAAGGCGTGCTGCTCAATGGCGAAACGAGGGACATCTTCATCAACAACGGCGTTATCGAAGAGATATCGGAACAATGCACCCGCCAGGCCGACAAGATCATCAACGGGAACAATAAGGCCGCCCTTCCTTCGTTCATCAACGGCCATACTCACGCCGCCATGACGCTCTTCCGGGGGTTCGCCGACGATATGCCGCTTAAGCACTGGCTCGAAGATAAGATCTGGGTCCTCGAAAGAAAACTTACCGAAGAGGACGTCTACTGGGGAACAAAGCTCGCCTGTCTTGAAATGATCAAGAACGGGGTCACCGTCTTCAACGACATGTACTGGCACTGGGAAGGAACCGCCAGGGCCGCCGCCGAAATGGGCATACGGGGACTCGTCAGCGCCGTATTCATCGATATGTTCGACCCGAAGCAAGGACAGGAACAGATCGATCTCAACACCAGGCTTTTTGAGCTCTCTGAAAAATACAAGCCGCACGTGACCTTCACCTTCGGTCCCCACGCCATCTATACGGTCTCAGAGGAAAGCCTCATATGGATGCGGGACCTTTCCGAAAAACATAATATCCTCATCCATATGCACCTCGCCGAGACGCAGGATGAGAACCATTTCGCAAAAGAAAGATACGGCCAGACGCCTGTCGAATTTCTCGACCGCATCGGGGTCCTCTCTGAGCGGTTCATCGGCTGCCACGGCTGCATCCTCAGTGAAGGTGACTGCCGGACGCTGAAAGCGCGGCGGTCAAAGCTTGTCCATATCCCCGTCTCAAACCTCAAGCTCGCCGTCGGCAAGATCTTCCCGCACTTCCTCATGAAAAATGACGGAATATCCTATTGCTTCGGCACAGACGGCTGCGCATCCAATAACCATCTCGACATAATCGAGACCATGAAGTTCGCTTCGCTTATCGCAAAATTCGTCAATCACGATCCCACGATGCTCCCTGCACGGGAGACCTTCGATATTGCCACCAAAGTTGCCGCCCGCATATTCAACCTCGGTGATTGGGAGATCGAAGTGGGGAAAAGCCCGGACATTATCCTCATCGATCTGAACAGGCCGGAATTCGTCCCCAACTTCGACATCTATTCGGATATCGTCTACGCATCCAACGGCTATGCAGTGGATACAGTGATCTGCATGGGCAGGGTTCTCATGGAGAACCGGTATGTCCCCGGCGAAGAAGAGATCCTCGCAAAGGCAAAAATAACAGCAAAGACCCTCGTTGCACGATGATATTCATCTGCGATATTATGCTTGGGAGACTCTCAAGGTACCTGAGGATGCTCGGTCTCGATGCGCCCTGCGCAAAAAGCCCCGGTCTCCCGGAAACATCAGAGCCAGACAAAAAAACTCCCTATTTTTTTACAAGAAGACAGAAAGGCCCTTTATACGAAAGGACCGTCCGCATCAGATCCGACCGTATCATGGAGCAGCTTGCGGAGATCAAAGATATCATTGCACCGTATGTTGATCCCGACACCGTCATGTCTCGGTGCATTGAATGCAATACCCCGCTCGTCGCTACGGCAAGGGAAGATGTCGAACACCATGTACCCGAATACATATACCACCACCATGCTGAATTCAGACAATGTCCCTCCTGCAAAAGGGTCTACTGGGGCGGCTCGCATACGGAGAAGATGAAGAAATGGATCGACGCAATAAATACAGTTCATAGCTCATAGCAATAAACCCGTAAGGCGTTAGGCGTGAGGGGAGATAGACTGGATGCTGGATACTGGTCACTGGATACTCGATGCTGGTCAAATACATCGAGAAGCGAGATGCGAGGAACGAGGTTACAATGTTCCCATTTAAAGAGATGATCAGAATACTGAAGAAGCATCTGAAGGATGACGTTCCTGCTGTCACCAAGATTGCAAAGCGGGAACGTAAAGACCCCTTCCTTATTCTTGTCGGCACGCTCCTGAGCCTCCGCACCAAGGACGAACTGACCGAAAAGGTCATGGAACGCCTCGTCAAGCGGGCAAGGACCCCGGAAGCGCTGCTCAAGATCCCCGCAGATGAATTGGAGAATCTCATCTATCCCGTCGGTTTCTACCGGAACAAGTCAAAGGTGCTCAAAAACATCGCACGGATCATTACAGATACCTATAAGGGCATTGTGCCGGATTCCATCGACGAACTGCTCACGATCAAAGGGGTCGGAAGAAAGACCGCCAACCTGGTTGTCACCGAGGCGTACGGGAAACCCGGGATATGCGTCGATACCCATGTCCACCGTATCTCGAACCGGATCGGCGCCGTTGCGACGAAAACCCCCCACCAGACCGAAGATGCCCTGCGGAAGATACTTCCAAAACAATACTGGATCATCTACAATGCCCTCCTGGTCACATTCGGGAAAAGGATATGCTCCCCCCTGTCGCCCCGCTGCAGCCAATGCCCCATCGCTCACCTCTGCGCCAGGAAAGGCGTCGCGGAACACCGCTGAGATGGAATACAGACCTGATTCTGGATACTGGATTCTGGATACTGGATATTTGTTCAAACCAGTATCGAGCGACGAGCATCGAGCATCAAGTTCACCGTGAAGTATTGACTTTTTACCTTTACATAACGCTTATTTTCTGATAATTTTGCTTATCGAATGAAAATCCTCGCAATCACTCTATTATCATTGTCGATTTTCGCTTTTTCAATGCCGGCCTGGGGAACTGACGCTGAGAGGATCGCAAAGATCGAGGTCATCGGGAATGAGAGGATCGATACAGCATTTATCATGAACAGCGTCAAAACAAAAGAAAGGGAACCTTATAACCTCGATAAGCTGCGCGAAGACATGAAAAACATCTACAAAACAGGTTTCTTCAGCGATGTGCAGATAAACGTTCAGGATACCGAAGGAGGAAAGGCTGTAACATTTGTGGTCATTGAAAGGCCGCCGATCAAGGCGATCTACCTCTCTGGGAACAAAAAGGTCAAGACATCGGACATCACGGACAAACTAAAGATCAAGACCAACACAGTGCTGAACATCGAACGGATCAAAGAAAGCATGGATGAGATCAAAAAGCTGTACTCAAGCAAAGGATACTATGCGACCAGGGTAAACTATGAAATAGAGTACGGTGAAGCATATGATGTAACGGTCAATTTCGCTATCGAAGAACCGGCACAGGCATATGTCAGAAAGATATCTTTCACAGGCAACAAGGTATTCAAAGAAAGCAAATTAAAAGATTACATGAGGACCAGAGAAAAAGGTATCCTGTCATGGTTTACCGGTTCAGGCATCCTTGATGACGAGCAGCTGGAGGACGACAGGAAGAACCTCGAAGCGTTCTATCACGACAACGGCTATCTCCGGGTCAAAATAGGGATACCCGATATAAAGATCTCACCGGACGGCAAGACCATAAGCCTCTCAATACCCATAGAGGAAGGCAATGTATATACTATTGGTAAGGTCAATTTCGAAGGTGATCTGATATTTGATACAGCGGAACTGTACCGCAACCTCAGGAGCAGGACAGGCAGGACCTTCAGCTCTACAACATATCAGGAGGACATCTTAAGGCTTGTCGATCTCTACCAGGACAAGGGTTATGCGTTCTGCGACATTGCCCCGCTGACCCTGATGGACGATGACGCGAGCAAAGTAAACCTGACCTTTAACATCACAAAAGGAAAGGAGATATACTTTAACAGGATCAATATTCTGGGCAATACCAAGACGAGGGATAAGGTTGTACGGAGGGAATTAAAGTTCGCGGAAGGCGACCGGTTCTCAGCAACCTACCTAAAGGCCAGCAAGAAGAAGCTGAAGAACACTACGTTCTTTAAAGAAACCGACATAAAGCTCGTCCGGACAGATGAGCCTGATAAGGTTAACGTAGACCTGTCGGTAGAGGAAAAACCTACTGGCTCATTAAGCATCGGCGTGGGATACAGCACATCTGACAAGGCCATGGTGACCGGCAACATATCCCAGGAAAACTTTCTGGGAACCGGCAGGAAATTATATCTTGAGGCTGCGCTAAGCAGCTATACCCAGGAATACCGGTTTACCTTTGTGGAGCCCTACATCTTTGACCTGAATCTCACCTCGGGGTTCAGCGTGTTCAATTTCACCAGGGTGATGGATACATACGATTACAAGAAACAGGGCGGCAGCATCACACTGATACGGCCTTTGACCGATGATGTGAAGCTGGGAACAAAATACCGCTATGAGAGCACAGACGTTTATAATATCGACAATACGGCCACCCAGGATATCAAGGACCAGCAAGGCATCAGGACAACGAGCAGTATGAGCCTCTCCCTATCGAAGAACACTATCGACGATATACTGAACCCAACGAAAGGGGTTAACTCAGATATCACCGTTGAAGTGGCAGGCGGCCCTTTTGGCGGGAATAACTATTTTTACAAGGTTACCGGATTTTACGGTCAATATATCCCTATGGGATTCTGGGACAGTTCATTCTTTGTACGCGCCACAGCCGGCATGATGAGGCCTTTCGGAGGCAGGGACCTGCCGTTGTATGAAAAGTTCTATGTCGGCGGCTTAAATTCAGTCAGAGGGTTCAGGTTCGGGGAGGCCGGCCCAAAAGATGTGAACGATCAGGTCATTGGTTCAGAGAACCAGCTGTATTTCAACCTGGAATGGATCTTCCCCATCTATAAGCCCGCAGGACTCAAGGGGGTGCTCTTTTATGACGCCGGCTCCGGGTTTGACGGTACAAACTTTAATGTGGTAAAAGATAGCATGAGAACAACTGCCGGATTCGGCATCAGGTGGTTCTCGCCGATGGGTCCTATCCGTATTGAGTTTGGCTATAACCTCTTTCCCAAAACAGGCGATAGGAGGAATGCGTTTGACTTTACTATCGGAACACAATATTAAACAGGAGGCATTATGAAAAAGACCATGTGTTGTTTTATCATCGCGCTGTTTCTCTGTATACCGCTTACAGCAAAAAGCCAGTCGCTCAATATCGCATATGTTGACCTGCAAAGGGTCATGCTTGAATCAGATAAAGGAAAAGATATCAGAAAAACGCTTACAGGCGAGGCAGAAAAGCTGAAACAGACCCTCGACGGAAAGCAGAATGAACTCCAGAAACTAAAGGACGCTCTGGAGAAGCAGAGCGCTACGATCACTCCCGAAGCGAGAGCTGAGAAAGAAAAACAATATCAGGGCAAGCTGAAGGATTATCAGCGGCTTGCCAACGACTACCAGGGAGAACTCCAGCAAAAAGATATGGAGTTTACGCAAAAGATCCTAAAAGAAATCGAAGAGATCATCAGGGGTCTCGGCGAGAGGGAAAAATACGCCCTGATCCTCGAAAGGAACCAGGCAGGCGTCCTCTACGGAAATCCTGCGATCGACATCACCAGTAAGGTGATCACCCTTTTCAACGAAGCGTCAAGGAAGGCCCCTGCAAAGAAATAAAGCAATGCTGTTATTAAAAGATATAGCAACGGCAGTGCATGGCCGTCTTATAGGCAACGGCGAGACACCCATCACCGGTGTCTCAAACATAAAGGATGCGCAGACCGGAGACATTACTTTCCTCACCCATGGCAGTTATAAAAAATATCTTCCAGACTGCAGGGCGTCAGCGATAATACTGGGCAAAGATGTAGAGACAGGCTGCCTGGAACACACAAACATCATCGTCGTGGATAATCCCGGGCTGTCCTATATAAAAGTTGCCGAACTGTTTCTAAGACCTGCTAAGAACGAGCAGGGGATCAGTCCTCTCGCCTTTGTCTCTCCGAGCGCTCATGTTGCCGACGAAGTCTCGATAGGGCCGTACGTCTATATCGGCGGCGGCGCCGTCATTAAAAAAGATGTAACCCTCTTCCCTTTTGTCTACATAGGCGACAACACGGTGATCGATGAAGGCACGACCATTCATCCCCATGTAACAATTTACGGCAATGCCCTTATAGGCAAAAGAGTGGTCATACACGGGGGTACCGTCATCGGGAGCGACGGGTTCGGATATATATGGGACGGAAAAAAACACGCCAAGGTCCCTCAGCTCGGCGATGTTGAGATCGAGGACGATGTCGAGATAGGGGCAAACGTCGCCATTGACAGGGCATCGCTCGGCAAAACAATCATAAGGAAAGGCACAAAGATAGACAACCTCGTCCAGATAGCTCATAACGTATCGATAGGCGAGAACTCCATCATTGTCGCGCATGTCGGTATAGCAGGTAGCGCGACCATCGGCAATAACGTCGTTCTTGCCGGCCAGGTTGGGGTAAAAGACCACATCACCGTCGGCAATAACGTCATGGCAGGCGGTCAGACAGGGATCACCAAGGATGTCCCGGATAATACGCTTATCATGGGAACGCCGCACATGCCGCACAGGGAATGGATGAAACTTCAGAATTACCTTAAAAAGCTGCCAGCTCTTTTCGATCGTTTAAAAAAGGTGGAGAAAAAGCTCCACCTGGAGGAAGACCATGATTAACATCAATGAGATCATCCGGCTCATGCCGCACAGCTATCCTTTCCTGCTCGTTGACAGGATACTGGAGCTGGAACCGGAGAAAAGGATCGTGGGGATCAAGAACGTTACCTACAACGAGCCTTTCTTCACCGGCCATTTTCCTCAGAAACCTATCATGCCCGGCGTGCTTATCCTGGAAGCTATGGCCCAGACGGGCGGGGTCCTTGCCTTTAAATCCCTCCCTGACGCAAAGGGAACCGTCTTCTTCACGGGCATCGATGATGCGCGGTTCAGGAAGCCGGTGATACCAGGAGACCAGTTGAAATTCGTTGTCGAGGTTGTGAAGCACAGGCGGGAGATATGGATCTTTGACTGCAAGGCATACGTTGATAATGAAATAGCGGCTGAAGCAAGGATCATGGCAATGTTAAAGAAAGAATAAGGAGCTTACGCTTGATACACCCTACCGCGATCATCCATAAAAATGCCGAAATCGATGATGATGTCGATATAGGCCCTTATTGCGTCGTTGAGGAAAAGGTAACGATCCGAAAAGGCACAAAACTCCTTGGACACGTAGTGGTGCAGGGACACACGACGATAGGTGAAGGCTGCACCATCAGTCCTTTTGCCTCCATTGGAGGCCCTCCCCAGGATATCAGCTATAAAGGAGAGGATACCACGCTGAGCATAGGCAATCACAACATCATCAAGGAATATGTTACCATCAACAAAGGTTCTGTCCACGGCGGCGGCGCAACAGAGGTGGGCAACAACAATTTCATCATGGCTTACGCGCACATTGCCCATGACTGCAAAGTGGGCAGCAGCATTATCATGGCAAACTGCGCTACCCTCGCAGGCCACGTAGAGGTCGCGGATTTCGTCACCTTTGCCGGCCTTTGCGCGGTTCATCAGTTCTGCAGGATCGGCAAATACGCATTCATAAGCGGCATCACCGGCGTTCCCAAGGATGTTCCTCCTTTTATGATCGCCGCTGGAAGCAGGGCAGAGCTTTACGGCCTCAATGTGGTCGGCCTGGAGCGCCGCGGCTTTACCAGAGAAGATATCTCGCAGTTGAAAAAGGCATACAGGATCCTTTTCCGGTCTTCCCTCCCCCTCACCACATCTCTGAAGGTCATCCAGGAAGAACTGAAGGGTGAGCATATAGACGAGCTCATACATTTTATTCAATCATCGCGGAGAGGCATATGTCGCTGAAAGTGGCCATAGTCGGGACGGGTCATATGGGAAAGATACACCTCGGCAAGCTGCATACCTTTGAGGGGGTCCATATCGCCGGGATCGCCGACATCGACACGGCAGCGTTATCGGCGCTTTCAGAAAAATACCGGGTGCCGCGCTATGACGACTACAGGGACATGGCCAATGGGCTCAACGGGGTTGTCATAGCTACGCCTACAGACACACACTATCCCATCGCAAGATCGTTCATGGGAAAAGGCGTACACGTCTTTATTGAAAAACCGATCACACTCTCTGTAGGGCAGGCAAGGAAACTGGTGGATCTTGCGGCAGAAAAGGGTCTTGCCTTCCATGTAGGCCATCTTGAGAGGTTCAACCCTGCTTTCAGGAGGGCGCAGCAGCTTATCCGTGCGCCGATCGCCATAGAGGCATGCAGGATAAGCCCCTTTACCGGAAGGTCAACGGATGTCGATGTCATCCTCGACCTCATGATCCATGACCTCGACCTTGTGCTTTCCCTCATCAGGGAGGATGTAAAAACGATACGCGCGAACGGCGTCGCCGTGGTGACCGATAAGCTTGACGCGGCGCACGCGCGGATCGAGTTTGCAAATGGTGCAGTGGCGAATATTTTCGCGAGCAGGGTTGCTGTGAAAAGGGAAAGGTCGCTTACCGTTTTTGAAAAAGAACGGTCTTTCTTCGTCGACTTTATGCAGGGGAAATTGACCGCCACCGCAAAAAAACACGGCGGCGGGATCCATATTGAAGAGTACGCATCAGACCACATGGACCCTGTTCAGGATGAACTTGCCGAGTTCATAAGGGCAATGAAGGGCAACGCACAGCAAGGCGTCACCGGAGAAGACGGGCTCAAGGCGCTTATCCTCGCAAACAAGATCAGGCAGCACATTGCAAAAAGACAACACTAATCCGAAGATCAGGCACATCGTTATTGTCACCGGCGAGCTCTCCGGTGAGATGCATGCCGCAGAGCTTGTCAGATCGATCAAAAAGTCTGTCCCCGTTGAGCTAAGCGGCATAGGAAGCCAAAGACTCCGGGATGAAGGGATGAACACCATCTACGACTACCGGAACATCTCTCTCACGGGCTTAAGCGAGATCTTCTCAAAGTTGCCGCACATAAAGGATGCTTACAAGAAGCTCAAGGAACACCTTGAACAGACCAGTCCATCTCTTTTGATCCTTGTCGATTTTCCCGGTTTCAACCTGAAGATCGCCCGGTTCGCCAGGACGCTGGGGATCCCCACGATCTATTTCATTCCCCCGCAGGTCTGGGCATGGAGAAAAAAACGTATACTCCGGATAAAACAATATGTCGACAAGGTGATCTGCGTGCTGCCTTTTGAGAAAAAGCTATACGAAGAATACGGGATCGATGCCGCCTATGTCGGCCATCCCTTCGTATCCACGGTGAAACAGACAAGCACGAAAGAGGATTTTCTCAGAAGAACAGGCATTGGAAAAGGATGCACCGTCATCACGATCATGCCGGGCAGCAGGGAAAACGAGATCGACCGGCATATGCCGTTCCTGCTCAGATCTATCGAAAAGATAAAAAAACGGATGCGCAGGATTGCTGTTCTGCTGCCCCTGGCAGACAATATCGACGGGTCGGTCCTGGAGAGGTTCAGAGAAGGCCTTAAGGACTGCATCGTAATAAGGGGGCAATCTTATGACGCTCTCGCGCATTGCGATCTTGCCATCGTCTCATCTGGCAGCGCCACCCTGGAGGCCGCGATCCTTGGAACCCCTTCGATCGTCATCTACCGCGTATCCTGCTTCTCCTATTGTATCGCCAGGATGCTGGTAACAATAAAGCACATAAGCCTTCCGAACATTATCGCAGGGAAAGAGGTGTTCCCCGAGTTCATCCAGCATATTCCTCCTGAAAAGATTGCAGAAAAGGCTCTATATATGATAAATAATGGAAAAGACAGCATAAAAAAGGATCTGGACGGGATCCTCGCGAGGCTTGGCCGTTATGATTCTTATGAGCTTGCAAAAGATATCGTCGTTGAATTCTTAGGGAAATGACATGGCGCTATACCTGAGACTGCTTAGCTTTGTGAAACCTTATTGGGTGAAGCTCGTCTTTGCCATGATATGCATGTCCCTTGTGGCTGCAACAAACGGCTTAACGGCCTTTATTGTCAAACCGGTGCTCGACAAGATCTTCTTTGAAAAGAACGAAACGATGCTTTATATCATCCCCGTAGGCGTCATCCTTCTCTATTTCCTCAAAGGGGTGTTCGAATACCTCCAGGCATACCTTATGGGCTACGTTGGGCAGAAGGTCATAACAGACATACGGAACCTCATCTTCGCCAACATGCAGCGCCAGCCGCTTGCATTCTTCGACAGGACCCCTACAGGCGCCAGCATATCGAGGATCATGAACGACGTGAATCTTCTTCAGAGCACCGTCTCCGACGCCTTTACCGCGATCCTCAAGGATGCCTTTACCATAATCGGGCTCATATTCGTTGTCTTTTACAGGGACTGGAAGCTCGCGATCATAGCCTTCATCATCCTGCCTTTCGCAACCTACCCGATCGTCGCCTTCGGAAAAAAATTGCGGAAGATCAGCATGAAAGCGCAAAGATCGGTAGCGCGCCTTACAAGCTTTCTCCACGAGACCATTACCGGACAGAGGGTGGTAAAGGCCTTTTCAATGGAAGCATACGAGAACAAACGATTCGAGGAAGAGAATGATGAGATGTTCAGGATCATCCTCAAGCGCACCAAGATCAGGGCGCTGTCCCACCCCATCATGGAGGTGCTGGGAGGCATAGCCATAGCGGTCATTATCTGGTACGGCGGAAAAGAGGTCATCTCGGGCGCTTCAACGCCGGGCAATTTCTTCTCCTTCACCGCAGCCCTTCTCATGCTCTACGAACCGATCAAGAGGCTCAACAAGGAGAACCACAACATACAGCAAGGGCTCGCCGCGAGCCAGCGCGTCTTTGAGGTTATCGACAGGGAACCTGAGATACTGGATAAACCGGACGCGATCCAGCTTGGCCGGGTCAACGGGTCTATAGAGCTCAGCAACGTCTTTTTTAAATATGAAGACAAGATGATCCTCAATGACATCAACCTGCAGATCAATAAGAACGAGGTGCTTGCAATAGTTGGGGAAAGCGGCGTCGGCAAGACAACGATCGCCAACCTTATTCCCAGGTTCTATGACATAACAAATGGGAAGCTCCTGATCGACGGCGTCGACATCAGGGATGTCACGATCGAATCCTTGAGAAAGAATATCGCCCTCGTGACGCAGGATGTCATCCTCTTCAACGACTCCATTAAGAACAACATCGCATACGGCGTCGTCCCTGACCAGGAGAGGCTGGAGAATTCTGCCCGCATGGCATATGCCCACGATTTTATCGTCAAGCTTCCGAAAAAATATGACACAAGCATCGGCGAAAAAGGCGTAAGGCTTTCCGGAGGTCAGAAACAAAGGATCGCCATCGCGAGGGCGCTCTATAAAGATTCTCCCATACTTATTCTTGACGAGGCAACGAGCTCTCTCGATGCCGCGTCGGAGATCGAGGTGCAAAAGGCGCTCGAGAACCTCATGAAAGGAAGGACCACGATCATCATCGCCCACAGGCTCTCAACGATCATCAATGCCAACAGGATCATCGTTCTTGAAAAGGGAACGATCGTCCAGGAAGGAACGCACGCCACCCTTATAGAGGCCGAAGGTCCATATAGACGTCTCTATGAATTGCAATTCAGGGAAGGGGCGCAAAAAAAGATCATAAAGATCGGTAAAAAATGAAAAAGATAAAGTATCTTATCCTCCTCAACGTGCTGCCGCCTCTTGTCTATGTGATCCTCACGCTCCTCAAGATGACGTTGCAATTCGTGCATGTCAACAGGTCGGCAGTGCAGGATGTGTGGGACAAAGGCGGCAACTTCATTGTCTGTTTCTGGCATGGAAGATTGCTGATGATGCCTTTCGCAAAGGAAGGGGGGGGAGGAAAGGTCCTCATAAGCCGCCACCGGGACGGTGAATTTATTGCGCGGATCATCCGCTTTTTCAAGCTTGGCTCTATACGGGGCTCCTACAGGAAAGAAGGGAGCGTATCCTCCCTCAGAACGATATTGCAGGACCTGAAGCATAACGTCAATGTGGCGATCACGCCTGACGGCCCGAAAGGCCCGCGGTACAAGGTCAAGCAAGGCATCATAGAGCTTGCAAAGATATCCGGCAAGGCGATAGTGCCTGTCAGCTACGGTGCAAGTAAAAAAAAACTTTTCAGTCCTGGGATAATTTCATCCTGCCCTACCCATTTTCAACGATCTATTTTCTCTGGGGAGACCCGATCCATATAAGTAAAGACATCACCCCTGAAGATATTGAGAAAAAGAGGATAGAGCTCGAGAACGCGCTCATATCCATTACCGAGAAAGCAGATGCCATAGCATGTGGAAGATAATCTACAACATACTGACCTTCATCGCCCTCCCCTTTTTCCTCCTTTTTTCACTGACAAAGAAAAAGATCAGAAAAAACATCCTTGAGCGATTGGCGCCCCGCAGGATCTCCGGTGAGCAGCGGATGCTGTGGATCCACGCCGCGTCCATAGGGGAAGCGCTCATAGCCGAGAACCTTGTCAACTATATGCATGAGAATACCGGATTTCACCATTTTCTCATCACTACTAATACGCATTACGCCGGGGAGCTCCTCGAGAAAAGGCTCGGCGATCCTGTCCGCGTCCGCTCGCTGCCTCTTGACCTCATATTCTCAATGCGACGCTTTTTAAAAAACACCAGACCGGAGGCGCTCCTCATTATCGAAACAGAGATCTGGCCAAACCTCATATGGCTCGCAAAAGAATTGAAGATGCCGATCATGATAATCAACGGGAGGATCTCTGACAGCACGATCAAGCGTTACAGGCATCTGGCATTTTTTCTCAGACATGTGTTCGCAGATATCGATTGCGTCCTTGTCCAATCGGAAGAACATATGGAACGTTATATCTCCATCGGAATGGACCCTGATAAGGTGATCAACACCGGCAACATCAAATATTACAGGAAATCCATGGGACCTTCCGGCGATGCAGCGGACAAAGAGAAGATCGTAGCTTATGGCAGCGTCAGGGAAAAAGAACTTGACATCGTATTCGACACTATCAAAAGGCTCAAGGTTCATTTCCCCGATCATACCTTTTTCGTGGCGCCCCGGGAATTGCATCTCACTGCAACGATAGAAGAAGAGCTTTCATCTTCTTTCAGGTGCACCAGGTACTCGGTGCTGAAAAAGACGCCCTCTCCGGGCGCGAATGCCGATGTCGTCGTCGTCGATACTGTCGGCGACCTTCTCGATATATACAAAAAAGCTCAAGTTGCCTTTGTTGGCGGCAGCCTCGCTCCGTATGGCGGACAGAACATCCTTGAGCCCCTGTTCTTCGGCACGCCCGTGCTGTTCGGACCTTTCATGGAAAACTTCAGGGATATCGCAAGACAGGTGGAGGAGGGCGGTGCAGGGATCATCGTCAAGAACGGCGATGAGCTGGTAAAGCATATTGCCACGCTCCTCAAGGATGGGGCTCTGATGGATAAGATGGGCGAGGCAGGGAAAAAGATAATCGAGGAACAGCAGGAGGTCATGAGAAGGACCGTGGACATTATTGTTGAGAAGATACAACAACACCCGTAAGGCGTTAGGCGTGAGGCGTGAGGGGACGAAACCCGTGAAAGGTGAAAGGTGAAAGGTGAAAAGCGAAAAACCAAAGAGACAATTCTTTGAGAAGTTTATCTCTCTCATCTTTACTCTTCGCTCTCTGCTGCCTTTTCCTCACGACGGTTTGCTACGGGAAAGCCCGACACCGATGCCCTACGGTGAAGTGTCCGGGTTTAAAACTTTTCACCTTTTACTTTTCACCTTTTACTTTTCACGGTATCAGTTGGAGGTTTTATGAAAGAGTTTGCAAAGCTCGTTGAACTCGTGGGAGCCCTGCGGGGTAAAGAAGGATGCCCCTGGGATAAGAAACAGTCCCTTCCGGCATTTAAGACCTATCTCCTGGAAGAGGTATATGAGCTTATCGAAGCGATTGAGAAGGACAACGCTAAGGCGCTCAAAGAAGAGCTTGGCGACCTGCTCTTTCACATAATCTTTATTGCGCAGATCTGCGCGGAGCAAAAACGGTTTGATATAAAAGATATCCTTAAGGACGAATACCGCAAGATGTACAATAGGCACCCCCATGTATTTATGAGAGAAACCTCAGGGAAACCGATCCAAAAGAGGTGGGAAGAGATCAAAAAGGAAGAAAAAGCAGATTACTCCCTTCTGTCCAATATTCCCGCCAGCATCCCCGCGCTTCTGCGGGCATATGTCATTTCCAGGCGCGTCTCGCGGGTCGGCTTCGACTGGAAAAAGCTCGAAGACATCTACGCAAAGATGCAGGAAGAGATCAATGAGCTCAGAAAGGCAGAGGACGCAAATAATGCCGCGGCAATAAAGGAAGAGATCGGAGACCTGCTCTTTACTATCGTGAACATATCGAGGTTCCACGGCATCGATCCCGAGGACGCCCTGCGGTCCACCTCAGAGAAATTCATACGGCGGTTCAATTATATAGAAAAAAACACAGACGTTTCCACATCATCGCTTTCCGATATGGACAGTCTGTGGGATGAGGTAAAGAATATGGAGAAGCAGGGGGATTAGCCCTGCTTTTTTTATTCAGCTTTGGCTACATTTGCTGCCTGGGGACCCTTCGGACCTTTTACGATCTCAAATTCAACCTTTTCGCCTGTTTTGAGCGACTTGAAACCATCCTGCTTGATGGCTGAGAAGTGGACAAAAACATCTTCACCGTTATCCTGCTCGATGAACCCATACCCCTTTGAATCGTTGAACCATTTTACTTTACCTACTGGCATACTACAAGACTCCTTTCATAGAATAGATTAAGCATGCTGCTTAAAGGGTATATTATGACTATTCTAAAGAAACTGTCAAGTTAAATCGCTATAAAAAATAACCAAAATCCGCTACCCGCTTCTCGCTTTGACCTGTATCCCTTTTTCCCGGAGTTCATCCGTCTTCTGCTGAGAATGTTCCATACAGAGAAAGACCGGTTTGTCATCCATCCTATTGTAATTGGGCGCCCTCACAAGGCGCCATACAACATCCTGTTTTCCGCAGACATCGCACCTGCCCTCTTTTGTCTGCCATACCTCAAAATGGTCCGACCTGAATATGTAGCGGTCCACCCAGAAGAATATCAGCGAACCTATGAAATTGCCTATGAACGCCGCTATCCACGAATTCGTAATGCCGTAGACGGCAAGCAGCCATATCACCGGCGCGAGCGTGAACGTGCTGAGCTGCCACCTGGCCATGTACAAAAGCAGTTTTTTCATCATATGTTCTCTCCATTCTTCATGTTATCTTTTTAGCCTGTCCTTGATCTCTCGTCCTTTGTTTTTTTCTTACGCTATACGGACTTTTCACCCTGCGCTTTGCACTATGCTGATTCCGCATCCAGTACCAAGTGGTAGCTATTTCCTTGCGATGATGCAGTAGAAACCCGGCTCATCGGTGAACACATCAATTGCCAGGTTTGCTTTCCGGAACAAGGCGCGCATGGCTGCTTCGTCAGGCAGACGGTCGTGCATGACGGCATGACATGACTCGTGGTGCTTATTTATCCCCTCCGACGATTCAAAGTGCGACACGGCAAAGAGCCCCTGCGGTTTCAGGATGCGCGAGATCGACACCATGGCCTTTTCCATGTCGTGAAAATGCGGAAAACAGGAGAAACAGATCGCCATGTCGCATGAGGCATCAGCGAGAGGCGCGTTCTCGGCATCAGCGAGTACGAAGCGGATGTTGCCCTCCTTGTGAAGGCCCCGGTTGACCTCTATCATATTATCTGCAAAATCCAGTTCATAAAGAATTCCTGTTGCAGTAATACGTTCGAGGATGAAAGGGACCAGTATGCCCGTCCCACATCCAACATCAAGAACATGGTCTCCCGCTTTTAACGGGAGAAGCGAGAACAGACGTTCAAAATCCTTTGCGTGCTTATCATATCGTCCGGTGGCATTATCCTTGTACCACATATCGCACCAATTTTCGGCATGTTTGTTAAAAAACTCCTTGCGTATGCGATAGGTCTCATCCTTTGTCATTTTCATGATATACGCTCCATATTCTTTGGTCTTGCCGCGTTACGCTTCGGCGAAAATATGTATGCAGCGGCAAAGATGGCCGTGGCCATGAGAACCACCGCAGCGCCTGACGGGAGGTCAAGAACATATGATACAATGAGGCCCAGTAAGCATGCCCCGACCCCAGAGGCCGCGGAAATAATGAAAAAATGCTTCAGGTTGTACGTCAACTGGAGCGCCGTGGCCCCTGGCTGCACGAGCAATGCAAAGATAAGGAGGCCTCCCACGGTCGTAAGGTTCGATGACACCACTGCCCCGGTAAGGAACAGCAGGCTGTAATAAATTATCCTTTCGGGCACGCCGCTCGCCCTGGCAAGCCGCCTGCTAAGGAGGACGAGGCGGATCTCCTTGAAAAAAAAGAGCACGAAGAGCGCAAGGAGCAACGTTACGAACGTCAGCATGGCAATGTCCACACCTGACAGCGACAACAGGCTCCCCCACATCAGATTGAGGGCATTTGCCTTTGTCCTCGTGAGGATCCCCATACCGAGAAATGCAAGGCCCATAAGGAAAGAGAACATGATGCCGAGCACATTCTCGGGGGCCATATCCGTACGATCTGAAAGCGGGCCAAGCACCCCGGCCGCGAGCAGGCACATGATGAACCCGCTCAATACCGGATTGACGCCCAGGAGCATCCCCAATACAGCGCCCGCAAAGGCGGCGTGCGACATCGAAACACCTATCAGCGGCATTTTCATCAACACGACAAATACGGACAGCAGTGAACAGCTTACACCGCAGAGCACACATGCAAGTATGGCCTGCTGAATGGGTTGGTATCCAATAACATCTACCAGATGCTCAGTCATAAGAAACGAACCTCTTGCCGTTGCGGTCAAAAGTCTCCAGTGGATATTGGAACAGCCTGCTCAACGTCTCACCCGACATCGCGGCGTCGATGTCTCCGTCAAAAATTGTTCTGCCGTGGTCAAGGAGCACGGCACGGTGCATCGAGGCAGGAAGCATATTGAAATCGTGCGTGACGAAAAGAAGGGTAAGGTCTTCCCGCTTGTGGATCTCGCTTATAAGATCCAAAACCTCCTTCTGTACGGCTATGTCAAGATTCGCGGTCGGTTCATCCATGAGGAGGATATCAGGTTTCTGAAGAATAGCGCGTGCCAGCGATACCTTCTGGCGCTCCCCGCCGGAAAGCTGGCCGAGCGGCCTCTTTGCGAGATGGGCCATGCGCATCATTTCCATTATCTGCATCGTCTTCTCCCTCTCTTGCCTTCCGGGAGAGCGGAAGAGGCCCAGGCGGCCGATCGAGCCTGTCATCACGGCCTCTGACGCAAGAATTGGGAACGCCGGGTCGACGTAAAGGAGTTGCGGTACATAACCGACACGAAGCCGTGTCTTACGGTCGCGCTTCCACGACTCGTGACGTCCAAAAAGGCTCAGTCTCCCTGTGAACTTTTCGAATCCGGCTATGACATTCAGAAGCGTGGTCTTCCCGGCGCCGTTGGGGCCGATAACCCCCACAAACTCGTTGCGCGACACGCCAAGGCCGATGCTGTCCAGCAGCAGGTCTCTGCCCTTCCGGACGGTGATCCCTTCAAGCTCGATAATGTAACTGTCCATATCACCCTTCTCCCCCCGAATAATATCGTGAGAAGTGAAACGTGAGAAGTGAGAAGTTTAAACATTTCACATTTTACCTTTCACATTTCACTGAGTCCTCTGTCTAACCGCTGCGGCAAGTATAATGTCCACATTCTCTCTTAGCGCGGCAAAATAGCCTTTCTCTGACGGGAAATTCGTGAGGACGATGTGAGGGACCCCGATCGACTCTGCGATCCTTTTGCCGGTATCCGGACCAGACTGCAGGTTATCTGCAACAAACGTTATATGGTTCTCTCTTCCTATCTTCGCGAGGCGTACGATCTCCCTTGCAGACATGGCCTCCGGTCTGCCGTATTCTCCTGCAACACGGAAACCCATCCACTCCAGCGGTTCTTTCTGCATAGAGGAAGCAATGATCGGCTTTCCTAAAAGTCCCGCCTGTTCGATCCGCTGAATGACCGATCGTGCATACGCTCTTACCTCGCGAATTGCATCTTCTTTGCGGGCCATAATTGCATTCCTGTCCTCGGGGAAATATTCTGCAAGTCTATCGGCGAGAAGGTCTAAACCGTATGCATAAGAATCAGGCGCCATCCAGTTGCGGCCTTCTGCGTCTATCAGCAGCAGTTCTCCATTGTCTGATCCGTTCTTGTTCATAAGAGGCAGCCCCTTGAATGAAACAACCAGATCGGCCCTCTTCATTTTCGCGATATCCGATAATTTTACATCATAATGGCCGGGACATTGCCCCGGTGGAAGCATCGCTATGACGGAATATCGATGGGGGGGCATAAGAGAAGCTACCATCCCTGAAAGGATCGTGTCCGATGTTATAATGACACGCACATTTTTTGTATCGCAGTCTTTTGGTCTGTCCGAACATCCGGTACAAAGACACAGTGCGGTCATTGAAACGATGGCTAAAAATGTTCTTACTTTACTGCGCACTGATCGTACCTAATTGAACCTCAGGCTGACCCCGCCGAAAAATGTTGTTCCCGGCATGGGGTAACCCTTGGCGTATTCATAATCCTGATTCAAGATGTTGTTGACCGCCACGAAGAGCTCCGAACCGCTGAGCCGCAATGGCCTGTAATCGAAACGATAGCTCACCCGTGCGTTCACCAGCGTAATGTCGCCGAGCTTATCCTTGCCGGTGAGCATGGGAAGATTAAGCGTGCCGCCCCGCCCTACTCCGGCAGATGCTCCCTGGTAGAGGTTCCGCAAATGCTGCATATCCGCAAAAACCCGGAAATTATCAAAGAATATCCATTTAGCCCCGGCCTGGAACTGAAAACCCGGGGTATACGGCATGTGGTTGCTTTCAATGCTGTTTGCTCCTTTCGCCTCAACGGTCAGCCATGTAGCGCCGGTAAAAAGCTCAAGATCTTTCACGGGGATTGCCGTGCCCGTAAGCTCCAGTCCACATATCTCATAATAACCTATAGGATCGTTAAAGCGGAGCGGGATGGCCCCGCCCATATAGGTCAGAAAACGGTCCTTCCCCTTGTCGCGGAAGACCGTTGCCCCGAATGATCCTTTATCAGGCCATTTGTGGACAATGGCGGCCTCGTAGTGGTCCACCACTTCCGGCTTTATTGTTCTTGTAATGCTTACAGGGGCATTGGTGAGGACCGCGTTCATTATCACTATCGGCGAAGGATAGTTTACCCCCCGGGAGTAGCTGATATTAAGATTCGTATTTTTATACCCTATCACCAGGCCTCCCTGTGCCGCCGACTTGTTCTCGAACTCGTTATGATGATAATAACGGAAACCTGTCGATGGAATAACATGGAAACCTTCCTTGCGGCCGATCATATGGCTTACCGCCGCATAAGGAGAGATCAACCTTGTATCGGGAAAATCCCATACCCTCCTGGCCAGACCTCCATTGACCCCTGCTGCGGTCGGCTTAAGGCCGCTGTATGTCTGCTGGGTATTCTTAAGCTCCGTCATATCGAGGTCAGCCCCTGTTATTATCTCCCCTCCAGGCCAGAGGTGGAACGTCTCCCTCCCCCTGATCCCGTAAAGCCCGATCTCCTGCTTCGACCATAGTCCACCGCTGCCGTTTGCAAATTGCCTGCCGTTCGCCGAATCCAACTCCTGCAGCAGCTGGAACGTAGTGTCATTCCAGTATGCCTTGAGATAACCGCTGAACCGCTCATATTCGTGGTTGAGCGTCAGCGTGGTGAACAGGGTCTCTGTCTTATAGCGCTCCGCCTGGGGCCAGTTCACCCCATTGACGGCAAAATTGGCTGTTCTGTCAGGCATGGGTGCTTCTGTCTTGCCGTTCACGTAATTGACGAGGAACCTGAGGCTCCACTCTTTGTTGATCCTGTAACCTGCGTTGACATAGTAGCTCTGCTGGCTTGCGGCTGAATTGTGGCGGTCGCCGTCCGTCCTTGTCAGGCTCTGCGATGCGTAGATGTCAAAAGGTCCTTTTTTGATGCCGGTAGAGAGGCTTTCATCGAACGTGCCGTCGCTTCCGCCGCTGGAATTAATTTCTGCCTCCTCTCCATCCCTCATCATATATTTTGGCATTATATTGATAAAAGCATAGCCGCTACCGAACTGGGACGGCTGCGGGCTTTTATAGACCTCCATCCCTCCGATGGTGGACACGGCAATACCATCCCCCAGGACCTGGCCGAACAACGCCCCGTACCTCGGGACCCCGTCAAAGAGAATTGCAAGATCAGGACTGGGGTGGCTCGATCCCCTGCCGCGTATATACAGGCTGTGGCTTGTCTGGCTTCCTATAAGGTTCTTGCTCTGGTACATCACCCCGGGTACATCGCGGAGCGTTGACGGGAGGTCGTAGGAGTTCTGCTCTTTGATCTGCTCTTCGGTCACGACATTGTACTGTGTGCCGTAATTCGTCTCCACTGGTGCAACAGGAGAGCTTTCGGCAGGAATCCCCGGCCTTTTTGCCGTCACGACGATCCTGCCCAGCTCCAGACTTTTCCCTTCTTCCCCGTACACGGCTCCGATCCATAGCATCTGCAGCAGGACCATCACTGTCATCACGATGCGCACAAAGACCATCTCTCCTCCTTGTGTTACTAATAAATTTTTCGTGCTACTTTATGACAAAAAAATAATACTTCTATTCGATCTCTTTTCCAGTGCTCGACATGCTCAGTGTTCCGTGCTTTACGCCTTTTATCACCTTCATCAGACCCATCAGCTTCTGCACCTCAGATGGATTGCCTCTCACCGCGATGATCTCGAGACAGTTATGGTGATCGAGATGGATATGCTGCGTCGAGATGATCAGCTTCTGAAAGTTGTGCTGTATATCGGTTATCTTATTTAAAAGGTCCTTTCTGTGATGATCGTATATGAGCGTTATAGCCCCTGCGACATCATCGCCTTCAACCCATTCCTTTTTTATCAACTCTTGCCTTATCATGTCCCTGAAGGCCTCTGAGCGGTTTGTATAGTTCTGTTCCCTGATAAAACGGTCGAATCTATCGAGCAATGACTTTTCTAATGATACGCCGAACCGCACCAGATCTGACATGTTCCCCCTGTATTACTTTATTACGAATAGTAGCACCATACATGCAGTTTGTAAATAAGAAAATGATGTAATGTGAAACCATAAATCCTAATATCGAAACCCTAAACAAATCCAAATTTTCAAAATTCAAAAAGGAGGAGAACAAAAGAATCCGTTTTGAACATTTGATATTTGAATTTAGATATTGTTCAGGATTTGATGCTAGCGTATGTTCTCGTAAAGGAATACCGCATAGAGTATCCGCTCAATGCTGGCTCTGTTCTCAAAGACCCCCATCGGCCTTGTTCTCCTGCGCACTTCACGAAAGATGTGCTCAATGCATTGGTGGTCCGTATCTTCCTTCTGAAGACGGGATCGGTAAATACAAAGCAGGTGAGGAGTTCGTCAAGGTCATCTTTGAGACACTTTACCGCGTGGGGATAGAGATCGCCCCATGTGGTTCTCCATCGCCGTGCCGCAGCCCGTGCCTCCTTGTAAGCACCGCTCCATCGAAGAGAAGTGGCCGGTAGCGTTTTCTCGGTCTGCGCCGGTGGAAGGCCGATACGGCGGCATCGAGGCTTTGTGCCGCTCTGCTCACCGCAGGCGGGCTTACCTTCTCCCCCAGGATCGTAAGGAGGGCCTCCCCTACTTTCCGCGTGGAGAGACCCAAAAGAAAGCAGGCGAGGATGAGGCGGTCCGCGTCCTGCGATCTGCGTGCATAGGCCCTGATGACCCCGATAGGAGCATAGGTCCTTGTCCTGGGGACCGATACCAGCACATCTCCCAGTTCGGCAAGGAGGTGATGCATATAGTATCCGTTCCTTCTGTCCGCATTCCCTGTATCTGCGTCATGGCAAGGTGAGCATCGAGCTTCTCCGCCATGCGGCCGGCAAGGAACAAAGCGACGGCGTCTTTTGCCGACTGCCGGTAATCACCTGTTCATTCATCCTCTGAAAGGATATTCATCTCCTTGACCATTGTCATTGCTTCTGGTAAACTCCGAATCATAATCTTGTGTTCCATTTGTTGGGTACCTCCTCATTGTCATGGATCGAACCGTCGAAGGTTCTTTGGCTATGATGGTACCCCATTTTCTTGTATTGACACAAAAAAGATACATTACCGCAATACTTTATGGTTGATTATGTTCTCGTTTTTAACATATTATTATTAAAAGAATTAAGGAGAGCATATAGTGACACTACGAGAGGTAAAAGAGATACTTGAAGCGGAAGTCTTTGTTGGTCACGACCAGTTGGACATGGAGGTAAAGACCGCATTTGGCGCTGATCTCATGAGCGACGTCCTGGCATTTGCCAAAGCCGGGAGTCTGCTTTTGACCGGCCTCACGAACCCCCAGGTTGTCCGTACATCTGATGTGCTTGATATTGCAGCTATTATCATAGTTCGTGGGAAGCGCCCCTTAATTGAAACGATCCTCCTTGCCGAAGAACTGAAGATCCCTCTTTTGGGAACGCGATATATCCTTTTTGAGACTGCCGGCAGGCTATACAAGCACGGGATCGTAGGCTGTGTGGAACGGGTCGCCGAGAAGCGTGACCTCTCATGAAACCGTGGCCTATGAGAACTCATTTCTCGTAGCAGGAAAAACCTTTAAGAACGCCGGTAAGGTCTCCAGGCAGATCAAAACCCTGCTGCAAAAGATGAAGTTTCCCAAAGAGGTCGTGAGGCGGGCAGCTATCGTAACATACGAGGCTGAAATAAATATCTGCTCCTATGCGGAGCGCGGCAGGATCGTCCTGCGCGTGAAGCCAAAAGAGATAAGTATCGAAGCGACAGACGAAGGCCAGGGCATTGCGGATATCGAGTTGGCCATGAAAGAAGGCTATTCCACGGCTACGCCCAGGATCGTGCACATGGGCTTTGGCGCGGGCATGGGGTTGGCTAATATAAAACGCTTTTCAGACGTTTTTCGCATTACCTCAGAGGTCGGCAAGGGCACCCACCTGGAAATGATCATACACGTCTGACAGACCTATTAAGCCAGGTCCGCACACATGAAATAATTAAAACAACACTAGATCCTAAGCACAAAACACTAAACAATATCAAAATCTAAATATCAAATGTTCAGAACAAAGCCATGCAAGTAGTCCTCATCATTGATTGTCATCGCGAGGCGAAGGCGTGGCGATCCTTTATATGAGATTGCCACGTCGCTTCGCTCCTTGCAATGACACCTTCCCTGCGTTGCCACTTTTCTTTTCTCGTCTAACTCCTTACGCCGAACGTCTCACATCTGTGATGTATGAACTATGAGCTATTATGTGGATATCGGCTGCGTGCTCATTCTGTGGGCTCGAGCGTAAGCAGGTGTGAGATGAAGATTAATTGGTATTTGGTTTTGTTACAGACTAATGTACGGGATTGTTCTCGATGGTTGGCAGATTTTCCCCGTTCTCCTTCTGCTGCAGCACCTCATCATATTCAGGTACCACAATGCCCCGCCTCACCATGATGCCGTAGATGATCTGCGCCCTCTTCTCCACGTATTGCGAGGACCCATCCAGCCGATACTTTCTTGGGTTCGGCAGGATGACAGCCAGTTTAGCTGCCTCCTGTGCGGTCAGGAGGGCAGCGGGCTTGCCGAAATAATGGAGCGAGGCCACCTCGGCACCGAAGATGCCCTCTCCCCATTCGACCACATTGAGGTAGAGTTCGAGTATCCTCCGTTTCGAAAGGGTCTGCTCGATCCTCCATGTAATGATCGCCTCTTTCAGTTTCCTTACCGGGTTCTTGTCGGGCGTAAGGTAAAGATTTTTCGTGAGCTGCTGGCTGATCGTGCTCCCCCCGAACCTGAAGTTTCCCTTCTCAACGTTCTTTTCCAGAGCCTTCTGGATCGCGTCAAGGTCAAAACCGCGGTGGGACCAGAACTTGTCGTCCTCCGCGATGATCACCGCTTTGACAAGGTAGGGAGAGATCTCCTTCAGAGGAACCCATTTTTTCTGTATCTTTATCTTTTTACCTTTTTGCCTCCATTCCTGTTCACGGTATTCCATGAAAGAGGTCTTGGCAGGGTTCTGCTTCTTCAGCTTCGCCACGTCAGGATAGAGGAAATAAAGGCCCACGAAGCCTATTGCCGTAAGGGATCCGAGGACAAACACGGCCTTTATGAACCTGCCGATAGTTCCTTTCTTCTTTTTTCGCTTCATAAGAACATAACGTTCATTGCATATTGTCCTGAACTGCATATTACCTATAACCTATTTGACCGCCTCTCGACAATTCTTTTGAAAAGGCACGATTCTTGTTGTATATTTTCTGATAGCCCGGCGCTCGATCCTTGATGCTGGATGCCGGAGGGGACAAACCCCGTGAAAGGTAAAATGAAAAATGTTTAAACTTTTCACGTTTCACTTTTCACCATATTAGGTAGGAGTATATATATGGATTACGGCGATTATGAAGGCGTCATGGGCCTTGAGGTCCATGCCCACCTTTTAACGGACAGCAAGATCTTCTGCGGCTGTTCTACAAAATTCGGCGCCGAGCCGAACAGCCATACCTGCCCGACCTGCATGGGGCTCCCGGGGGCTCTGCCTGTGCTCAACAAAAAGGTGGTGGATTTTGCGATCAGGGTCGGGATCGCGCTTCATTGCAATATCAATCGGAAGAGCGTCTTCGCCAGGAAGAACTACTACTACCCTGACCTGCCCAAAGGCTACCAGATATCCCAGTACGAGGAACCCATCTGCGAGAACGGCCATCTTGACATATTCGTCAACGGCGACAAGAAAAGGATGAGAATTAAAAGAGTACACATGGAAGAGGATGCAGGGAAGCTTGTCCACGAAGCGACCATTGAAACGAGCACATACAGCCTCGTCGATTACAACCGCTCCAGCATTCCGCTTCTGGAGATCGTCAGCGAGCCTGACATGAGGACGCCCGAAGAGGCCATCCAGTATCTCAAGACGCTCAGGGATATCCTCGTCTACCTCGAGATCTGCGACGGGAACATGGAAGAGGGCAGCTTCAGATGCGACGCCAACGTATCGGTGCGGAAAAAGGGCACCGAAGAATTCGGCACAAGGGCTGAGCTGAAGAATCTCAATTCATTCAAATTCATCGAGCGGTCTCTCGACTACGAGATACAGCGGCAGATCGACGTCATCAGGAAAGGCGGCACCATCGTCCAGGAGACGAGGCTCTTTAATGCCGATGAGGGCATCACCTATTCCATGCGCGGCAAGGAAGAGGCGCACGATTACCGGTACTTTCCCGAACCGGATCTCCTTCCGCTCACGGTTGACGACGCATGGATAGAAGAGGTCAGGCGGTCTCTGCCTGAACTGCCCGTGGAAAAGATGGAGCGGTTCATGAAGGAATACGGCCTGCCCAGGTATGACGTAGAGATCCTCGTTGCCGATAAGGACCTCGCCGATTATTTCGAAGAGACCACCAGGCTCTTCGCCGAGCCAAAAACGGTGAGCAACTGGATCATGACGGAGCTCCTCCGCGAATTGAAGGAAGGGAACGCATCGGCAAAGGGATCGCCTTTGTTGCCGGCCCACCTTGCAGAGCTTTTGTCTCTTATCAAGGATGGGACGATCAGCGCCAAGATAGCAAAGGACATCTTCCCGGAGCTTTACAAGAGCGGGGCCTCACCGAAACAACTCGTTGCGGAAAAGGGCATTGTCCAGATCTCCGATGAGGACGCCATCATCCGGATCATCGACCAGGTCATCGCCCGCTCACCGAAAGAGGTAGCGGAGTTCAAGGCAGGCAAGGAAAAGCTGCTCGGGTTCTTCGTCGGCCAGGTCATGAAGGAAACGAAGGGAAAGGCGAACCCGAAGCTGCTCAACGAACTGATGCTCAAGAGGCTCAAAAACTGATAATAGAGGCAGTCGTCAGTAAGAAAGCCATGAGCTGATAGCTGATCGCTGACAGCTTTCTTTAAGAGGTTTATCATGACTGACCACATCTACTGGAAAGATGGTTCGCTCTATCTCCTCGACCAGAGAGAGCTGCCGTTCAAAAAGACCTATGTCCGCTGCAGGACAGTCAAGGACGCAGCCGCAGCCATCAGGAACATGACGGTGCGGGGCGCGCCGCTCATCGGGATCGTTGCCGCATATGGCGTGGTCCTGGGGATCCGCGAGGTGATCGTATCGAAAAGGCGCTTCACCAACAGGGATATGGGCAGGATATATGAAGGGCTTGCCGCCGCGAGGCCGACGGCAGTGAACCTTGTCTGGGCGCTGAAAAGGATGAAGGATGCATACGGCAGGTCCCGCGATGACCTCGATATGCCGGATGCCATGCTGCAGGAGGCGATCTCGATCCACGTTGAGGATATCGAGAACAACAGGATGCTCTCCCTCTACGGCGCCGAACTGATCGACGACGGCGATACCATCCTCACCCACTGCAACGCGGGCGCACTTGCAACGGGCGGATACGGCACCGCCCTCGGCGTCATACGGGCAGCGTATGAGTCAGGGAAAAAGATCAAGGTCATCGCCACAGAGACGAGGCCCTATTTCCAGGGCGCCCGCCTCACGGTCTGGGAACTGTACCAGGAAGGGATCCCGGTTGAGCTTATCCCGGATAACAACGTGGGGTTTCTCGCCTCTAATAAAGGCATCAACAAGGTCATCACCGGCGCTGACAGGATAGCTTTGAACGGCGACACGGCAAACAAGGCCGGCACCTTTATGATAGCCCTGGCAGCTCACCAATTCAGGATCCCGTTTCTCGTCGCCGCACCGGTATCCACCTTTGATCCCAATATCGAGAACGGCACATATATCCCCATAGAAGAGCGGGACGGGGACGAGGTAAAATATCTGAGAAAACAGTTGCTCACCGTCAGGGACGTGAAGGCGCGTTACTATTCATTCGACATCACCCCTGCGAAGCTCATCACCAACTTCATCACCGAAAAAGGCATCATTGAAAGACCGTTCAAAAGATATATCAGGATGCTCTTCGAATAGGTTGAAATGAAGGTCATTACTCTCCTAACCGATTTCGGGATGAAAGACCCCTATGCGGGCATCATGAAGGGGGTCATCCTCTCGATCAATCCCGGCGCAACGATCGTGGACATCACCCACGAGGTAGACCCGCAGGATATCAGGGAGGGCGCCTTTATCATTGAAGAGTATTACCGGTATTTTCCGGAGGGCACAATCCACCTATGCGTCGTGGACCCTACCGTGGGGAGCGCCAGGCGCCCCATCATTGTCGCAAAGTACGGCCGTCTCTTCGTCGGGCCCGACAACGGTCTCTTTACCCTGCTTTACAGGGACAAATACGAGGCATATGCGATAGAGCGCATGGATCTTGTTCGCAACGAGATAAGTTCAACCTTCCACGGGCGGGACATCTTTGCGCCTGCTGCAGCGCACCTCTCAACGGGACTCCACCCGTCTGCCTTCGGTGGGATGATACACGATACCGCACGGTTCGCAGACATATTTCCTGTCATGGAAGGCGACCGCCTCGTCGGCGAGGTCGTCCGCCTCGACCGCTTCGGGAACGCGATCACCAATGTCCATGCTGATGTCCTCGAACGATTCATCCAGGGCGGGCCATTCACCATCAGCATCAGCGGCATGTCATTCACGGCCATTCATAAAAGTTATTGCGAAAAGGACTATGTGTGCCTTGTCGGAAGCTCCGGCTATCTGGAGTTCGGGTACTACATGGGAAGCTTTTTACATGCAAAAGGAATAAAGAAAGGCGATCCCGTGTACATAAGTCTTGGCGCGAAGGATTGACCGCATAGAAAAGATCTATCCGGGATTACGAGCCGCGTTATTTGCTACTCCTCTTCCTGTCTTTCCTCCTCAACGCTTTCGTCAATACCTTCTCCCAGGAACTTTATTGATTCATCTCTCGGGAGTGCCTGGACATCGCGGAGCTTCCTTTCGATGGCACGCGACCTGACCCCTGCCTGCTCGATAACGTTGCTTGCCTCTTTCAGTTTTTTCTGTGTCTTATCGAGAATAGCGCCAAAATTCCCGAACTCGGTCTTCACGGCGCCAAGCAACTCCCAGACCTCGCTGGACCTCTTCTCTATTGCCAGGGTCCTGAATCCCATCTGAAGACTGCTTAAAAATGCGGAAAGGGTGGTCGGGCCCGTTATCACCACCTTATATTCCCTCTGAAGGACCTCAAAGAGCTCTGTATTTCTCAGCACCTCGGCGTAAAGCCCTTCAAACGGAAGGAACATGATGGCGAAATCTGTCGTGTTGGGGGGGTCAAGGTATTTATCGCGGATGTCTTTGGCGGAAAGCTTGATCCTGTTCGCAAGGAATTTCTTAGCCTCTTCTATCGCCGCAACATCACCGCGGTCGTAGGCATCCGTCAACGCCTGGTAATCTTCCGTAGGGAACTTCGCATCGATCGGGAGCCATACCGTTTTATTCCCATCTTCCCTGCCCGGAAGTTTCACCGCAAACTCGACCATGGCATTGCTCCCCTCTTTCGTCTTCTGATTTTTAGAATACTGGTCCGTTGTGAGGATCTGCTCCAGGATGTTCTCGAGCTGGAACTCTCCCAGCACTCCCCTTGTTTTTACATTTGACAAGACCTTTTTCAGATCGCCGACCCCGGTTGCCAGCGTCTGCATCTCTCCCAATCCCTTATGGACAAGTTCCAGCCTCTCGCTGACGATCTTGAAGGATTCTCCCAATCGTTTTTCAAGGGTATTATGCAGCTTCTCATCGACGGTCTCTCGGATCTTTTCCAGTTTCTGGCTGCTGTCATCCTGGATGGTCTTCAGCTTCGCCTCTATGATATCGCGCATCTTTTCCAGCTTCTGTTCCGTAGCCTGTACCATCTCCGTCTGCTTGACGGTCAGCTCATCGAACTTTTGTTTCTGCAGCTCATTGAAGCTCCGGACATTCGCGGAAAAGGCCTCTTCGAAGGACTTTAATGATCTGCCGAGCTCGTCCCTGTGCTCTCTGGCGCTCGTCGTGAGCTGCTCCTGGAATGCGAACAGCTTTCCCTCTATCGACTTCGTCATGTTGTCGAATTTCTCTTCGTTGGTCTTCGTTAAGATATTGAGCTGGGTAGAAAATGTATCCAGTTGGTTCTTCTGGAGGTTCGCGATCTCCGTCATCCTGTTCAAGAGAGAATCCTCAAATATCTTGAATGAGCCGCTCAGTTCTCCCCGTGTGTCCTTTGAATTTTTGTTGAACTCTTCCCTGTTCCGGGCAAATTCATCTCTTGTCAGCGACTCGACCCTGGCTAGGTCCTTCGCGAAACCGTCCAGCCCCTTCCTGACATCGTCGGCCGGCAAATCACCCTTCCCCTTTGAGGCCCGATACGAAAACCAAATATTCATTAAGACCAACACAAATAATACGATGAGCAATATTTCGATTATCATTGCCATACCTCCGGTGTTATCACAGGTTTAAATGGATCTGCAGCGCATTCTTCACCTTTTCCCGGGCGCCGGCCTCACCAAGAAATCCGACCTTATTTGAGAGCCTCTCCTTCGCAATTGTTCTTATTTGGTGGGCAAGTATTATCGAGTCCTGCATCACGCCTGCCTCCCCTCTGTTCAGCAATACCTCGTTAGGGTAGACCCTCCTGCCTTCTTTGAGTGATGTTATTGGCAAGACCGTTACCACCGGCATGACGCTGTTAAAGTTTTCGTCGCTAACAACGATTACCGGTCTTGTACCCCTCTGTTCCGAGCCTGTGACAGGGCTCAGATTGGCCATAAAGATCGTCCATTTATATTCCATCACCGTATCTCCTCAAGGTCCGTGTACTGGAAATCGTTCTCGACATCTTTAATGTCCGCAAGAAAAAGCGGGTCCTGGCCTGCCTCCTGAATAGCCTCCTGAAGCTCTTCCTGTTTGATCTTTTCGAGCTCATCCTTTATGGCGGCCTCAACAAAGGCGTTCATCGATCTATAGAGCCCTTTTCCTACAACCTCTTTTACCTGATCCAGGATTGATTCATCAAGCACATACGTTGCCTTTTTCCCCATGGCAGCCTCCTGTTGCCATATTATACCACCTGTATGCATAATATGCCAGCAATTATAGCATGTATTTTTAACCTGTGATTTATTACAGTATCAACTGGCTTAATGCGTTTTCGGTGCTGTTTTTCTGCAGGAGGTGCAGAGCATGGCGCCGTCGATGTTCTCGAGGTAGTCGTACCGTACCGGTTCTTTGCACCGGGAGCATATTGCCGAACGGACGACGCGCGCCTTCGGTGGCAGGTCTACGTTTATCGCTTTGACCGCAAAAAGCCTGTCGACCTCTGCGTCGAGAATGCGTCTTGCCAGCGTTTCGCGGAGCTGAAAAAATCTCTCCTTCTCTTCAGGTACAGCGGCCTTTGATCTCATCTTTTCAAAAAGCCCGACAAAGTCGCTGTCAAACGTCTCGGCGGATCGCAGGCATGCGCGTACGGCCTTTCCCCGTTTGCGGCTTCCCAGGGTGAATGCGTGCTTCCCGTGATCGAGGAAGAAAAGGTTTCCTTTTCCAAAGGTGCAGCCTGTTATGACCTGAACGGCATCGGCTCCGCAGGCGTCGGTCTCAACGATCGCAAAGAGCTCTTCATCGCCGGCCCTTGAAGCTCCCAGGATGCGCATAAGCTCCCGCGCTGCCTTGAAGCCGATAGCCAGCCCCGGGCAGAAATGCCCATGGAACTCGATGCATTCCCTTAACGCTTCATCGTTATCCTGCAACGGATCTTTCATGTCTTCCTCTTGCGTTCTTGACGTATGATCATGGCTTCCACTGCACGCCGAGGGCCCCCGCGTCCCTTGCCATGGATTCTGCAACGGATCTCCCGATAAAAAAGCGGTAGACCTCATCGATCTTTTTATCCATGTCGATATCCTTGAAGCGTTCCGGGTAGAGCATGCTCCCCGCCATGTAGGCGTCGATGATGACCGTGTCGATGTTCGTCATGTAGGCATTAAAGGGCCACAGGACATACGTCCGTCCTTTCCGGAACGCGTCCAGCGTCTTATAGAATTGCGGATTTTTCTTGTAATCCGATGCAATGATGACAAGGCCCAGCGCATCGAGGAAGATCACGTCGGGGTTCAGACCGAGTAGCTTCTCCTTGTTTATAAAGAGGTGTCCTTCCTTTCCCAGGCCTTTCGCCGCATTTCTCGCCTTGACCCACTCAAGGGGGAGATAGTCCGTTTCCGTACTCTCGATCCCCTGAGCCCCCCTGTATCCGACGCCGCCGACATAGACAGAGGGCCTCAACGCCTCGTCGATCCCGGAGGTTCTTCGTGAAAGGTCAGCCTTTGCCTTTTCAATAAAGGATATGATCTCGTCCGCCCGTTTTTCTCTGCTGAGCACCTTTCCCATGGTGCGCAACGAGGAGTAGAGCTCGTTTCCGAAACTTCCAAACCTCCCGTACGAAACGGTAACAACGGGTATGCCGATCTTTTGCTGCAGCGTATCGGCACGGTTCGCGTCCATGTAGCATGCAAAGATAATGTCGGGCTTGACCTTGAGGACAGCCTCGAGATCGGGCTCTTTATTGACGTTGCCGGGTCCGCCTGCTGCTATGACAGGCAGGTCAAGGAGTTCGGGGAGCGCATATCGATATGACCTTCCCACCTGCTGGGTCTTTTCAAATGCCTCGATCCCGACCACCATGTCCTTTGCCCCGAGATAGCACATGAGCCTGAGGCACCCGGGACCGATACATATGGCCCTCGAGATTCTGGAGGGTATTTCCACTGTCCTGCCGCCGGAATCAACAACGGCTGTAGCCTTTTGCGCATGGCACGTGCTTGGAAGAAAAAGGCCTGCGATGAGGATCCCTGTGATGAAGGGTAGTGTAAAGAGGGCGGCTCTGCGCATAATGATCTCCTTTTTATGATGGTTTGTTAGGGATCACGACCCGGTAATCCCCGACCCTGCCCATGATGACGTCCACGTCGAGGACATGGCGGATCAGTTCTTCTGTTACGGAGGCGCGGGGCGTAATGGAATGAACGCGTCCATCCTTTAGCATGAGGAATTGATCTGCAAACCGCAGCGCTGTATTGATATCGTGCATGGTCACAATGACGGAAAGACCCCTGTTTCTCGCCACGCCGGTCAGGATGTCCATGATCTCCATCTGGTTCTTCAGATCGAGGTTGCTCGTAGGTTCGTCAAGCAGCAGGAGGTCGGGCTCCTGTGCGAGAGACCGTCCGATAATGACCTTCTGGACCTCTCCGCCGCTGAGACTGGATATGGGTCTTAAAGCCATCGATTCGAGCTTCAGTGCGCGGAGTATTTCCTCGGTCACATGAAGGTCTTTTTCTGTTACTGTCCAGCCCATGTGAGGTTTGCGTCCGAGAAGTATAGCTTCGAAGACGCTCGTATCGGTGTCCGAATAACGCTGCGGCACATACCCTATGCGGCGCGCCCGGTCGGAACGCTCCATCTGCGCTATCTCCGTTTCGTCTATAAAAATGCTTCCCTCGTCAGGTCTAAGAATGCCGCAGAGGCATTTTAAGAGGGTCGTCTTTCCCGCCCCGTTAACGCCAACAACGACAAGCATTTCTCCTTCGTGGATACGAAAACCGATGTCATCGAGGATCTTTCTCCCATTATAACTGAACCCCACATTGGCAACGCTCAGCATCATACGTTCTTTCCTCTCATAAGCAGATACAGGAAAAGGGGGGCGCCCATGAATGATGTAAGGACCCCCACGGGCAGGGTTCCTGACCCTATGATGGTTCGTCCCGCCGTGTCGGCAAGAAGCAGCAGGATCGCACCAATTATACAGGACATGGGGATGAGCAGGGCGTGGTTCGATGCAACGAATCTCCTGGCAATATGCGGCGCCAGGAGGCCAAGGAAGGCTATCACCCCGTGGAAGGCCGTGACAATGGACGCTATGAGGGCTGCCAGTATCATTCCCATTAACCGCAGGCGGTCAACATGAACGCCGAGGGACCTGGCAATGTCGTCTCCCGAATCGAGGGCGTTCAGGTCCCATCTTTTCAGAAAAAAATATATCGTGACAGGCAGGGCACAAAGCGCCGTGATGCCGATCTCCTTCCAGTTTGAGCGGGCCACATCCCCAAAGGTCCAGAATACTATCGATGCAAGCTCTACCTCGTTCGAAAAATATTGAATAAGTATGGTGCCTGATACAAAAAGGGAGGAAAGGGCGATACCGGCAAGGATGATCGCCTGTGAGGACAATTTTTTGATCCGGGCGAGCAAAAGGATCGCAACCGTTGTCATCATGCTGCCGAGAAACGCGCAGACCGTGGTGAGCACGATGCTGTTTATCATGACAAGGTCCGCCGCGCTCGTCCTGAGGGCGCTTATCTGCGGAGTGCCCGCATGAAGCACAACGATCGCAAAGGCCGCCCCGAAGGCTGCCCCGTGGCTGATGCCGAGAGTGAAAGGCGACACGAGGGAATTCTTCAGCAGCGATTGCATGACGCAGCCCGCGAGACCGAGG
>DLMV01000080.1:21344-26973 GCA_002478225.1 Deltaproteobacteria bacterium UBA7527 | reverse complement strand
GCGAGACCGAGGCCCCATCCCGCGCATATGGCCGCAATGATGCGGGGAAGCCGTATGCTCCAGACCACCACCATCTCCTTCTGGTCGGCTTCGCCCGAGAGGCTCCGTATCACCCGTGGGAGGGAAAGACCGTAGGACCCCGTGGCGACAGCATAGCCGACGGCCACAAGCAGGATGATGGCACAAAAAATGAAAAAGTAATATTTTCTTCTGATCGAACGCCGGTAGAGATCACTTATTGTGTTTTTATCTGTATTCATTATAATCGATTTTTTTGCCTTGAAAAAGTATAATGGAACAGTGTTACTATTTTTAAATATATAACACTCTATAATATTTTTGTCAAAAAAAGAAAACTATATTCCCGGCACGGCGTTTTGAATACCGCAAATGCATCAGTGCATTTTGCCCTTGACACACCGGGCACGACCGTGTAGAAATTGTATACAAATTTTTTGAGGGGTACATGGTTCACAATGTATGAAAGCTTTATAAACGTCGGTAATTGGATAGAAAAGTGGGCACGGATCCAGCCTGATAAGGTTGCCGTCATATCAGAAAGTACGCCGTACACCTATCGAGAGCTAAACAGGCGCGTCAACAGGCTTTCAAGGTTCTTCCTTCATCTGGGTCTAAAGAAAGGCGGCAGGGTCGGTGTCCTCCTCAGGAACTGCAAACAGTATATCGAGATATTCTTTGCGCTCTCGAAGATCGGCGGGATCCTCGTTCCCCTCAACTGGCGGCTCACGCCTTCCGAGCTCGAATTCATCCTGCGCGACAGCGGCACAGATCTGGTCATCTTCGAAACAGAGTTCATGGCAAGCGCTGAGATCCTTAGAAAAAAGGTCAAGGTCAAAAAGAACATATCCTGCACGATCGGGGAAAATGTGCCGCGATCAAAGACACCGTCGTGGACCATTGACTATGAAAGTGCTTTGAAAAGATTTCCCGACAGCGATCCGGTCCTCCCATGGACCGCCGGGGATGCCGATCCCCATATCCTCATGTATACGTCAGGGACAACGGGGCTGCCGAAGGGCGCCGTGCTCCCTCACAGGAAGACCTTCTTTAACGTACTGAACGCCGAGATCTGTTTTAACCTCTCCGGAGACGACGTTGTCATCGTGGCGCGTCCCATGTTCCACTCAGGCGGCCTCATCGTGGAGATGGCCCCCGTAATGTATAAAGGCGGCACCGTCATCGTCAGCAGGAGGTTCAGCCCTCAGGAGATCCTCGAGACGATCGAGCAATACAGGGTAACAATGCTGGAATTGCCGGCAACGGTTTACAGCTTCATCCTCGATCAATGCACAACGGAAGATCACGATATCAGTTCCCTCCGGTGCTGTTTTACAGGCGGCGAGCGGGTCCCCCTCGCCCTCCTGCAGGCCTTTGAGAAAAAGGGCATCATCATCTCGCAGATATACGGGCTTACCGAGGCATCGACCCTTTTCTGGCTTTCAACGGACCGGGCAAGAGAAAAGATGGGTTCCGTAGGGAAACCCGTATTCCATGGCGACATAAGGATCGTCAACAAGCATGGCAGACCCGTGAAGGCCGGCGAGATCGGCGAGGTCGTTGTCCGCGGCCCCATTGTCATGAACGGCTACTGGAAAAGAAAGGACCTTACGGCGGAGATCGTCAAGGATGGCTGGCTCCATACCGGTGATCTCGCGCGCATCGACGAGGACGGATTCACCTACATCGTCGACAGAAAGACAAACATGTTCATCAGCGGCGGGGAAAATGTCTACCCAGCCGAGGTCGAGAAGGTTCTCATACATCACCCTGCGATCGTTGACGCCGCTGTTATCGGCGTTCCCGACAGAAAGTGGGGCGAGGTGGGCAAGGCCTATATTGTGGCAAAGGATGGAGCACGGATAAGCGCCCGCGACGTGACAGGTTTCCTCAGGGATAAGCTCGCAGGGTACAAGATCCCGAAGCACATAGAGTTCATCAAGAAGCTCCCCAAGACCGCATCAGGCAAGATCCAGAAGCATCTCCTGAAGTGATGCCTGTCGCATGGCATAGGCTTTTGGCGTGTATTTGTTCGTTGACATACGCCATGTATGCTGTTATAAAAATAGACCGTGGGGCTGTAGCTCAGTTGGGAGAGTGCTTGACTGGCAGTCAAGAGGTCGAGGGTTCGATCCCCTTCAGCTCCACCAGTTTTATTAATAGGTTGCTCATCACGTAGTTTTCACTTCCCGCAAAATTGTATGGTTTTTGTATGGTTCACTGTGGTCGTATTATGTTTCGATATTGTAGTGGTTGGAGATTTGGCTGGTATGGTCGAACCGTGGTGATTGACATGGAAAACGGTATCTGCTAAGTGTTGAGACTCAAAGAGATAAAAATTCATGATTAACACGGGAAAGCAAATGGTTACTTATAAATTTATGGACGTCCCTAATGGTGGACTAATGGATGCAATAAACCAGTCAGGCCGTAATTGATGAATCAGTAATCTTTATCGTCTCATATATAGACGAATGCAAGATTCGTAAATATGAAGTAGAATCGGTCAAACAAGGCTGCGCAACACTTCATCCCTGCTCACCTCGCCCAATCGCTTTTCTTATACCTTAAGTATCGGTCTCATTTGCTGCCGACGCCGAGTGAGCCGGCCAGGACAAAGGCGCTGTAGGACGAGGGCGGGAAGCCCTTTGCCTTTACCGCCTCCAGGGCAGCGATCCATGCTGCCCCAAAGTCGCCGCTTCGAGCCTTTTCATGAAATACCTCCATGAAGATCCGCGTGGGTTCGTCCTCAACCGGCCAGAGGCTGCTCAGTATTGCCAGCGCGCCGCCCAGATAGAAACTGCGCACCAGACCGAGCATCTCGTCCCCTTCGATGACCTGCCCCATGCCGGTTTCACAGGCAGAAAGCACCACCATCCGCGCAGGCAGCGGCCGTTCGAACAGCCCCTCGGCGGTGAGGGGCGCGGCGCGGCGGCCGTCGGTGAGGAACAGCGCAGACTGAAGGGGGTAAACAGGATCGTAGAGTGCATGGGTGGCCAGATGTAAGACGTCCACACCCCTGCCGACCCGATTGCGCAGTTCATTCTCTGTGGCCCGGTCGCCGAGAAGCGCCGGGGTCCCGTAACAACGGGATACCTCAACGGCCTCCTCACGGGCCCCCGGCAATTGAGGCAGAACCCCGCCAAAGGCAGGATCCCCCACCACAACGGCGTTAGGCGTTATGGCGGGCGGAGTTGAAGAGCGTGCTAACCAGCCGCCTGTGGGAAGCACTGCTATCGGGAATCCTGGATCGAGTCCTCCCCAGGGGATAAAGTGGAGATCTCCGCTCGGCACAAAGTACACACCACGCAATGCGCCCCATGAGCGGGGATCGAGCGCCTCGGCCAGACCCTTCAGTATTGAGCGCTGCACATCAATGTCGCGTCCGGGGATTGCGGCGTTAAAGACAACAAGTCTTTGCTTGAGTGTCCTTGCAGTGATGGACAGCCTTTTGAGCCTTGTCTCACTTCGCGTGATCACAAGCAGACCGAGCGGCTCATCGCCCTGGGCGGGCAATGCAACAACGAGGGCGGTCTCCGGCGGGAGAAGCGGTTGAATCGACCCCAGGCTTACCGTCGATACCGCCAGGGCGTCTGCAAGATCGGGATCGAGCCGGCGAAGGTCGCGGACCAGGGCCAAACGCTGCTCCAGCAGAAGCCGTTCCCGTCCGGCATCAACAGGATCGCGGTTCGAGATCGCGCTTTTGCGTTGGCGTTCTTCAAGTATCTTCCGGTCGAGGGTGCGGATCCGGCTGGTAATCTCTTCCTGCCGACCTGCCGCGACTACCCGGTTTGCAAGCAATGAGACAAATGCCCTGGCGCGTCCGCGCTCGAGGTCTTCGAATAGGCGCGGGAGGTCTCCTTTGCGCAGGTTGATGCGTGCCAGACTATAGGTTACCGCCTCTTTGCCGATGCCGAACTGCACCTTGGCGTCATCAAACGCAAGCGTACCGGCCAGAAGGTCGATCACATTCTGAGCGCGTCTGAATTCGCGCTCGGCCTCATCCCATCGACCCAGCGCAAGAAGCGATTCTCCCCGTAATGCGCTCAGCCGCCATTGATAGTCGAGGAAGCCTCCCTTCTCCGCAAGTTCAAGGGCCCTGCCTGCCTGGGCCTCCGCGAGGTCGGGTCTTCCGGCCGCAGCCAGCGCGTGTGTCTTGAAGGTTTCTATAAGGACCCGGCCTGAGCGCGAGCCAAGGGCGTCGAAGTACTCCATCGCGTGGGTGAACGTGGTCTGCGCCCGCTCAGAGTTCACGTCGATTGCGAGCAATGCGGTACCCAATGCGGTGAGGCTCATGCCGCGGCCCCAGAACACCTCTTCCCAGGGCTGGAAGTACAGTCCGTACAGGGGATGCCGACCGACGAACATCACGTTGTTCATAGTCTGGTCGGCAAGTTCCAGCCAGGGCAAGGCCTCCTTGTATCGTCCCTTTGCTGTCAGCACGAGACCGAGCACGATGTCGGAACGCGCCTGCGCTGCCGTTACGCGCGCAAGTTCGACCTGGTCGATCGGAGGCACCGAGTAGGTCGAAGGAAAGCGCCACTCGCCAAGGGCGCGGATGACCTGCGCTGCATCCTTCGATGCCCCGTCCAGATCGCCCGCCCAGTAGCGCACCTCAGCGCGCAGGGCGCGCGACCAGTGGTTCTTTCCCATGGCGGCAAGCTCATAGCGCTGGGTACGGTCGGTCTCTTTCTCGGCCAGATCAGGCAGCCCTATCATGAGCAGGGTCAGAACGCGAAGGTGCGAGGCCTGCCACAGAAGGGCAGGCTCACCCTTTTCATCTGCCAGGACCTTGTCCAGATGTCCGAGGGCCGTTTCTCCCTTTCCGGAAAGGAACGCCTGCAGCCCCTTCTCAAACTCCGGGGTTACCGTGAAATTGAAATAGTGTCTTGTGCCGGCCTTGGCAGGCTCATACCTGTAAGGTGGAACATAATTGCTGGAGAGTTCCGTCTTCAGCTTTGCGGACGGCAGGCCTGAGAGGAATTCAACCTCGGATTTCCTCGGAGTAAAGCCCCTTGCGCCGCCGCTGCGCATTGCAAGCAGTACCTGTCGGCTCCGTTGTGTGCCGGATGAAAGGGCAGCCTCCACCAGCGGCCGTTCTTCCTGCTCGGTCAGAACGGCGGTGTGCGGCGCATAAGGTACCAGCGGAATAGGGATGAGGGGCAAGGCGCATCCGGCAAACACCAAAACCGTCAAAGAACAGAAGATTATCCTGCGCATCGCCGCCAACTCACCGATGAACCGGCCTTTTTTCTTCTCTTCTTCTTTCACGGTATTGACGCTCCAACCCGACCGTTAACTGTTCGATATATAAATATACTCTATCGTAAGAAATTTTACATCCGGGGATTACAGGGATTGATCGATCGTTTACGCTCGCTTAAGCCCTCCACTGTATAGTTTTTGTATGGTTACGTAGAAATTGGCGTATCCCTGATAGGTCTCGCAGGGCATCGGTGTCGGGTTTTCCTTTAGCAAACCGTGGTGANNCGAAGCCGAACAGCGAGCGAATGGAAGCCGCTGGAGCGTATGCGCGTGTTTGCTGGGAAAGCTTGATGCCGATGACCATCATCAGGAAAGATCCGGGATACGTCAATGTAATTATTCGAGG
>DLMV01000080.1:18398-21186 GCA_002478225.1 Deltaproteobacteria bacterium UBA7527 | reverse complement strand
TCAATGTAATTATTCGAGGGTGCCGTGCATAGCGGCATTGGTAATTGTTCTGATAGTGCCTTTCAATGTTCGAGGCGTAGCCTGTACCGGATAAGCTTTCCGGTCGTGGTCCGTGGAAGTTCTTTTACGAACGAGATCCATCTCGGCACTTTAAAATGGGCAAGCCTATCCCCGACGAACTTGATCAGTTCATTTTCCAGTTCAGGGCTTGCCTCATATTGTTCGTTCAATACAATAAAGGCCTTTACCCTCACAAGTCCTTCGTCTGTTTGAGACCCGACCACTCCGCATTCGCTCACCGCAGGATGGTGCGTCAGAACATTCTCTATCTCGATAGGCGACGTCCACTGGCCGCTTACCTTGAACATATCATCTGCCCTTCCCTGGTAGAAGAAGAACCCGTCGTTATCCTGGATGAACTGGTCGCCCGTATTGAACCATGAACCCAAAAAAACCTCCTTGTTCTTCTCGTGCCTCTTCCAGTAGCAACTTGCAATGCCGTCATTTTTAAGCCAGAGGGTGCCCACTTCTCCTACAGATACCTTCATTCCCTCTTCGTTCCTGAGCTCTGCTTCAAAACCCGGGAGAAGCTTGCCGCTGCTTCCCGGTCTTATGCTCCCTTTCCTGTTTGAAAAATATAGTCCGCCTACATCCGTGCTTCCAATGGCATCTATGATCTCAATGCCGAATCTCTTTGACCATCTTTCAAAGATGTCCTTTGGCAGGGCCTCTCCGGCAGAGATACACAGGCGAACAGACGAAAGATCAACTGACCTTTTCTCGGATTCCCTTAAAAGGGCGTTATAAAGGGTCGGGACGCTGAAAAAGATCGTCGGCCTGTACTTTTCCACCACATTAAAGACGTCCTCCGGCTTGGACCATTCGGGCCAGAGGACCACGGAGGAGCCATACATAAAAGGCGCTTCGAGAGAATGGTTTCGGCCATACGAAAAGAACATCTTTGATGTACAATAGATGATATCTTCTTCCTGCAGCTCAAATACCCCTTCGCAGGAAGGGACCATAAAGTAAAGGAGGTCATGGTGAAGATGGACCACGCCCTTGGGCAGTCCTGTCGTCCCGGAGGTGTACATCCAGAATGCCATGTCATCCTTTGATGTCTCCTCTGCTTTCAGCTCGGGAGAGGAGGATGCCATGATATCATCGAAGCTCAACGTACCCGGCATCTTCTCTCCGACGACGATCACATGCTTGAGATGTCTTTTGCCTTCCAGGACATACTCGATCTTTTTTAAAAGAACATCGCTTATGATCAATGTTTTCGCCCTTGAGTCTTCAAGGAAGAAGGTGTGGTCTTTTGGTGATGCCATCGTATTTACGGGAATAGGTATGGCCCCGATCTTCATGGCCCCAAGATATGCATAGATAAACTCAGGAGAATCCGGGAGAAGGATGACCGCCCGATTTTCTATCTCTACGCCTATCCCCTTTAAGGCATTCCCGAACCTGTTGACCATGGAGACCATCTCTTCGTAGTTGATCTTCTTGTCCTTATAATAGATGGCCGTATTCCTGCCCCTTCCTTCTTTTATATGCCTGTCCGTTAAAAACTCCGCCTGATTGAAGATATCAGGGATGGAAAAGTCTGAAAACCGAACCATAGCTTACCCCTCCTCTTTTTTCATAAGATACGACAGATTGAGAACCTGAAGCGCCTTTTTCATTTTCTTCTAATTGTAATTATTTTACAAGCACAATATTGGTAATTGGGACCTCTTCTGCACGTCAAGCATATGGCCTTTTGTCTTTATGGCAAACTAAGGGCGAGGTACTCAGTCAAGTAGCGGTATATATCTTCTCTCAGCAGGGCAAGGGGCGCTCTTCCTCAAATTCAAACAGCTCGAACCCTACTCCTCCCGGGCCCACAAAAAAGATCAACCGGAGCGAGCCCGATTCGGTCTGCTCATAACCGGTCTCGGGAAATTGCTCCGAAACTGTGTATCCGTGCGCCTTGAGCTTCAGCCGCCAGGCCGGCACATCCGTTACCCTCAGGCATACATGCGGGATCCCGACCACGTGGCCAACGGGGTGAACGGGGAGATCGGGGCGCGGCAGGGCGTTCGGTTCCGTCAGCAGCTCCAGCACCTGCTGATCGCCGGCATGGATGAGGGCCCGCTCCCCCGGTCCGATCCTGCCGCGAGGACAGCGCGTCAATAAACGGAATCCCATTATATCAGTAAAAAAAGAGATCGCCTCATCGATGTTATCGACCCACATTCCCACATGGTGGATATTGATGCATTTCATCTCTGCTCCCTTCAGCGAATTAATCTCTTGCATGTGCCTCAAGTTTTTCTTTATTTTCCTCCTCTTTCATATATTTTGCAAGGCAGAACCTATCGATTGACGTAAGTAAAAATTTTTTATGAAGCCAATTTACCGTTGTTTTGCGGAACAAAAAACGATGGTTTAATGACAGGGTAACGTATTATGATGGTTGTCACGGTTTCACGACTATATGGATCTGCGGGTAGCCTTTTTGCCCGCCATCTTGCCGAGAGCCTCGGATACGTCTATGCCGATGAAACGTTCATCAACAACATAGGCTAAGATCCCGGGGTTTCTGAGTCCTTGCGGGTAAGCCTTGAGGACGAGCCAAGCCCCTCCTTGCTTAATCGCGCCAAGGACCTCATGATACGGAAAAGCTCCTTCAAGTTAGCCCTTTCCACCTGCATTTACGACCTTGCCCTGAAGAACGACATTGTCTTCGTTGGTGGCGGGGCCACATAATCCTGGAGCACTATCCCGGCATGGTAAGCATCCAGGT
>DLMV01000080.1:17673-18225 GCA_002478225.1 Deltaproteobacteria bacterium UBA7527 | reverse complement strand
GTTCTGACAGAATCCGCGGCATAGCCGCGGACAAAAAGATATCCTACGAAGAGGCGTTGAACCTCATCGAGGAAAAGGACAGGGCAAAAAAGAAGTTCATCGGCTACTACTTCGACAGGGGACTCTTCGATTCCATGAAGTTCCATATCACCTTCAACGCAAGTCTGGTATCACTCACCGATGCCGTCGACATATCGGCAAGCTACGCCAGAGAACACTTCTCCGAGGTCAACCGCGAAGAGACGCAAATATTCCTTCGAAAAAGACTTTTGGAAAAAAAGCGGAGATACTCCTTGCAGGTAGAGATATTGCAGGCGATTTTGGCAAGGTTACATTCAAGGCAACCGATGTGGACACGCTCTGCGTGAAAGGCGTCATCGGAGGAGAAGAAAAAAGAAACAGCTTTTAAAGACACTCTGGAACCTTAGAGGACTAAAAAAGGTCGAAGACAATCTGAAATTGGGGGTGCTTTCGCGCCTACTCTATTAATAAAATTTTGACCAAACAAAGAATCCTGCTAAAAGTGGTCTTAACAGCGTATCTCGCCCTTCA
>DLMV01000080.1:11420-17532 GCA_002478225.1 Deltaproteobacteria bacterium UBA7527 | reverse complement strand
TTCATCGTCTATTTTTTCCGTGAACAGGGCGGACCCCGGTCTCCTTTATGGAGCTGTATCTTTTTTGTTGTACTTTTCCTGTTCATTGCTGTTTTTCCCCATGTGCGGAATGTGCACTTTTCTCGTTGCGGTTCCTGCCGCCTTTCGATCATAGCGGAAGAACGGGTCCTTCTCGTTCACATCCTGGAGGAATGCGTTTCGTTCATTATTCTTCTCGGCTCGCTCTTTACGATCCCGGGAGGGATCGTTATCAGGCCGGGTGCGAGGGGAACACCGATGATGAACTCGATCCTGTTGTTCATCGGTGCCTTCCTGGCAAGCTTTGTCGGTACAACGGGCGCCAGCATGATACTCATAAGGCCTGTGCTCAGGGCAAATCGGACGAGAAAGGGCGTATCCCACATTTTTATATTCTTTATCTTCCTTGTTTCCAATATCAGCGGCCTTGTGACGCCGCTCGGCGAACCGCCGCTTTTTTTTGGTTTCTTACGGGGTGTCCCCTTTATCTGGACAATAAAGCTCCTCCCCTTCTGGATCTTCACTGTTTTTACCCTCCTCGTGATCTTCTATTTTTTTGATTCATATATGTTCAAAAGAGAAGGGAAAAGCTCAAGTTCTTTCCTGGAAGCAGTCGATGAGCTGCCTCAGAAAAAAGTGGGGATCAAAGGCAAGATCAACTTTCTCTTTCTCCTTATGGTCGTCGGTTCATTGTTCCTCCCCCAGATCCTGAGGGAGATCATCATGCTGGCGGCGGTTGCCCTTTCCATATATTTTACGTCTGTGGTGCTTCGGGAAGAGAATTCGTTCACGCATCACCCCATCGTCGAGGTAGCTATTCTTTTCGCCGGCATCTTTGTCACAATGGTTCCGGCCATGAGCATCCTCCAGGTGAACGGAGGCAAGCTGGGCATCGCGGAGCCGTGGCAGTTCTTCCGGGCTACGGGAATTCTCTCGAGCTTCCTCGATAATGCACCGACATACATGATCTTTTTCTCTGCGGCCCAGAGTGTTGCCCAGACCAGGTGGATCCTGCAAGGCCTCGTTGTAGGGGTGCCCGAGCTATATCTCAAGGCCATATGCGCTGGGGCGGTAGTGAGGGGGGCAAATACCTACATAGGGAACGGGCCAAACTTCATGGCAAAGGCCATATGCAAAGGGAACGACGTCAATATGCCCTCTTTCTTTGGGTACATGATATGGTCTCTCGCTATCCTCGTTCCTGTATTTATCCTGATAACGTTCATTTTCTTCTGATATTCCTCTTTAAGAAATAAACCGCATCATCGTACTCATTTTTTCTCCAGCGCTTCTTTCAGCGCCGCGAGAAACCTCGCAACATTCTCCATTCTCGCAGTATGCCCCATGATCCCGATACGCCAGATCTTCCCGGCAAGGGCTCCAAGGCCGCCGCCGATCTCGATCTTGAATTCGCTCCGCAGGCGCCTGCGGACCGATAGTTCATCAACTCCTTCAGGCACGCAGACGGCGTTCAGCATGGGCAGGCGGTATGGCTCGTCTACCAGCATATTCAGACCCAATTCCTGTAACCCTTGCACCAGCGCCATGTGGCTTTCCCTGTGGCGCCGGAACACGTGTTCCGGCCCCTCTTCGAGGATCAGGAGGATCGCCTGATAGAGGCCGTAGAGCATGTTCACCGGTGCTGTATGATGATAAACCCGGTTCTGACCCCAATAATTGGCGATCATGGTGAGGTCGAGGTACCAGTTGGGTACCTTTGTTTTCCGTCCGTTCAGCTTTGCCATCGCCTTTTCGTTCAATGAGAAGGGCGCGAGTCCCGGAGGACATGAAAGGCATTTCTGCGTCCCGCTGTAGAGGACATCGGCGTTCCAGTCGTCCATTCGGACCTCGATCCCGCCAAGACTGGTCACGGTATCCACCAGATAGATCGTGTCGCTGCCCTTGAGAAGAGAGCCGATCTCGGCAACTGGATTTCTCACGCCCGTCGAGGTCTCGGCGTGGACTATAGCAACTATCTTATAGGATTCCTGCCTGAGTTTTTTTTCTACTGCTTCCGGCTCAACGGGAGCGCCCCATCTGAATTCAAGCGCGTCAACGGTGCCGCCAAGCCTGGTGGCAACATCCTGCATCCTCATGCCGAACACGCCGTTCAAAAGGACCAGCACTTTGTCTCCCGGCTCGACAAGATTCACAAATGCTGCCTCCATGCCGGCAGAGCCAGTTCCCGATATGGGGATCGTCAGGTTATTCCTCGTGTTCATGATCCTGCGGAGCATCTCCTTCAGCTCCTCCGCAATGTTCAGAAAATAGGGATCGAGGTGTCCGATCGTCGCCCGGCTTAAAGCGCTGTAGACCTCCGGCGGCACGCATGAAGGACCGGGTCCCATTAACAGTATGTCTTCAATGCCTTCCAACAAGTTTTTCATAACGGTCTCTCCTTCCCTGCAAAAAAAAGGTTCTTGTGAGGTCTTGTATATCAAATTGTGATATGCCATACATTTCTGAAATTTTCAACCCGGATATTGTAAGGGGATGTGCCCTATCAATATTTTTCTTCAACGGCATGCTTGTTTTGCAGTTGCAAAATATTTCGTCATGTTGAAAAATGTAGCTAAGGGACATACAGACATGGGGCTTAAACGATCGATCCATCGGATTCTTGTCTTCCGCCTCGCGATATCAACATTATGCATCTGCGCAATCCTGAGCGCTATAGTCGTTTTCATGGAGTTCAAGGCCGTCGACGAGCGGGTAATTGACAGGGCGCTGTTAGGAGCAGAGCAATTCAGGTGGCTCATCATAGAAAACCTCGACGCACCCGGGCTCGGCGACCACGAAAGGATCCGGAGCGTAATGAAGAGATCAGCCACCAAAACGACAAGGCGCAGGGAGGGCTATTTTGTTCTTGCCCGTATCCTTGATCCTGATCTCCGCGAAATAGCAAAGGTAAGCGATGAAGATTATCAATATATCGCCGCGGTGAACGATTATGTGGACAAAGGTCTCGATCGCTCTGTCCTCGCCGGGCAGGGGGCCTGGAAAAGGATGAAGCATTTCAAAAAGGACGTTGTTGTTATCCATCTTGTATCAGAGCTTAAAAACAGCGCCAATGAGCGGGTAGGTTATATCGAAGGGGTCTTTGCCGTTGCGCCCGGAATCCTCGCTAAGGCACGGTGGGAGGTATTTTTTACAACATTGATCGCGGCGGGTATTGTGCTTCTCACCTCGCTGCTTCTCTATCCGGTCATCATGCAGTTGCTTCGCAGGGTCACGTCGCTGTCGGCAGACCTCCTCCATGCCAACCTTGAGATCCTTAGCGTCCTCGGGGGCGCCATTGCCAAGAGGGACAGCGACACCGACATCCATAACTACCGCGTCACTATTTACGCGGTCCGCATCGCACAGGAGCTGCACCTCGGCGACGACGAGATCCGCACCCTCCTTAAAGGCGCCTTTCTCCACGACGTCGGAAAGATCGGAATAAGCGACAATGTCCTCCTGAAGCCGGGGAAGCTCAACCCGGAGGAATTTGAGGAGATGAAGAAACATGTCCGGTACGGGGTCGATATTGTGAACAGGTCGACATGGCTTAACGATGCGATCGATGTTGTCGGTGGCCACCATGAGAAATACGACGGCTCAGGATACGACAAGAACAAACATGGCACGGAGATACCGCGGGTAGCCCGCATCTTCGCCGTTGCCGACGTATTCGATGCCCTCACATCGAAACGCCCCTACAAAGAACCTCTGGGGTTTGATGAATCTATGAAGATACTCATGGAGAGCAGGGGAAGCCACTTCGACCATGAGATGCTCGACGCCTTTGCGAAGATCGCACGGTCACTCTACGATGAGTACGCGAACAGGACGGACGACAAGCCCAGGCAGGACCTGAGCAAGATCAACGCGCAATATTACCATCCTGACCTGGTTTCGTATATGCGTTAAACCAGGAAGTAACTTTGCGCCTCCTATGTGGTTCACCAGGAACATTTTCGTGAACAGCGACCTCGAGCACGGTTGGGACCCGCTTGGCGAGTAGGAGCATTCCGCAGGATAACCTGCGCTGTCTGAGCGCGAAGCGCGAGTTCGCAGGTTGAGTAACTTCCGAGCCTTAGCGGGTATACCGCAGAAGGGCTCATTAAGCGTTTTTCGCTTTTCCCTGGTTCGCAACGGCCTCCATAGCTGCCTTCACCTTCTCCGGATCACCGATATAGTAGCTCTTGATCGGCTTCAGTCCATCATCCAGTTCATAGACAAGCGGCATGCCCGTTGGGATGTTCAGTTCGGGGATGACATCGTCGGGGATGTTGTCGAGGTATTTAACGAGGGCGCGCAGGCTGTTCCCGTGGGCAGTGATGAGGACGCGCTGGCCTGATTGTATTATCGGCACGATGCGCTCATGCCAGCAGGGAAGGAATCGCTCCACGGTATCCTTGAGACATTCCGCGAGGGGGTGCTGCTCTTTTCTCAGATCATGGTAACGGGGGTCTGGACCGGTATAACGGGGGTCCTTCTCATCGAGCTCAGGCGGGCGGATATCATAGCTTCTCCTCCAGAGCTTTACCTGCGCCTCACCGTATTTCTCTGCGGTCTGGGCCTTGTTGAGACCCTGAAGCGCTCCGTAGTGGCGTTCATTCAGTCTCCAGTCGTGGTAGATCGGTATCCACATGAGGTCCATCTCGTCAAGTGCGATCCAGAGCGTGCGGATGGCCCTCTTCAATACAGACGTAAAGGCAAGGTCAAATACATACCCTTGCTCTTTCAGGACGCGCCCGGCCTCTTTTGCTTCCTCGATCCCCTTTTCCGACAGGTCAACGTCCGTCCACCCGGTAAAGAGATTTTCCTTGTTCCAGGTGCTTTCTCCGTGGCGAAGCAAAACGATCTTTTTCATCGGCCCTCTCCTCCGTAGCATTGCTTGCGTATACTATAACATAAACAAAAAAAGGGCAGAACACAAGATTCTGCCCTTCCGGATACAAAGGATATGGGGCTATTTCTGTTTTGTCTGCAGGTATTCGTCGATCGCCTTTGCCGCCGCCCTTCCGGCGCCCATGGCAAGGATGACCGTCGCGGCGCCGGTCACGATATCGCCGCCGGCAAAGACCCCTTCCATACTTGTCTTCCCTGTCTCGGGGTCAGCCTCGATATTGCCGGATCTCCTGAGCTTCAGCTCCGGGGTGCTCTGTGTGAGTATCGGGTTCGGACCCTGGCCGATCGCGACGATCACAACGTCCACGTCCAGGACAAAATTGGACCCCGGTATCTCAACCGGCCTCCTCCTGCCTGATGCATCGGGTTCCCCAAGCTCCATCTTAATGCACTCCATGCCTTTTACCCAGCCGTTCTCGTCGCCGATGATCCGTATAGGGTTTGTAAGAAGCCTGAAGTCGATACCCTCTTCCTCGGCGTGGTGCGCTTCCTCTGCGCGAGCCGGCATCTCTTCACGGGAGCGCCGGTACACGAGGTATACCGTGTCGGCGCCGAGCCTCTTGGCGACCCTGGCGCTGTCCATTGCCACGTTGCCGCCGCCGATGACGGCGACCTTGTTTCCCACCCTGATAGGCGTATCATATTCAGGAAAGAGGTATGCCTTCATGAGGTTCGACCGCGTGAGGAACTCGTTGGCAGAATAAACGCCGTTCAAGTTCTCGCCGGGAATGTTGAGGAAGTATGGCAGACCAGCGCCGGTGCCGATGAAGATGGCATCGTAGCCCTGTTTGAAGAGCTCTTCAACGGTTGTCGTCTGGCCGATGATCGTATCGACCTTTATCGTGGCGCCGAGCTTTTCCACGTAGTCTACTTCCCGCTGGACGATCGCCTTCGGCAGACGAAATTCCGGGATGCCGTAGACGAGAACGCCGCCGGCCTTGTGGAGTGCCTCGAAGACCGTCACGTCGTGGCCTTTTTTCGAAAGCTCGCCCGCAACGGTAAGGCCTGCTGGACCCGCGCCGATGATGGCGACCTTCTTGCCTGACTTCTTCGGTTTCTGCGGTGCGCGGACATCTCCCTTTGCCAGCTCGTAATCCGCCGCGAACCTTTCCAACCTGCCGATCGCGATGGGCTGCCCCTTTTTGCCCAGCACGCACTTCGATTCGCACTGGCTCTCCTGCGGGCAGACCCGGCCGCA
>DLMV01000080.1:10823-11250 GCA_002478225.1 Deltaproteobacteria bacterium UBA7527 | reverse complement strand
GTATGGATTGCGCCCATGAAATCGCCTTCCTTTATCTTCTTGATGAAGGCCGGGATCTGGACATTGACGGGGCATCCTTCGACGCATGGGGAATTCTTGCACTGGAGGCACCGGGACGCTTCACGGAGGGCATTGTCGTTGGTGTAGCCCAGCGCCACTTCGTTAAAGTTCTGTATCCTCAGTTTCGGGTTCTGTTCGGGCATTCTCTCGCGGACCCTCGATTTTTTCATGGCCTTTGCCTGCGCTTCGAGCTTGCACTGGTGATCCCACATCGCGCGCCTTTCTTCACGGTCATACATCTTGCCGCGAAGGATAAGCTCCTTGAAATCGACCTGGTGGCCGTCAAATTCAGGGCCGTCAACGCATACAAACTTTGTCTCGCCGCCTATCGTTGCCCTGCAGCAGCCGCACATGCCGGTGCCGTCGA
>DLMV01000080.1:3705-10720 GCA_002478225.1 Deltaproteobacteria bacterium UBA7527 | reverse complement strand
CCGCACATGCCGGTGCCGTCGACCATGATCGTGTTTAGGCTTACCACTGTCTTGATGTTGTACTGACGCGTCACATCGGAAACAGCCTTCATCATCACAATAGGACCTATGCCGACAACAAGCGCGACGTCCTTTTTCTCTTCGATGACCTGTTTCAGCACATCGGTGACGAACCCGTGGTGTCCGTATGTTCCGTCATCGGTAGCCACATAAAGCTTCGTGCTGGCCTTGCTCATCTCGTCCTCAAGGATCAGCATCTCTTTTGTGCGGGCGCCGATGATGGAGATCACCTCATTGCCTGCCTCAAGCAACGCCTTTGCAATAGGGAGCACCGGCGCTACGCCGACACCGCCGCCGACGCATACTACCGTACCGAACTTCTCGATATGGCTTGGCTTCCCAAGTGGTCCTACAACATCCAGGATCGCGTCGCCGACCTCAAACTTTTCAAGCTTCCTTGTCGATGATCCGACTGCCTGGAAGATAACGGTTATCTGACCCTTTTTCCGGTCCGTATCTGCCACCGTTAAAGGGATGCGTTCCGCCATATCGTCTCCCCTTAAGACCACAAACTGTCCTGCCTTCACCTTTTTAGCGATGTCAGGCACATGAAGCTTGAAGAGTGTGATCGAAGGGGCCAGGACCCGCTTTTCCATGACCTCGTTAAGCTTTGCTTCTTTCTTCGCCATAACTTCTCCTTTTCTCAAATTTTGTTCTTTCTATATGATTACTTTGCATACACCTGTCGTATCGGTAACTTGACGGTGAATGTCGTGCCTTTATCCACTGCGCTTTCTACCTCGATCCGGCCAAAATGTGATTCCACTATCCTCTTGACGATGGAAAGTCCAAGGCCCGTGCCTGTGGTATACCTGGTCTTCGGACCCTGCACCCGGTAGAATTCGTCAAAGATGCACGGGAGGCATTCTTCCTCTATGCCTATCCCTGTATCGGTAACATTGATATGCAGATAATGCGCTTCAGGCTTTGCGCTGACTATCACCTTGCCGTTCTTCACATTATATTTCATTGCATTGGAGATAAGGTTCGTCATCAACTGGTCCATCTCTGCCCGGTCAGCCTCAATGGGGGGCAGCGTGTCCGGGATGTTGACCTGAAACTGAAGGTCTTTGCTATCGCCCTGGTTCTTCAGCAATTCGACAGCGCCTTCAATAACCTCCTTCATGTCGAGGAGCTCTTTTTTCCTCTCAACACGCTTTGATTCAAGCCTGGCAAACTGCAAAAGGTCGTTTACCAGCTCGATGAGCGATTTGCTCCTGAGCCTTGCCCGCTCTAGCATCTGGCGGTTGAATTGAGGGTCCGTCCCTGCTACGCCGGTAAGGTAAGCGTTCAGGTACCCTTCAATTGCAGCAAGCGGCGCCCTCAACTCATGGGCAACCATCCGCACGAACTGGGACTTTACTTCCTCAACCTCTTTCAGGGCGGTAATGTCCCGAAAGGTGCTGACAACGCCAAGATGCCGGCCCTGCTCATCCCGTACAGCGGCTACGCTCGCTATGAGCGTTTTCCGCTCAGGTTCTGTAACCTCGATCTCTTCGGAAAAGATCGTGAACTGGGAAGAGTCCGGACTGAACGCCTTGTTGATAACGTCGATCACGTTCTTCTCCTGGATGACGTCATCAACATTCTTGCCAAGCTCCACCCTTCCCGCGAGGTTAAGCGTCTTGAGGGCTGCAGGATTCCAGAGTACCAGTTGATGCTCCCTGTTGATCACGAGGATCGCGTCTGCCATGGAGTTCACAATTGTATGGAGCTTTGACTTCTCACCTGCTATCTCGAGAAGCTTCTGATCCCTCTCCTGGCGCAACTGCTCTGCCTGGAGGCGAAGCCGTCTTGTCTCCAGCCCCCTACTGAGGACCGCCAGGAGCTGGTCAGGCGCAAACGGTTTTGGAATGTAATCATATGCGCCGTGCTTCATGGCATCAACGGCCGTTTCAATCGTAGCAAAGCCGGTGATGACGATCATGATGATCTCCGGGTCAAGCTGTCTCACCTGTTCCATCAATTCAATGCCGCCCATAACAGGCATCATGAGGTCAATGAGCATAAGGTCGTAGGGTTTGGCTTTCGCCATGTCAAGTCCTTCTTTCCCGTTTTCCGCCACATCAACGGAAAACCCTTCGCCTGTCAGTATCCTGCGGCACCCTTCGCGGATACCCTTCTCGTCATCAACAACAAGTATTTTTGCGGCCTCTGCCATTGATCACCCTTGGTTTGCTGCTATTCTGACTGTTTTGCCCTTTCAAGCAGGGCGCTGATCTTGTTCACCAGGTCTTCCGGCGCTACCGGCTTGTTCAGGAAGTCGTCCGTCTTCATCCAGTAGCCATCCTGTTCCTGTGAGAACCCGAACCCTGTCTCACCTGCCACCGATGTGAGCATCAGGATGGGGATCTTTTTGTAGACAGGATCTGCCTTTATCGATTTCGCGAACGTGAACCCGGTGTCATGCTTTTCCATCATCAGGTCAAGGACGATGAGGTCCGGTTGCTCGAACCTGACCTTGTCCATTCCCTCCCGGCCTGAAAATGCTGTGACCACCTCGTAGCCACTGTTCTCGAGGACAGCCTTGTTCAGGTCAATAAAATCGACATCATCGTCAATAATTAAGATTCTTGGTTTTCTGGCCATAGTTCTTTCTCCCTGTGTTTATAGTTTGAACCAAATCATTTTTGGTTATTGCCTCTCCGTCTGCCCTCTCTGTTGTCGTGATCGGCAGAGAGATAATAAAGGTGCTCCCTTTCCCGAGCTCGGTCTCCACATCCAGCTTGCCCCCGTGCCGCTCGACGATCCCGTAGGAGATTGCCAGGCCAAGGCCCGTTCCCTTTTCTTTCGTTGTAAAAAAAGGATTAAAGAGTTTTCTCACGTTCTCCGGGGGGATCCCGGGGCCGCTGTCGCGGATCTTGATCCTGATCTGGTTTTTCTCCTGTGCCGTGGTGATCGTCAGGTTCCCTTTGCCTTCCATCGCCTGGGCGCCGTTGAGGATGATGTTAAGAAAGACCTGTTTGAGCTGGGTCGCATCGGCGAATATGTTCGGCAGGTCTGAAGAAAGCGTCTTCTTTATCTTGATGTTATGGAAAAGGGACTGATTCACCAGCAACCCGAGCGTATCTTCGAGAAGCTCATTGATATTCGTCTCGCCTGGTTTCAGCTTCGTCTCCCTGGCGAAGCTTAAGAGACCCTGAACGATCTCTTTTGTCCGGTTCGCCTCGCTGATAATAAGCATCAGGTCTTCCCTCCTCGGGTCGTCCTGTTCCATGCCTTTCAGCAGGATATGGGCATAGATGGTGATCGTCCCGAGCGGGTTGTTGATCTCGTGCGCCACGCCTGCGGCGAGCTGTCCAAGGGCGGCGAGCTTTTCCGTTCTGATAAGCTGGTACTGGGCCTGTTCCAGCTCCTGGTGGGAGACCTGTAGCGCGTGGTGGGACTTTTCGAGCTGCTGGTATATCTTTTTGCTCTGTTCCAGAAGGTAGGGCAGACAATATTCCGCCTCTGTGATCCCCTGGGCAACGGCAATCGCCTTTTCGCGGCACGTAGCATATCCGCAGGCCCTGCAGTCCAAGTTGTTATGAGGCGGCATCTTATCCATCTTCTTGAGCACTGCCCGTATCTGTTCCTCGGTCGGCATCGGCAGCTTCTGCTCCATCGCTACGTATTCCCGGCTCAGGTCAACATCCGCGTAGCTATCCAGCTCCGCCAGCACCTTCGAAACATCCTGCTTCTCCATTTCGATCTTGGCGTAGCGCGCCACGATCTGGCGCCTGCCGAGCACCGACAGCTCACGGTCAACAAAAGGACCGTCGACGCAGCCGGCGCAATATAAGAAATCTAAAAATTTTGCCTGAATGTATCCATTGGCAAGCTGGTTCAGTGCGCCGATCGCCCTTCTTCGGCCATAGGTCACGCTTCTTTCATCATCAAGCACGTCGAAGCTATCCCCCATGGTGCGGTTCAACCCACCGATGACCGATACGATCCTGCCAAGGAAAGGCTTCGGACCATCAAAGTCGGATTCGCTTAGAGATTTTCTTTCGATGCCCGCTTCGTCGAGCATCTTTTTGATGTCCCGGAACGTGACCACGTGGTCGATCGCACCGGCCACCTCCGGTGATGACACCTCGCCCATCTGCGCGAGACAAGGCGTGAGATAGATGATCTTCCATTCTTTGCCTTTGATCTTTTTGGCAACCCTTCCAACGGCGATCATGGGGGATACGATCCGCGCGATATTCGGCACAAGCTGCGGAAGGTATTTCTGTATATAAAAAACAATGACAGGGCAGAACGACGAGATGATCGGCTGATCCGAAAACCTTTGAACGAGCCCTCTGTATGCCTGGCTTACAAGTTCTGCGCCAAAGGCGCCTTCCCAGACCTCTGAGAAGCCAAGCTTCTTAAGGGCAGTGACCAGCTGCCGCGGTGTTCCAATGTCGAACACTGCCGGGAAGGCGGGATCCAGACATGCGATCGTTTTTTCATTGGTCAAAAAGATCTTTTTTACATCGCTGAGCCCGCTTCTGTAGCTCATTGCCTGGTGAGGACATGCCGATATACAGCTCCCGCATAATATACATCGTTCAGGAATGATCCTGATGCTTTCTTTTTCCAGTTTTATTGCCTTTGCGGGACAGAGCTGGACGCAATATAAACAGCGGCGGCATTTACGGTTATTTACATCAATACCATAAAGATCGCTCTTCTCCTGGGATATAGGATGTTGCGCTTTGTTCATATAGAGTGCACTTTACAGATAATGAAAGACTAAAATAATATAGAAAAACCAGCCCCTTGTCAATTGCAGGTCATGCCTGTCCCATGGTTTTGTGATAATATGTACAAGCATTGCAAAATTGTCAAGACAAAAGGGTGGCCGCGGTCCTACTCAATGGCAAAATCAAAATAGGTATCCGAGTACGGCTCATCCTTCAACGTGTAATGCCACCATTCCCGGTCATAGTTGACAAAGCCGTGCTTCTCCATAAGGGTCTTGAGCAGGAGTCTGTTCATGCGCTGCGCATCTCCTATTTCCCTGTTCGCCGTATGGGATAATTCGTGGAAGCAGTTAAATCCCGTTCCCATGTCAATGCTGTTGTCTTTGAAGCGTTTTTCCGCAGGCAGGTAACACTCGCGCAGGGGCTGTCCGGGTTCATATCGCTCCTGGGTTGGGACAGGCATGGGTACGATCGTGAGGTCCACGGTGCTTCCCCTGCTGTGGCCCGATCTTTCGGCGATATAGCCGTCCCTGAAGAGGTTCTGCTTGTCCACGGTGGGGTAGAACTCCTTTTTCGTCCTCGTATCGCCTACGTCCTTCGCCCATCTGACAAAATGGCTCACCGCGCGCTGCGGCCGATAGCAGTCGTAGACCTTGAGAGGCAGACCGAAGTCCATCAATTCTTTCTGCACCCCGGCAAGGGCGTCGGCTGCCTTTTTCGTGATTATGCATTTCGGTGCATCATATCCATCGACCCGCTCCCCCACAAAATTGTGCGCGGTATAATACCTGATGTCGAGCACGATCGATGGGACCACATGGTGGAGATCGACGAAGCCGGCAGGCATCGTGCTTACGGCAAATGCCGTCAACGGGCAGAATGTTGCCTGCATCCACAACAAGGCGATAACGACGAATAATTTCATTGTTCCTGTTCGGCAGCGGGTCACAGCGCTTCCTTTCCTTACCGCGTCAGGCATTGCATGATCTCACCGACATACATCCGGTGATAATCCTTCAAGGGATAAAACTCCTCTATCTCCGGGACCAGGAAATTGCCTGGACGAAGGTCCTGGAAATAGATCTTTTTGCATATCAATACCAGCCTCGCCTCGGCGAAATAGATCCCCTTGTCTGAAACAACCGGCGTAAGCCCTGTCTCGGCCACCTTGTTGATATCCCTGCCCGATTTTGTCCCGCAGTACGTCAGGGTGTCACGGTACTGCTCATCGAAGAACGAGAGGGTAAATCTTGATGACCGCTCCATGAACTCAAAGGTATACCGGGTAGGCCGCACAACGCAGAATGCTATGTTCTTATACCACAAGACGCCCAGCCCGCCCCACGCGCCGGTCATCGTATTGAACGATTTTTTCGTCCCCGCTGTTATCAGCATCCATTCCTTGCCGATGAGCTTGAATGGGTTATCCGTCAGGCCTTCTGGGCTGATCTCCTTAAAGATATCTTCCATAGCGTACCTCCCTTCCGGGTTTGTATATGTATAATAGCATAAAAACTAAAACTCATAGTATGATAAGAAGAGGTGTTAACCCGTGGCAAAGGTAATGATCCATCCCGCAACATACGAGAACGTTCATAAGGCGGTCGTAAAGGTCTTCGAGCTTTTTGCTCCAAAGCTCAGAGGGAAGAAGGTATTCATAAAGCCGAACGTGCTTCGCGCCTCGGAAGCGAAGGAAGGCATCGTCACCCACCCTGCGGTCCTCCGTGCCGTTGTGGACCAGGTGGAATCGATGGGGCCGGCTTCCATTGTTGTAGGAGACAATCCGGGCATTTTCAGCTATGGCGCGAATGAGGAGGCCTTCAAAAGGACAGGCCTTGTGGAGGCATCGAAGGGCTATTATCAGAACATCGGGAACGATTCGCAGCAGGTCAGCTTTAATCCTGATTTCATACCTTACGTGAGCCTCTCCCGGATCGTGCTTGACGCTGATATTATCATCAGCCTGCCGAAATTCAAGACCCATGGCCTTACTGTTATGACCGGAGCGATCAAGAACAGTTACGGTTTCCTGCCCGGGGCCCAAAAGGCAAGGCTGCACAAGGCAGCAGGCAGCCCGGAACGCTTCCATGAAATGATAGTTGACGTATTCCGACTCAGGATACCGGACCTCTTCATCGTTGACGCCGTGGTCGGGATGGAGGGGAATGGACCGGCATGCTCCGATCTCAGGGAGATAGGCCTGATCCTGGCGTCCGACAACGCCGTGGCCCTCGACGCCGTTATGGCGAGAAAGAGGCGGGCCTTGGAGATTACGAGCGCAGTAA
>DLMV01000080.1:497-3626 GCA_002478225.1 Deltaproteobacteria bacterium UBA7527 | reverse complement strand
GTAAGATCGAGATCGTCGGCAGGTTCAAGCGGCTTCGCGGCTTCAAGCTCCCTCCCCTGGGCGGGGAAGCGATCTCCCGCAATGAAGGCGCGCAGGCGATGCTTCACAGCAAGACCCTCCTGCGGCCGCAGGCCGATCCGGATCTGTGCACCGGATGCGGCTCCTGCGTCAGCCAGTGCCCGGCGTCCGCCCTGTCGATGGACGGCAAGATCCCGCTGGTTGATCCGGAAAAATGCATTGTCTGCTTCTGCTGCCAGGAGATCTGTCCCGCCAAGGCCATCAGCTTGAAATAGCCGAACAGAGAGGTCCAATCCTTACCTCCCATTGACAAACTGTATCCAATAGGCTACAATTAACCTGTGGTTGAGATCCGCAAGACCGACCATTTCGCCAGGTGGATCGACAGTCTTCATGATATCCGGGCACGTGCACGTATTCTGGCAAGGATTGAGCGGTTAACCGCGGGCCACCCCGGTGACGTCAAGGCAGTGGGCGAAGGCGTTTCGGAGATGCGTATTGATTATGGTCCGGGCTACAGGGTTTATTACAAACAGCTTGGGCGATCGATAGTAATTCTGCTTGCAGGCGGCGATAAAAACACTCAGGGTAAGGATATAAAAACTGCGCTTCTCTTGGCAAGAAATCTATAGGGGTACGTTATGAAAAAAACCATTACTACAAAATATGATGTTTCAGAACATCTTCGTACACCGGAAGAAATGGCCGCTTATCTGGAGGCATGCATTGAAGAGGCAAAAGGCGATACAGCCTTTATTGTTAAAGCACTGGGCGATATCGCCAGGGCAAAGGGCATGTCTCAGGTGGCGCGTGATGCCGGTTTGTCGCGGGAAAGCCTCTATAAGGCTCTCTCCGGAGAAAGAAGTCCGGGCTTCGACACTGTTCTCAAGGTGATCAACGCATTGGGTTTAAAGTTACATGCAAAGGCATCGCGCACTACACGAGCAACAGCCCAGCGACGTCTTGCAGCCAATCGGTGAGAATTGAATTGCATTTTTATGGCCTTTGGAGGAAGATTAATAAAAAAAAGGGGGGGACGCAAGCTCAGAAACCGGCGCCTTCGGTAAAGAAACTGTGAGGGAAGCCTCATTAACCGAAAATAATGGTTTTGCATTTCGTAATGGCTTAAAATAAGAAATATGGATACCGTGCATAAAATCATAATCGGTGACTCCAGACAGATGAAAGAGGTGCCCGATGAATCCGTCCATCTTGTCGTTACTTCCCCACCTTACTGGCAGTTGAAAGATTACGGTAACGGGGAGCAGATAGGCTTCAATGACAGCTATGAGCGATATATAAACAATCTAAGCCTGGTCTGGAAGGAATGCTGGCGGGTTCTGCATCAAGGTTGTCGTCTGTGCGTGAACATAGGCGATCAATTTGCCCGTTCGGTCTATTACGGGAGATACAAGATCATCCCCATCCGCACAGAGATTATTAAATTCTGCGAAACAATGGGTTTTGATTACATGGGGGCCATCATCTGGCAGAAGGTGACGACCTGCAATACTACCGGCGGGGCTACGGTGATGGGGTCCTATCCGTACCCAAGGAACGGGATTATAAAAATTGACTATGAATTTATTCTGATCTTTAAAAAATACGGTAACCCTCCAAGGGTAAGCAAGGAGATCAAGGAACAGTCGAAGTTATCGCAGGAAGAATGGAATCAATATTTTAACGGGCACTGGAGCTTTTCAGGTGAAAAGCAGGACAAACACCTTGCCATGTTCCCCGAAGAATTGCCTAGGCGCCTCATAAAGATGTTCAGCTTTATCGGAGACACTGTCCTTGATCCTTTTATGGGCAGCGGCACTACTTCGCTTGCAGCGGGAAACCTCGAAAGAAACTCCATAGGGTACGAAATAAATGATGACTTCGTCCCTACCATCGAGGAGAAGCTCAATATAAGGCAGGCCGCCATCTTCCAGGATGCACGTTACGAGATTATAAGACAGGGGAAGGTAACGATAAATTTCGAGGAAGAGATTAATAAATTGCCCTACATCTTTCATGATCCCATAAAGTTCGATAAAAAGATCGATCCGAGAAGATTGAAATTCGGCTCAAGGATCGATGGCTCCGACCCTCAAAGAGAAACATATTTTATGGTCAAAGATGTGATCTCTCCCGAGCTGTTGACCTTAAATAACGGTGTCACGATCCGGCTGATCGGCATCAAAAGCAAAACAGAGGCCAATGGCGAGGCGATAAAATTTTTGAGAGAGAAAACAAAAGGACAAAAGGTCTTCATACGGTTCGATGCCGTAAAGCACGACGAACAAAACAATCTATACAGTTACCTTTATTTATGGAACAAGACATTTTTAAACGCCCACTTAATCAAAAACGGACTAACAGAGGTCGATGTATCGCTGGATTACAAATACAAATCAAAATTCCTGTCATTCAAAAGGGGGATATAGTGGCAAAGGAGTGGATACTGAATCAAGCAATGAACCGGTGGGGCCTCAACAAGAAAAACTCCGTCGGGCCGGTCTCAGAGCTTATAAGGAAATGCTCACCCAAGAAACTTGAAGATTGGGAACAGTATTATTATAAACAGGTTCATCCAAAAGAATATCTGGAAGAACTTGGCAGGAAATTGTATGTGAAGATCACTGAGGTTATCCAATATGAGGTCGCCGAGGTTACCGAACAGGACTGTGCAGATTACATCAAAGAGGTGGTTATCAATAGGACCTTTGAGGGTTACCAGACAGAGATTCAAACCATATACGGTCAATTGCAGAACATTCTGGGAATGCCGATGAAACCGGCGCCCGACGAATGGGACAGATTATACAATGTTGACTTCTTCATCGAAATAAACAATAAACATATCGGACTGCAAATAAAACCGGTTACTTTCAGCCACACCTTTGAAGATTACAAATGGAAGGAAATGCAGGAGACAACACACCGGAAGTTCCAGGATACATTTGGCGGAAGGGTATTCATCATCTTTTCTGTTAAGGAGGGGGATAAGAAGCTCATCCACAATACTGATATAATCGACGAGATCAAAAAAGAAATTGGAAGACTAAAAGATCATTAACGCTAAAACAGACTTTATTCCTGACGTGCTGCTCATTTAAAGCTGCTCTC
>DLMV01000080.1:0-347 GCA_002478225.1 Deltaproteobacteria bacterium UBA7527 | reverse complement strand
TCATTTAAAGCTGCTCTGCCAACGATAAAGATTTCTCCCCGACTTCACCTTTTCCTTCGCATCGCCCGGTGCTTAAGTCTCTCTAAGGAAAGGTTCCGCCGGAGCTGGGCGCGACATGCTCCTACCAACCACTTGCCGATAAGGCTATTTTATAATTAATCCCAGATTTTCATAAGGATTAGCGCGGTCTCGGGATGTCCCTCGCAAACACGCAATTAAACCAACTCAGGGCAACAGCAAGAACCGGGTAGGCAGTAAGCAGTATACACAAAAATATTTTACTGGCTATTCCCCACTGATTATTCTGTTTGGCTTTTGCCCCCGGCTCTCCGCTCTCTGCTGCCTTT
>DLMV01000043.1 GCA_002478225.1 Deltaproteobacteria bacterium UBA7527 | reverse complement strand
ATCGAACACAACTGCTCACGACTTACGGGTGTTCTGCCATGAGCTTTGAGCCATTATTTTCGCCGACTGCTAAATGATTTGACTTTGTTGATGTTCGATTATAGTATTACGCAATCATGGACCTTTCCAAACACCTGAAGAACAAGTTCCTTGCCGGTCTCTTCATCCTTATCCCCCTTATCATTACCATATATATCGTCTACCTCATTATCTCCTCCATTGAAGCAATGGTCTCGCCTGTCATCAGGAACATACTTTCGCAGATCATCGGGCAGGAGGTGTATATACCCGGGACGGGTTTTATCATATTTATTGTGATCGTCTATGTTACAGGCGTCGTGGCTTCGAACTACTTCGGCAAGACCGTGCTTACATACGCTGAGACCTTTCTCAAGAAGATACCTTTTATCAATGTGATCTACGGTTCTGTGAAGGATATGACGGACGCCTTTTCGTCGGAAAAGATCAAGTCCTTCCGCGAGGTAGTTCTCATTGAGTTCCCCTTCCAGGGCAGATATGCCCTTGGGTTTGTAACAAAACGCATCAGGCTTGAAGATAAAAACCTCTGTTCTGTCTTTGTCCCCACTACCCCGAACCCTACGTCAGGGTATCTCATAATCGCGAAAGAAGAAGACCTGATATTCCTCGATATGCATACAGATGATGCCCTCAAGTATATCATCTCCCTTGGCACCACACGGGCGGATCTCCAATGGAAAGAAAAAAAATCTTTTCTTTATTAACCGGATTAAGGAGATTCATCGTCAGCTCCTTGATGGTTTCCGTCCTGTCAGGGATCGTAAGTTTTTTCTTTTCAAAAGACCTCATCAATCTCCTTCTCAAAACAGCCGGGATCAAGGTCTATTACCTCAGCCTTCCGGAGGTCTTCCTTACGACTGTCGAGGTCGCCATGTACGCCGGTGTGTTCTTCGCGTTGCCGGTGATCATATATCTTGCCTGGCGCGAGTTTCATGGCGCAACAGGGATCAAGCCGGTCTACGGCTATCTTTTTGTTCTTGCTGCCATCGTTCTTTTTTACGGGGGAAGCATCTTCTGTTATTATATTGTTCTCCCCTCAGGGATACAATTTCTTGTCGGGTACGAGGGAGGCGCCATCAAGGCGATGATATCTGTTCAGCGGTTCGCTTTTTTCTGTACCGCAATGATCTTCGCCTTCGGGATCACCTTTGAGGTGCCCATTGTTCTTCTTGTTCTCGGTAAGATGGGAGTGGTGAGATCGAGATCGCTCACAAAAACAAGAAGGTTCGCGATCCTCTTCATAGTCATTGCAGCGGCGTTGATCACGCCCACACCTGACGTGTATAACATGATGCTCCTCGCTGTACCCATGTATATTCTCTATGAGGTCGGTATCATCCTTATGAAGATCGTCGAAAAGAAAGAGACAGGAAAGCGCTTTGCCGACAGCTGATAGTGCGGAGTTGACAGCCGTCGTGGAAATGTTTTAATTGACCAATCAGGAAAAATTTATATACAATGATTTACTGAAAAAAGGGGGTTATGGAAACATACATAGCGCAATACGGTTACATCGGCATATCAATAGGGACGTTCCTTGAAGGTGAGACAACGGTTCTCATCGGCGGGATCTTCGCGAAGCTTGGTTACATGAATTTATTCATGGTGATGATCTATGCCTTTATCGGCACCTTCGTTGGTGATTTTACCTTTTTTACTCTCGGAAAATACTTTGGCAAGAATTTTATCGAACGGTTCGAGTTTATCCGCAATAAGGTTCCACTGGCAAATAAGGTCATCCATAAATATGGTAATTTTATCATCTTTCTCATAAGGTTCCTGGTGGGAATAAGGGCTGTCATCCTCATCCTTCTCGGCTGCACGAACATGAAGATGAGCAAGTTTATCCTTTTTAATATCGTGAATGCCATGGGATGGAGCATGATAGTTTCTATAATAGGATATCTTTTCGGCAAGGTCGTCTTTGTTTTTGTCGATGATATCAAACAATATGAGACCATTATTGTTCCCGCAGTGCTTGTTATGGTTACGGTGCTGATCCTCATCTACCGTTACATCGTAAAACGAAAGGAGGAAGCCTATGGAGATGAATGAGAAGCTCATGAGGGAACTGAAAAAGAAATTAGAGATCGAAATGGACAAGAAAGAGATCGAGATCGTCGAACACTGGCGGAAGGAACTGGAAACGATCTACAGAAAAAAATATGAGAACCTTGGCTCAGTACAGATCGATATAAAGAGCCTCATGGAACGGATGGCGAACAGGGCTTCAATGCTCGCAAGGATGGTGAAGGAAGGGACGTGAAGAGCATACAGGGGTCAGAAGGTTCAAAATTTCACGCATATCCGCATGCGCCCATATACGCCTTATCCATTACGGTTTTAATTGCCCTCCTGATCTGTAACTGCAATGCGTATGCGCAGGTGGCGCAGAAGAAAGGGGTTGTTTCGCCGGAGAAGAGGATCGGCGACCTTGAGAAAGATGTCCTGAAGCTGCAGCGGGAGGTGGACATCTTCAATCTCGATGCCCTGCCGGAAAACCTCACGCTCTGCGACAAGAAGTTCCCCATATACAGGGAAGATGTGCGCGAGCGCTTTGAGCGGGAATTCTTCCAGCTTCTCGAAAATAAAGGACAGCTGACGCTTATCGTAAAACGGTATCTTAAATACCTGAATACGATCAATGAAGAGATCCAGAAGATAGGGCTCCCGTCTGACCTCGTCTACCTTGCTATCACGGAGAGCTACCTCCTTCCGAGATCGCTGTCGAAGGCGAATGCGGCGGGGATATGGCAGTTCATAAAAGAAACAGGAAAAAAGGAAGGCCTCTACATCAATGACCATCTCGATGAACGGTACAACATTAAAAAATCCACGCGGTCTGCTTTGACGCACCTGAAGAAGCTCTACGGAGAATTCGGCGACTGGCTGATCGCGATGGCCGCCTATAATGCAGGCCCCGCTCGCTTGAAGGAGGCGATGGAGCATCAGGGGACGCGGGATTTTCTTGATCTCTACCTTCCCGAGGAGACAGAGAGGTACATCTTCAGGATCCTTGCGATAAAAGAGATCATTATGAACCGAGAACGGTACGGCATCAGGATCGATGAGAAAGAGCTGTATAAGCCCCTTGCGCTTTCCGAGATCACCTTTGAGACAGACAGGGAGATACACACGAGCGTACTCGCGAAGGCCATGGATCTCCCGTACAGGACCTTCCGGACATACAACCTCCAGATCAGGAAATACAGGCTGCCGAAAGGGACATACAGGGTCAATGTCCCTGTTGAAAAGAAAGAGATCTTTCTCAAACGTCTGAAAGGCTACGAGTATATCGAGGTCGTCAAAGAGAACTGAAGCTCATCTATCAGCCTTAAGCGATCAGCATGAGAAATCCGTAAGTCGTAAGGCGCAAGGGGACTACCGCAAGCAAATCGTATATC
>DLMV01000084.1:8131-8414 GCA_002478225.1 Deltaproteobacteria bacterium UBA7527 | reverse complement strand
CGAAAGATTCTTGACAGTACCCAAAATAATCCTTGACAATATAGTTTCGTGTGGTTTAACATTACCACTATACGTATAGTAGAAGATAATATAAAATGACGAAAGGAGATACCATGAAGAGAAAGATTACATTGTCGATTGATAGTGCATTGTATGAAGACTTGGACATGCTTCCACGGAAGGTTTCAGTATCAGAAATAACAACATTCCTTTTAAAGGTATTTGTTGAAGAGACGAAGAAGGGAAGGGGATTAACGGAAGAAGAGTTTGACGATATTATTGA
>DLMV01000084.1:7451-8031 GCA_002478225.1 Deltaproteobacteria bacterium UBA7527 | reverse complement strand
GAGCATGGGCGGGAAAGAATTCGTGGAGCGAACCAGGGCTGCATTTGGGCCGACATTTGAGAAGATAGACAACGGGATAAGCTTCATGAAGAACCTTTTTACGATTAAAGGCAAAAAAGCCAAAAAGTGATGCAAGTCATACATAAAATATCCGCCTGTAAAGGAAAGGAGGTGAGAAGCTTTAAGTCGTATGGAAGCAGAGCATAAAAAAAGCAATCACAAGTGTTCCCGTTTAAAAGAAGAAGACAACTGTTTAAAAATCAATGTCGATACGAATTTAATTAATCAAAGACAATTGAAGATTGGAGGCGTGATAATGACGGGTATAATTATATGCAATAGGTGTAGGAAAAAAATGGATGGGGTGTGTAAATGCGGGAATTATAAATGTCTGGTTCAAATATACTGGAAGGGTAAATATTACGAATTCAGGAGAGACGATCAAGGGTATGTGTTCACCTATGACAAGGCAAGGGATAAGCTCATTGATATAAACAGTGAAATTAAGAAAGGAGCATTTCAACCAGAGGATTTCACAGATGCAAAAATTAAGGAAAGAAAATTTGAAAACGTGATGGGA
>DLMV01000084.1:6370-7329 GCA_002478225.1 Deltaproteobacteria bacterium UBA7527 | reverse complement strand
CAGGCTGGATCAGAAATCTATTGAAGAAAGGGCGAATGAACTTTCACCGGAGACGTTAAGATGCTACAGGTCTTACAACCGTAATTACTTCAAGTATTTTTGTGGTTGTGATGTAAGGGAAATAGGATTTGAGCAACTGGAGAGTTTTAAGGATCAGTTGCCGGATCATCTGTCCCTTAAAATGAAAAGGAATATATTGAATGCCCTGCATTCCTTCTTTGTGTGGCTTAGAAAGAAGGGGGTCTTAACGTCAATCCCTGTGTGGCCTGAGATAAAAGGTACTGATTCACAAACAAAGGTTGCCATGGATGTTGGAGATCAGGTTGAGGTCTTAAGGGGGGTACCACGAGAGCATATAGACATAATCAGATTTCTTACTGAGACAGGTCTGAGGATCGGGGAGGCCTGCGCGTTAAAGGGTAAGGATTTTGATTTTAAGAACGGTACTGTGTTGATACAGAGGACGTGGAGTGGTCAAAAGCTCGTGGAGACTACAAAAGGGAAAAACAAGAAATGGATCCCTCTTTCGGATACTGCCTATGAGATAGCATATAGATGTTTGAGGGATAGGTGGCCTGAAGATTTTCTCTTTGTGAACCCTGCAACGAAAAGAGGGTATAGACAGGAGTTCTTAAGGAGGCTTTGGCGGAAATATTCCGGTGTCAGTATTACCCTCTATGAAGCAACAAGGCATTCATTCTGTACACAAGTTGTGGAGGGTGGGGCTTCGATGCTGGAGGCAAAGCAATTGATGCGTCACGCTGATATAAGAAGCACTGAGAGGTATTTTCACGGTAGTGTGAAGAAGATGAGGGAGATAGTAAATAACCGTGGAAAGCTGGTCAATCTCGCAGGATTCAGGAACGAAATGGAAGTAAAAAATAGAAGTGGAGTAGAAGTAAATTGAAAAAAAACAATCCCAATGAAATCAATGATATAATGGCGGAGAGGGTGGGATT
>DLMV01000084.1:5999-6228 GCA_002478225.1 Deltaproteobacteria bacterium UBA7527 | reverse complement strand
ATGACCGCTTCGGTACCTCTCCTTCCCGTTTAGATTGAAAAAACCTTTGCAGGATTGCCTGGCAATTTTCCTGGAGAACGCCGCCCTGCACTTCCAGCTTATGGTTCAGCGGCAGCGAGTTCACGTCTATGACGGAACCCAAGGCGCCCCGCTTCTCATCGTAACACCCGAAGACAACGCGCCTGATCCGCGCTTCAACGACGGCGCCGGCGCACATGATGCAGGGCTC
>DLMV01000084.1:5107-5815 GCA_002478225.1 Deltaproteobacteria bacterium UBA7527 | reverse complement strand
GATGGCGAGCATCTCGGCGTGGGAGGTTGGTCTGTTGGAACGGATCGTCAGGTTGTGCGCCCTCGCTATGACCTTTTTCTGCGGCGACACGATAACAGCGCCGACAGGAACTTCATCCTCGGTGAATGCCCTCTCCGCCTCTCTCAGGCACATCGCCATGAAATGCAGATCATCCATGCCAACAATATACCTGTAATATGCGACAAAATCAATTGGAATAACCTCTTGCGCGAAGGATAAAAAGAGTTTATAACGTTTGTTTAAGATGTACAGGAAGTCAATGCCTCGAAACGAGATAGACCTTATCCCTTCAGAGCTCCGCGCGATCGAAGACCACAAGTATTATCTTTCTCAAAAAGAGGGCAGGGAGGTCTCGCTTGAGGAGGCGATCGTGGATTTCCTTATCGATTACGAAGATGATTATCTGAAGCGCAAACAGGTTGAGGACGTGGCGCAGCAGAACGAAGAGATCATGAAATATAAATGGATCGAATCAGAACGTGAAGGCCACGACATCGGGGCAGAGACTGCGGCTATGGAATGGGTCGAAAAATACGGTTCTATCTGGCGTGAAGAGAGGGAGTCCCTTGAGAAGCATGGTTTCCTTGAGACAGCCCTGGCAGTGCAAGACAAGGCTGGGGTTGTCATCGATATGATGAAGCTGGCCGATATAGCGTACAAAAATAATTGTGAGCTCTATATACACAT
>DLMV01000084.1:4781-5021 GCA_002478225.1 Deltaproteobacteria bacterium UBA7527 | reverse complement strand
GCAAGGAGAGGATGAAATATTACAATTTCACCTTGTTTGGGAAAAAGGAATATCTGAACGTTAAGTCGATCCTTTGCCCGAAGTATCTTGAGCTGGCAAAAGGTGAGAGGATCGAATTCATTGCAACCGGCGACGGAGCGTTAAGCGCGCTGCCGGAGGTGCGACGTTTTATAAATAGCTCAACTCCGTGATCCCGGCTGAATAAATCCTAATACCGAAGCACGAAGCACTAAACAATAT
>DLMV01000084.1:438-4556 GCA_002478225.1 Deltaproteobacteria bacterium UBA7527 | reverse complement strand
TTTTGAACATTTGAATTTGTTTAGGATTTAGATATTCGTGCTTAGAGATTAGCTCTGCATTTCGATATCAGGATTTGTCAGGAGAAAACCGGTCATAACAGGACTATGCCCTTGAAGGCGGGGTGTGAGGAGCGTTCGATCTTCTCTTTCATCTCTATAACATAAGGCGGGCGCACCCCGTCCTTCCACCTGGGGTAACCGCCTGCCCACACGTATTGCACAAGTCTGTGGAACTGCTCATTGCTGAACCGGTATTCGCCGATCTTTACAGAGCCTGATGATGAATCGACAGCCACCGGTATTGATGCCGGCCCTGCGTAACGCCGGATCACCGTTTCGACGCGATCTCGCGTTCTATAGCCCTCCGGGTTTTGCTTGAAGCTTTCCGGTTCGTGGGGAAAAGGGAACATATTATACACCTCACCGATGAACCCCCGCAGGTCGACCCCTGCTATGGCGCCCATGAGGTTGCCTATGACCTTGTATTCCAGGATATACCCGTTCAGGGATGCTGGTTCTTCGTCAGACGTCCCCGCTGAAATGTCGATGATGCCTTGACAGAGATCGCTTGCGAAGAAGAAATGATCTTCAAGGAGCAGCATATCGGTCTCGATATTGAAGAAACCGAACGCTACCTCGCCGTGACTGAGGGAATCGAAGACAAGCGGCATTCCGTGAATATAGCAGAAGACAGCTGAGATGGCAAGCTGCCGATACCGTGAAAAGTGAAACGTGAGAAGTGAAAGGTTTAAACATTTTACATTTCACGTCTCACGTCTTCGACCGATAACCTACTGATTAATGCTGCGAAGAGCTGCATTATATACGTCGGTAAGGGCGTTGGCTTCGTCGGCAGGTGTCGGCAGCATCAGGGCCCTGCTCCTTGCCGCTTCCGCAATTGATCTCCTGAGGGATTCGTTGTTGATGAGCTCCAGCGCCTGACTGCAGAAATCGTCAGGATCGTGCGGGTTGTATAGGAAGCCGCAGGGTGCGGCGTCGTTGTCAGCGTAAATAAGCCTCCTGGTGCTGGGGATGTCCGAAGCAAGCAAGGGTCTTCCTGCCGAGATCGCCTCGAGCAGCACATTCGACAGCCCTTCCGAAAAGGAGCAGTTGAGGACGATATCCGCGCCTTCGTAGGCGGACCGCATTGCTGCAGGCGGTATAGGCTGTATCCAGCGGGCGAATGCCGCGCATAGATCGATCTCCTGCTCGAAAAGCCTGCCGTAATCAGCATCAAGCACCTGGCCTGAAAAGACTATCTTTGCAGCCTGATTGGTTTGATGGACCTTTTTGAACGCCGTGAGGCATTCGAGATTTCCCTTTACGGGACGTATGCCGGCGGGCAGGAAGAAAAGAACATCCCCGTTGCCGCATCCCGCGAAGCTTCGAAGGTCAAATATATCGCTGCCGAGCCACAACGGCGCCTTGGGTATATAAAAAACGCGATCGCCTCGCTCCGAAAGGTTGTTTTTCAAGTGGTCGATAATAACTTCACTCTGGGCGGTAATTGCGTGAGCGCTCCGGCATACCTTCAATATGACATCCTTTCTGTCCTGCGTCACCATTTCAAGGTCCGCGTCTGTGCCAGGCAGAGAGACCACGATCGACAAACCATCGCAGGCATCCGACACGCGCGGATCCAACAAAAAGACGCCGGAATGAAAAGCATGATACACATGGATGATATCCGGTCTGAAATGCTTTATCGCATCGAGCAGATCTGCAACGTTCAGACCGCGGGTAGCCAGTGTCTGTACAGTATATCCTTCCTTCACAAGGGACCGCCGCCAACGCTCTGTTGTCGCTGCATTCCCTGTTATGGAAGGAAAGATTGTGGGGGAAAGGATTAAGATGCGCGTTCCTTTGTTCAAATTTCTATCTCCGGGAATGGGATAAGTATAGCATTGATTTGTGACAAAGTGAGACGAAATTCTTCGTCCAGGAGGACGTCAAGCTCCCTTTCCCTGTCCGTTGTCGAGAATGACGAAAACGGCCCTGCCTGAGAAGGGCCGGCAGGCGCGCGGCCAGGGTGTACCATGATCTCAGTCAATCCTGGCGGAAGTTCTTTAACGATCTTTTGCATGCGCGGCAGCGAGGCCCTTCCTTTCAGGTAGAGACCGCGGAAATGATCGGCGGCATTTAATCCGGCTCTTTCGATATAAAACCGGGCAGACCGGGCAACACTGGTGAAGACCCTCGCTTCTTCAACAAGGCTGTCCGCGATATCGTCCTCCCGGTCAGCCTGTCCCGGTTCATCAGGGATGCGTATCCAGGGGATATGGTGTTCTTTCGCTGACGCGCATACCGCTTTGATCGCAGCAGGGAAGACGTGGACATGCTGATGGCCGTCAATATGGGTGAGGCGAAGGCCCGCGTCTTTCAGGGTTTTTATCTGTATACTTAGTTCCCTGGCTATTTCTTGTTCAAGCGCTTCGCTGGTGCCGTGCATCAGCAGCTGATGCGCAGCGGCCTTTTTCAGGAAACATCCGTCCTTGTCGGTGAGAACATGAAGGCCCGATGAAAGCGGCCTTCCTTCGGAGATATTAAAATGGATGCCGAATGATATCTGCACCGGGCCAAGCGAACGGATGCGTTGAAGCGCATCCCGGAATGCATGACCGTTTGCAAGTATACTGACGCTTGTTACCATTCCGCAGCGGACGGCTTCAAAGATGCCTTCGTTTCGCGCCTCGTCGGCGCCAAGATCGTCTGCGTTGATAATGATGCGTTTCATGGAGAACGCAACCCACAGGCCCGGATAATGAGGTTGCGGAATGCGAAGGTTGCGTTCCCGATCTCTCTGAAATCAGCAATGCCGGCATTCCGGAGCGCGGTGAAATAATCGAAGAGCCCCGGCTCCAGGGCATTATATTCATCGGGGGTAAAGACGCGCTCTGTCTCATTGACGATAGAAACATCAAGAAACTGTTGACCGAGCCGCGCAAGCAGCGTTTCCGTATCGGCGAGGGTTATCGCGAGAAGCCAAAGCCTGCCGCTTTTTGGTTCAAGGAATTGCGAAGCGCCTTTTATGATCGTCAGGAACTTGTCGATCCCATGCGGTCCGCCGTATTTCGGGCCGAAAACCATTGGCCCCGGTGTCTGCGGCGGCGTCGCGATTATGACGTCAAATTGCCTGATGCCATGCATCCTGAGCGTGTTTTCTTCAAGACCATCGTACCACGGGGAGGCAAGGGTGGCGACCTTTTCCTGCACGCCATTTTTTAATGCATTGCCCCGTGTAGCGTCAAGGGCGTCAGGGTTCAGGTCTGCGGCCATGACCAACCGTGCCCCGAGCTTTGCCGCTGCTATTGAGAGTATGCCTGACCCGCAGCCGAGGTCAAGGACGCAGTCGCCGGGCCTGACGTCGATATGTTTCGCGAGTTGGGCGCTGGAGGCGGTAGGAACATGAACACCTTCCGGTGTCTCGAGCGTCACAGGACCTGTCAAAAGCTGCACTGTTGTTGTGTGCCGTTTTCCTGCCTGGCCGCCTTTGGGATTTCTTAATGCCGCAGCAAGTATCCGTTCAAGGAGCCCGGGGTAGCCGATCCCTGACCACTTCGCAGAAAGCGCCAGCGCTTCAAGAGGCTCAAGGCTTGGCGTGATATTTGCCTCAAGAAAATAGAAGGTCCCGCCCTGCGAAAGCCGTACATCGAAGCGCGCATAATCGCGGAGGCCGAGCGTTCTGAAGGCGAGCCTTGCGAGGCCGGCAAGCTCGCTTAAGAGATCGGGGGATAATTCAGCCATGACCGCATCGTCTCGGTCCCCGACAGGCTCCTTGAGCTTGAATGGCTCCGTAAGGACCGATCCCCCTGTGCCGGGCAGCCATTCAAGGGGAGGCAGGACCTCCAGGCTGTCGCTGCCATCAAGGACAGAGACGGCGAGCTCCCTTCCAGGTATATACATCTCTATCATGACGGGCTGGGAAAGATCATGGAGAAGCCTGACCGTCATATCTTTTAGATCTTTTTCCGTCATGGCGCGGCAGAGGCCGCGGCTCATGTGTTCGAAGGCGGGCTTCACGATGAACGGGGGCTTCAGCCATTCAGGAACGGCAAACTCTCCGGAGGTGACAGTGATGCCCGGCGGCGTGGGGACGCCTGATGCGGCAAGCCTCGCCT
>DLMV01000084.1:0-271 GCA_002478225.1 Deltaproteobacteria bacterium UBA7527 | reverse complement strand
AACGAGCCGCACATAGGAACGGAAAAGCCCCCGTCCTCTGAATGTATCGGTGTGATCGATGGCAAGGTCGCATGTCTGCGAGATCTCACGGGCGCGGGACTCGATGTCGTCGGCATTTATGACCACGGGCTCATGGCCGAGCGTTGTCAGCCCTCCTGCGATGTACTCCGCGCAGCGGCAGGGTGAGCCGACAGTATGGATGACCGCGATACGCATATGAGGCTCGTGATTACGATATGTTATAATAGTTTTTGGTTTCTTATGTAAAGAT
>DLMV01000070.1:22105-23631 GCA_002478225.1 Deltaproteobacteria bacterium UBA7527 | reverse complement strand
CATATAACATACAAGGCGTAAGGCGCCAGGCGTAAAAAAGCTAAACAGACCGGGCAGGCCGAGTTAATACGGTTACCGCAGGGATTTGTGCACGTACACCGTAAGGTCTCCCATCCTATTGGTGTAGCTGCCGTACTCGTTGTCATACCAGCCGAAGATCTTCGCATGGACCACGGGTATCCTGAGGATGTTCCTGGAGGACCATGTTCTGGCTGCTGCCGGCGTGGTCGGGATCTGCGAAAGGTCAACGTCTATAAAGGCCGTACGTGTATGGTTGAACTGACCTTCAATGACGATTGCCGCGTTGACGCCGATAAGGTCCGTCGAAACGTTCTGTTCTGTAGAATAGATGATGAGTCGTTCCGGATCCCTTTCGGCTGCTTTCCTGTAGATCTCGTTGATCGTTTTTGTCGTTATTGAGGACTTCGTACCGTCTTCGTGGAGCTGCGTCTGGAAGGTAATATTAAGAACGATGAGTGATCCAGTGTTGGTGGGGACCCTTATGGAGTCAGCCATAAAGCCGATGTTCCGGACCTCCGGGATGACCTGGCTCAACGCTTCGGCAGCGTTTGTGGAAGTAAGGATGATATTGTTAAAGATGCTCCTGTTCTTGCGCAGGTCCTTCTCGCCCGCTTTGGGCAGCGTGTCGAGGACGCTTTGCGTGTTTGTTACGGCGTGTACCGTCGACATGGAGGCGGTGAGGATCTTGCTGGTCTCCGCGTTCTCGAGAAGAGGTTTTACCATATGCGCAAGACCGGTTGTCGTGCAGGACGCGGCCGATACGATGAGATGTTTTTTGTAATTGAAAGAGGTGTGGTTTATCCCGTAGATCAGGGTAATCGTATCTGACGGTGCCGATAATGATTTATTCTTGATCTTGAACGCGGAGGAATTGATGACCGCCCTTGCGCCGGCTGCAAGGTGTCCCTTGATGGATCCCTTTGGGTCTTCGGGGGAAAGCGTCGGGTCCCTGAATTTACCTGTGCACTCAGCCACTATATCGACGCCGTAGTTGCGCCACCCGATCTCAACGGGGTTTCTTGCCTCACGCAGGATCGTTACCGGAACTCCATCTATGAGGAGCCTGCCTTTCTTTTCATCGACTATCTGTATGATGCGGTCTGATCTGACGCCGTACAGGAACTTATGGATCGTTCCGTACGTCACGTCCTTTTCTATGAACTGGGCAATGGAATTTAATCCTGTACCGGACTCCCTGCCTATATTAACAACGATCTCCTGAAAGTATTTTCTGCCGACATGATGCCATAACGATAGCTTCCCTATTCTGCCAAGACTGTTGATGCCGAGGACCGGCCGCCTGTTTTCGAGGACATCTATGTTGCTCATGAGCGCCTCCATATGAGATGTATGAACCCTGTGTCGTTCATCTATCTGTAATCCCTGTCATGGATCACGTATTGCATTGAAAGACAATCCTAATGTTACCATCGGAAATTAAAGATTTATAACAAAATAGGGTGTTGATGTCAAATGATGCGGGCGATATTTTTGCTGTACAGGAG
>DLMV01000070.1:12111-22043 GCA_002478225.1 Deltaproteobacteria bacterium UBA7527 | reverse complement strand
CTACAGGAGGATGTATCGGGCGGGGAAATAACGATGGACGGGGCATTTTTTTATTGACTGATTTTTAAATATAATTTAATTTATTAATAAATATTTAATAGTGGTATGATCAGCATAGGCAAAAAGATCCGGGAACTGAGAGAAGGCAAGGGGTTTACCCTTAAACAACTTGCAGAGCTGGTCGAGTGCACATCTTCTTTCATATCGCAGCTTGAACGGGACAAGACAGACCCTTCCATATCCATGCTTAAAAAGATAGCGAAGTCGCTGAATGTAAATATCGTTGATTTTTTTATGGAGAGCGCCAAGGATGAGGATATCGTCACCGGAAAAAAGGACAGGATAGACATCCAGCTCCAGAGATGGGACGCAAAGATACAGTCCCTCGTGAGAACGACAAAGAACAAGAAGATGCAGCCCTTTTATACGGTGATCAAGCCCGGGGGAGGATCACATGGGATGTATTCGCACGAGGGCGAGGAGTTTGGCTTTGTTGTGAAGGGAGAGCTTGAGTTGATGTTAAACGATAAGATCTACACGGTTCGGGAGAACGAGAGCTTCTATTTTTCTTCAAATATGCCGCATGATTGGGGGAACAAAGGAAAAGAGAACGCCGTTATATTGTGGGTGATAACGCCGCCCACCTTCTGAGCAAGCTGAGAGCAGAGGGCAGAGAACGAAGAGAGTAAGATACGAGATAAACTTTTTAGGACGAGGAGGAATGCATGGCAGTGTTGTCTGAGGTGAAAAAGCATTACGGGAAGTTGAAGCAGTTCATAAACGGTGAGTGGGTGAAGCCAGAGTCCGGCAAATATTTTGAGACCACCAATCCGGCTACCGGCGAGGTCATTGCCGAAGCCCCTGTAGCATCAATGAAGGAAGTTGACAGGGCGATCGCAGCTGCCTATGAGGCGTTCAAAAAATGGCGGAACGTTCCTTTCAGGGACAGGTCGAAACTCATTTTCAATCTGAGGGATAAAGTGAATGCAAAGGCGGAATGGCTGTCGAGGATCCTCGTGCAGGACCATGGGCGCACCATTGAGGAGGCCCGTGGAACGCTTGCCAGATTTGGAGAGAATATCGAAGCAGCAGGGAGCTCCATGTATGGTTACTACATGGGAAGGCATGTTGATCAGCTTGCGAACGGCATAGACTGCTATGAGATCAAAGAGCCTGCCGGGGTATTTCTCATCATTACGCCGGGAAACATACCGATGCATGCATGGTCCTCATTTGTTCCTTATGCTTTAGCGTGTGGATGTACTGTTATTGTGAAGCCAAGCAGGCAGGTTCCCCTTTCGTCAGATGCGGTGTTCAAGGTAACTGAGGAGGTTGGGTTCCCTCCTGGTGTGGTAAACCTTCTCCATATGGGACCTGAACGGGGATTGAATCAGCAGATCCTGTCCGATCCGAGGGTGAAAGGGGTCGGACTGATAGGCTCCACAAGGGTATCCAAAGAGCTTTTTGAGCTATGCGGAAAGTACGGGAAACGGTCTTCCCTGAACGGAAATGGGAAGAATTTTATTGTTGTGATGCCCGACGCGCCGGTGGACAATGCTGTAAACTATCTTTTAAGGGGTTGCTTCGGCATGTCTGGCCAGCGGTGTCTGGGCTCGGACAACGTGGCTGTCATAGGAAATGAGAAGAGGTACAAAGAAGTGAAAGAGGCCTTCATAGCTGCATCAAAAGCAATGAAGGTAGGGTATGGCCTGGATGAATCAGTGGAGCTTGGTCCCCTTACGACACAGCAGGGCAAAGACAAAGTAGTAGAGTTTATCGAGTCAGGCTTGAAATCGGGGGCAAAACTCCTTCTGGATGGAAGGAAGGTAAGGGTCAAGGGCTATGAGAAAGGATATTATCTGGGTCCCACGATCTTCGAAGGTGTTGCTGCTGATATGTACATCGCCCAGGAAGAGGCATTCGGTCCGCTGGCGAATCTTTTTAGGCCGAAAGACCTGGATGAAGCGATCAGGTTGATCAATGGCACGAATTATGGCCACTCAGCATGTATCGTGACAGAAAGCGGTAAAACAGCCCGGAGATTCATACGGGAATGCGAGGTTGGAAACGTTGGAATTAACGCCGGTATTCCCCAACCTTACGCATTTTTCGGGCTTGGCTCCAAGAAGGACTCTTTCTTCGGTATGTCAAAATCGAGGATGGACTCCGTAAAACTTTTTTTGGACGAAAAGACGGTTACGCTGAGGTGGGTGTGAGAAGATTGAAATGAACTTTAAGAATATGGAAGCAACAAATGGCGAAAGACCTGCGTAGTTTTTTTAAAGAAGTGGGTTTAGACCTGATCGAGATCGACAAGGAGATCGATCCGGTAAGCGAACTTGCAGAGATATCGTCAAAAGTTGAGGGGCCGATTCTGTACAAGAATGCTACAATTGCGGAAGCGGACGGTTTTAAGACGGGTTGGATCGCCTTTCGGCTGGGGATCGTGGGGTTTATTGTGCCTTATATGTTTGCATACAGCCCTACGATGCTTCTCATCGGGGAATGGTGGCATGTGGTTATAACAGTGATAACTGGAGCCATCGGGGTTATCTGCCTGGCGGCAGCCATGCAAGGGTATCTGGTACAGACGTTAAGATGGTACGAGAGAGTTCTCGCAATTGCAGCCGCTGTCTTTCTTATCGTTCCCAAGGTAAGTTTTGCAGTACCTGGCCTTGCCGTACTTGCCGTGCTTATAATGATGCAAATCAATAGAAAGCGTGGGCAGAAGGGTGGCCTTGAGCGATTGCTGTGAGTGAAAGGAGTGGCTGGAGAAACGATTTATGCGTGTCTTGGAAGCGTCAACTTCTTGTTATTCGGCACGTTTTTTGTGTAGAATATGAGAGCCGCTGACGGTTAGCGGTGGATAAAAAGAGACAAAGGAGGAACGTATGTGTGAGGAATGTAAGGATTTAAGCAGAAGGAATTTCTTGAAAGGCGCTCTCATTGGCGGTGCGGCGGTTGGGATGGGGATGTTTGGTCCGAATATGCTTCTTGCACAGACTACAAATATCAAGTTCAGCACGTGGCACCCGCCGGTCGGCAAAGAGGTGAAGACCGTCTGGACCCCCATGCTCGAGGAATTGAAGAAGAGAAGCGGCGGCAAGATGGCCTATACAATGTACGCCGGGGCGGCCCTCGGAAAAGGTCCGGAGCACTTTGACATCGTTGCGAAAGGCATGTCCGACATGGGCTATTTTACTGCTACATGGACGCCAGGCCGCTTTCCGCTTACGGATGTGCTCTCCCTTGCCGTATGGGTTGACGGTAAAGATATAGCCGCGGATATCGGTAATGCTGTTTACAGCCGGGCATTGAAAGATGAATTCAAGAACGTAAAGGTCCTTGAGCTGAACGGATGCATCCAGTCCTTCATCTGGTCAAAAAAGCCCATTTCGAAGATGGCGGATCTTAAAGGCATGAAGCTGAGATCGCCGGGCGGGCATCAGACAAACTATATAAAGGCACTTGGCGCTGAGCCTGTCTTTATGCCTCTCGGCGATGTGTACATGGCAATGGAGACCGGTACTGTAGACGGTATCGTGACGTGCCCTCCACTGATCCAGGGATTTAAGCTGTATGAAGTGGCGAAGCATTCCACGGTGCTTACCTTCGGCTGCGTCTCCGAGGGTACGGTGATGAACATGAACTCCTGGAACAAGCTTCCGGAAGACCAGAAAAAGCTTGTAGACCAGGTGTGCACCAATCCGTTCAAGGTCACGGGCGGCCTTAACCAGGCTGATTACAAGGTGATCATGAAAGAGATCGCCGACAAGGGCGTCAAATTCATCGATCTTCCCAAAGCGGAGGCAGAACAGTGGTACGCAAAATTCCAGGACGTGACAAGGGCGTGGGTGAAAGATCTTGAAGCAAAAGGGCTCCCCGCAAAGAAGACCGTTGCGATCATGAACGAGGAGTGCGAGAAGAGAAAGATCAACCTGGTAGCCTGTCCGCCGGAATTCAAGAAGATCTGATGCCGCAGTTGCAACATGAGGCAATTTGAAGGTTTTCAAAAGGCAATCCAGCGGATCACCTACCTTGTATGCGCTGTAGGGATGTTTCTCGCGATCCCTCTTATGCTCATTACAACGGGTGATGTCATCAGCCGGGGCTTCTTCAACAAGCCGATCCCAGGCACACTGGAACTCTCAGAATATATACTGAGCATCATTATCCTCCTTGGCGCTGCGTATACTCAACAGGTTAAGGGCCACGTGGGCGTGGATTTCTTAACAAAGAGATTCTCTGAAAAGACCAGGGGGATCGTCGAGATCATCACCACCATCCTGTGCATGTTTATCATCACCATAATGGTATGGCAGGGTCTTATTGAAGGGATACACGAGAAGACCGTGTCGGATATGCTGAGGGTTCCCCAGCGGCCGTTCAGGCTCCTTGTGGCAGTCGGCGGCCTGCTTTTGTGGCTGGAGTTCCTTGTTGATTTATTAAATGGTGTTGAGAGAATAAGGAGGCAATAGAAGAGTGTTAGATCCTATAATGGTGGGTATTATCGGCAGCTTCCTCGTGGTGGTTCTCCTGCTGCTCGGGATGCCCATCGCATTTCTCATGATGTTCGTAGGCTTTATCGGGATATGGACGCTTACTTCGCTTGAGGCGGCCCTGCCGGTTGTAGCGAAAACGATATATGAGGTTGCAGCAAATTACCCCTACACCATCATCCCTCTTTTCATCCTTATGGGCGGTTTCGCCGGCGGCGCCGGTATAACAAGGGAGCTTTATGAGACATTTGACAAGTGGTTCAGAAGGCTTCCCGGCGGTCTGGGGGTTGCCACTATCGCTGCCTGCGCGGGGTTCGCCGCAGTGAGCGGCTCCTCAGTCGCAGGCGCTGCGGCCATGGGCAATATTGCGCTTCCGGAGATGAAAAGATTCGATTACCACCCCAAGCTTGCGACCGGTGTGGTCGCTGCGGGCGGGACGCTCGCCTTCCTCATCCCGCCGAGCCTGGGTTTTGTGGTCTACGGAATGCTCACGGAGCAGTCCATAGGGAAGTTGCTGATCTCCGGCATTTTGCCCGGTTTGCTGCTCTCCCTTGCTTATATCGCGGTCATTGTCGGCCAGGTAAAGATAAACCCATCCCTCGCCCCCGCCACGCCTGGAAAAGTTACCCTGAGCGAGAAGATAAAGGCCCTCAAAGGGATATGGGAGACGCTCCTCGTCTTTTTTATCGTTATGGGCGGGATCTACCTCGGATACATCAATCCCACGGAGGCAGGGGCGATCGGGGCTACCGCACTTCTCGTTATTGTCCTTATAAAGAGGAGGCTTAACTGGCGGGGACTCTTTTCCTCTCTCCTTGAGATGGCCAGGATCTCTATTATGGTGCTCTTTCTTGTGGCAGGCGCGACGGTTTTCAGCTACTTCCTCGCCCTCTCGACCATACCTGCCGTCGTATCGGGATGGATAGCCGGTCTTGAGGTGTCACGGTATGTTGTGCTGGCAATCATCATAGCGATCTATTTCATGCTCGGATGCTTTCTTGACGCAGTATCGATGATGGTGCTCACGCTCCCTGTTATTTTTCCTGTTATCGTGGCGCTCAACTTCAACCCCATCTGGTTCGGGGTACTTGCTGTACTCATGATGGAGGCTGGGCTCATTACGCCGCCTGTAGGGCTTAACGTGTATACCCTTGCGGGGATAGCGAAGGACGTTCCCATGGCAGAGATCTTCAAAGGCGCCACGCCGTTTCTGATCTCAATCATTGTTGTGGCAGTAATTCTCATTGTATTTCCTCAAATTGCGCTTTTCCTGCCGGGCCTGATGGGAAGGTAGATAAGGCAGTGTTTTTGTTATGAAGGCTATACATTTTACATTAAATGGTAAAAAAGCTTCATGCGAGGTTCAGGATAAGGAACTTTTGCTCCATACCTTGCGAGAACAATTCTCTTTAAAGAGCTTAAAAGAGGGGTGCGGCATAGGCGAATGCGGAACGTGCACGGTATTGATCGATGATGAACCGCACTACTCCTGCCTGACCCTGGCGTCAAAGATTAATGGACACGATGTTAAGACCGTGGAATACCTCGGAGATGCGGAGCTTCTTCATCCCTTGCAGAAGGCATTCATCGACTCAGGGGCTGTGCAGTGCGGATACTGTACGCCGGGGATGCTCCTTTCAGCATATAGTCTGCTCATAAAGAACGGGGACCCGAGCGACGATGAGATAAAGGAAGCGATCAGCGGCAACCTGTGCAGGTGCACGGGGTATATCCAGATCATAGAGGCGATACGCAATGCTGCCGGACTTTGCAAGTGTAAATCCTGAAACCAAGAGAGAAGCCCTTGCTTTTCTCGATTCTCTCGATGATGCCCGGGTGATCGCCGGAGGTACGGACCTTCTCGTTGATATGAAGCGGGGAGAGTCCTGCGGCAACGTTGTCGATATCATGAACGTCAAAGAGCTTAAGCGCTTATCCGTCAATGATGGAAAGATCATAATAGGCTCAACGGTGACGCATGCCGCGATCAGCAAAACCGTCATTTTGAACGATATGGCGCAGAGCCTTTCTGTGGCATGCGGATGGGTAGGCTCGCCACAGATACGCAATATGGGGACCATCGGCGGCAACCTTGTGAACGCTTCTCCTGCCGCGGATTCCATACCGCCCCTTCTCATCCATGATGCGATCCTCTCGATCGAATCAAAGGACGGCATGAGAGAGGAGGCCCTGGAGGATTTTATTATTGCACCCTATGAGACCTCCCTGAGGCCGCGAGAGCTTCTTGCTTCGGTGTGCATAAAGGGCCTGCCCGGATACAGGGAAGGGTATAGGAGGGCAGCGAAGCGGGCGGCATGGGCGATCTCGCGGTTGTCGGTAGCATGGGCGATTAGCGAGGATGATGATCATTTTGTCGACGTCAGGCTGGCCATCGGCTCCTGCACCCCGATGCCGTTCAGACCGAGAGACGTTGAGGAATTCCTGAAGGGCAGAGAAAAGAATGATCCCGTGATCCGTGAAGCGGTTGAGATCGTTGCGGAAGAGATACGGAGGATTTCAGGAGACAGGCCGTCATTTGTATATAAAATGCCTGTTGTGAAAGACCTTGTACAAAAAGCGCTGCGGGGTTGAATAGAGCATGTATATCGGAAATGAGACCAACAGGATAGACGCCCTGGACAAAGTGGTCGGCAGGCCTATCTATGCCGAAGATCTTAGCGTCCCCGGGGCGCTCTTTGGCTGCGTCTTCAGGAGCGTGAGGCCCCATGCGCTGATCAGAAGGATCGATGCAAGCGCTGCCTTGGCATCATCCGGTATCGTCAAGATACTTTCTTACCGTGATATCCCCGGAGAGAATATTTTTGGGATCATCAAAAAAGACCAGACCTATCTTGCAGAGGACAGGGTGCGGTATGTCGGGGAGCCGATACTGATCGTTCTCGGCCAGACCGAAGAGGCTGCAAGAAAGGCATTGCGCCTCATAGAGATCGAGTACGAGGATATAGACGTAATATCGGATCCCTTCATATCGGGAGGTTCAAGAACGCTCATCCATGAGAAGGGAAATCTTTTAAGCCATAGAAAGGTCATAAAAGGCGACATAGAGAAAGGTTTTGATGAAGCAGACGTTATCGTCGAGCATACATATACGACGGCATGGCTTGACCACGCCTTCATGGAAACCGAGTCAGGTGTCGGGTATCCCGACAATAAAGGCAGGATAGTTGTTGTCTCGTCAACGCAGAATATCCATTACAAGCAGAAGGAGATATCGAAACTCCTTGCCATACCGGAAGAAAATATAAAAGTAATTCAGGCGACCACAGGAGGCGGGTTTGGAGGCAAGCTTGACGTTACCGTCGAAGGCTTTCTCGCTCTTTCGGTGTATCATGCGAAACGCCCTGTTATCATGAGGTATACGAGGGAAGAAAGCTTTCTTTCCAACACGAAGAGGCACCCGCTTTATATAGAGTATAAGACAGGCGCGAGAAAAGACGGCGCCATAACAGCGATTAAGGTCAGCATTATAGGCGACACCGGGCCTTTTGCCTCATACGGCGAGACCGTCTGTCTGAGGGCCGCTGTTCACGCAACCGGCCCGTATGAGATCCCCAACGTTCATGTTGACAGTAAAATGTTCTATACGAATAATCCCGTTTCCGGCGCTATGAGAGGTTTCGGGGTGCCCCAGCTTGCTTTTGCGCACGAATCCCAGATGGATGAAGCGGCCTCAATGCTTAAGCTGGATCCCTTCGATATACGGATAAAGAACGCCCTTAAAAAAGGATCACTGACCGCAACGTCGCAGGCACTGCACAACAGCGTGGGGATCGTGGAGACCCTGAAAAAGATCGAGCCCTACTGGAGAAAACGCACAAGAGAAAGTGGAAAGACAGGCTTTGGCCTCGGATGCATGTATTACGGGATCGGCAACACCGGTGTGTCGAACCCTGCCAATGCGTGCCTGACCATCACAGGGGACGGGAAGATCGCGCTCCACACGGGCGCCTGCGAGATCGGGCAGGGTTCCGACACGGTCCTCGCTCAGATCCTCCAGGAAGCGCTCGGGCTGAAGATGGACGACATTGTCCTGGTGAGAGGCGACACGGATACGTCGAAGGATGCAGGGTCGTCCTCGGCAAGCCGGCAGACATACATCTCCGGCGGCGCGGTGTTCGACGCGGCGAAGAAGATGAGGCAGTATCTCGATGAGAAAGGATTTTATAAAGGCAGGAGCATCAGAGACATCTATAATTCTGAAGCAGACAAAAAGCTTCTTGAGCACAACGGATTCTTTGATCCGCCTACGACCCCCGTTGATCCTGAGACGTCTAAGGGTTCTCCCTATGCAACGTACGCCTTTGCAACGCACATGACGGAAGTGGAGGTGGAGAAGGAGACCGGTTCCTGCCGCGTCAAGAAGGTCTATGCGGCGCACGATGTGGGCAGGGCGATCAATCCCAAGAACATAAGGGGCCAGATATACGGAGGCATAGCAATGGGTGTGGGCTTTGCGCTCATGGAGGAATTCATTCCGGGGAAGAGCGGATCTTTTGACAACTACTATATGCCTACATCGATGGACATGCCTGATGTGGAAGCATTTATCGTTGAAGACCAGGAGCCGACAGGTCCTTTCGGCGCGAAAGGTCTCGGTGAGCCCGCCCTGATCCCCCAGGCGGCGAGCATCGTAAATGCAATAAAGGACGCGACAGGCGTAAGGGCATTTGAGCTGCCATGCCACATAGAGAGACTGAAGATACTGCTGGAAAAGGCGAAAAGGTGAATCGGAGAAGCGGAGAAGATTCAATCTTAGAGTAACAAAATTTTCTCTCCCCTCGCTGGAGATGGCCAGGGTGAGGGGGGGACGAACAACGATAAAGACCAAGGAGGCGTATATGGGTTCATTAGCGATAAAAAATATCGGGATGATAATGACCGGGGATATTCAGGGTCCTGTGGTCGATGGGCCTGTCTCGATACTGATCGAGAACGGTAAGATCAAAGCGATCGGGAAGGAAGGCATGGCTGCAGAGAGGTCGATCGACGCAGGAGGCATGACAGTCTGTCCCGGGTTCATCGATTCCCATTCCCACCCTGTCTTCGGCGATTTCACGCCCAGGCAGAGCCAGTTGAACTTCATCGACAGCAGCCTCCATGGAGGGGTGACGAGCATGATATCCGCAGGAGAGGTGCATTTGCCGGGAAGGCCGACAGATCCGAAAGGCACGAAAGCCCTTGCGCTGCTTGCACAGAGATCGTTCGCAAAACTGAGGCCGGCAGGGGTCAAGGTATACGGAGGTGCGCTGATCCTCGAAAAAGGGCTTGTAGAGGCTGACTTCAAGGAACTCTCAGAGGACGGCGTGTGGCTTGTGGGCGAGATCGGGCTTGGGAGCGTCAAAGCCGCTAACGAAGCAAAAGAGATGGTGGAATGGGCGAAGAAATACGGGATGAAGTTCAACTGGCTCTGCC
>DLMV01000070.1:11316-12007 GCA_002478225.1 Deltaproteobacteria bacterium UBA7527 | reverse complement strand
GGGCGAAGAAATACGGGATGAAGGTCATGATGCATGTGGGAGGCACATCGGTGCCTGGAAGCTCTACGGTTACCTGCGAAGACGTCCTGATAGCAAGGCCGACGGTTGCCTGCCATTTGAACGGCGGTCCGACGAGCATCCCTATCCCCGAAGCAATAAGGGTAATAGAAAAGACCGACTGCACGATAGAGATCGTCCATTGCGGGAATCCCCTTTCAGCATTTGAGATCGGGCGGTTCATGAAGAACAACAACCTCCTCGGGAGGCTTATTATCGGCAATGATGCGCCTTCCGGAACAGGGGTCATACCCCTCGGGATCTGGAGGATGGTGAATTACCTCTCCGCGCTCTGCGGCATCCCGGCAGAGATTGCTGTCTGCCTGGCAACGGGCAATACGAAAAAGACCTACGGGCTTTCACACGGGAAGATCCAGGCAGGTGACGATGCGGACCTGCAGATCATCGACGCGCCTATGGGATCCGCGGGCAGCGATGCAAAGACAGCGATCGAATGCGGCGACATCCCCGGAATAGCGATGGTCCTCATTGATGGGGCTGTGAAGACGCAGGTGAGCAGGAACACGCCTCCTCCAAACCGTAAGGCAGTTGTTAGCTGATAGCTCATAGCTGACAGCGTAAAGACGTAAAGCGTTAGGTGTTAGGCGATCAAACCCCTTACGCCTTACGACTC
>DLMV01000070.1:9619-11162 GCA_002478225.1 Deltaproteobacteria bacterium UBA7527 | reverse complement strand
CCATGAGCCATGAACCATGAGCCAAAAAGGGGTTTAATATGAAGATCGATATTGATAGATGTATCGGGTGCGGACTCTGTGAAGAGGTCTGCCCGCTCGGCGTTGCAGTCATCGAAAAGAAGAAGGTCACGATCCGTGACGGCTGCGTGGAATGCAAAACCTGCATGAAGGTATGCCCGAAAGAGGTCTTTAGCGTTGAGGCAAAAGACGATGCGCCGGTGTGCACGGCATGTCCGGTCATGTGCCGGATCCCGGAAGGCTCATACGGCGCATGCATGCGCTACTACAATCAGAAAGGCGAGATCCTCAGAAAGGGAAGGGTGCACACCTACGAAGAGATCGTTGACATCATAGGCGCAGGCGAAGATCATCTCATCCAAAGGCCTCTGCTGACAGGCATCGGCTCGGGAACCACATATCCTGACTTCAGGCCGTCCCCGTTCATCGTGAGCGGCGTAAGGGACGGCGTGGAGATCATAACAGTCGTAACTGAAGCGCCGCTCAGCTACAGCGGCGTGAAGTTGAAGGTCGATACGGACCTTTTCCTTGGCGATGAAGGCAAAAAGATATTTGTCCGAAGGAAAGGCAAGAGGCATATCGGGCATCTCTGCACTGAAGAATACGGTTCAAAGATCATGTCGCTCGGCGGGGTGAACACCCTTACATCGAAGGACGGGCTCTTTGCAGCGAGAGCCATCTTTGATATCCTCCAGGGGAAAAAGATACGGTTCGAGATCGAGGATGGTTCAACAGTAGAGCTTTCACTCGGCAAGGCGCCGAAGGTGAACGAGGTCTCGGTAGAAGCGATGCGTGTCGGCTGCGGGAGCGCAACAACGGGATTGTTCGCGCCTTATATGTTCAGCGCCGCGGATGAGGTGATCGTCCTCGATGGCCACATCACGGGACTTTTCAGCGAGCATCCCTCCGGCAAATATCTGAACAAAAAGAGATCCGGGATCACCATCAAAGGACAGAAAAGCACCGACGGACGCTACTTTCTCGAAAAAGGACCAGGGTGGGGAGGGACCACGATAGAAGATCCTCTTGATGTCATTCAGGACATTGACGCAAAAAGATGCCCCGACGGTATGACCCTGCTCATCACAGAGACAACAGGACAAAATTTTTCTTTTTACAGGATGAGGAACGGACAATTGAAAAAAGAAAAACCTGCTGCTGAGGCAATGAAGTTCATAGATGTTCTGCGGGATTCCTGTGAAAGATCGAGGGTGAGCGCGATCTTTGCTGCCGGCGTGGGTGGATCCGCGCGAGCCGGTGTTACAAAGAACCCGATCAAATTGACAAGGGCGGTGCATGAGGAGAAGGTAGCGATCACGATCGGCGGGGCGCGGCCGTTCATCTTTCCCGGCGGAGGGATCAATTTCCTCGTTGATGTTGCAAAGATAAAATACGGGAGCATCTACCTCACTCCGACGCCGTCGTTCGTTCTGCCTGTTGAATACACGATGAGGCTCGATACCTTTAAAAAGATCGGCGGACACATAGAGGCGATAAGACCGGTCGAAGAAGTCTTAAAAACCGG
>DLMV01000070.1:0-9443 GCA_002478225.1 Deltaproteobacteria bacterium UBA7527 | reverse complement strand
TCAGGCGTGAGGCGATTTAACCCTTTACGACTTACGATTCACGCCTCACGGGTGTACGCTTATTAATTGTGAGCCATGATGTTCTTAGAGGTCGGACCTGCGAGCCTTGTCATTTCCTGTAAAAGGCAGGGAATTATATGCGAAGTGGATAGGGCGGAAGCAGAAAGGCATCTTAAGAATATCCTGAAAGAGATAAGGGACTGTCTGCCCGTGCTCAGGCAAAAGGCCCATAAGATACATAAGACAACACATATGCCCGAGGTCGCATCAATGATGGTCGACGCCGTTAAAAAGGTTGATGAAGCAACGCTGACGCCCATGGCAGCAGTTGCAGGCGCTGTTTCGAGACGGATGTGCGATCTTTTGAAGACAGACGGCGCCGATTACATTACCGTTAATAACGGCGGCGATATCGCCGTCCATAACGATACGGGACGAGAAGTGACGATCGGGATAGGGGATATAAGACAGGGCACGGCGACGCCATATGTATTGAAGATCAGCGGCCTCAATGATTTCGGGATCGCAACGAGCGGCTTTGGCGGGCGCAGCCTTACGCTCGGGTTGGCCGATATGGTTACCGTCATCGCTGAGGACAGCTCCGTCGCCGATGCTGCTGCTACATTTCTCTGCAACAGGACGAACGTGGACACATACAAGGTCTTGCGAAAAAGGGCATCGGAGATCGATCCTTCCACCGATATCCCCGATGAGCTTGTTACTGTCACCATTACCGATCTCAGCAACGAAGAGGTAGATCTGGCGCTCAGCGAAGGGTTGACGGAAGCGTATCGTTTAAAGAAGGATAGTATAATCCATGACGCCGTTTTTTTATTGAAGGAGAGAATGGTCACCACGATAACTGGTGATGAATATATAAGGCTGGAGGTGCACAATGGAGGTTAGAAAGATCGTAACGATTATCGAGGATGTTTTCATAGAAGGAGAAAAAAAGGTTGCTAAGCCGGTGAGAAAGGTTGCCGCTATCGCTGTGATCAAGAATCCCTACGCCGGCACATACCAGGAAGACCTGAACCCGTTGATAGACTACAGCGAAGAGATAGGCAAGGTGATCTCCGAGCGCGCGGTGGAGGCCCTGGGGAAGGACAGAAAGGTCGACAGCTACGGAAAGGCCGCCATCGTTGGAGAGAAAGGGGAGCTTGAGCACGCTGCGGCGCTTCTGCACCCCAAGCTCGGCACTCCGCTTCGCAGCGCAGTTGGAGGCGGCAAGGCGATCATCCCGTCGGTAAACAAGATCGGCAGGATGGGGGACTCTATTGATATACCCCTTCATTTCAAGGATGCGGCTTTCGTGCGCTCACATTTTGACGGCATGACCGTCTCGGTCAGCGATGCACCGAAGACGGACGAGATCCTCCTCGCAGTTGCGGTGACCGACGGCGGAAGGCCGAACCCGCGGGTGGGAGGATTGAAGAAGGAAGAGGCAAAAGGAGAGGACGGGCTGAGATAATCTATAATCTTGTTGCGGGTATAGAAAATATCCTTAATTGCGACAACCCGCAGCGATCATTAATATTGCAACAGAAGTAAAAAATTATTATAATCTCAAACCTTGCCCCCGTAGCTCAGGTGGATAGAGCAATGGATTCCTAATCCATGTGCCGCATGTTCGAGTCATGCCGGGGGCATTTGATATTAAAGGGTTTACAAGGCACTGTCAAATAATCATTAACAAAATGCTACCCTGTTGATACCCAGTAAGAAATGTCGTGCCAACCTATAGTTAACTAAAAAAGTAAGCATAGGTTTTTTAGAGGTTTTATGACCTTGACCTGCCCCCGTTTCAACCGGACACTCATACAACCAAAATAAGTTGTAGTAAGAGCCATAGAGGTATTACTATGATCAGTGGAAAGGAGGAGTATGGGTCCGGTGGAAGTGATATATGGAACAGAAAGAAAAAGGCGCTGGTACGCAAAGCAGAAACAAAAATCAGTTCTTCACATGGAGGCGTCTTATGTGAAGGAGCCCTCATTGCTGCACCCTTACTGTACAGTTTTTGTATACTACACATACGTTTTTAACCCCCAAAATCGGGGAAACCCCACCTTATTTGATTGAAAAATTAGCTTCAAACTTATTAAAATGAGTAAGGAAAAGGTGAAAATCGGGAAAGGGTAGGGTATCCCCTTTAGGTAATTCCTGATCGACGAGGAGGAGAGTTTGGCTAATACCTCAGCAACAGAAGGCACAGGAATCCTGTATTTTGAGGATCATGTACAGAATGCGATGTATGAATTCGGACCGATCGTAATGGACGAAAAAGCAATGATCGATTTTGCATCACAATATGATCCGCAGGTCTTTCATACTGATCCCGAAGCGGCCAAAAAGACCTCGTTTGGAGGGCTTGTTGCCAGCGGATGGCACTCTGTTGTCTTGGCTACGCAGCTGCTCGTAGATCATTACTTTTCCCGCCTGGCGAACCTGGGATCACCTGGAGTGGATGAGCTGCGATGGTTAAAGCTGGTACGCCCAGGCGATGAACTATCAGTAAGACTGACCATCCTGGAGGTCAGGCCCTCAGAATCAAAGGCTGATCGAGGCGTGGTCAAAGGATTGGTGGAAGTGCTGAACAAGGCCGGGGAAGCGGTTACGACATGGAAGGGGGTCAATATTGTGCTTCGCAGGAGTGCGAGCCAATAAGCGGCCCTGACCAGGAGGATTTTAGCGTATGGATATCAACTCATTAAAACTGATCTACTTCTCACCGACCCAAACAACGAAAAAGATCATAGAAGGCATTGCGCAGGGCATTCAGATCGCCGCGATCGAACACGTTGATTTAACGCCGCCTGATGCAGGAATGCGCGCACTCACGGAGATGCACGATGGACTTGTCATTATAGGAGCACCTGTTTACGTTGGACGTTTACCGACCGATATGATCCGCAGGTTTCGGCGACTCAAGGGGAATGACACGCCGGCGGTAATCGTGGTCGTATACGGCAACAGGGCGTACGAGGACGCTCTCCTTGAATTGAGGGATCTTGCCCTGGAAGCGGGATTTAAGCCCGTTGCCGCCGGAGCCTTTATCGGTGAACACTCGCTTTCCACCAGCGCCATGCCCATCGCAGCCGGGCGGCCCGATGAGGAGGACCTGGGAAAAGCGAGGGAATTCGGAAAAGTGATCCGTAAAGAGATACGTAACATGCAGACGATCGATGGTTTGATGCCGCTCAAGGTGCCCGGGAGCTTTCCCTACAGGGAGCCGCCGGCAATGCCGAAGATATCCCCTGTTACACAAGAGACGGTATGCATAAAATGCGGAAGGTGCGCTTTGGTCTGTCCAACCGCAGCAGTTACCGTAAGGGAGACGGTGGCAACCGAACAGAGCCTGTGCATCAGGTGCTGCGCATGCGTCAAGAACTGTCCCGCCGAAGCAAGGGTGATGGAAGATCCGCGGATAAAACAAAAGACCGAGCAGTTGTTTGAGGACTGTCGAAACAGGAAAGAACCTGAAACATACCTGCACCCGAGGCAAAGAGGCCTTTCCACCTCGCGATCAATACTCACAGAATAGTATAATTTGAACGTTATTCAATTACTATATCTCAACTAAAGAATAGCAGCCGTAATAATGATAGGCAGCTTAACAGCTAATGTCAAGCCTATTATACATGGCATTCGCCTATAAAAAATATAAAAATAAAAAAATGCTTGACATCGTGTACGGAAAGCTTTAATAATGAATCATGTTCAATATTGGTATCAGCATGAAGAGATATGCACAAGATAGATCACGTTCAGATCATTCTGAGGGATCGAAAGGCCATACATAAGGATTTTGATATACATTCGACAGGAGGTTTAGATGGCATATAACATAACGACATGGGCCGAATTGAAGAATTACCAGACCAACTGCTACAGGAACTATCTCTACGCTTCCGAAGGTCTGCGCTGTATGGGTTCGACCTGGAGTCCGCTGGCCCCCCTTAAAGGTTTGGGTGAGGATATACATTTGATAGGCGGCGAACCCCACTCGGCATCAGCGGCAGGGACGGTGCCTGAAGAGTGCCGCGAGGATATCATTGCCGCAGAGACCGGCGGTCTGGGCTTTCACTCGTGCAGCTACCTTAAGTTGTTCGTCGGCGAGGTGATCCGGGACAAAATAGCGATCACCGACAGAACGATCAAGGACGGGTATCCGAGGCCGGATGTGATCTGGACCACGCACCTTTGCAGTCAGCATTCAAAGTGGTATCAGGAAGTCTCAAGGCGCCTGGGCGGCGTACCCATGTATGCCATAGATATGATAGGCGGGGGGAACGCGGAAAAGGACCCGAAGATCGTCAATTATGTCTCAAACCAGATAGAGGCGGGGATAGAATGGTTGCAGAGGGTGACAGGCAGGGAGTTCTCGGATGAGTTGTTCGTCAAAGCGGTCAGGAACGAGATCAAGGTGCTCGTCCTGTGGGGCAATATATGCGCGCTCAACATGCATTCCCCGGCGCCGCTTGACGAGCGGCGGCTCATAGCTTTGTTCCCGCCTGCGGTCGTGGACAGGACAACCGATGCAAGCGTGCGCTTATACGAGACATTGCTGAAAGAAGTGAAGCATATGGTTGAGACAGGGCAGAGCGTGGCCCCTGATCAGCGCTTCAGAATAGTCTATTTCGGGATAGCGCATACATACGGCCATCCGGAAATGGCGAGGATCCTGAGAGACGTTGGGGCCGAGATCGTGGCCTCGGTCTATACGTTCGGCACCTGCGGCAATTTCAAAGGGATCGTCAATGGAAAATGGACATGGGAACCCATAGATCCTGCCTGGGTAGACGAACTCGATCTTTCGACCAGAAGAAAGGCCATAACCGAACTTGCGAAAATCGTTCTGGGCTGGCCCACCTGGCAAGGGGTAAGATCGTACTGGGCGCTGGAAGAGATGGCCAAGGCAATGGTGACGGAATATAAGGCGGACGGGCTGTTGCTGGCCCCTTCACGCAGTTGTGAAACAGACTTCAGGAACGGTTACATAGCGATGCAGCGCATCTTCAAGAACCAGATCCCGACCGTCGAATATGATACCGACCAGGTGGATGTCCGAAAAATGGATCTGCCGGGCGCACAGCGGAAGACGGAGCTGTTCGTACATCTCATGGAAGCGCATAAGAAAGGAGGTGCATGATAAATGGAGAAGAAGGGCTCAGATGCAATAATAGAACATTTTCGTTACATAACCGCGAACACGCCTGAATATACCAGGTCCCTTAAAGAAAAAGGGCGGCTCTTAGCGGGATATATGTGCACCCATGTTCCCGAAGAGATCCTCTATGCGGCCGGGATCGTACCGTTGAGGATCCTTACCTCCCATGAGTCGCAGGCAATGACGAGGGGATACATCCATGAGACGTACTGCTCCTTTTCTCATGATTGCGCCTATCAGGGACTCCAGGGTAATTATGATCACTTAGACCTGATCGTTACGAGCAGCAGCTGCATCCACATGGGTGAAGCGTTCAACGTGTGGGCGAGGTTCGCAGGATTCCAGGAAAAGAGTTATCTCATGCAGTACCCTCATATCATACACACGAAGCCTGCCGGCGGGTTCATGGTTGAGTCTTTTGGACAGTTCAGGGAATTCGTCGAGAAGCTTACGAAAAGACGCATAACGGATGACGACCTGGAAAAGGCGATCAAGGTCTATAATCACAACAGAAGGCTTCTTAAGCGGCTCTGGGAGCTCCTGAAGCGCGATAAGCCGCCCATAACGGGCCCGGAGGTTGCCACTGCGACCCTGGCCTCTCAGGTCATGGACAAGCAGGAATGCAACGAGATGCTGGAGCAGCTGATCGAGAGGCTGGAGGCCGAGCCCGGCAAAGCGTTGTCAGGGGTAAGGCTGATAGTAACAGGAGGCGCCTGCGACGACCTGGGTGTCTTCGATCTGATCGAACATTTGAATTACGATGCGAGCCTGGTTTTTGTTGAATCCTGCACCGCGGCTAGGTACTTCTGGTTCGAGGTGCCCGAGGGAAGGGAGGACAAGATCAAGGCGCTCGCAGAGGGATACATCGAAAAGATACCATGCCCTGCAAAGGACACTGTTCCCGGTACCGGAGAGAAGAAGAGGTTCAGGTACGTTCAGCAGTTCATCGAGGACTTCAAGCCGGATGGGGTGGTATTTCTCTACCAGAGGTTCTGCAGTCCTCAACCGATGGATGTTGTGGCGCTAAAGCCCATCGTCGATAAGCTGGGCATTCCATCGACCGAGCTTGAACTTGATACAACCGTACCCATAGCTCAATTTCGGATGCAACTGGAAGCCCTTGTAGAGATAATAAAGGGGGTGACGCCTTGAACAACGAAAGACTTCTGGCTGGACTGGATGCAGGCCACATCAATACGAAGGCCGTAATAATGAAGGGCAAGGAGATGATCGGCTATTCTACCGTCCCCACAGCATGCGATGCAGCGGCTGCGGCCCAAAGGGCACTCGATGAAGCCCTGAAAAGTGCGGGCATTGCCGGCAGCGAGCTGGCCGGCATCGTTGCAACGGGGATCTTCAGAGATGCCATCAAGACGCCGGCATTGGATGTAACAAAAACAGTGCCCGAATACGTAGCGGATGCCAAAGGGGCTTTGTTCCTTAACAAAAACTCGAGAACGGTCATCGATATCGGCGGCAATGTACATAAGGCCATGAGCTATGACCAGAACGGGGATCTGCTGGACGTAATTCAAAACGACAAATGCGCCGACGGCCTGGGAATCTTCTATACGAGCATAGCAAAGCTTCTGGGGGTAAGTGAAGAGGAGTTGTCCCGGCTGGCGCTTAGGTCGACCAGAAATGTGTCTGTCGCTATTCAGTGCGCCCTCTCTGCCGAATCAGAGGCCATTGACCTGCTCTGTCAGGGCGTGGATGCTGCGGATGTGGCGGATGCCGTCACCAGGTTCATGGTTGAGCGCATCGCCGCTATGTCCGCCTATATGCCTCTTGCGAAAGAGATCGTAGTGGCAGGAGGGTTGGCAAGGTCCCAGGCGGTCATTAACCACCTTCAGAGCCTGATCAAGCAGGAGGTGAGCGTGGTGAGCCTTCCTGAATATGTGGGCGCTATAGGCGCTGTAGTGAGTTATGGAGGTGGAAGATGAGCGGGCATGCTTCGATAAGTGAAAAGCTGGATTGGACAAAGGCCAGGGTGATAGCGGCGGGAGTCGATATCGGGGCGGTGACGTCCAAGGCGTTGATACTGCTTGACGGAGAACCCTACGCATCTTCCCAGGTTGTGACCCGAACGCCCAAAGAATCTGCCGTCGATGCCGTGAATGAGGTCCTCAAGAAGACCGGAGGACTGAAGCTTGAGAATATCCATTCCGTCGTCGCAACGGGTCGCGGGAGCGCCCAGGCGGCCTTTGCACAGAGGACCGTATCGGAGATTGCCTGCGCCGCCGCAGGGGCGGTACGGATATGGGGTCCGTCCGTACGTACGGTGCTCGATGCCGGAGGGCAAAGCTGCAGGGTGATCCACTGCACTGAAAAGGGCAGGGCAACCTCATTTCTCTGGAACGACAAATGCGCCGCCGGCATCGGAAGGTCGATGGAAGCATTCGGCGACCTTGTCAAGAAAGACCTGACAGAGATGGCAAGCATCGCGCTTGAGTCTGATAAATTTCCAAAGCTGAGCGACTTCTGCGCCGTCTATGCGCAGTCTGAAGCTCTTGACCTGGCCCGAAGCAAGGTGCCGTTAGAAGAGCTTATAGCAGGCTACCATTATGCTATGGCCAGGAGGATCAGCACACTGGTCGATAGAGCGGGTGTGAAGAAGGATCTTGTCATTATCGGAGGGCTGGCAAAAAATACGGGAATAATGAACTGGGTTGAAAGCATCCTGAAGGTAAGCAGACTGGCCCCTAAGTCTGAATGGGATCCTGCGCTGACAACAGCCCTTGGCGCAGCCCTGTATGCGGATGGTTTCTGTAAACGTCAGCATGATTAAATCGCGATATACGCGATATGAAGGAGGTGAGGAGGTCTCGCGAGGAGAAAGACCCAGCGGGTGTTGCACCAGCCCATGCTTTGCGGGGAAGTGGTTCAAATAACACGAAGAATGCTTTGTCGACAGCAGGCAGCATGGGTTTGTTGATGGGGAATTATGAAAGCTTTGACAAAAGTATTGTTTGCGGGTCTTTTGATATTCGGTCTTTACACCTCTCTCATCGCAGCAGATCCGATCCTTCTGGGCGTCCCGACCTCACTGAAGCTCCTGGAGGGCTATGAAAGCCACAGGGCGGTAGTCCTTGCCGTGGAAGAGATCAATGCAAAGGGCGGCGTCACTGTAGGGAACGAAAAACGATTGCTCAAGGTGGAATCGCTTGATATCAGGGACGGTGAGCCGGGAGTCCCGGTTTCCGAAGCCCTTCTCGGTATCGAGAAGATCATTCTCCATAAGAAGGTATTTGCGACACTGGTGGGAAATTTCAGGTCCGAGGCGCTCCTGGCAGCAATGGACATCTATTCCAAGTATAAGGTGATCAACATAGGAAGCATCCCGATGTCGCCAAAATTTCAGGAAAAGGTGCTGAGCAACCCGGAGAAATATAAATATTCATTCAGGGTATGCCTTGAAGCGACAGGCCTTTCCAGATACATGAGCGGCTTGATGAAGTTGATCGGAAAGGATTTCGGATACAACAAAGTATTCATTGTCACCCAGGACGTATTGTGGGCAACGGCAACAGGCTCCATGATGGAAAAATGGTACAAGGACAACGGCTGGACCGTGCTTGGCTTCGAGAAGTACCCCACCGGGGCTGCAGATTTTTCTGCTGCCTTAATGAAGGCAAAATCGGGCGACGCACAGCTTATCCTGGTCGTATTTGATATGCCTACAAGCGGTATTCTTGTCAAGCAGTGGAGAAGCATGAATATTCCCGCTCTGATGGCAGGATATAACGGACCGCTTATGGGTTCAAAGGCATGGCAGACCTTTGGTGAAGACATTGAGGGCTCACTGAACATCATAGAGGATATAGGACCTATCCCGGTAAAAGCTTACCCCCCGGCGACAAGGTTTTACGAGGCGTACACAAAGAGATGGAAAGAAAGCCCTCAGGCAGGCCACGGGGTTGGAGCCTCTTACGATGCTGTATACATGCTCGCCGCTGCAATTGAAAAAGCGGGAACGTTGGACGCTGATAAGGTCTCTGCTATTCTTGCCGAGACCGATATGACGGGAGTGGTGGGCAGGCTGAGGTTCGACAAAGGACATCAGTTGATCTATGGAGAGGACCCGAAGACGGGCGGACTGGGTGTCTGGTTCCAGTGGAAGAAGGGCGAAAGGATCATCGTATATCCTGAATCTGTGGCTGAGGGAAAGATAGAGAGACCGGTGTGGACAAAATAACCCGCTGCTGTTGCGGGAACAGAAGGCCGGAGGGCCGGCCAGCGTCAGGCGACGCGGGTAACGTCAAGTATTTTGTGT
>DLMV01000024.1:40346-48483 GCA_002478225.1 Deltaproteobacteria bacterium UBA7527 | reverse complement strand
CCTTTCCCCCCTTACGACTTACGACTTACGCCTTACGGGTTTATGCCATGAGCCGATAAAGGGGCTCACAGCACAAGGTACTCGATGCTGGATACTGGATGCTCGATGCTGGTCAGATTCTATCAAGGAACAAGGATGGAGATGCGAGATAAGAACCCTTCAACGTCCGAGCGTGGAACGAAAGAAACGAGAAATGGGATTGCCGCCCCCTGCGGGCTCGCAATGACAACGAGGAAAAAGACTCACAGCGAGAAGGATCAGGCTGAGGTTGAGGAGAACCAGTTTTCGCTTAACCTTAGCCTAAGCCTTGGCCTGTTTTTTGCTGACGACCGCTAGCTGAAAGCTGCAGCTGTACACTGGATTTATGCGCAGTCGGCGGGGTCGCCTTTGATCTTCGCCAGGGCGTGAGGGATTGCACCGATGACGAAGCCGAGGCATTCAACAGCGCCTTTCGGACTTCCCGGCAGGTTGATGACTATGCTCTCGCCGCGTATGCCGCAGATGCCTCTCGATATGATGCCGTGGGGCGTTATCTTATAGCTCTCCATCCGGATCGCTTCCGCGAAACCCGGCAGTTCTCTGTCGATCACCGATTGCGTCGCCTCCGGTGTGACATCCCGCTTCGTGACCCCTGTGCCGCCCGTGGTGACGACAAGATCAAACGTTCCGTCATCAATAAGTCTTTTTATCGTATCGGCTATTACGACAGTCTCATCCGGCACGATGACGATCTCACCGACATCGTATGCGTCTCCCAGGAACTTCTTCAGCGCGGGCCCGCTCGCATCCTCGCGTTCTCCCCTGGAACCCTTGTCGCTTACCGTTATGATGGCAACTCTATATTTCATTGCATCACTTCTATCGCGTCCCCGATCTTCACTTCGCCTTCTGTAAGCACTTCTGCAAAGATCCCTTCCCTCGGCATCACGCAATCGCCGACCTGCTGGAAGATCGCGCATCCCTTGTGACATTCTTTTCCTATCTGCGAAACGCGGAGGATAACGCCTCTGCCCACTTTTAATTTTGTGCCTACGGGCAACGTATAGAGCTCGATGCCTTCGGTTGTAAGGTTCTCCGCGAAATCGCCGTAGCCCACATCGATCCCTTTTGCCTTGATCTTTGCGATGCTGTCGGTTGAGAGAAGGCTTACCTGCCTGTGCATGAAGCCCGCATGGGCATCGTCTTTGAGGCCCTTATCCTGAATGAGCATGCATTGTCCTATATTGTGCTTCTTCTCGCCTTTATCCTTGCTGATGTTCACCGACACTACCTTACCAACCATAATGCAACTCCTCATACACCTGTGAATCGTGAAAGGTAAAATGTGAAATGTTGTAACCTTCTCACTTCTCACGTTTCACTTTTCACTCGATCTTCTTGTATATCGTCCGCTCTTCCCGCCGCTCTTCTCAAGGAGATAGAATGGTCCAAGCTCGATGCCCTTGTCGATCGCCTTGCACATATCATAGATCGTAAGGGCGGTTATCATGACGCAGTTGATCGCTTCCATCTCCACGCCCGTTTCACCTTTTGTCTTTACCGTTGATGTAATGTCGATCGCATGCTCTTTGTCGTGGAAGGTGTATCGCACATCCACGTGTGTGAGCGCAAGCGGGTGGCAGAGCGGGACGATCTCATGGGTCTTCTTGGCGCCCATGATACCCGCGATCTTGGCAACAGTAAATATATCGCCTTTTGGACCATGGCCGCTTTTTATAAAATTGTACGTTGCCGCAGACATTGTTACTTTGCCGAAGCCAACGGCCTCCCGCTCGGTCTTTTTCTTTTTCGAAACATCCACCATCCTTGCATCGCCCTTGCTGTCGATATGGCTTAATCGCATCTATCCCCCTATGTTCCTCAGATTCCGCTGGCATTTCCTGATCTGTCCCATTTCATGCTTGTTCTCAGGTTTGACCTTCACCACATCCTTGACGAATGTCCTTATCTCATCATCGCTCGCGTTCCTTCTTATGAGCTCTTTCACATCGTATTCAGTATCGGAGAAAAGGCACGGCCTTATCATGCCTGTTGACGTAAGGCGTATCCTGTTGCATTCCGAGCAGATATGAGAAGAGATGGGGCTGATGAAACCTACGCTGCCCTCGCTGCCCTTGATCCCGTATACCTTTGCCGGTCCTCTCGTGGTATTCGATAATGGCTCAAGAGGATATACGGCCCTTATCCGCTCTTCAATTTCCCGGGACGGTACGATCTTCGAGTTGTCCCAGAGCGCGGAGTCTCCGAAGGGCATGAATTCTATGAAGCGCACTTCCAGCCCCCACTTCTTTGCCAGCCTCGCAAAATCAAGGATCTCATCGTCATTGAAGCCTTTGATGACGACGGTGTTTATCTTTATAGGGCGGATGCCCGCATAGATCGCTTTCTCAATGCCCATAAGGACCTCATCGTAGGCATCGGTGCGGGTGATCTCCGAAAATCGTTCGCGTTTCAATGAATCAAGGCTGATGTTGACCCTTTTCAGCCCTGCCTCCTTCAATTCGAGGATCTTCTTGCCGAGCAATACCCCGTTCGTCGTCAGGCTCACATCACTGATCCCTTCTGTGGACGAAATCTCCTTCAAAAGGAAAGATATCCCTTTCCGGGTGAGGGGCTCCCCGCCTGTAAGGCGTATCTTTGTGACGCCCAATCCTGAGCATATCTTTACGAACCGCACGATCTCCTCGTACCGAAGCACCTCTTCATGGGAGGTGAACGGAAAATCCCCGTCGACGCAATACTTGCAGCGCAGATTGCACCTGTCGGTAACAGAGATCCTGACATAATCAATGACGCGGTTATATTGATCAACCAACATTTTCATATCCTTCTTTCATTGATCGTAAAAGGTGAAAGGTGAAAAGCATTATTTTCGGTCTTCCATATATGCATTTTTAGGTTTACCTTTCACTTTTCACATTTTACATTTCACGGGGTTCAGCGTTGTTATAGTTTACCATATTTTACCGTTCCTGTGTGCTCTGTATTGTATCCGCCGATCTCCTCCAACCTCTTTTTGAACATATCAGACCGGATAATTGCCATGAGCCTCGAAAAACGCTGATCTTCCGTAAACGCTTCCGCAACAACGAGATCATACTCTTCTTCCGCCAAGGGGATAAAATCGAGAGAAAAGAGCTTTGCAACGGCATAGATCGCCACGCCTGCATCGGCTACCGATCCCTTTACCGCAATTCCCACAGCGGTATGGGAAGACTCCTCCCTCTCATAACCACGTACCGATCCTTTGCTTACACCTTTTTCTTTTAACAAGAGATCGATAAGTATCCTCGTGCCGGAGCCGAACTGTCTGTTTATGAATGCAATATCTCCCTTTCCCAGATCCTCTATTCCCGTTATCCCTTTTGGGTTGCCCTTCCGAACAACAAGCCCCTGCTTCCTCTTCGCTATATGCACAAGGACCACATTCTTATCAGCAAGGTATCTCTCAATGGCCGGTATATTGTAAACATTTTCCCGTTCATCAAATATATGGGTCGTGCAGAGGTCCGCCACACCCTTTTTTATTGCAAGGATGCCGCTTAAGCTCCCTGTGTGGGTTGACAGAAGGTCGGCTTCGGGATGGTCTTTCTTCAAAAGGTCTCTCATAATATCGAGCGACAGGTCGTGGCTGCCCACGATATGGATCCTGTTCGTAATGTCGCCTTCATCCTTCAGCAGCCGGCACTGTATCTCCTCGTCTTCGCTGTAGCCCTCTATGTTCTCAGGTATTCGTATGAGACCGTCGGCGCGCGCCATGGAAGAGAAGATGCTCGCCCCTCTCGGCAAAGGAAAAACATAATGCCTGCCGTGACGTTGTTGAAGATTAACTCTCACAATCTCTTCGATGCCTATCCTTGAGGGTATTTTATAAGGGGTAAGGCACGGGACGGATCGTTTCCTGATCCTCGATGATGTCAGCTTTTCGTAAAGCGGCTCAAGAAAGACCTGGAAGCTGACCGCAGCAGACACAGGATAACCGGGGATGCCGAAGACAGGCTTGTCGTGAACGATCCCGAAGATAGCAGGCCTCCCGGGCATCATAGACACACCGTGGAACACAAGGGTTCCCAGCTCCCGGATTATGTCTTCCGTATAATCTTCATCCCCGGCGCTTGAACCCGCGTTGATCAGCACCACGTCGTGATCGCCTGCAGACCTATCGACAACATCGCGGAGGTCTTTCCTGTCGGCAATGATCGCGTGCCTTGTTGCCCGGAAACCAACCTCAGCTGCCATTTCAGCAAGGAGATGGGAGTTAAAGTCTATAAGCCCTTTTTCATTGTTCCTTCTATCCGGCGATCCTTCATAGATGTCGATCAGCTCCTTGCCTGTGGGGATAATGAGGATACTCGGTATCCTTCTTACGTGCACATGGCTGACACCGGCTGAGATCAGCATGCTCATATCAAAGATCCCTATTTCATGGTTCGAGGGCGCCAGCATGTCGCCCTCGATGATATCCTCGCCGATCATCCTGACGTTCTGCCAGAGATACAGCGGCTTTCTGATCACTATGCTTTCGCCGTATTCCTCAACCTCTTCCCTGATCGCAACAGCGTTCATGCCGTCAGGCACAGCATCGCCGGTATTCACATGCATGGCATCGCTGCCTTTCGCCAGGGAAACGGGGTGCGCCATGTCTGCCTCGAGGGTCTTCTCAAACATCGTCGCATAGCCGTCCATCGCGGAGCATACAAAAGGCGGGTTGGAGTATAGTGCGGTCACCGGTCTTGTCGTTATCCTGCCCTTGCTTTGATATGTCGGAATGAATTCCTCATCCTCAATGAGACGTATGTGCTCCAGTATTCTCCGGACTGCCTCTTCACTCCTGATCGTTTCTAAGTATCGTTTCATACCTTCTTCTCGTCGTGAAACGTGAAATGTGAAAAGTTTCAAGACAATTTTCATTCATTATTCCGGTTTTCCCTCATGCGTCTTATGATCTACATTTTACGTTTCACTACTAAAACAGATACACCTCCACCTTTTCGTCCTTTTCGCAACCGTCTTTGCCCTCGGGGATAATGACGTACCCTGAGGCATCAACGAATGAGGATATAACGGATGATTTTGAGAATATCGGCGACACGTATCGCTCTCCGTCAATTTCTCTGATCGTAACCTTCACATATTCTTCGACGCCGCTCGTTGAAGGGATGTTCGTGCTCAGGATCCCCGGCATCGTCCTTTCCCTGTATCCTTCTTCTCCCTTCATCCTTCGCAGCAGAGGGAGCACAAATCTCATCATGACCATTGCGCACGAATTGGGATGCCCCGGCAGGCCGAATACCGGCTTTCCCCACAATCTTGCAAAGATCGTCGGCTTCCCTGGCTTGATATTTATCCCGTGAAAAAGCATCTCTCCGCCGAGACGCAAAACAGCGTCTGCGATGCAGTCCCTCTGTCCCTTGGAGCTTCCCCCGGAAAGGATTATCAGTTCACACTCCCGGGCCAACTGTAATTTATCGGCTATACTGTCAACGGTATCCTGCCCTATTCCAAGAAAATTGCAGACTGCACCGCTGCCTTTTAAAAGATTTGCGACGGTGTATCTGTTTATATCCCTTATCTTCCCGAACGGCGGCGCCTCCTCAACTGATACGATCTCGTCGCCTGTTGATATGATTCCCGCCACAGGCTGTTTATAAACGGGGACGACCGACATGCCAATGACAGAAAGAACGCCGACATCAAAGGCAGAGAGCTTTCTTCCCTTTTGTAGAACAACTGCTCCTTTTGCTATGTCCTCGCCCTGAAAACAGATATTCTCTCCCTTGTGGAGCGTTTTCGTTACCTCAATGGCGTCTCCCGCGGGTCTCGCAAATTCCTGCATCACCACACCGTCGGCGCCTTCCGGGATCATAGCCCCTGTCGTAAGATAAACGCATTTTCCGTCTTCAAGCTCAATTCGGGTGGCTTCGCCTATCCTGATCTCTCCCTGTACGTACAGGAACGAGGGGTTTGTTTCTTTCGCCCCCTGTATGTCCTTCACCTTCAGCGCGAATCCATCGACGAGCGACCTGGGAAAAGACGGTATATCCTCCTGCGACACCACATCTTCGGAGAGGATCCGGTGAAGAACATCATTTATACCGGTCGTTTCCTTCATGGGATCCGCTCTGAATGAACCTATTATCGCCAATGCTTCTGCTGAAGATACCGCCCTCAAAAATTCCATGTCCTGCAAGTCCCTCTGTTCAAGCTTTTTAAAGGTTTCTGCTTTGCATCAAGCGAAATATCATACCATAACAAACTGTTTTTTGAATTGAAATTTACTGAGAAAAATTAGCTGATGCTGTCTATCGCAGGATCCAGTGAATGGAAGCGGCGGAAACGATAAGAAATACGGCAAGGACCGTGGCGATGATCTCCCACTCCCACCTGTTCACCTTCACGATCTCACGCCAGTCACAGCTTGTACAGTAGAGTATCTTTCTTCCGGCAAACTTCAGCAGCCATTCTTTGGGGTGCTTCCGGTAACTTCGCCTCACGGGCTGTTTGCATTTCGGACAGGTGATCGATGTCAGCACTGTCCTCAGATACAGTTCATCAACTGAAGTAGAATACCTGCGCGGAACAAGGTTTATCTCCCTCTGTATCTCCGTGTGGTCCGCAAAAAAATCCAGATCCTTTATGCCTCTGTATTCTTCATCGATTGCAACTTTGAGACTTCCGTGCGGGCTTCCTATATGATTACCAACAGGCATAATATTTGCCTTTCCCCTTTATCGTCCTGACATTATACATCTTTTGAAACCTAAATTAAAATTATTTTTCACAAGACAGGACCTTTCTTCAGCTTTTCGATGAACCGGTCCAACTCGGACTCAGTGAACAGCGTTCTGCCGACAAGCTTAACGGGCGCTATATATCCCTTTGCAATCAACCTATAAAGGTTGGCTTTTGAGATCTTCAATATCCCCAGCGTCTCCTTGATCGTATAAAGTTTGTCCATGCACTGAGATCCATTATATATTATAGTATCATATTGTCAAGTAAAATCTCATAATATCTCATATTATTTTTTTTAGTCTCTTATACAAGACAATATTATTTAATATGATACTATTTGATACATTATGATACAATTTAAAATAAGAACGATATTGGAGCAGACCGAGGCAAACGGATTTCGTTTTTTGTATGATCAAATCCTATGTTCGTGTGGCAGGCGCATGATGAGAAAGACCTGGTATATTTTGTCCATTGTCTTTATTGTTATCTTCTTTACGACAGGAAACCTGGCATGTGGACAGGAGGAACGGCCCGGCGGAGATGGATGGGAGATAACTGTCATGCCCTATATGAGCACTCTTGGCGTGAAGGGGATCGTGTCGGAGGAGAAGGTCATGGCAGGCAATGCCATGGGCGGACGAGCCGACCACATGTACTGCAACCTGCTGCCCAAGGGACCAAAGGGGCAGGTAGACGCAGGCCTTGGCAAGACCCTCTCGGCCGGCACCAAGACATTGATCATTCCGAACGACAGCATAAGCAGGACCGGGGAAGAGAGGACCATCGACGGCGTCAGGATCATCTTCCAGTACACGCCCGGCACCGAGGCGCCCACCGAGATGAACTTCTATTTTCCGCAGTTCAGGGCGCTCTGCATGGCGGAGAACTGCGCTCACGCCCTGCACAACCTCTACACGCTGAGAGGAGCCCAGGTGAGCGACTCCAAGGCATGGAGCCATTTCCTGTACGAAGCAATCAGGCTCTTCGGCGACAGGTCGGACGTGGTCTTCATCAGCCGCCACTGGCCCCGCCGGGACAACAGGAATATCAACGCCTGGCTTAAGAAACAGGCCGACATTTACAAGTATATCCACGACCAGACATTGCGGCTCGCCAACCAGGGTCATACCATGCTCGAGGTTGCCGAGATGATGGAAATTCCTGACACGCTCGCGAAGGAGTGGTACAACCGGGGTTGTTACGGCTCTGTGAGCCATAATGCAAAGGCCGTGTACCAGAAACATCTCGGTTGGTTTGAAGGCAACCCCGCCAATCTCAATCCCCTGCCCCGGGTAGAAGCAAGCAAAAAATACGTGGAATTTATGGGCGGCGCAGAGGCGGTCCTCGCCAGAGCCAGGAAGGCTCATCGAAAAGGAGAATACCGCTGGGTAGCCCAGGT
>DLMV01000024.1:39915-40216 GCA_002478225.1 Deltaproteobacteria bacterium UBA7527 | reverse complement strand
AATACCGCTGGGTAGCCCAGGTGTTGAACCACGTGGTCTTCGCCGACCCTGCGAACAAAAAGGCGCGTGAACTCCAGGCTGATGCCCTTGAGCAGCTCGGTTACCAGGCAGAATCAGGTCCCTGGCGGAACTCCCATCTCTGCTTAGCAAAGGAGCTCCGGGAAGGAGTTGCGAAACAGCAATCGGCGAGAGAGCACATTACAGATGTGCTCAGGGCAATGCCGGTAGATATGATCTTTGATTTCACGGCAATCCATTTGAACGGCCCCAGGGCAGCAGGCAGGACCATCAAGCTCAACTG
>DLMV01000024.1:39390-39770 GCA_002478225.1 Deltaproteobacteria bacterium UBA7527 | reverse complement strand
GGCAGGACCATCAAGCTCAACTGGAATTTCACCGACATCAATGGGCAACATCTGCTTGCGCTGGAAAACTCAGTGCTGAACAGCTTCCCCGGTATGCAGGCAAAGGATGTTGATGCGACGATCACCCTCAAGCGCGCGACCCTGAATGAACTACTCAGCGGGAAAGCGAAGCCTGCGCAAAAGATCGCATCCGGGGAGATCGTCATCGAGGGGAACAAGGAGAAGCTCGGCGAACCACTGTCGCTGCAGGACCTTTTCGATCCCTGGTTTAATATCGTAACTCCCAGAGCCTCATGACCGGCGCGGAAACAGGATAAAGGAGGAACAGATGAAAAAGTACAGAGAGGCGGCTAAAGCGGTAAAGAAGGAGACGTTCGAAT
>DLMV01000024.1:11016-39295 GCA_002478225.1 Deltaproteobacteria bacterium UBA7527 | reverse complement strand
GTTTCTGAACGTTGTGCTGATAACAGCGGTATGCGCTTTTTTTTCTCCAGGGCATCGGCGAAGCATGCTCGGTTTTCAGGGTCACAGCGAAGGACGGGACGATCATCAGCGCCAGGACCATGGAGTTCGGGGTTGACGCACAATATTCAATTATCGCTGTCCCGCGAGGCAAGGAGTTTGTCAGCCCTGCTCCTGATGGCAAGGCCGGGATGCGCTGGATCACGCGCAACGGATATGTGGCAAACAGCGTTTTCGGCGACGAGGCCATCGTCACCGACGGCCTCAACGAGGCAGGGCTTGCCTTCAGCACACTCTGGTATGAAGCTGATATGAAATGGCAGCAGGTCGGGCCGGGAGAGAACGCCATAGCCCTTGCCAACAGCATGTGCGGGTCCTGGATACTCGGCAGCTTCGCCACTGTTGAAGAAGTAAAAAAGGCTATCGGCAAAATAAAGGTTTTCGGCGTCTACACGCCGCAGTTGAGGATGACTGTGCCTGTCCACACCGCCGTATACGACGCCTCCGGCGGATCGATCGTGATAGAATATGAGAACGGGGAAGTGCGCGTCTATGACAACCCCATCGGCGTCATGACAAACGCCCCGAACCTGCCGTGGATGGTCACGAATCTCCGCAACTACATCGGCATGTCGCCGAGGATGCTTGAGGCAAAGGACTTTGCAGGTGTGAAGCTGTCTCCAACAGGCCATGGTTCCGGCATGTGGGGACTCCCGGGCGACATTACCCCGCCCAGCCGCTTCGTGCGTCTTGCCGTAATGGCGCATTTCGCCGATCAGCAGGAAGACGCCCTGAAGACCCTCAACCTCGCCCAGCACATGGTAAGCGCCATTCACATCGTGAAGGGAATGGCGGTTGACAGGACGCCTGACGGGAAGATCTCCGCCAGTGAGACGACGCGGTGGTCATCGTACCGCGACCTGACGAACAGGGTCTACTACTTCAGGACCTATGACAATTTTAACCTGCGAAAGATCGATCTGAAAAAACTGGATCTAAGCGAAGGCAGGGTGAGGAGCACGCCTATGTTCGGCGATGCAGAGCCGATCCAGGAGATAACAGACCGTTTAAAATAGCACTAAAGAGCTGCGTTCCCTTGATTATATCCGGTCATATTCGAGCACAAAGGTACAGCCTTCTGAAGAATCGTCCGGATCAGCTGCCGGCTAAACGTTCCTGCAATGCCTTGAGCTGGTCTTTCATCTCAACCGGCAGGTCTGAACCAAATGTCTTAAAGAATTTTTCGATATCCTTTGCTTCTTCGATCCAGGCATTCTTATCAACAGCCAGGAGTTCTTCGATCGTTTCCTTTGCAATAGATAAGCCGGCCAGGTCAAGATCATCAGCTTTTGGGATATACCCGATCGGTGTTATCTGCGAACCGGCGGTCTTCATGCAGCGACCCACGATCCATTCGAGCACGCGCAGATTTTCACCGAAGCCAGGCCACATAAAGTTCCCATCTTCATCCAGACGGAACCAGTTGACATGGAATATCTTGGGCGGTTTTTCCATCTTTTTGCCTATATCCAGCCAGTGCTGAAAATACTGACCCATGTTGTATCCGCAGAATGGCAGCATTGCCATTGGATCACGCCGTACCTCGCCCTGTTTTCCGAATTGGGCAGCTGTCCGCTCTGAGGCCATCGTTGCGCCGATGAAGACGCCATGCTTCCAATCAAAGGATTCGAATACAAGCGGCACAACATTTGCCCGGCGGCCGCCAAATATAATTGCATCAATGAGAACGCCGTGATGATGTTCTATGCGGTTAGAGATCGAAGGACATTGCACGATCGGGGCGGTGAACCGGCTGTTTGGATGGGCTCCAAGGATCGCATTTCCCTTCTTGTCCGTCATGCCCGGTTTCCACGGTTTCCCTTCCCAGTTGATGCCTTCTGGCGGGGGGTCTCCGTCCATGCCCTCCCACCAGATATCCTTGTCCTTGGTGAGAAGCACGTTCGTGAATATCGTGTTCTTTCTTATTGTCTCCATCGCATTCGGATTTGATCTCGAATTGGTGCCCGGTGCGACGCCAAAAAACCCTGCTTCGGGATTTATCGCCCACAGTCTGCCGTCAGTATCTATACGCATCCACGCAATGTCATCGCCGACAGTCCAGATGCGATAGCCCTTATGTCTCAATCCTTCAGGCGGGATCAGCATGGCGAGGTTCGTCTTTCCGCAGGCGCTTGGAAATGCTCCTGCTATGTATTTAATATGGCCGTTCGGGTCCTCGACTCCCATAATGAGCATATGTTCTGCAAGCCAGCCTTCATATTTTGCAAGATAGCTTGCAATGCGAAGGGCCAGGCATTTTTTTCCCAGCAATACATTGCCGCCATACCCGGAGCCGACGCTCCAGATCGTGTTATCTTCAGGGAAATGGAGGATAAGCCTTCGTTTATCATCCAGATCCGCCTTGCTGTGCAGGCACTTTGTGAATTTGCCCTGCGTGCCCAGTCTTTTTAATACCCTCTCCCCGATATAGGTCATAATGCGCATATTGAGCACCACATAGATGCTGTCGGTCAATTCAACCCCGATCTTTGAGAACGGCGAGCCAACGGGCCCCATAGAGAAAGGGACAACATACATTGTCCGTCCCCTCATGGAACCGCTAAATATCTGCGCTGCCCTTTTATACCCTTCCTCAGGCAACATCCAGTTATTTGTCGGACCTGCCATCTTTTTTGTTGAAGTGCATATGTAGGTTAGGTGCTCTGTCCGTGCAACATCGTTTGCAGCGGTTCTATGATAAACACACCCGGGCCATTTTTCTTGATCCAGCTCAACAAGTTCGCCGGTGCTGATGGCCTCCTGTTCAAGCCGTCCTTTTTCTTCTTCTGAGCCGTCGCACCATACAATCTTATCGGGTTGGCACATCTCTGCCATCTCTATCACCCAGATCTTTAACTGTGCATGCTTTGTCGGCCAATTCGTAACGTTATATGTATTCACCATTGCTCTACTCCCCGCTTCTTTTATAGCTGCCTGAATGTTTTTATAAGGGCTTAGTTTACCATAAACAAAATAGAGTTGTAAGTGAAATAATGATTTTTTTGAAAGGAGTTTTATGGTGCCGAAGGCGGGATTTGAACCCGCACAGGTCTCCCCGCCACCCCCTCAAGATGGTGTGTCTGCCAATTCCACCACTTCGGCACTCATTTTTTCTCCTGGACCGGTATGTTCTCTTCTGTCTGCGCAGGAGCAACTCTTAATGCAGCTTCCCTGTGGCTGTAAATATATGCCAGGCCAAGGCTCGTTACCATAAAGATGATAACCGCTGCGGTAGTGAGCTTTGTCATAAAACCCGTTGAACCCGAGCTTCCGAACAGCGTCTGGCTTGAACCTCCTCCGAAGGCAGCGCCGATCTCGGATCCTCTCCCTGTCTGAAGGAGAACGATAAATATAAGGGCCACGGCAACGATCACATGGATTATTGAAAGAACTGTCATCATCGTTTCTTCTCCGTAATGTTCTTTATTATACCAAGAAAACTGTCTGTTTTCAACGACGCTCCGCCGACGAGCGCTCCGTCCACGTCTTCCATGCTTATCAGCTCTCCGATATTTTCAGGCGTCACGCTGCCGCCGTAAAGGATCAATATCTTTTTGCATATATCACCGTGCGTGTCGCCCACTACGTTCCTGATGAACCTGTGGACCTCCTCCGCTTCTATCGGCGTTGCGTTCTTGCCGGTGCCGATGGCCCATACAGGCTCATAGGCAATAACAACGTTATCAAGCTTGTCGATCCCTGAGAGGGCCTTCTTGACCTGAATGCCTACGACGAATTCCGTGACCCCCTTTTCCCTCTCGCTCTCCGTCTCACCCACGCATATGATCGGCTTTAACCCTGCCTGGAGGCATTTCTTTGCCTTCGCATTGACGCCCTCGTCCGTCTCATAAAAATACTTTCTTCTCTCCGAGTGGCCGATGATAACGTAGGTACAGCCCACATCCTTCAGCATGGCCGGCGACACCTCGCCGGTATACGCGCCTTTATCCTCGGAATAGATATTCTGCGCCGCGAGAAGGACCTGAGAGCCCTTTATCGTCTCGTAGACGCTCTGCAATGCCGTGTAGGGCGGGGCCAGCACCACTTCGCCGCCCTTGACCCCGGAAGTGCCGTCCCTCACTCCCTTCGCGAGGTCTGTTGCCTCACGGATCGTATTGTTCATCTTCCAGTTTCCCGCAACCATCCACGTTCTCATTATTTATCTCCGCACTTTTCCAAAGCCTCGACCGCAGGCATCGTCTTCCCCTCAAGAAGCTCAAGGAACGCGCCGCCTCCCGTTGAGATATATGAGATCTTGGAGCTCACTCCGGCGCGATGCACTGCCGAGTCGGTATCGCCTCCCCCGATGATCGAGAGCGCCCCTGATCCCGCCACCGATGAAGCCACGGCATATGTGCCCTTGCTGAACTTGTCGATCTCGAACATGCCCATGGGACCGTTCCAGACAATCGTCTTCGCATCCTTCAAGGACTCTGAGAAAAGCGCTATGGTTGCCGGCCCGATATCAAGCCCCATAAAGTTTCCCGGGATCTTCTCAACGCTGCAGACCTTCGTCTCGGCATCTGCAGATGCCTTCTCCGCCACGACGCAATCGACAGGGAGGCATAGCTTTACGTTCTTTGACCTTGCCTTGTCCATGATGCTCTTTGCCTTATCGAGCATCTCTTTTTCGCACAAAGAGTTTCCAACCTCATATCCAAGCGCATTAAGAAATGTAAAGGCCATCCCGCCGCCGACGATAAGACGGTCAACCTTTTCGATCAGATTTTCCAGCACCCCTATCTTGTCTGAGACCTTTGCTCCCCCAATGATAGCCACGAGCGGCCTATCCGGATTGCCCAGGGCTTTCTGAAAGTAGTCTATCTCATTCTTTAAAAGAAAACCCGCAGCGCAGACCCTTACAAACTCCGTGATCGCCGCGTTTGAAGCCGCCTTTCTGTGAGACACCGCAAAGGCGTCGTCGATGTACACGTCACAGAGCGAAGCGAGCGCGCGGGCAAATTCGCTCTCATTCTTTTCATCTCCGATATGGAATCTAAGGTTCTCAAGGACCACGATATCCTTTTCTTTCATGGCAGCGACAGCGGCTTCGGCCTTCTCACCGATGCAGTCATCAACGAACACCACCTCTTTCTGCATGAGCTTCGAAAGCCTGTCTGCGACAGGCCTCAGAGAAAGCTTGTCAACACGAACACCTTTGGGCCTCCCCATGTGGGACATGAGGATCACCTTTGCGTTCATGTCGAGACAGTAACCTATCGTCGGAAAATGAGCCTTTATCCGTGTGTCGTCGGTGATGTTACCGCTCTCATCAATTGGAACATTGAAATCGACGCGGATCAGCACCCGTTTCCCTTTGACATCAACCTGGTCTATGGACTTCATAGTTGCGCCTGCCTTTTTTTTGATCCTCTTTGCCTATTTCATAATGAAGGAGAGAAGTTCCAGCATCCTGTTCGAGAAACCCCATTCATTGTCATACCAGGATAATACCTTGACCATATTGCCGCCGATCACATTGGTATACTCCAGATCAACAATAGAGGAATGCGGGTTGCTGTTGAAATCCTTGGAGACAAGCGGATCTTCGGAACACAGGAGTATTCCCTTCATGGGCCCTGCCGCATATGCCTTGAACTTCGCGTTGATATCTTCTTTTGTCGCCTTTGCCGACAGTATGGCCACGAAATCGACAACGGACACGTTGGGAACAGGCACCCTTATTGCCATGCCGTCGAGCTTGCCCTTCAGCTCGGGGATGACCTCGGATATTGCCTTTGCCGCGCCTGTCGTTGTCGGTATCATAGAGAGCGCGGCGGCACGGGCACGCCGGAGGTCCTTATGAGGCTCGTCGAGGACCACCTGGTCGTTCGTAAATGCATGAATAGTGGTCATAAGACCGTACTCGATCCCATATTCCTTCTGAAGTATCTTTGCGATCGGCGCAAGGCAGTTCGTCGTGCAGGAGCCCATGGACAGAACGTCGTGTTTCGTCTTGTCATAGACCTCCTGGTTGACACCGAGCACAAAGGTCACGTCGGGGTTCTTTGCGGGAGCCGATATGACAACCTTCTTCGCCCCTGCCTTGAGATGCTTTTCAGCGCCTGCCCTGTCGGTGAACTTTCCGGTGCTTTCGAGCACCACGTCAACGCCCAGTTCCTTCCACGGCAGCATCTCGGGTTCTCTTATTGCATAGGCCTTCACCTCTTTGCCGTTGATCATTATCGCGTTCTCTTTTGCCTTAATTTCGGCTTCCATTATCCCGTGCACAGAATCATATTTTAACAGATGGGCGAGCGTCTTCGGGTCTGTAATATCATTCACTGCTACAAACTCCACATCTTTGCTGTCCAGACCGGCCCTGAGAACAAGCCTTCCGATCCTTCCGAAACCATTTATGGCAACCTTGACGGCCATCGCAACCTCCCATTGTTTTTTTGTTTTATAGTAATCAAAAGTGCGCGTATTGTCAACACATTCTTCCCGGAACAGGTGTTGCCTCGTCTTTGAAAGTCGGATATGCCGGAAAGGCCTTTTCCTCCCTGCTTCGCTGCGCTCCATTACCCGTTATCAATTCGGGATGCACTCGATCTGAGAACTCGTCGTATCTTCTCGAACAGCGCAGATTGTCCTTACGGAACATTTTCCTTCATTGAACGGGGCCCAATGGTGCTCGAAAGCGCGACCCGTGAAAGGACCTTCCGGCATGATACTATTGAGATTGAGACCGAGGGAACACTAATTCCTTTGCTGTTAATTTAAGTTCTTGCCGGTGATCAGCTGCCGTCCGCCGGCTGCCGGAGGCGGCTTCTGCAGATCATGCGGAGACCGATAATTAAATAGTGTATGCCGGAGACCGCGGTCGATAAGGCCGTAATGTAAAAGAACACATCGCCGTAAGTCCTCGCCCCGGACCACAGGACATAGGCGACCGTTACGATCTCGCAGGCTGTTGTTATCTTGCCGAAGATGCTCGGAGCAGGTTGTGTCGCATAGGATAGTCTGTACAGCACGAGGAATCCGCAAACAATGACCAGATCCCTGATAAGCACGAGGGATGTCAGCCAGAGGGGAATTATCCCGTGAAGATAGAGCAGGATGAATGATGCGACGAGCATGGTCTTGTCGGCAATGGGGTCGAGGAATGCGCCGAGGTTCGTCTTCTTGCCCATTACCCGGGCGAGGAACCCGTCGAGAAGATCGCTTATGCCCTGGAGGATAAAGAAGAAGAGCGCCAGATGCAATCGTCCGTTATTGACTGATATGATAAAAAAGAATGTGAGGAAAAAACGAAAGATGGAGAGGAGGTTCGGGATGTTCATTCTCTGTATAGATTTCTGAAGGTAGTGCATTTATCATCGAAAACGAGCTCAACTGTTCCTGTCGGTCCATTCCTCTGTTTTCCGATAATGACTTCCGCTATGTTCTTTTCTTCTTCCTGTATCTCCTTGTTGTAGACCGAATCCCTGTAAATGAAGAAAATAACATCGGCATCCTGTTCAATAGCGCCTGATTCACGGAGGTCTGCCAGCCTCGGCCGCCTGTTATCCCTTTCCCTCTGCTCCGGCGCACGGTTCAGCTGAGAAATGGCAATAACGGGTATTTGCAGCTCCTTTGCAAGTGCCTTCATAGACCGTGATATCTCCGAGATCTCCTGCTCCCGCCTGTCTGCACCGGATCTTCCCCTCATCAACTGGAGGTAGTCAACGATCAGCAGACCAAGCCCATACTCTTTCTTCAATCTTCTTGCCCTTGCGCGAAGCTCCAGCGCGCTCAACCCCGGTGCATCGTCAATGAACATCATGGCATCCCGCAATTTTCCGGCAGCGTCAGCAAGCTTGGGCCATTCTGCGCCCGAGAGCGTTCCCGTCCTTAGCTTCGAATGATCGATATCTGATTCCGAGCTCAAAAGCCTCGTCACGAGCTGTTCTTTTGACATCTCAAGGGAGAATATCCCTACAGGCACGGGGGTTTCCTTCAACATCGATACGTGCTGCGCAATGTTCATGCAAAAGGCCGTCTTGCCCATGCTCGGCCTGCCCGCAACAACGATCAGGTCAGATGGCTGTAAACCGCTCGTCATCTTGTCGATCTCTGTAAAACCTGTGGGCACGCCGGTAACGAACTGTTTTCTTTTATACAGTCTCTCAATGGTTTTTACGTTCTCCAGCACAAAATCTTTAACAGCGTAGAACGACGGTCTGAACTTGTCTTCCGAGACCTGAAAGATCATCTTCTCGGCCTCGTCAATGTAGCCGTCTATGTTCGAGTCTATCTGAAAACCTTTTTCAATGATCTCCGTCGCGGTATTGATGAGCTTTCTCAGGAGGGACTTCTCTTTCACCATCTTCGCATACTGTACGATGTTCGCCGCGCTCGGCATGAGGTCAACGAGAGTGTTCAGGTAGGTTACGCCGCCGATGCCCTCGAGGATCTTCCTGTCCCTTGCCAGGCTGCTGACGGTGATAAGGTCTATTGCCTCATTCCGCTCATAGAGGTCCAGCATGACCCCGTAGATCCTGCTGTGGGCATCCTTATAAAAATCCGCAGGGTTTACAACATCAACGACCTTGTTCATTGAATCGGGATCAACGAGAAGACCGCCCAGAAGAGACTGCTCCGCCTCCAGGTTCTGCGGGGGGACACGGCCCTGCATCTCTTTTATGCTCTTTGGCGCCTTAGCCATTATTCTTCCTTTTCTACCTCTATCTTCAGACTTGCATTCACATCCTGCCGGATATGGACCGCTACGGTATGGACGCCCGACGTCTTAATGGGTTCGTCGATCCTTATCATCTTTTTATCTATCTCAACGCCCAGCGCACTTTTTATTGCATCGACAATGTCCTTGTGGGTAACAGCGCCGAAAAGTTTGCCGTCAACGCCGACCTTCTTCTTTAAGGTGAGCGACATCTCGTCGAGCCTTGCCTTCAGGTCCTCGGCAGATCTTATCTCCCTCTCTTTCCGGCTTGCCAGATCCTTGATAATGTGCTCAATGCGTTTGACGTTCCCTTCCTTCGCAGGGATTGCCAGACCGCCGGGGATGAGGAAGTTCCTTCCGTATCCGTCCTTGACGTTAACGACCTCGCCCTTCTTTCCCACCCCCTTAAGATCCTCAGTAAGTATAACTTTCATGCAAGAGCCTCCCTCCTATCTTGAAAGCGTCGTAAACGGCAGAAACGCTATATGCCGGGCGATCTTTATCTGTTCTTTCAGCTTCCTCTGGTGTTTTGCGCACGTTCCCGTCATCCTTCTCGGCATTATCTTTCCGCGCTCTGTAATATAGTATTTTAAGAGTTTCGGGTCCTTATAATCTATCTCCAGCTTTTCATCCTGGCAGAACCTGCAGACCCTCTTTCTTACATAGACCCTTTTTTTCTGCGAATCGTGGCCTCCTCTGCCTGTTGTCCTTGTTGGTCTTGGCATCTAATCCTCCATCCAAAAAATTTTCTGTGCCCTTACTTTTACTGTCTGTTGCGCCTTTGCTTTCATCTGAGCCAGCGCGCCTGAGACCATGATCTCTTTCCCTACCTGCCGGCTCAACCCATCCCCGTCGAGCTCCCCAACGTGTACAATATCAATGCGGAGATCGCCTTCCTCGACCAGGAGGGTAAAGGCAACAACCTTCTCCCCCCTTGGCGTATAGGTTATTTCCGGCCGCATCTTCAGCGTACCGGTAAGGAAAACCCTGTTCACGATGACTCGCCTTCCAGCTCGTCAAAAATGACCGGGTCAGGCGGTTTCTCCGGACCCTCTTTCTTATCGTCAACATTAACAAAGAGATATCTTAGGACCGTATCGATTGTCTTGTAAAATTTTCCGAGGGCGGCCACGCTTGCCTCATTCAGATCGAGAAGGAAAAAATAATAGTGGCCCTTGTCCTTCTTTTTGATCGGATAAGCAAGCCTCCGCACGGCCCAGTCATCAAACTTCGCGACCGTCGCACCGACCTTTTCCATGTTCGATTGTATCCTTTTAAGCAGCTCCTCTTCCTCTTCTTTTGTGCAATCAGGGCTGATTATCACAATATTTTCATACCTTCCCACATCCTTCTCCTTTCACTGTGTTTGTTGAAGTGATGCAACCGCGTTCTTTGCTATCTTTACCCTTACCTTCTCGGCTATCTCGATGGTGATGGCATCGTCGGTTATCCCTGTTATTGTACCATATAACCCGCTCGATGTTATAATTTTATCACCCTTTTTCAGGTTGTCGATAAATAACTTCTGCTGCTTCGCCCTCTTCTGCTGGGGTCTGATAAGCAGAAAATAAAAGACGACAAACAGGAGTATCAGCGGGAGAAAGCTCATCCACTGACTCGCCCCGCCCTGTCCTGCGGCCGGCTGGTTACCCATTGCATACGCTGTATTCATCCTGAAATTCACCTCCTTCGTATCTGGTTTTGAATTCTTTATAGAACCTCTCGAACCTACCCTGCCGGATCGCTTCCCTGATCCTGCGCATAAACTCCATATAAAAGAACAGATTATGGAGCGTATTGAGATAATAGCTTGTCAGTTCATGCGAGACAAGCAGGTGCCGGAGATAGGCCCTTGAGAATGTCCTGCATATGTAACATGCGCACTCTTCATCGGCAGGTCTTTCATCCATGGTAAATTTTGCGTTCTTAATATTGATCCTGCCGTCCCACGTGAAGAGATTGCCGTTCCTGGCGAACCGAGTGGGGATAACGCAATCGAACATATCAATGCCCCTCCTGACACCCTCAAGGATGTCCTCCGGAAGCCCCACCCCCATCATATACCTCGGTTTCCCTGATGGAAGCATGGGCGCAACGGTATCCACCATCTCCCACATCAGACCTTTCGGCTCTCCTACGCTCAATCCTCCGATCGCATATCCGTCAAAATCCATTTCTGCGATCTCCCTGGCAGACCTGACGCGCAGGTCTTTGTAGAAACCGCCCTGTATGATGCCGAACAGCGCGCTGCCGTTGTCTGTCTTTGCATCCCTGCACTTTTGCGCCCACCGCGAGGTCAGCTCAACCGACGCCTCGGTGTACCCGTAAGAAGATGGGTAGGGGACGCACTCATCAAGGCACACGCAGATGTCGGCCCCGATATTCTCCTGTACCCTGATCATCTTCTCCGGCGTAAGGAAGTGCCTCGACCCATCGATATGCGATTGAAAGATCACTCCATCGTCCTTGATCTCCCTCAGGACGCCAAGGCTGAATATCTGATATCCGCCGCTGTCGGTCAGCACTGCCCCATCCCATCCGGAAAACCTGTGTATGCCGCCCATCTCCCGTATCAGTTCATCGCCGGGGCGAAGATAAAGGTGATAGGCGTTTGCGAGGATGATCTTCGCGCCTATCTCGTGTAAATCCCTGTGCGTCGATGCCTTGACGATCCCCTGGGTGCCTACAGGCATAAAAACGGGCGTCTCTATGTCCCCGTGGCCTGTCCTCAGAAGACCCTGTCTCGCACTCCCCTCTTCTTTTATAATTTCGATCATCTTCATATCAATTTAGCTCATAGCGAACCAGATACTTGATGCTCGACACTCGTCGCTGGATACTGGTTCAAACCAGTGACAATCAACGAGGGACGAGGTTTCCACCCATCAACTTCCGCATCTTCGCATCTTCTCATCTTCGCATTTCCGCATCTTCTCATCTTCGCATTTCCGCATCTTCGCATCTTCGCATCTACACAATCAGCATCGAATCGCCATAGCTGTAAAACCTGTAGCCTTTATCCATTGCCTCCCGGTAGCACCTCATCAGCGGTTCACGCCCGGCAAATGCAGCCGCAAGAAGCATAGGCGTCGACCGTGGAAGATGAAAATTAGTTATCAGAACATCAACAAATCTGAACCGATACCCGGGGTATATGAAAAGTTCCGTCCGGCCTGCGAGGGGTGTGTCTCCATTTCCCGGACATATCGTCTCGATGGTCCTTACCGAGCTTGTCCCGCAGGCCACTATCCTTCTTCCTGACCGCTTAGCCTCCTTGATGCATGCTCTTGTGCCCTCGCTCACCTGATAATATTCACTGTGCATCGTGTGCGATTCGATATGAGGCTCCTTCACCAGGAGGAAGGTCCCGGTGCCGATATGCAGCGTGACCTTTACTATGCTCACGCCTTTCCTTTTCAGCTCTTCGATCAACCCTTCGGTAAAATGGAAACCTGCCGTAGGCGCTGCAATCGACCCGATATGCTCGGCATAGACCGTCTGGTATCTCTCGAAATCGACTGAACCGTCCTGCCCGTTCCGCTTGATATAGTGCGGAAGAGGCATCCTTCCATAGCGCTTTACGATATCGTAGCTGTCTCCGCTATAGTCAAACCGGATAACCAACCTATTCCCCGTTCTCTCCAATCTTGCAGCAAATTCGCCGACGTCAATATCGAGCTCCTCTGCCCCGTTTTTTATGCCGTCAGCAAGGCAGTACCAGCTGTTCCTGTCGATCATCTCAACGAGGAGGATATCGATCTTGCCCCCGGTCTTTTTTGTCCCTTTCAGCCTTGCCGGAAATACCTTGCTGTCATTCAGAACAAGCACATCCCCTTTCCTGAGGTATTCCACAACATCCCTGAAGAACCGATGCTCGATCGTCCCCCCCTGCCTGTCAAAGACGAGAAGGCGTGAAGCAGCCCTGTCCCCTGCGGGGGACTGCGCTATATACTCCTTCGGCAGGATATAATCAAATTCACTGGCATCCATGATTTCCTAATACCTCTTGAGCAGCAAATCCTTGAAATGATACAGCCCCGGATGACGTCAATGTCTTCTGAAGCCTTCTGCTCTGTTCAAAATAAGCTTAATTTTATAACAGATTGTCAATGTATAAGCAAATTAAATAGTTACCTTCTGGGGCAGTCTTGCTGTGGAGGAATTTCCCGGTGTATCCGGACCAGGAAGATCATGCGTTCTGTAATTCCTGCGCGATCCTCATTGCCTTTATCTTCATCAACCTGCTTGTATTTGACCTTTCCATCTCATCAAGCTTGGTGGTTATATATTTTATGGTCTCCTCCATGCGGGGGATCATCGTGTACTCGAGGGCGTTCACACGGCGCCTGGTCTTCTCGATCTCGCTGCTCATCAATCGTATCGTTTCTTCCAATTCAGCCATCTTGAGAAGCTCCTGCATAAACTCCTTCAGGGAAGTTATGGCCTTGTCAAGTTCCGGAGAGGTATGGATGAAAGAATACGTGCCGGCGGCCTCGCCGAAAGACGCCTCGATCTTTGGTATCAACACACCCATAAGACGGCGCCTTCTAACGGTCAAAAAGAGCTCCTGCTTTGTGCTTTCGAGGGCATTTTCGGTGATCTGACGCGATGAAGTGATCTCAGCAAGCACAAAGAACTTAAGCACGCCGGGCAGTTCATCATCTACTGCCATACGGTGCACCCTGTATGCCTTTGCCAGTTCCATGAACTCTTTCATGAGGCCATCAAGCTTATCTTTCAGGAGTTTGTGGCCGCGCCGGGCGACAACAAGCCTCTTGCGCAATCTCAAGAGCTCCATCCTTGTGGGGTTAACTGCCAGCTTTGCCATTTTTATTGCTTCGGATAATATTTTTCCAGGTATGCATCGCGCACGCGCTTGAGCTCGTTCTTCGGCAGCATAGCAAGAAGTTCCCAGCCGATCCTTAGACTCTCCTCTATGGTGCGGTTCTCGTCCTCGCCCTGACGGACGAACCTGTCCTCGAAGGCATCGGCAAACTTAACAAAAAGGATGTCTGTTTCGCTCAGGGCAGACTCACCGAGCACTACTGCAAGCTCCTTCGCATTCTTGCCGCGGGCATACGCAGAATAGAGCTGGTTCATCACGTCAGCGTGGTCCTCCCGTGTTTTGCCAGCCCCGATCCCTTTATCTTTCAGCCGTGAGAGCGACGGGAGGACGTCAACGGGAGGATAGATCCCCAGGGTATGAAGACCCCTGTGGATCATGATCTGACCTTCTGTGATATAGCCGGTCAGGTCCGGGATCGGGTGCGTCTTATCATCTTCCGGCATCGTAAGGACCGGGATCTGGGTGATGGAGCCTGTCTTACCCTTTATGCGGCCTGCGCGCTCATACAATGTCGACAGGTCAGTGTAAAGATACCCGGGATAGCCCCGTCGACCGGGCACCTCCCTCCGGGCGGCGGAGATCTCGCGGAGCGCCTCACAGTAGTTTGTAAGGTCTATCAGGATCACCAGCACATGCATGTCCTTCTCGAAGGCGAGATACTCTGCGGCGGTGAGCGCCATGCGCGGGAGCGCGATCCGCTCTATCGGGGGATCATCTGCAAGGTTAATGAAAAGCACAGACCGCTCTATCGCGCCGGTGCGCCGGAAATCAGCGACAAAGAACTCTGACTCTTCAAAGGTAATACCCATGGCAGCGAAGACGACGGCGAATTTTTCTCCGGTCTTAAGAACTTTCGCCTGACGTGCGATCTGGGCTGCCAGATGGGAATGAGGCAAACCTGATCCTGAAAAAAGAGGAAGCTTCTGGCCGCGTACAAGCGTGTTCAGAAGGTCGATGGTGGATATCCCCGTCTGGATAAACTCGTTCGGGTAGTCCCTTGAAAAGGGGTTCATCGGGTTGCCGTTCACATTGAGATATTTCTCCGGGATGATCGCCGGGCCGTCGTCGGTCGGGCGGCCAAATCCGTCAAATACCCTTCCGAGCATGTCAATGGATACGCCCAGTTCCATGCCCTTTGCAAGGAACTTCACCCTGACATCCTGGGGAGAAAGACCGCTTGTGCCCTCGAACACCTGCACCATTGCCTTGTCCCCATTTATCTCAAGAACGCGGCCCCTTCGGACCATTCCGTTCTGGAGCTTAATATCTGCCAGCTCTCCGTAAGTAACCCCCTCAACACCCTCAACGAGCATCAGAGGACCTGCAACCTGTTTTACCGTTCGATATTCCTTTGTAATGCCTGCCATAGTAATCCCGCCTTATTTCCGCGTCAATTCGCGGATAGTTTCTGTTATCCTGTTCTCGAGCACAGCGAATTGCCCGGGATCATCTTCGGGAATAAGTTTCGCCCGCGCTATGTCGTCAAGGACCTTGAGGCTCAAGAGTGAATCCAGCGTTGCCCCTGCGGTCATCGCCACTTTCGCCTCGTCATAGTAGTGAAGGATCATCTTGAGAAGCATGAACTGTTTCTTCAACGAGGTGTAGGTATCCCTCTCGTCAAAGGCATTCTGGTGAAGGAAATCCTCGCGGATTATCTTGGCGCCTTGCAGGAGAAGCCTGTCATCATAAGGGAGGGCGTCAATGCCCACGAGCCTGACAAGCTCTTCCAGCTCCGCCTCCCGCTGCAGCATGCCCATGGCGCGCTTCCTGTTTGTCGACCACAGGGCGTCCAGGTGTTCATCAGCGCTCTTGTCGACTATGTTCTGGTAAAGTGAATAGGATGTAAGCCAGTTAATGGCAGGGAAGTGCCTGGAAAACGCCAGCTTGTCATCAAGGCCCCAGAAGATCTTCACAACGCGGAGGGTGGCCTGGACAACCGGCTCGGAGAGGTCTCCTCCGGGCGGCGATACAGCGCCGATAAGCGAGAGCGCTGCGCTGCGCTTCTCTGAACCGAGGCAGATGACGTTGCCGGCACGCTCATAAAAGCTCGCGATACGGGAGCCAAGGTAAGCGGGATACCCTTCCTCTCCGGGCATTTCTTCCAGCCGGCCTGAGATCTCACGCATAGCCTCGGCCCAGCGGCTCGTTGAATCCGCCATGAGCGCCACCGAGTATCCCATATCCCTGAAATACTCAGCGATCGTGATCCCTGTGAAAACGCTTGCCTCCCGCGCTGCAACAGGCATGTTTGATGTGTTCGCGACAAGCACGGTCCGCTCCATAAGCGGCTCACCGGATGCCGGGTCCTTGAGGTGGGGGAACTCCATGAGAACATCGGTCATCTCATTGCCGCGCTCGCCGCATCCCACGTATACCACGATCTCCGCATCCGCCCACTTTGCAAGCTGATGCTGCACGACCGTCTTGCCGCTGCCGAAAGGTCCGGGCACACAGGCAGTGCCTCCTTTCGTAATAGGGAAAAACATGTCGATGACCCGCTGACCCGTTGTCATAGGATCCGTAGGCATAAGCTTTTTCGCCACGGGACGTGGATCTCTGACAGGCCACCTCTGTACCATGGTAACGCTGAACAGGCCTTCCGGCCCCTCGATGACCGCCACTTCGCTGTCCACATTGCCGGTTACCGGCCCTATCTTCTTGACAATACCCGATCTTCCCGGGGGCACCATGATCTTATGGACCACAAGATTGCTTTCCTGCACCGTTCCCAGGACATCACCCGGCTCAACGCTGTCGCCGATCTTTGCGACAGGGTTGAAGTTCCACTTGCTCGACCTGTCGAGCGCCGGCCTCTCAGCGCCGCGTACGATGTATTCGCCGAAATCCTGCGCAAGCGTATCAAGCGGCCTCTGGACCCCGTCGTAGATAGACCGGATAAGGCCCGGCCCCAGTTCAACGCTAAGCGGTTCTTTCGTTCTCACCACCGGCTGGCCCGGTCCGATGCCTTCTGTTTCCTCGTAGACCTGTATTGAGTAATCATCGCCCTTGATCTCGATGATCTCGCCAAAAAGGTTCGCCTCGCCCACACGGACCATCTCGTACATGCGCGCCCCGGTAAGCCCGCGGGCTATTACCAGCGGCCCCGATACTTTTATGACTTCGCCTTTATCCCCGTTCATATCTCCTGCCTTAAATAATCTAATTTGTATCTTTGCCCAGGATATCAAGACCCAGGGAACGCTCCACGGATCTTCTGATCTCCTGAAAGCTTACATGCCTGCTCCCCTCATGCGTCGGGATGATTGTAAGGACGGTTGAACATCTCTGGCGGAATTCCCTGATCGCCTGAGGATTTTCACTTGCCATGCTCTCCGTAACAAGAACAAGACCGACCTCGGGATCACGCGAGAGGGCGATCAGCTCCTGCAGCAGTTTTGCTCCGTCCTCCAGCGGGATGATCTCGAACCCAACGCCTTTGAATCCGAGTATCAGGTGCTTTTCTCCTATTGCGACAGCTTTAGACATAACAGTCCTTCAATCTTTGTTTCAGCACGCCTTGATCGATGCGATTCAGTTTGCCGGTAACGACCAGCTTCAGGTTCTGCATCTCCACGAGAAGTCCGGAGAGAAAGGCAAAGACCCTCTCCGGGCCTGCCGTCTGCAACTTTCCATTTCGCGCGATCCCGGTAAGGTGGTTTGTCACCCTCAGGTCAAAATCTGAGATCTGATCATCCATTTCCAGCTCTATGGATTCGGCGAAGAGATCTCCTATTCTTCCACCAATGGCCGACTGCCATGTCTCAGGATTCTGCATGCCGGCAAGTTCCGCTATGACCTCCGTAAACTCGTCAAGGGCGAGAAGGTACTGCTGGTAACGCTTCATCGGAATACCTTGCTTCACCGCCCTCCACAGAATGATAACGATCGCAGCGAGGACCTTGTCATGCACGTATTCTCTGATCATCTCCGACCCCAATCCCTGTGCCAGGGTAAGGAGGTGCCTCAGGTATGCGCCGTCGAGAAAGGCATTTATGACGCCGGGGAACACTTCGCATACTCCGCCTTCTCCGAACCCTCCTGCTTCGACCACAGGCTTCGGGAGGTCGGCAAAGTCTCCGTGAGCTATTGCTGACAGTTTTTCGTGGCTCAATATGCCGACAGGAAAAGGGAACCTGGTCTCACCGCTGAAGGCGCTGCTCAGGTTCAGATAATCGCCCTGGAGCAGGAAGATATCGGCAGGGATTGAAGAGGGGCAGTCGCTTCGTATAGAGATTGCTATATCATAGAAACATCTGTCCGAAAGGGCGCTGAAGTCCCCCCATACCATGGTGGGCGCCAGGTAGTCCCTGAGAAATGTATCCTGAAGGTGCGGAATGACGTCATCGATACGTTCCTGGATTATAATGCCGGTGAAAAACTCCCTTGGAAGGAAATAGGCCTCAAGAGAGCTTATCCTTCCTGACACGAAACCCCATTGTGGAACATTCGGCAATCTTGAGATCATTGTCCGCTATCCTGAAAATAATTCTTTTGCAATGGCCGGCATTATCTCTGCCTCTACATCTTTCATAATAGCGCCGAGTGTCTGATCAATTTCATAGTCTTTCCCTACAAAAACAAACCCGCCTGGTTCATGCAGCCACTCCGTCTCGTCCAGAAGGATCCTCGCATTCGGATCTCTCGCCTTGTTCACATCTGCAAGCACCCTGACAAAACGTTGTTTCTCTCCACTATAAACACGAAGTTTTCCCCCGGACCCGCCCGCTGCTTTCTCGACGAACCTTTTCATCATCTCTCCGTACTCATCGTCCGGCAGGTGCAGGATCTCCTCCATGGCTTGCCGAAAAAGGGAACGAAGCAACTGGTTGCGCTTCTCAAGGATCTGCTTGTTGGCAGATCCTTTGAACCGGATCAGTTTCCGGCTGAACTCGTCCTCTATCGCCGCAGTGCGCGTCTGATAAAACCGATCGATCTCCTGTGCGATCTCTTCTTTCTTTACGGCAAGGAGTGAATCGGCATGCTTTTTAGCCTTTTCAACAATTCTGGAAGCCTCTTTTCTGGCATTCGATAACACCGCTTCCCGGATACTTTCTAAGCCCATGATTTCAGGATACCTCTCTTTTATATGCCAAGCGATTTCAGCGCCAGCGGCTGCGTGAGAAATATGATAAAAAGAACAGTTGCAAGAAGCGCAACAACGGCATATGTCTCAACAAAGGCCGGGAAGAGAATGGCCCGCCCGGCAGCCTCCGGTCTTCTGGCAATAAGCGATATGCCTGCAGCGGATGCCTCTCCCTGCTTGATCGCAGAAATAAACAGGGCCAAGCCGCATCCGAGACCGACAAAGAACAATGCCAAACCAGTCCCCAGGGTAATCTTAAGAACCGAACCACCTATCAGTCCTGTCTGCGTCATCATGAGAATCGCAGCAATGAATCCGTAGAATCCCTGCGTTCCTGGCAAGGCAAGCATGACAAGCATACGGCCGAAAAGTTCGGGTTTTTCACGAAGGACCCCGGCGCATTGGTGCGCCGCAATAGCGATACCCCATGCAGAGCCGCTTCCTCCCAAACCAAACGCCAGGCCTGCTCCTGCATAACACAGTCCGCGTCCCAGTTCAATCCATTCAGGCAACATGTTCTTCTCCTCCAATGATCGTTTCTATGCTCCATGCCGGAAAGCCTTTCTCTCCGGTTCCGGCATTTTGTGCTGCTCTGATGCTATCCGACATATCAAACATTACATCATTCACCTGTTTTCTTCATAACAAACATGGGTGAGTCAAAACCAAGCGGCTGGAAAGGCCTTGCGCCGCCCTCATAGAACCTGCCGAAGAACTCAACAAAAAGCAGCCTCATCGAGTGTACAAAGGCGCCGAGCGCGCTGATGAGAAAGTTGAACGCGTGTCCCCCTACAAGCATAACGACGAAAAGGAACATCCCGATATAAGGGATATCCCTTAGCATGCCCGCTAAGAGATTGAAGGCCATGGCAACGATCGAGGTCGTCAGGCCAAGGGCGAGGAGCCGGCAGTACGACAGGATATCACCGATAAAAGCGGTAATACCGTAGCTCCCTATGATCCCGTAAAGGCTGACAAAGCCTGCTATAATTTTCCCGAAAGGGTTCTTGATATTTCTCCCCTGCGTCAGTATCAGTCCAATCGCCCCTGCTGTAAAAAGCCACAACCCTGTGTTGAAGATCCCGGGTGGAATATCACCGAAGATCTTCCCCGCTATCATCAATAAACCGGTTAACGTCGCTATCCAGCAGATCCCGTCAGAAAAAGCGCCAAGCATATCCCTTCTTCTTATTGCGCCATACATCCTGAGCATTATCCCGAAGAACTGATTGAGCACACCGATTCCAAGGGCCGCCATAAGCGATATAACGGTCTTTTCCATGGGGTCGATGACGATAAACCTTTGCTGGAGCACGCTGAGGATATTTCCCTGGCCAAGGTATTCCGGTTTATAAAGATCTCCAAACCAGGAACCCATCAATGCGCCGAAAATAACGGTGCTGATCCCGCCGTAGAGGAGGATGCGCGACAGATTGTTCACACCCTTATATATTCTGGTTTTGGTATTTAGATAAGCGCCCATTGCTGCGAGCATGAGGCCATAGCCTACATCGCTGAAGCATATCCCAAAAAAAACATAAAAGTTAAGCTGCATGAACGGGGTCGGATCAAAACTTCTATAATACGGCAGCCCGAACATCTCGGTAAGAAGCTGGATGGGCTTAAAAAGATGAGGCAGGGAGATGCTCACAGGCACATCATCATCCGGGGCAGGGTCTTCCATGGTGATCACTGATTCAGGGAATTCTTTGCTGATCGCTGCTGTGAATATTTCGGCATCCCTTGCCCTTATATATCCCTTCAGTATGTGCACCCATTTGCCGTGAACGCCTTTCATTGAGGCAACGTGCTCATTGCGGACATTCGTCCAGTATGCCTTCAGGATAAGGAGGGCGCGGCGGTCTTCGCCGCTCTTTCGTCCGACAACGAGAGGTCTTACCTTCTCTGCGATCTCGGCAACCTGGTCACGGTATCTTCCAAGATCTTCCTTCAGTCCGGTGATATGGTCAGAGAACTTCTCCCGGTGTTTCGGAAGCTGGATCTCGTCAAATTCGACAGAGGCAAGGGCCTTCCGCACCTCTTCTGCATCATCCTTCAGGAAAGCAAAGAACATTCGGGTCCTCTCCTGCGTCGCCGTTGATGAAGAGGGGGCCGGAGCCTCTTCCCACGCAACCCTCGCCCAGGTTCTATGATCCGGGTCGATCAGAGGAAGATTCTTTCTTGGCACGTATCCCAGAACGAGGTTGACATGTGCAAGCGTGAAGAAGCCGGTGAGATCGAAAGAAAGGTCGCTGATAGGTTCAAGCTCTTTTAATTCGTTCTCTATCTCTCCGATGACCCTCTCTGACCTCCGGTAAACCTCATCCAGCTCGCATGCATAGCGATAGCGCTCTTCGAGATCATATTCGTTGAGAACTGCGTCGATCTCTTTCTGCGTTGTCACAAGAGGGAGCGGCGTAAGGCTTTTTATAAAACTTTCCTGCTCAGGATAGAAAATATTCGTGAAGTTGAGGATAAAATCGATCTTAAGGAGGAACTCATCGACGTCCTCCATGGACGCCTCATAGTTTTTGAATGCTGCATTCTCATCGAAGAGGTCTTTTGTATCAATGACCTCCATCATCCCGAGGCGGTTGATTGCTTTTATTAAACGTCTATTTGAATCTTTTGGACTTATGATCGTTAATTTTTTTAATGCCTCAATCGCCATAGGTCTTCGCTATAGATTTTTACATCGGGATACTATCAGCTCCACCTTTTTCCTGAGGTTGTCGTGAGGGATGCGGTCTAAAGCGCTGAGAACTGCCTGCAGCTCCCCTTCGGCCTCTGCCAGCGCATTCCCGTATGCTTCTTCAGCATTTTTCTGGAATTCAGCGATCCTCTGGTGCGCCTGCTCGGTCAATTTCCCCCTGTATGAAGCGATCTCTTCCTCTGCGGTCCTCTCCAATTGCTCTGCCTCAGCGTGTGCCTGCATCACTATTGATTCAGCTTCGTTCTCCAGGCTCACAACATCTTTTATCAACATGACCGCCTTACACCTTCTGTTTAAGGTATTCGGATAATATTCAGAGTCAGATGCAGTTCATTTTTATACCCTATGTTCGAGTCGCTGTCAATATTGATGAATATTTTTTTCCGATCGAGAAGGCCTTGCCGAGGAAGCTTCCAAATCCATAGTAATTCCGTATCTCCGGGGTATACAAAAGAGGTTTGATCTTCCCTATGTCAGGGAGGCCATCCACGCCAAGCATATCCTCATCTACCTTCACGTCAAGAATCTCGCCTATGAACTGCGTATGGAGGCCGATCTTCACAGTCCGGATCAGCCTGCATTCAAGGATAAAAGGAAATTCCTTGATATAGGGGGCATCAACAAGATCGCTCTTGACCGGCGTGAGGCCTGTTGTTGCGAACTTGTCTGCCTTTTTCCCTGTAGCGATCCCTATATAATCCGCTTCCTTCACATATTGCTCTGTTGCGATATTGATTGTAAAGGCCTTCCTTGCAACGATATTTCCATAACTATACGTTGCCTTTCTCAGCGAGATCCCTGCACAGGGCGGCTGCGAGCAGCATATCCCTCCCCACGCGACGGTCATCGCGTTCGGCCTCCCCGCCTTATCATATGAGCCCACGACAAGAACCGGTGTGGGGAATATCATGGTCCTGGCACCGATCGATTTCTTCATTGCTCCCTCCTCATGCTTGTTCTGCAATATACCATGATATTGACACTAAATTCTAACTTCCTGTACAGAATTAGGCCGTAGATCGTATGTCGTATGTCGATTATTTGCTGCCTTGATGCTGGATGCTCGTCGCTGGATACTGGATATGTATAAAACAAGTATCAAGGAGCCAGGTGCGAGGAGCAAGGAACTCTCAATACGAACTATGGTATACGATCTTCACGAGCTGCCTTATTGACACTAAATTCTAACTTCCTGTACAATAGACAAAATAAAGGCGCTGCGTTTCCGTGAAAATGAAAACGATCCCGCTCAACGATATCGATCTCGACGACAGGCGTTTCTGCATATCCTACCCTCTTGAAGACAAGCTCCTCACAGAATCGATACAAAAGATCGGCATTGTCCAGCCTGTCCTCCTTCTTGACGCTTCTCCCCTGATCGTTATAACCGGCTTCAGAAGGCTCACGTCAGCAAAAAAGCTAAGGCTCACAAAAATACCTGCGGTCATCAAAAAGGCCCGCGCCGATGAGGCCCTTCTCCTGTCGATCCACGACAACATAAGAAGAGGGCTTAACACTGTCGAAAAGGCTTACGCACTCGAGAAGATGGTGCATGCCGGTTTTCCCAGGCAAAGGATCTTCGAGATGATGACTCTGCTCTCCCTTAAACCCCATGAAAAGATCCTTAACAACTTTGTCGCGATAGCCCACGCGGGAGAACCCCTGCTGGATTTTCTTGTCCGTCACGGAATTTCAATGAAGAGCATCGAATCTCTCCTTGGCTTCGACGCACGGGAAAGAAAGGCTATTATTTCCCTCTTGTCCCCTCTCTGTCTGACCGAGAGCTTATTAAGAGAAATCCTGGAAATGCTTGCTCTCGCCAAGATCAAAAAAGGCACGATCAATCTTAGAGGGCTGCGTACGTCAGGTGATGGCAGGGAGCTGAAGGCATTATTGAAGAAAAGAAACTACCCGATCCTGTCGTCCATGGAGAAACGTCTTTCCGCCATTAAACGGCGCTGCGCGCTGCCTCCATATGTCGATATTAAGGTAGACCCTTTTTTTGAAAAGGAGTATATTGATATATTGTTAAAGATAAGAAGCGAAAATGACCTTAAGTCCTCCATAGAAAAACTGGAGGGGATCCTTAAAGACGGCTGCATAAGGAGCATCCTTGAACTCACTCAAGGTTGAACGTACTGCAACGCAGGGCAACATTGTAAGGGACTGTCCCGGGACGAAGAACCACATCTGCTGCGGCTACAAGACCATCGATCTCATTGAAGGGTGCGCCCTCTCATGTTCATATTGCATCCTGAAGACATATCTCAATTCCCCATCGATCACAATACACGACGACATCCCCTACGTGATCTCCCAGGTCGAGGAGATGATCGAACAAGAGGCCAGGCATATCCTCAGGTTCGGGACGGGGGAGCTTTCTGACAGCCTCGCCCTTGACAGGCGTTACAGGCTCAACGGGCCGCTTATAAAATTCTTCGGAGAACAAAAAAAGGCCATTCTGGAGCTAAAATCAAAATGGGCGTACATCGACCACCTGATGCCGCATCTTAATCCGTATACGGTCATATCATTTTCAGTAGCCCCCCAGCGGATCATAGATGAGGAAGAGAAAAGGACGAGCCCGCTTTATAAGCGTCTAAAAACGGCCAGGAAGGCTCAGGATGCAGGGTGCTTCGTGGGGCTCCACTTTGACCCGGTGATCATCTACCCTGGTTTTGAAAAAGATTACCGGTACCTTATTGAAGATATCAGCAGGTTCCTCGACATGGATAGGATCATCTGGATCAGTCTGGGACTTCTCCGCTTTCCTCCGAAGCTTTTCGGTCATTTCATAGAGAGCAACAGGAAGAACCTCCTCTATGGCGAATTCATCAGGGGAGAGGACGGCAAGATGAGATATATCAAACAGCAGAGGGTGAAGGTCTACAAAATGCTCTACAAGCTATTGCAAAGCAAGAATAAGGGACTTTTCATATACCTCTGCATGGAGAGGGAGGATGTATGGCATAAGGTCACGGGAATGAGGGTCAAAGATGATGAAGCCCTCATCAGGCTTTTTGATGAGAGGATCAAAAACCTATACGGAGGCAGCATATGAGATTTCAGGATAAGATAGTCTTTATAACCGGCGGCGCTAAAGGCATTGGAAAGGCCATGGCAGAAGCGTTTCTCGCGGAAGGGGCATCAGTAGCGGTAAATTCCAGGAGTACGGAAGCAATAAACAAATTCGAAGAGGAGTTTAAAGGAAAGAACGTTCTCGCCTTCACCGCTGATATCACGAACTACGAGGATATGGAAAATGTTGCGGGAAAGATCTGGAATGCCTGGGGCAAGGTAGATGTGCTTATCAATAATGCCGGCATCGTCAATCCCCTGACTCCTTCCGAAAAGACCAAAAAAGAGGACTTCGACAGGGCTATAGATGTGAACCTGAAGGGTACGTTCTACGTCTCGCAGGTATTCGGGAAACGCATGGTGGAACAAAAATCAGGCAGGATCATCAACATGATAACCCAGGCAGCTATTTACGGAGAAAAGGGCTTCCTCCCCTACGTCATGAGCAAGGCCGGGTTGATGGTAATGACACGGAACCTTGCATCCGAATGGTCACGCCACGGCGTTACCGTCGTAGCGATAGCCCCGGGCTTCATTGCCGGAGGCATGAACGAAGGGCTTATAAGGAAACAGGCCTTCGTCGATTTTCTCTCAAAGAAGACGCCTATCGGCAGAATGGCAAAGGTGGAGGAGATCACAGGCCTCGTTCTGTTCCTTGCATCTCCGGAGGCCCAGTACATCAACGGGGAAACGATCGTCATCGACGGCGGGATGACCGGCTACACGGCAGAACCTCTGCTGGACTTTATAATGGCAGGCAAAGGAAAATAGCAATGGATATTGCCTCCTTTGTCAGATTTACTTTTAACACACGGTATATGACACGATGGATCTACAGCGGGCTCGTCCTGTATATTCCTGTTGTAAACTTTTTTTCGCTTGGTTATCTTGCCAAGGCATCCAGGCTTTTCATTATAGGAGGCATGGGGCTTCCTACCTGGCAGGACAAATATGACACATGGATCGAGGGGATAAAGCTCCTCTTCATATTCATCCTCTATGGGGCGATCCCTTTCTTCATGTTCTCCTGCGGTTTCTTCCTCACGACACTGACGAGCATCACCGCCTTCTTCGGCAACATCATCATCATATTATCGTACGCCGCGCTCCTTGTATGTTCCTTCTTTCTCCCCTTTGCCTTCGCCACATATGCCGAGAAGATGGATTTCAGGAAGGCGCTCGAGTTCGAGAACGTCTTACGGGGGATCAAGGAGGTCTTCGTGGAATACGTTGCCGGCTACGTGGGTCTCCTGATCCTGCTCTATATATGCAAGCTCATCATCCGCATACCTTACTTCATCGGGTTCATCGCATCCTCTGTTCTCACCTACTATATATTTCTCGTCGCCACCTATTACTTTACCGAGCTCTATAAGAAGACAACCCTCGCAAGCCTCACCATACCGGAAGGGAACGGAGCAGAAGCACCGGGAACATAACCGTATATCGTATATCGGAATGTAAAGCGAAATCCGAAGCACGAATATCGAAGCACTAAACAAATTCAAATGTTTCAATGTTCAAAATTCAAAACGTGGTACAGAAGTTTTTTGTTTTGAACATTTGATATTTGAGTTTTGATATTGTTTAGGAATTGGTGCTGGGATCGCGCGTCGCTTCGGCTCCTCGCGATGACACAAAGAGGTTTCTCTGCTCTCTGCTCTCAGTGGCTCGTCCCCGTTGACTTACAAGGGTAATTATGTTAGTTAAATAGGAGTTCACGGTGGGTGTAGCGCAATGGTTAGAGCGTCAGGCTGTGGACCTGGAGGTTGGGGGTTCGAAACCCCTCACCCACCCCAATTAAACCTCTGAACCCTTCATAGGGTGATCGTAAATCCTCCTTTGCAAAATATCAGATTATATTACCCATTTTGCGCTATGCACGAAATGGGTAATATATATGGTTGGTGTTGCAAAAAACAACTATTTCTGACATGATAGGATAAGGTGATACTAATCTTTTTACTGAAAGCAACGCCCGCGTGTACCCGCAACCTCATAACAAAAAAGAGTTCCATTTACTCTCACTGACATCCTGTTGTCAGTCAGAGGTGATATACATAGAAAAATAGGCTTTAGCTGACAGCCCATATTTCATGGCTTATGGTCTTTTTTGGTCATTGCGAGCCCGCAGGGTGCGGCAATCTTAATATTTTGGTTTCTTACTGGTGCATGAGCTCAAAAACCGGGGGGTGAAAATGGGTTCATTGGTTCCGTCAGAGGTTATTGAAAAACACATTCTTATCATTCGCAGTCAAAAGGTCATGATCGACAGTGATCTTGCTGAACTGTATGGCGTTACCACAAAAGTATTAATTCAGGCTGTAAAACGCAACTCTGAAAGGTTTCCTGAGGATTTTATGTTTCAGCTCAATAATCAAGAGGTTACGGTCTTGAGGTCACAAATTGTGACCTCAAGATGGGGTGGACGCCGGTACGCGCCTTATGCCTTTACCGAACAAGGAGTAGCCATGCTTTCGAGTGTCCTGAACAGTGATAGGGCTATTAAGGTCAATATAGAAATCATGAGGACTTTTGTTAAGCTGCGGGAGATGATCGCTTCTCACAAGGAGCTTGCGAAAAGATTGAAAGAACTCGAAAAAAAATATGACGCACAGTTCAAAGTGGTTTTTGACGTTCTGCAAAGTCTGGTGGAGCCAACGTCCAGACCGAAACGCAGAATAGGATTCTTGGCGGACAATGAATAGCATAACGACATATTATACATATAGCCTGTCCAAGGTTACTTGAAAAATATTACCCATTTTGCGCTATGCATGAAATGGGTAATATAAATGTTGGGGGTTTAAAAGATGGCGGAGAAATATTACGCACATAGCCTTCCCGGCAGGCCACAAGAAGAATGGCAGCTACTTGAGGACCATTTGAAGAATGTTGCCGAGATGGCACGGGATTTCGCTGAGGCATTCGGAGCTGGGGAGTGGGGCTATCTGGCAGGGTTGTGGCATGATCTGGGGAAGTGTTCGCCTTCATTTTAGGCAATCCTTTGTTTTATCAACAAAGAGAACCACAAAAAATGTTTGAAAATTTGGGGAACTATTCATGCCTAATTATATAGCTCATAAAAATCAGGAACTTCACGAACACCTTGAAGGTGTTGCCGAACTTGCTAAAATCCATGCCAATAAAATCGGAATGAAAAAATACGGAAAACTATTGGGACTTCTTCATGATGTCGGAAAATACAGTGCTGAATTTCAAAAGTACATCACGGATGCAATAAAAAAGAATGAACCACAGTTTAATCCGGACGAAGATGAAGATTTTGAAGACCCAACAGGAAAGAAGGGTAAAATTGACCACTCTACCGCTGGCGCCCAATTCCTTTCTATTAAAAACGGCTCCTCCAATGCTCATAAGATGCTCGGGCAGTTTCTCTCCCTTTGTTTGGTTTCACATCACTCGGGACTGATCGATTGCTTAACGACTGACAACAATGGAACCTGGGATTCCTATTCAAAGCGGTTATCAAAAAAAGAAAGCAAAACTCATTGGGAGGAATGTGTCAAGAATATTGATAAGCATATACTCGAAAAAATAAATACTATTCTCGCAGAAAAGTCTTTTACGAAACCATTTGAAAGAAAGTGCAGGGATATTGTGTATGCTTCTCCGGAAAAAAACCCTCTTTCAATGGTTGCACAATTACAATTAGGTTTGCTCGCGAGGTTTCTCTTCAGTGCACTCATTGACGCCGATCGACAGAACACGGTTGATTCGGAGAAACCCAAAACCGCTCGGCATCGTCAACAGGGAAAGTATCGTTCGTGGGATATTTTGATTAAGAGACTTGAAAAC
>DLMV01000024.1:9817-10866 GCA_002478225.1 Deltaproteobacteria bacterium UBA7527 | reverse complement strand
CAAGTATAAAACTTTTGAAATAAAAAACCGTATGGATAAAATTCGCAAAGAAATATCCATGCATTGTTTTCATGCCGCACAGAGATCAAAAGGATTGTTCACTCTAACCGTTCCAACCGGTGGAGGGAAAACTCTTGCAAGTCTTCGCTTTGCTTTGGGTCATGCGAAAAAACATCACATGGACAGAATAATTTATGTCATTCCATTTACATCGATCATAGATCAAAATGCGCAGGTAGTGCGAGAAATCCTTGAACCCAAAGAGCATTCTGACCTTACCGGTAAAATTGTTCTTGAGCATCATTCAAACATCGGAGCCGATGCTCAAAGCTGGAAAGAAAAACTTCTGACAGAAAATTGGGATGCGCCAGTTGTTTTTACCACGATGGTACAATTCTTAGAGGCCTTTTTCGGAGCGGGAACCCGTGGTGCAAGGCGAATGCACCAGACAGCGAACGCTATCATTGTTTTTGATGAGATTCAAAGACTCCCGATACAATGTGTCCATCTCTTCAACAATGCAATCAATTTTCTGGTTAATCACTGTGGAAGTACCGTTGTTCTCTGTACCGCTACACAGCCGCTTTTGGGTTCGGTAGATGAAAAGAAAGGCGCCCTTAAACTCTCTGAAAAGAATGAACTTATGCCGAATGTGGCTAAATTTTTTATCAATTTAAAAAGGGTATATGTTCATGATTGCCGTAAATCCTCTGGATGGAATTACTCTGAGATCGCTGCGCTTGCTGTTGAGCAGGTCAAGAAAGATGGGAATTGCCTTGTCGTGACCAACACAAAGAAAGCTGCACGCATAATTTTCGAAGAAGGGGAAAAAGAAGGTGTTGAGGTATTTCATTTAAGTACGGGAATGTGCCCTGCGCACCGCAAGCAGGCGTTAAATGTGATTCACCAAAGGCTTCATGAGAAAAAGCCTATCCTATGTGTCAGCACACAGCTGATTGAAGCCGGTGTTGACATAGATTTCCGTTCCGTTGTCCGCCTGATAGCCGGTCTTGACTCGATTACTCAGGCTGCGGGCCGATGCAATCGGA
>DLMV01000024.1:9194-9699 GCA_002478225.1 Deltaproteobacteria bacterium UBA7527 | reverse complement strand
AATCGGAACGGGAGTCCAGAAACCGGTAACGTATTCATCGTTAACGCTGCCGAAGAGAACCTCGCCCAGCTTGAGGAGATTATAGTGGGGCAGGATAAATCACATCGAGTTCTTGACGATTATAAGGACCAATCGGCTAAGTACGGAGATGATATTATTGGACCGGAAATGCTTAATTGGTATTACCAGAACTATTTTTTCGACCGAAAACATGTCATGGATTATCCTATTAAAACTGATCGAAATGATACTTTGCTTGGATTACTGTCTACAAACGACAATGCGGTCGCCGATTTCCGGCGGATTAATAAAACCATGCCTGCAATTAACCTGCGCCAATCCTTTATGACAGCCAATAAACTTTTCAAGTCTATTAATGCACCGACGCAAAGCGTCATTGTTCAATACGGAGAGGAAGGGAAAAAGCTGGTCAGTCAGCTTTGCGCCGCTTATGAACTTGAAAAGCAATATGGCCTCATTAAAAAAGCACAGCAATATTCCGTGA
>DLMV01000024.1:5268-9089 GCA_002478225.1 Deltaproteobacteria bacterium UBA7527 | reverse complement strand
AAGCACAGCAATATTCCGTGAACTTGTTTCCGCATGAATTTGAAAACCTGGCACAACAAGGCGCTCTTTATCGCGCGCAGGAAGGGACGGAGATTTATTATCTCGACCTTAAATATTACAGCAAAATGACCGGCTTGTCTTTGGAGCCGGTAGAAGAGGAGGAACAGTTCAAAAATGAATACATTACCTAAAAACACTATTGCATTTAGACTGTGGGGCAGATACGCGCTTTTCACTGACCCTCTTACAAAAATAGGAGGCGAGAAGTGTTCTTATCATCTGCCGACTTACGAGGCACTGAAAGGTGTCTGTAAATCCATTTATTGGAAGCCTACTTTCATCTGGGTGGTTGATGCGGTGCGGGTAATGAAACAGATTCGAACGCAGACAAAGGGCACAAAACCGCTCAATTATGGAGGAGTTTATCCAAGTGAAAGGGTTGCCGGAAAAAAACAGGAGAACTTGAATGACCTTGCTATTTATACTTTTCTTTCTGATATTGAATATCAGGTGCGGGCTCATTTTGAGTGGAACGAACATCATGATAAATTGGAAAAAGACCGCATTGACGGCAAGCACTTTGCTATTGCCAAGAGGATGCTGGAAAGGGGCGGACGTCAGGACATTTTCCTCGGCACGCGTGATTGCCAAGGCTATGTGGAACCGTGCGTATTTGGTGAAGGTAAAGGTGCGTATGATAACAACGAAGAAATCGCTTATGGGCTTATGTTCCACGGGTTTGATTATCCTGATGAAACCGGGGGTAACAAGTTGTATGCCCGGTTCTGGTATCCAGTGCTTAAAAGGGGGATGCTGCATTTTGAGAGACCGGAAGACTGTAAGTATAAAAAATTAGTCCGGCATATGACCACGAAAAGTTTCGGAATTGAAAACGTAAAACCGGTTGAACTTGAAGCCGAGGAACAGGGGGTGGGGATATGAGCTGGATACAGAAATTGTATGAAACCTATAATTCCTGTATTGTAAATAAAAATATTCCTGACATTGAAGAGCTTTGTCCAGTGGGTTATTCTGTCCAAAATGCCCACATTGAAGTTGTTATAGACCAAAATGGGAATTTTAGAAGAGCTTCATATGTTGATCCAAAACATGCAAAGACGTTGATACCGGTAACCGAGAAATCATTAGCAGGCCGAACCAGCGGAATTGCTCCACATCCTTTGTGCGATTCTCTTCAGTATTGTGCAGGTGATTATGAGAAATACGGAGACAGAAAATCTCATTTCAAAGAATATTTTAAACAGTTAGAGGCTTGGGCTAACTCACATGAAAAAGTTAAAGCCATTCATACCTATGTTTCAAAAAAGACTTTGATCAAAGATTTAATTGAAAACAAATTTCTTGCAGAAAAAGACGGTAAGCTGGCAATCGTTGAAAAAACTGGCGATAAGAAAAAGGTAAAAATTACCGCGCCAAATGAAAATGATTCGCCTATTGTTGTTGACTCAGACAACCTTCATCCAATCATGAAGGTTCTTTCGTTTGATGATAAGGGAGCAAAAAATCAAGCGAAGGTCTTTATTCGTTGGAAAGTTGAAGCCGCCGATTCTCTTTGTTCAGAAACGTGGAAAGATAAAACTCTTTTTGACGCGTGGGCTAACTATTTAAGTTCACTTGATTCCATAAAAGGATTTTGTTGCGTTACCGGCAAACAAGAGACGGAAATAGCTCAAAAACATCCCTCAAAAATTCGTAGTGGAAGGGACGGCGCTAAACTAATCTCGTCGAATGATACAAGTGGTTTTACTTTCCGTGGCAGATTTAAATCTGTTCAGGAAGCAGCTTCTGTCTCCTCTGAAGTAACACAAAAGGCTCATAGCGCACTTCGATGGCTTATTGGTCGTAAACAGGCCTTTCGTAGTGGTGATCAGGTATTTGTTGCATGGGCGACATCCGGCACGCTGATACCCGATCCCTGTGCAAACTCCTGGGATTTTCTCGGTGAAGAATTCCAGACACAAGGTGACCTGTCTTCTTCAATTGGAGATATAGGACAAGCGTTTGCGCGCCGCTTTCAAAAGAAGCTTGCAGGTTATAAAGCCAATATCACTGATACGGAAGACATTGTCGTAATGGGTTTGGATTCCGCGACGCCGGGAAGAATGGCAATTACTTTTTATCGGGAACTGACCGGTTCTGAATTTTTAAAACGAATAGAGAAATGGCATTCCGATTTTGCCTGGCTTCAAAATTACGGTCGGGATAGAGAGGACAAGAAACAACAGATTATTTTTGAGGGTGCGCCTGCGCCAAGAGATATTGCGTGGTGCGCCTACGGTAGCAAAGTGGAAGGCAAAAACGGCGTCAAACTTCTCAATGCAACGGTGGAACGGCTGATGCCATCAATCATTGACGGAAGACCAGTTCCCCGCGATTTAGTTGAACGGTGTATCCACCGTGCCTCAAATCGAGTTGGGTTTAAGTTGGAAAAAGATGGAAGTCAGCCGGACTTTGAAAAATGTCTTGGAATAGCATGTTCGCTATTCAAAGGATTTTATATTGAAAGGAGGTACATTATGGCACTGGAAGAGGATAGAAGTTCGCGGGACTACCTGTACGGCAGGTTGCTCGCTGTGGCAGAAAAGATTGAGTCCATGGCGCTTTCCTTCGCCAATGAACCGCGCGAAACCACAGCAGCGCGGTTGATGCAGAGGTTTGCCGACAGACCGTATTCAACATGGCGCACCATTGAGACAAGCCTTGCGCCATACGTAGCACGACTTAACGCAAAGGCACCAGGACTGCTGAATGGTTACAAAGAATTGCTGGATCAGATTTGTTGTAAATTTAACGCTGACAAGTTCACGAAGGATAACAGATTGAGCGGTGAATTCTTGCTGGCCTATCACTGCCAGCGGAAATGGCTCAATGAGCACAAACGGGAAAAAGGTCAATGGATAACCAAGACAGCCGAAGATAAAAACAATTTAACAGAAGAATTAGGCGAATAAATACAATACAAAAGGAGGAACGCTTATGGCGACTTTAAGTAAAAAAATTGATTTTGCTGTTATCATGAGTGTGAAGAATGCCAATCCCAACGGTGATCCTTTAAACGGAAATCGTCCACGGACAGATTACGAGGGGCTTGGAGAAATTACTGATGTTTGTCTCAAACGAAAAATCCGCGACCGAATGATGGAACGATATGTTGTGTTGAAGAAGGAAGGAAAAGAAAAAGGGCAAGGTGTTTTCGTCCAGTCCGACGATCGGAAATATGATAATTTCAATAGCCTCAGAGCGCGAGCCGAAGCGGAACTAGGCAAAGATCTAAACAGCGCGCAAACCGGTAATAAAGCCTGCGAAACATGGATTGATGTACGGGCATTCGGCCAATTGTTTGCCTTCAAACCAGATAAGAAAGGAAAAAAGAAAGAAGAGGTTGATGCTGAAGGAGATACGGGTGTGTCAAAAGGCATTCGCGGACCGGTAACTATTCAGTCTGCCTTTAGCATAGAACCAGTAAGCGTTTCAAGCACGCAGATCACTAAAAGTGTTAATGCGGAAGAAAGCAAAGATAATAAGCGTGGATCGGACACGATGGGCATGAAACATCGTGTTGACAGCGGTATCTATGTCACTTTCGGCAGCATGAACCCTCAACTTGCCGAACGTACCGGTTTTTCCGATGAAGATGCGGCATTGATCAAAACCATACTCCCAAAGCTTTTTGAAAACGATGCGTCTACAGCGCGCCCTGAAGGAAGCATGGCTGTTAGAAAAGTTATCTGGTGGGAGCATAACTGCAAGACAGGACAATACTCATCTGCAAAAGTGCATAAAACGCTAACTGTAAATAC
>DLMV01000024.1:2133-5119 GCA_002478225.1 Deltaproteobacteria bacterium UBA7527 | reverse complement strand
GGCTGTAAATACTGATGGAAGCTACTCTTTAGCGAATCTGGATGGCCTTGTGCCGCAAGAGATAGATGGTTTTTAAGAAGGGGGAGACGAAAGATATAGCGCGGACCAATTCTGGGAAAGAAGATATGCTCAAACCAAGCAACACTGACCCCCTCATCCCTCCTCACGGCGGATACCGCGATCTGAAGTCCTACCAGATGACGGAGATTGTGCACGACGCCACGGTAGTATTTTGTGACCGGTTTATTGACAAGCGGTTACGGACGCATGACCAAATGGTACAAGCCGCCCGCAGTGGAAAACAGAACATCGCGGAGGGAAGCATGGCTTCCGGTACTTCAAAAAAGACCGAACTGAAGCTCGCGGGCGTGGCGCGGGCAAGTCTGGAGGAACTGCTTCTTGATTTTCAGGATTTTCTGCGGCAGCGCGAACTGCCCCTCTGGGGCAAAGATCACGCCAAAGCCAAAGAAATTCGGACTTTGGCGTATAGGTCCGATAGGTCCTATTCGACCTACAAGACCTATTTTGAAAAAACTGAAGCCGAAACAGCAGCTAACGCTGCTATCTGTCTGATCCACCAGGCTAACTACCTGCTCGACCAGCAACTGCGGGCTCTGGAGAAAGGTTTTCTTGAAGAGGGCGGGTTCACGGAGAGGCTCTATCGCGTCCGGTCACAGGCAAGGGAAAGGAAAAGGAGGGAATAGGCCTAAATGTACTTCGAGGAAGAAGACCTGATAATGCTTTCGGCCTTGCAACATTATATCTTCTGCGAGAGGCAGTGCGCCCTCATCCATATCGAGCAGGTCTGGGCTGAGAATCGTCTGACTGCCGAAGGCCGGATCATGCACGAACGCGTACACGAGGAAGGGAACGAATCGCGTGGTGATGTGAGAATTGCCCGCGGCGTGCCCCTACGCTCTCTGGGACTGGGCATTGTGGGCATGGCAGATGTCGTGGAATTTCATCGCGTTGATAGGAACCATTGGCAACCCTTTCCTGTGGAATACAAGCGTGGCAAACCAAAAACTGACGATTCCGATAAAATCCAGCTATGTGCGCAGGCCATATGTCTCGAAGAGATGCTGAGTGTCGCTGTTCCAAGAGGCGCGCTCTTCTACGGGCGCACGAGAAGACGCTTCGACGTGTTATTCGATGACAGCCTCCGCATTGAAGTAAATGAAACGGCAAAGAGCGTCCATGAACTGATCGCTTCAGGCATTACTCCTCCTGCGGTCTACGAAAAGCGTTGTGAAAGCTGTTCGCTTCTCGGGGAATGTATGCCCAAGAATATGGAAAAGCGTTCTTCTGTAAAACGCTATCTGAAACAAATGGTTGAGGCAATATGAAAAAACATCTGAACACTCTCTATGTGACCACGCAGGGATCTTACCTCTCAAAGGAGGGTGAGACGGTTACGGTCAAGGTTGATGGTGAGATCCGTCTACGTATTCCTGTCCATACCATAAGCGGGATCGTCTGTTTCGGAAACGTCTCATGCAGCCCCTTTCTGATGGGGTTTTGCGCGGAAAATAATGTGGCATTGAGCTTCCTGACCGAACACGGCAGATTTCTGGCAAGGGTTCAGGGGCCCGTGTCCGGGAATGTACTCCTGCGGCGTGAGCAATATCGGAAAGCTGATGATCCAGCGTTCTCCGCAGGGGTGGCCAAATTCATTTTGACCGGCAAGATTGCCAATTGTCGCGCCGTTTTGCATCGCGCAATGCGCGACCATTCCGACAAGATCAACGAACAGGAGATGCGAGCCGCTGTTCTGCGTCTAAACCATCAGCTTGATTTCTTCAACAAGGATTATTCTCTGGATTTCCTGCGTGGGATAGAAGGTGATTCTGCGCATATCTATTTTAATGTGTTTGATGATCTGATAGTAGCTCAGAAGGGCGCATTCCGTTTTGATGAACGGAACCGGAGGCCGCCGCTTGATAACGTGAACTGTCTTCTGTCTTTTATATACACATTGCTTATGCATGATGTTAGGTCAGCTCTGGAGACAGTTGGGCTCGATCCTGCCGTGGGGTTTCTTCACAGGGACAGACCGGGAAGACCTGGGTTGGCTCTCGATCTGATGGAAGAATTCAGACCGTTTATTGCAGACCGACTGGCGCTCTCTTTGATCAACCTCCAGCAGGTCCAGGATAAGGGCTTCAGGAAGATGGATTCGGGTGCGGTTTTAATGAATGATGATACAAGGAAGACAGTCCTTGTCGCCTATCAGGAGCGGAAGCAGGAAGAGATCGCTCATCCATTTTTAGGGGAAAAGGTAATGATCGGCATATTGTTCCATATTCAGGCGCTTTTAATGGCGAGGTATCTAAGGGGCGACCTCGATGGCTACCCGCCATTTATATGGAAATGACTATTACAGAAAGCATGGAGCTAAGAGAGATAAACAGGGAAAAAGAGAATGTTTGTATTGGTTAGTTATGATGTGGCAACTGGTGACGCTGAAGGCGAGAGAAGGCTCAGGCGCGTGGCAAAGGCGTGTAAGGATTATGGCCAGCGCGTTCAATATTCTGTCTTTGAGTGTATTGTTGACCCTGCTCAATGGACCTATTTGAAACAACGCCTCATAAATGAGATCGATCCGGGAAAGGATAGCTTACGTTTCTATTATCTCGGTTCTAACTGGCGAAGGCGTGTTGAACATATCGGTGCAAAAGAGACCATTGACCAGGAGGGACCCTTGATTGCATGATTTGAGGTGTGCGAACCCCAAGCGGACACGGTTTTTCCGGAGTCTTCGCGGAATGCGTAACATAATGTATTTTTGAAGTTTTTTTAATTGGCTCTTTGAAAACAGAATATTGCGCGTACTAAACATTGTTTGGTGCGCGAAACTAGCTGAAAAGAATTTTAATTTACAGAATATTAAATGAGGTAGGGTCGCGCCCCGCGTGGGCGCGTGGATTGAAACCGCGCCCACAATCCTGGCTATATCTGTATGGGTTGTCGCGCCCCGCGTGGGCGC
>DLMV01000024.1:1345-1961 GCA_002478225.1 Deltaproteobacteria bacterium UBA7527 | reverse complement strand
GTCGCGCCCCGCGTGGGCGCGTGGATTGAAACGTATCGCTATACCATTACCGGTACCGGAACGCGAGTCGCGCCCCGCGTGGGCGCGTGGATTGAAACTTAATAGTGGCGGCTGGCAAACAAAAACTACCGTCGCGCCCCGCGTGGGCGCGTGGATTGAAACCCGGTCCCTGTATTCGTGAGGTGTTCCCTCATAGGGTCGCGCCCCGCGTGGGCGCGTGGATTGAAACTATCTTGTGCCCGTGTGTGTTCGCCCGCTTCCAGGTCGCGCCCCGCGTGGGCGCGTGGATTGAAACGACTCTATCAACATTAACCCTTGTGATGCCTGGCGTCGCGCCCCGCGTGGGCGCGTGGATTGAAACTTTTTTAGCGCCGTTACGTTTCCCATGGATCAACGTCGCGCCCCGCGTGGGCGCGTGGATTGAAACTGTTCCCAGGGCAGGAACTTAACAAGGTTATGGTGTCGCGCCCCGCGTGGGCGCGTGGATTGAAACGTTTAGAAATTAAAAGGCACGCATGGACTAAAATGTCGCGCCCCGCGTGGGCGCGTGGATTGAAACATACCCATACAATTGCCCATACACACACCATTGCTCACGTCGCGCCCCGCGTGGGCG
>DLMV01000024.1:372-1197 GCA_002478225.1 Deltaproteobacteria bacterium UBA7527 | reverse complement strand
GTCGCGCCCCGCGTGGGCGCGTGGATTGAAACATGATGTAGACCAGCCTAACCAAACTAATGAGGAGTCGCGCCCCGCGTGGGCGCGTGGATTGAAACATCTGTTTCATTGGCTATATCCTCATGGGATATGGCGTCGCGCCCCGCGTGGGCGCGTGGATTGAAACAAATAGAATGCCATCAACCTTCTTATCCTTGGAGTCGCGCCCCGCGTGGGCGCGTGGATTGAAACTACAATTCCCCCCCATAGCTTGGGTCTGTCCAACGTCGCGCCCCGCGTGGGCGCGTGGATTGAAACCCTTGAGGATGAGCCTCTGTTTATCTCCTCGAGTGTCGCGCCCCGCGTGGGCGCGTGGATTGAAACGTATACTCTTGACCTTGTGCCGTATATTGATGACCGTCGCGCCCCGCGTGGGCGCGTGGATTGAAACTCGTTGTATTCGGATAATCCCCCTTGGTTGTTTTCGTCGCGCCCCGCGTGGGCGCGTGGATTGAAACTTTTAGCCACTGTGGCGGGAATGCTGGCGATTTGTCGCGCCCCGCGTGGGCGCGTGGATTGAAACATCGGCATGGCTGAAACTGCAAATGAACGATTGCGTCGCGCCCCGCGTGGGCGCGTGGATTGAAACATCTCCCCCAGGTCCTGCCATTCTTCAATAGTAAGTCGCGCCCCGCGTGGGCGCGTGGATTGAAACTGATGCAGGCGTCAAGGCAAAAGGGGACGTTGAGTCGCGCCCCGCGTGGGCGCGTGGATTGAAACACAATGACACTCCAAGAAAGCCATTTTTACGTCCGTCGCGCCCCGCGTGGGCGCGTGGATTGAAAC
>DLMV01000024.1:0-140 GCA_002478225.1 Deltaproteobacteria bacterium UBA7527 | reverse complement strand
GGGCGCGTGGATTGAAACTCTATATGCGTAACCATTCCGCCCATGCGCACGACGTCGCGCCCCGCGTGGGCGCGTGGATTGAAACTGCTTGTCATTGCCTCGGCGATCTATACCTGGCTGTCGCGCCCCGCGTGGGCGCG
>DLMV01000032.1:74242-74829 GCA_002478225.1 Deltaproteobacteria bacterium UBA7527 | reverse complement strand
CGACTTACGCCTCACGACTTACGAGTGTTTAAGGAGGGGTTATGGATTTGCGCATCTTTGAGAAGATGGAGGCGCCCGAGTTGCGGAGTTACATAGAATTTTTGCTCTGGCACTACCGGGTTGTCGACGCCTTCTGGTTCATTTTCGTTGCGGATAGATTCGACCAGGCAACAGCGGAGCGGATCAACGAGCAGGTCTGGGGGCGTGTGCCGCAGATGGCAGCAGATGATCTTCTCAAGAGGTTCAATATCAAAGAGAGGGGCCTCAAAGGATTTGTGAAGGCATTGAAATTTTTTACCTGGACGATCATCGTAGGGTACCAGATCGAAGAGGGGGAGAGCGAGGTGATCATTACCATACCCAGCTGTCCCACCCAGGAGGCAAGGCTGAAAAGGGGTCTCGATGAGTTTGTGTGCAAGTTCATGCATAAGGGGGAATTCGAGAGTTTTTCCCATGCAATAGATCCCGGGATCAAAGTGGAATGCATCTTCGCGCCTCCTGACCCGCATCCAAAAGATACGTTCTGCAAGTGGAGATTCACAATGGAAACAGGTAAATAATAAATAAAAGGAGGAAAGATATGGATC
>DLMV01000032.1:67113-74118 GCA_002478225.1 Deltaproteobacteria bacterium UBA7527 | reverse complement strand
GCAAGATATGGATCTGTTTACAGCAATGAAGGAACGTAGAAGCTGCCGTCACTACCTGGCTGAAGCGATAAGCGAGGACATCATCGAAAAGATACTGGAAGCAGGAACCTGGGCTCCCTCGCCTCTTAATACTCAGCCCTGGGAATTCATTGTCGTCACGAACGGAGAGGTCAAGAAGAGGATCTTCGATGAGGCGAACAGGTGTCGCGTATGGGCGCTTGAAAAGAGCCAGTGGAAATGGCTGGACACATATTTAGTGGATTTTCTCAAACAGGCTCCCGTGATCATCGCTGTTGTCGGCGATCCGAAGAAGACGGGCGTTGATATGTTCATGGAAGAAGGCATGGTGGGTTACCTGTCTGCGTGCTCCGCCGCGATACAGAATATGCACCTTGCCGCATATGCTTACGGTCTCGGCTCTCTCTGGTTTACCTTATTCGACAGGAAAAAACTGCGGGAGATCCTTAATATTGACGCCGCAAAAAACCCGGTAGCATTGATATGCCTTGGAAAAAAGGCGAGCGAGCCCGCCCCGTTGCCGAGAAAAAGCGTAAAAGACAAAACGACATATATGCGGTAGCTTCCGATATGATGCCGGTGATCATCAGTGCTGAAGGATCTGAACCAATGTGACCTCAAAGAGAAGCTCTTTGCCTGCAAGCGGGTGGTTCATATCAAGGGTTACATCTGTCCCCGTTATCCTGGAAACCGTAACATTGGTAACGCCGCCCTCAGGTGAGCGGACCTGAAGCACCATGCCGATCTCCAGGTTAATATCCTCCGGTATGCGTGATCTGTCGACAACGCCGACGAGATCATCCCGGTAAAGGCCATAGGCATCCTCTGCGTCTATGGCGATCACCTTTGTATCGCCTTCGCGCATGCCAATTACCCCCTTTTCAAACCCGGGGATCACCATTCCGTGGCCGATCGTGAACTCAAGAGGCTGCCTGTTCTCAGATGAATCAAAGGTTGTCCCGTCTTGCAGGAAACCTTTATAGTGGACCTTGACCTTGTCATTTATTTTGGCTTCTGTCATTGCCTTCTCCTTTTTTTAGCCTTAGCTCATAATATCATACCCAGGATCTTGTATGAACTTCTTTTGCTCCACTGTCCTTAAATGGTTATTGAAAGAACGACCTTATGATACCCTGCAGGTCTGAGAAGGTTCTTTTTAATACCTGCGGGGATATTTGCCTTTTTGCCTCTCTTTTTGCGGACGGGCTTCCTGAACGGTGATAGTGCGCCCCATGAACTGCGTGCCGTGCAGTTCCTTTTTTGCTTTCTCGGCATCCGCCTGTGAACCCATCTCAACAAAACCAAAGCCCTTCCCTTCTATGATCTTGACCTCCGCTACGGTGCCGAATCCTGAAAACAGTTCCTTCAATTGCTCATTGCTGATAGAATAGCTTAAATTCCCTACGTATAACTTGTTCTGCATCGCTACCTCCGTTTTAATGGTTTTGATTCATATGCTTCGTATGGAGATAGAGAGCGGTCAGCATGTCTATCTCGGGGCTGAAAATCATATGTAGGGGAAAAAGGTACCTGAATGAGAATATTTATGCTCTTCATTTAGTGAGCGACCGGCTTATTTTGGTAGTATATGCCGGTTTATTTGAAAAGGAAAGATTTTTCTGCATTTTCATTGGTAAAGATACCGCTGCAATGTGCAACTTCTATCGATCAGTGTTCTTATCTCCGGGTGAGGAATGGTGAAAGTCGGCATGCCAAGCGGTCGCGGACCAATTTCGTATTGCTGGTAGGCAAACTCGACCCCTTTGTCCGTCACGGCGAAGTTTACTGGAAGATAAAATTTGTTCAAAAATTGGCTATCCAGAAGATCGAGCACATCATCTGCTTTAGCCTTTTCCATGAAAAAATCCTTCCCTCTCCTGGCCAATTCCTGGTATCCTGGATCTGAGAAACAGTCATTGATGGCGAGTTTTTTTCCTTTGTTGGCATCGAAATTCAGATATATAAGGCTGTTCAGTCCGTTCGCAGCGCCATATGGCATCTCGTAATTGAGAACCTTCACAGTAAAGATGTTCTTTGCATTAAACAACACATCGACGCCGGAAAAGAATTCATATCCTTTAAAATTGTTTCTCATAATAAACCTTTTAATGCCATTCACAAGGTCTTTGGCATCGCTAAAGATTTGGGCTGTGGCCTTGCCGGGAAAGCGGATCGTTAAGATGCTTTTCATGATCTGCTTGTTGATAGAACGATACTGATTGTCAAATCCTGATATTTCAGGGTACCTTAGCTTGATCACTATCCCGTCCTGATTATAATCAAATGTCTTTATTACATATGCGAGAGCATTGTCTGCCAATGCCTTTTCGCTGCTGTGGGCTGTCTGAATGATAAATAAAAGGCTACAGATGAAGGTGAGGGTTATCTTCTTCATGGCTGCTCCGATCAAAAAAGCTCCCCGGGCAGGACTCGAACCTGCAACCTACTGGTTAACAGCCAGCCGCTACTGCCGATTGAGCTACCGGGGAATGGACTATAATAAACAAAAAAATATGCTCACGTCAAGATTAGTCTATAAAGTCAAAGGTTAAAAATTTCTTTTTGCCAACCTTAATAGTAAGTTCTTTAGCGTTCTCCACATAACATGATTCTTCTTTTAATTTAACGAGCGGTTCTGTCGATATTACGGTAATTGATATTGCCCCATCATCGATTAGACGTCTGCCTTCTGAAGTAGAAGATAATATTCCGTGATCTTTAAGAAGACCTGGTATCCACACTGAACCTCCGCTGGGTCGTTGGACCTGGAACCTTGGTCTTTCTTCGGGAATCCCCCTTTCTCGATGGGCTTTTTTCCAGTCAATTTCAGCCTTGGAAGCAGCTTCCTGACTATGAAAACGCTTAATTATCTCATGCGCAAAACTCATTTTTGCATCCATAGGATGGACGTTTCCTGAGTTAATATCCTTCTTTAATTCATTCAATTCTTCCAGGGATATATCGCTCAGAAGTTCATAGTACTTCAGCATCAGCTCATCTGATATCGACATCAGCTTGCCGAACATGATGTCAGGCGGTTCGTCAATGCCGACGTAATTTCCATAGCTCTTGCTCATCTTGTTGATCCCGTCGGTGCCTTCGAGCAGCGGAACGGTAACGAGCACCTGAGATTCCTGTCCGTACGATCTCTGGATGTCTCTGCCGACGAAAAGGTTGAAGATCTGGTCATGACCTCCGAGCTCCACGTCTGCATTAAGAGCGACCGAATCATAGCCCTGTACGAGCGGATACAGGAATTCGTGGATGCTGATGGACTGATTGCTCTGATACCTGTTCCTGAAATCCTCACGCTCCATCATGCGAGCCATCGTGTATTGTGCACAGAGCCTTATCATGTCGGCAGCGTTCATCGCTTCAAACCATTCGCTGTTAAAGCGCACCTCTGTCTTCTCAGGATCGAGGATCTTGAACACCTGTTTCTTATAGGTCTCTGCGTTGACGAGCAATTCTTCCTTTGTGAGAGCCGGCCTTGTCTCGATCCTGCCCGTAGGGTCTCCTATCATGCCGGTGAAATCGCCGATTAGGAAGATCGCGGTATGGCCAAGTTCCTGAAATTGTTTGAGCTTCTGAAGGACGACTGTATGCCCGAGGTGAAGGTCGGGCGCTGTGGGGTCGAGTCCGAGCTTGACCCTGAGGGGCTTCTTGTTCGCTTTTGCCTTTGTGAGCTTATTCCTCAGTTCATTCTCATTAACGAGGTCTACCGCGCCTCTTTTAATGATCTCTATGTCCCTTTCTATATCCATATTCATCCTGACCTTCAATCTATTTTCTGTCTCACCCTTTCTATGGCAATGCATTTCCTGCTCGCACTATCTATAGTTATCATGACGCCCTGCACTTCTATATCGTCTTTGCCTACCTCAAATTTCTGCGGCAGCTGGGTCAAGAACCTCTCGAGCACGACATTCTTTTCCATGCCTATCACAGAGTCCGCAGGGCCTGTCATGCCTGCGTCCGTGATATACCCAGTACCTTTCGGCAGTATCTTTTCATCAGCTGTCTGAACGTGGGTATGGGTGCCCACAACTGCAGAAACCTTGCCGTCAAGGAACCACCCCATAGCTATCTTTTCAGAAGTAGCTTCAGCATGGAAGTCCACGACAATAGGGACATCGCCTTCGGCCTCTTCCAGAAATCTTTCCATGGCGCGGAAGGGGCACGTGAGCGTGTTCATGAAAATGCGGCCTTCTATATTGGCTACACAAAGAGACTTCCCGTTCTTCCGGACAAGAGAGTAGCCGAAGCCGGGTGTTCCGTCGGGATAGTTCAAGGGGCGTATCACCCTCTGCTCCTCCATGAGGAAACTGAAAATCTCCTTTTTCTTCCAGACATGATTTCCAGTAGTGATCACATCTATCCCGTGTGAAAGGACTTCCAGAGCTGTTGTCGGCGTAACCCCTATTCCTCCTGCAAGATTCTCCCCGTTAATGATAAAAAAATCAGCGATGGCGGTCTTTATATATCTTTCAATCGCATTTCTCCCCGGCTTCCCGATAACATCGCCAAGGAAAAGCACCCTTATATTATTTGGCATATTCTATTGCCCTGGTCTCTCTGATCACGACAACCTTTATCTGCCCCGGATATGAAAGGTCTGTCTCTATCTTCTTTGCGATGTCTCGTGATATGACATTAATGCCGTCATCGCTGATCTTTTCACTGTTCACAACGATGCGTATCTCGCGGCCCGCCTGTATGGCATAAGACTTTTCCACACCCTGGAAGCCGTTGGCTATGCGCTCGAGCTCATCAAGCCTTTTAATATATGTCTCAAGCATCTCCCTCCGGGCGCCTGGCCTCGCCCCTGACAGCGCATCAGCAGCCTGGACGATGACGTCGAGAAGGCTTATTGTTTCAACGTCTTCGTGGTGCGCAAGGATAGCATGTACGATCTCTTCGTTCTCGCCGTATTTTTTTGCAAGATCAGCCCCGATCGTGGCATGTGAACCCTCTATCTCATGATCTACCGCCTTGCCGATATCATGCAGCAGCCCTGCCCTCTTTGCATCCTTCGGGCTGATCCTTAGTTCAGAAGCGATAGCGCCGCAGATAAAAGCAACTTCAAGGGAGTGCTGGTATATGTTCTGGGCATAGCTGCTCCTGAACTTGAGCCTGCCGAGCAATTTGATGATCTCAGGATGGACATTATGGATGCCGAGGTCAAAAACAGCCTGTTCACCGGAGTCTTTTATCTTCTCCTCCATCTCTTCGGCAACTTTCGAGACGATCTCTTCGATCCTGGCTGGATGGATCCTTCCGTCACTGATCAGACGCTCAATAGATATCCTTGCCACCTCTCTCCTCACAGGATTAAAGCAGGAGAGGATCACTGCCTCAGGCGTATCGTCAATAATGATATCTACGCCGGTGGCAGCCTCCAGCGCCCGTATATTACGGCCTTCCCTTCCGATTATCCTTCCCTTCATCTCTTCATTGGGAAGGGGCACAACAGATACCGTATCCTCTCCGACATAATCGCCTGCGTATCGCTGAATGGCAAAGGCAATGATCTCCTTCGCTTTTTTGTCCGCCTTTTCCTTAGCCTCTTCCTCAATCTTTTTGATAATCTTCATGGATTCGTATTTTGCTTCGTCTTCCATTGCCTGCATCAGCATCTTTTTTGCTTCTTCTGCTGTAAGCCCCGATATCTTCTCCAGGCGTTCTTTGCCTTTCATGATGAGCGATTCATTCTCCCTGATCTTTGTATCGAGCAGGGACTGCTTTTGCGCGATCTCACGGTCTTTCCTGGCCAGGTCATCTTCCTTCTTGTCGATAAGGTCGATCTTCTTGTCTAAGTTCGACTCTTTCTGGGCAAGTCTTTTTTCCGTATTTTGCAGCTCCTGTCTTCTCGCCTTGATCTCCTGCTCAAGCTCATTTTTTGCCTGCAGGACGATGTCCTTAGCCTGGAGAGAGCCTTCCCGTATGAGAACGTCAGCCTCTTTTTTGGCGTCTTCCAGTATCTTTTTTCCGATCTTTTCGTACTCGCCGATCTTTTTTTTCTGAACAAGGCGGGCAAGCGCGAACCCTATAACAACAGCTATTATAAAGCTGATTGCGGAAATTATTATTGTATCCAAAATTCCCCCTAAGGTAAAAATCTATTAACACAGGGGTTAGGAAGATAAAGAAGAGAGGGGGTACTTACATCTATATGAAAGGAGTTTTAAAACCTCCGTGAAAGCACATGATATTTATATCAACCCTCTGTTTTCTCTACTGCCGCTAACCCTGGATTTTTAGCCCCGCAGGTGCCGTGTAAACAGTATGTCTTGAACCTCTTGTTAAAGTGGGCGCCATATTGTTGCATCAGGCTTCTCGTTATAATAACGAGCATGCACACAACAACAAGGGAAAGCTCCCCTTAAAGAGGTGTTGGCTCTAAGCCTACCGTTTATCACGTACACTGCAGGGAACATCTATGTTCTCAAACTTTTTTATAAGTCTTAACGTCCTTCCTTCAACAACCTCTGCCTGCCTCTTCATCTCGAGATACTCATCGGTCACTTCCATAAATGCCATGATCACTGCGTTCAATGTGTTGACAATGCCATACCGGTTGATCGCATATTCTATCTTCTCGTTCACATAACGTGCATCCCTTTTGATCCTGTCCTCATCTTCTCCTACAAAAGTAAATGGCTGCTTTAAAATGGTTACTTCAACTTTTTTCTCCATATTTTACCCTCATATCTCTACTTTTTCAACTTTTTCTAAAATCTTCGTAACCTTATCGATGAGAACCTCTCTTTCTTTTTTTATCTCATCCATTTTCTCTTGTATATTCTTATCGTTACCCTCAATAGATTTAAGTTTAACATTAAGTTTTTCATTTTCATCTTTAATAATTTTATAGTTTTCTATCAGTTTGTCAATCTTTTCTTCAAGTTCCTCAATCTTATTTTCGCTAAAAACATCTCTTTTTATGCTGAAAACTTCCATAATGTGTTAACCTTCCTCCCTATGTTC
>DLMV01000032.1:25476-67061 GCA_002478225.1 Deltaproteobacteria bacterium UBA7527 | reverse complement strand
TCTTCCTCCCTATGTTCTTAATTATCCTCCCTTTTCTGCTCAAAAGTCAAGTATAAAAGGTAAGATTTTATAAAAGCATCAATATTCCCATCCAGAACGGTCTCTGCGTTGTGTTCCTCGTATTTTGTCCTATGGTCTTTTATAAGCTTGTACGGGTGAAGGATATATGACCGTATCTGGCTTCCCCAGGCAATGTCTTTTTTCTCCTTGTTCAATGAATTCAGCTTCTCTTCCTGTTTCTTTTTCTCAAGCTCATAGAGCCTTGATTTCAGGATCGCCAAGGCGATTGCCTTGTTCTTGTGCTGAGACCTTTCGTTCTGACACTGGACAACAATTCCGGTAGGAAAGTGGGTGATCCTTATTGCTGAATCCGTCCGGTTCACATGCTGCCCGCCCGGACCGCTGGAGCGGAAAGTGTCGATCCTTATATCCTCTTCTTTTATATCTACCTGTATCTCTTCAGATATCTCCGGGTACGCATAGACCGACGCGAATGATGTATGCCGCCTGTTGTTTGAATCGAACGGGGAGACCCTTACAAGCCGATGAATGCCGACCTCGCATTTAAGGTATCCGTATGCGGTGGGCCCTCTCACCAAAAAGGTAACATTCTTGATCCCCGCCTCTTCGCCCTCCAATATGTCTACGATCTGTGTTTCAAAACCTTTCTTTTCTGCCCACTTCAGATACATCCGGAGGAGCATCTCCACCCAGTCCTGCGCTTCTGTCCCCCCTGCCCCTGAGTTGATGTATATGATGGCATTGGTCTTATCGTTCTCCCCGCCGAGCATGCGCTCTATCTCAAATTTCCCGAGAAGGGCATCAAGGGCAGCCACTCTTTGATCCAATTCTTTTATATCTTCCGCGTCTTCTGTCTCCCTTGCTATCTCAGCGAGTATTAATATCTCTTCAAGCTCTTTTTCTTTGTTCAGCCAGTTTTGGATCTCCTCCTGGATAAGAGACCTTTTTTTAAGGATGCTCTGCGCCTTTTCCTGGTCTTCCCAGAGGGTCGTTTTGGATATCTCTGAATCTAATTCCTGCAGCTTTATCTGGAGCGCTGAAAGGTCAAAGATAACCTCTCAAAGCGCTCATCCTTTCGATCAATCCGTCGATCCTGATCTTTACTTCGTCATACATGGCCCTTTCCTTCCTATAATCTTTTTATTACTTGCTTTCCGAACTCCGAACATTTCACGGGATCTATGTTGGTGAGCTGCCTTGCCAGATCGTATGTTACTATCCCGTCGCCTATCGTTTCCTGTACCGCCTTCTCAATAAGCGCTGACGCGCTGTTAAGACCAATATGCCGGAAAAGCATTGCGCCGGAGAGGATGAACGATGTTGGGTTGATTACGTCCTTGCCGGCGTATTTGGGAGCGCTTCCATGCGTCGGCTCAAAGATAGCGATCTTGTCGCCTATATTTGCCCCCGGCGCCACGCCGAGGCCTCCGATAAGGGCAGCGCATGCATCGGACAAATAATCACCGTTCAGGTTGGGACATAAAAGGATATCATACTCGTCCGGCCTTAAAATGACCTGCATGAACATGTTGTCAGCTATTCTGTCGTTGAAGATGATCTTCCCTTCTTCTGCATTAAAGGTTATCTCTTCGGGAAATCCTTTTGCGACCTCGTATGCCCATTCCTTGAAGGCCCCTTCAGTATACTTCATGATGTTTCCCTTATGAACGACGGTTATTGATCTTCTCCTGTTCCTTATCGCATAATCAATGACCCACCTCGTGAATCTCATTGTACCCGCCATACTGATCGGTTTTATGCCCAGGCCAGTGCTGTCCGGCAGGTCTGATTTCATTGTATCCTTCAGGAACCGTATAAGATCCTGCGCCTCTTTTGTACCTTCCTTCCATTCGATGCCCTTATAAAGGTCCTCCGTGTTTTCCCGGAAAATAATGAATTCGACCTTTTCGGGCGCCTTCATCGGGCTTGGAAGTCCATTAAAGTACTTAACGGGGCGCATGCATACATAGAGGTCAAAGACCTGTCTGAGGTGCACATTAATGCTCCTGAATCCTCCGCCCACAGGCGTGGTGAGCGGTCCTTTGATCGCAGTCTTATATTCCTTTATTGCTTCAATGGTCTCCCCGGGAAGTAGTTTTTTTGTCCTGTCGAGGGCCTTCTGTCCGGCGAGGAGCTCCACCCATTCCACGTTCTTTTCGCCGTTTGTGGACTTCCGAACTGCCTCTTCAAATATCTCGTGAGAAGCGTTCCAGATGTCTTCGCCGGTGCCGTCACCGGCAATGTAAGGAATGCTTATTTTCTCTTTCAAATCCTTAAGCTCCCGTGTCTTTTAATATAACTGTCGAGGCCGCCTTCATCGAGGATCTTTCTCATTATAGCCGGCAGCGGTGAAAAAGAGCTTTTTTTCCCGCTCGTCTTGTTGTCAAGTATGCCTTCATCCAGCCTGATCTCCAGCTCATTACCCTCCTTTATGTCATCGGTGCTGCAGATTATTGCCGCAAGCCCTACATTGATCGCATTCCTGTAGAATATCCTGGCGAAGGAGTTGGCGACGATCGCTTCGATGCCGGCAAGTTTTATAATGAGAGGAGCATGTTCCCTGCTTGATCCGAGCCCGAAATTTCTGCCGCCGACGATGATGTCCCCCCTGCTGATCTTCTTGTAGAAGTCCGGTGCTATATCTTCAAGGACATGTTTTTTTAACTCATCCAGGTTTGACCGTAGGTGATAAAATCTCCCCGGTATTATATGGTCGGTGGATATGTCATCGCCAAACTTCCACGCCTTTCCTTTCAAAATCATCCAGAACCTCCCTTGGATCTGTCAGTTTCCCTTTTAGTGCTGTGGCCGCTGCTGTCGCCGGGGAACTCAAAATAATTTTCGAGTTCGGGTTGCCCATCCTTGCGAGAAAATTCCTGTTCGATGTAGCGACGCACGTTTCGCCGTCGCCGAGCACTCCCTGGTGGAGGCCGATGCAGGGCCCGCACCCCGGCGGCAATATGACCGCCCCTGCCTCAAAGAGCGTGGACAGGATCCCTTCATTCAATGCCTGATAATAGACTGCCCGTGATGCTGGGCAGACAAGAAAACGAACATCAGGATGTTTTTTTCTGCCCTTCATGATAAGCGACGCAACCCTCAGGTCATCGATCCTGCCGTTCGTGCAGGAGCCAATGAATACCTGTTGCACCGGGATGTTCTTTGTTTCTTTATCTGCAACGCTTTTGGTGTTGTCGACCTGGTGGGGCAGGCTTACCATCGGTGTAAGCTCGCGGACATTGATCTCAAATATCTTCTCATACACGGCATCGTTGTCCGGCATGACCTCAATGTATACCTTCTCTCTCCGTATTCTCCTGAGATACATAAAGGTCATGATGTCGGATGGGAAAAGCCCGCATTTCGCTCCTGCCTCCACTGCCATGTTCGCCATGGTCATTCTCTCTTCCACGTCAAGATGCTTTAGTGTTTCACCTGCAAATTCCATGGATTTATAGGTTGCCCCATCAGCTCCGATCATCCCGATGATCTTCAGGATCAGATCCTTTGTAAAGACGCCGGAAGGGAAGCGTCCGTTGAGAACGAACTTATAACTTTCAGGCACCCTCATCCACGTTGTGCCAAGTCCCATGGCAACAGCGATATCCGTGGAGCCCATCCCTGTTGCAAATGCCCCGAGAGCTCCTCCCGTGCAGGTATGGGAATCGGCACCGACAAGGACCTCTACTGGAGCGAGGATCCTCTCTGCCATGATCTGATGGCAGATACCGTCCCCGATCTCGGAGATATTTGCGCCATGCCTTTTTGCAAAATCACGGATTGCCCTATGGTCGTTCGACAGCTCCATGCGGGGACTCGGCGAAGCATGGTCGAGGAAAAAGATTACCCTCTGCCCATCAAAAAGTTTCTTGAAGCCCATCTCTTCGAACTGTTTGATCGCAAGGGGGGCTGTCCCGTCCTGGAGCAGGACCCTGTCCACGTTGACAATGGTATAGTCGCCCTGCCTGACCTCGGTCCCTGTATTAATGCTGAGGATCTTTTCCGCTATTGTTTTGCCCATCGCCTATCACTCAACCTTTGTGAGGTCTTCGAACCGTATATCAAGCCCCAGTACGCCGTTTATATCCCCGAACTGATCCCTGATGGGGCCCGATACCGTAACACACAGCGCATCCGTTATCCTGGAAGAATAGATGTTTGTGACATTTATCTTCCCGGTCTTCATGGGCCTAATGAACCAATCCCTGTCCGAGAAGTCTTCATTCAGGCCTATCTTGTAATATTTTGCCCTGTCTATCGCCTGCGTTATATTCTTTGTGATCTTGATGCCGTCGCTGTTCACGATATAGGCAAACTGGATAAAGGGATACTCTTCAACGATCTTTTTCAGCACCTCTTCCTGCTTTTCCGGGACCATCGTCCTGATCTGGTCTTCTTCGATGAATTTCTCTATGAGGTGGGCTGCCATATCATATGCCCTCTTTTTCAGGAGCTCGAACTCTGAGACAAAGATCTCCGGTATGTAGATCCTTACAAGGTGCTCTATCTCTTCTTCCGATATGGATGTGCATCTGCCTTCGTCATATTGCTTGATGATCCATTTGTTTACCTTTGCAACTCCGGGATGGGTCTTTTCGATCTTGTCTTTTCCGACAAGCGCAAAATGTGAATTGATCCAGTGGGTGATCCCCGCAAGGCCTGATTTGTCGGTAATATTGATCGCAAGCGGCCTGTTCAGGATCTTGTTCGTATCAAAAGGAAGGTAGATCTCCTCGTTCTTCAGCAGCCCGTCAATATGGACGCCCGCAGATGTTGCGTTGAAGTCAAGGCCGATGAAGGGCTGGCCTTTTGGGATATGCTGCCCTATCACCTTTTCGAAATAGTTGCGTATCTCCGTGATCACCGTGGGTTCTATGCCGTTGTCTTCGCCAGTGAATGCTATGTGCTCCATGATGAGCGCTTCTATGGGCGCATTCCCTGTCCTCTCTCCTATGCCGAGGAGCGTGCCGTTGACATAGGTGCAGCCGTAAAGCCAGGCGCTGATGCTGTTGACGATGACCTTATAGAAATCGTTGTGTCCGTGCCATTCAAGGTATTCAGAAGGTACTCCGGCATCGTCGATCATGGCCCTGATGATCTTTCCGATCGACCGCGGCAGGGCAGCGCCGGGATAGGTGACCCCTACTCCGAGCGTGTCGCAGAGCCTTATCTTTATCGGCACCTTCGCATCCTCGGACATGCTCATGAGGGCCTGGGCAAAGGGCACGCAGAACCCGTATATGTCCGCCCTTGTGATGTCCTCGAAATGGCATCGCGGCGCAACACCGTACGAGAGGGCATTCTCTACGATCTTGATGTATTCCTTGAAGACCTGGGACCTTGTCTTTTTTAGTTTTAAAAAGATATGGTAGTCGGAAGCGCTCGTCAGGATGCCCGTTTCCCGCAGGCCAAGGTCCTTGACGAGCTGCAGGTCATCCTTGTTTGCCCTGATCCACCCGGTTATTTCAGGATACTTGTAGCCCTTTTCAAGGCATTTCCTCACCGCCTCCCTATCCTTATCAGTATAAAGGAAGAACTCGCTTTGCCTGATGATGCCGTTGGGGCCGCCGAGCCTGTGCATCATCTCGTAGAGGTCCTCGATCTGCTTTATCGTAAAGGGCGGCCTTGACTGCTGGCCGTCGCGAAAGGTCGTATCGGTTATGTAGATGTCCTCAGGAGGGTCGATAAGTTCTATCTTGTGATCGAACTTTACCTTGCAGACCTCGGTAAAGGGAAATACATCCCTGAACAGTTCAGGGGCATCAACATCGATCAAAGGATATTTTGCGCTCTTTGCGACATTCTTAAAAATAAAACCTTTCTTCTTCTTTTTCACATTACCTCCTGTAGACATGGATCACTTTACGATGGTCTTGATCTTCAGCTCATTCAGTTGTTTCTGTCCGATCGTCGACGGCGCGCCGGTCATAAGGCATGTCCCTTTCTGCGTCTTGGGAAAGGGGATGACGTCCCTTATGCTTTCGAGCCCAAGGAACATCATCAGTATCCTGTCGAACCCGAAGGCGATGCCGCCGTGAGGAGGGGCGCCCATCTCCAGGGCCTCGAGGAGAAAACCGAACTTCTCCGCAGCGTCCTCTTCTTTGATGTTCAACAACCTGAACATCTCCATCTGTTCGTCCATTGTATAGTTCCTGATGCTTCCTCCACCGATCTCAACACCATTCATGACGAGGTCGTATGCCTTCGCAATGATCGACTCATGGTCGCCGTTGAAGTTCCGGACACTCCCCTTTGGCGATGTAAAGGGGTGATGCCTCGCAACATACCTTTTCTCTTCTTCGCTGTATTCAAGGAGAGGGAAATCGGTTATCCAGAGGAATTTATCTGTGCTTTTGTCGATAAGGTCGAACCGCTCCCCGAGATATAGCCTGAACCTGCCCATCACGTCGTTGACCTTGTTCTTTTTGTCTGCCATGATAAAGACCACATCGCCGTTGGAGAGCGTAAAGATCGTGGACAACGACGCCTTTTCCTCGTCATTGAGAAACTTCACGATGGGGGATTGGAGCGCACCGTTCTCTTTTCTGATCCAGATAAGTCCTCCGGCGCCAAAGGCCTTCACGGTCTCAACAGCGGTGTCGAGGTCTTTCCGCGACAGGGTCTTGCCTTTCAGGACAACACCCTTGATGATGCCTCCATCGTCAATGGTCTTGCGGAAAACGCCGAATTCAGTCCCCCTGAAGGTCCCCGTTATATCCGTCAACGGAAGATCGAATCGCAGGTCCGGCTTATCCGTGCCGTAGCGCTCCATCGCGTCTGCATATGTCATCCTTGGAATTGGAGAATTCGCAGGCGTTCCTTTCAGCTCCTTGTAAAGCGACAAGATGAGACCTTCGCTCACTGCGAGCACATCATCGACATCCACGAAGCTCATCTCGATGTCTATCTGGGTGAACTCAGGCTGCCTGTCGGCCCGCAGGTCCTCGTCCCTGAAGCATCGCACGATCTGGAAGTAGCGGTCGAAGCCGCCTATCATCAATATCTGCTTGAAGAGCTGCGGTGATTGCGGCAGGGCATAGAACATCCCCGCGCTTAACCTGCTTGGAACGATGAAATCCCGAGCACCCTCAGGGGTGCTCTTCGTGAGGAACGGCGTTTCAAATTCATAAAAACCTCTATCCGTAAGATAGTCGCGGGTAGCCTTGTATGCCTTGTGCCGCGCAATAAATATCTTCTGTATCCCGGGCCTCCTCAGGTCAAGGTACCTGTATTTCAGTCGCAGGGATTCATTGGGTTCTTCCTCGTCAAGCTGGAAAGGCAGCGGTTTTGAGGTATTCAGTATCTCAAAGGTATGGACCAGTACCTCGACCTCGCCTGTCGGTATGTTCGGGTTCTCTGTTTCGGGCGGTCTCTTCTCAACCTTTCCGGTGATCCTCAGAACGTATTCCTGCTTGATGTCCCCTGCCCGCTCGTGCGCCTCACGGGATATCTCCGGCGAGAACACGATCTGTACGATCCCGGTCACGTCCCGGAGATCGGCGAATATAAGACCGCCATGGTCCCTCCTCCTGAATACCCATCCGGCAAGGTCGATCACCTTGCCGATATCATCCCTGGAAACCGATCCGCAATGCTTGTCTCTCACTGTCTGCCCCTTTCAAAAGTCTATTATTATATATGTTTAAGACAGCTTAAGTCAAGGTTTTACGTTGATTGGGAGAGATGCGGATGAGAGCAGTACTGTCGTCAGGTCTGCTACTTCTTACATTCCCCGACAGAACCAGCCTGACATACTGAACTGTCTGTCCAGAGGGTATATCCATCGCTGTATTTGGTCAGATTTGCTCCGGACAGGTTGGAACCGGTCAAATTTGCGCGCGACAGAACCGCATCGTTGAGGTTTGCTTGAGACAGGTCTGCCCCGGTCATGTTTGTATGTGTCAGATTGATGCCTGCCAGATTACACTTGAAACATCGTTTTGTTACTTTAAACTTTACGAAATCTATCTGGCTGAACCCGTATCCGGTATTCACTATAAAGAATACGATGACACACGATAGGATTATATATAGGAGCGTTCTTCTTATCTCAGCAGCCAATCTTCAAAAATTAAACCAGCAATCTATAATCGATCAAATTTTGGTCTGTTTCAGAAGTTCATATACCTTGATCTTTTCCGATGCCGCGTCGATCTCGTATTCGCCGATCTCCCGCACATCAAGGCTCGACTGAGCCGCCTTGCGTGTCCTTTCGCTGATAAGGATGCCGTTCTTCAGCGGCTTCACGATATCCTGAAGCCGGAAGACCGTGTTCACCGCATCGCCTATGACCGTATAATCCATCTTCTTCTCAAATCCGATGTTCCCTATGACGGCTTCACCTGTGTGGATAGCGATCCCCATAAACAGCGGAGCGCCAGCTTCTTTCTGAAAATGATCGCTTACAGGGTCCATGGCCTTTTTCATATCCATGGCCGCGGCTATCGCGTTGTCGGCGTCTGACACGCTCGAGACCGGCGCCCCGAACAAAGCGAGAAATCCGTCTCCCAGGTATTTGTCGACTATCCCCTGATGCTTGAAGACGATCTCTCCCATGATGGAAAAGAAATAATTGATCATGGGGACCGTCTTATGGGGCCCGATGGTCTTGGCGAGCCTTGAGAAGCCCCTGATATCGATATTGAGGAATGTTAATATCCGGAACTCGTCAAGCAGAGGTTTGCCTGTTGCCTCGCCATGGATGATCTTGTCCACGACCTCTTTGGGAACGAACTTCTGAAAGATATGGCGTATCCCTCTCTCGTGCTCGGTCATGGAGACTGTTTCCCGGTAAAGCCTCGCATTCTCTATCGCGATAATGAGCGATGAGGTGATGGACTGGAGGAGCTGCTCATCGTTGTAGCTGAAGTCGCCATTGCGCTTATTGAGAAGCTCGATGACCCCGACCACTTTCCCTTTTGAGATCATGGGCACGCAGAGGGCGGATTTTGTTATAAATCCTGTTGTACTGTCAACAGCCGGGAAAAAATGCGGCGACTGGCGCACATCGTTTACGATAATAGATTTACCCTGAGAAGCGACATATCCGGCGATACCCTGTCCCATCTTGATCGTCGCCTGTCCGAGCGCCGCAGCATCAATATCGAAACTGACCTTGAACTCAAGCTCCTCGCCTCGCAGAAGAAGCAGGGAACCCGCCTCGACATCCATGGTTACCCGTATCATATCCATCGCGTATTTCAGGACCTGGTCTATATCGAATGTTGATGCCGCGAGTGCGCCGCCGATCTGCTTCAATGTGTCGAATTCCTGGCCCCTGCGTACAACAGAAGCGAAAAGCCTCGTACGCTCAATGGCAAAAGCCACGCTGTCCTTCGCAACTTCCACGAACTCGAGATCTTTGTTCAGATTGTCCTTGTTTGGCGAACACAATATGAGGATGCCCTTGATCTCACCGGAGATGCGCAATGCGCTCAAAAGGCTTGCTCCTGAGTACTGATTGACAAGAAGCTCGCGCTCAACATCATGCATCAGCTGATCGGTATCCGTTACAATGAGCGTGGTCTCCTGCTGGATCACCTTGTCAAGTATGGTGCCTTTATAATGATAATAGGATCCTTTAGAGAGGTTTATAGGCCCACGGCTCTGGATATCATAGATCATGAGGGTATCGAGCCGGTTATCATCCACGACCATCACGATGGCGAGGTCATATGAGATCAGAGACTGTATCTCGCTCAATACTGAATACATGAGTTCGCTGTCCCTGAGGCTTGAATTGATGGTCTTGAAGATCTTCATCGTTGTCTTCACTATTTCGTTCCCAAGCTCATTTTCCTTAAACAGACGGATGTTCTCGTAGGTGAAGGCTGCATTGCTTAAAAGAGGCGTCAAGACATCTACATCGTCTTGGGTAAAGACAACGTCATCGTTCTTTCTTGAGATCGTGATAACCCCTATGATATCCCCAATGGTTTTCAGGGGCATGCAGATGAATGATTTTGTCGCGTATGTGGGGCGGTTGTTCCTTCCAAACCTGCTGTCCTTTTCAATGTTCTCAACAAGGAGCGGCGATTTGTTGATGACCGCATATTTTGCTATGCTTGTATCAAAATCGATCCTGTTTCCTACCTTGACCGCGCCATCAAGCCCGATGTTGGCCTGTACGAGAAATGTCTTCCGCTGGGGCCGCTCAAGGATCAGGACAGAGCCGATATCTGCCTTTACAAGCTTAAGCGCCCGTTCGAGCGTAACATAGAGGAGCTCATCGGTATCAAACGTAACGTAGCACAGGTCTGAGAGCTCTTTCAACGTTGAGATCTCCGATGCTTTCCTGTCAAGCCGGTTCAATGTTGTTTTGAGATGCTGTTCAAGGGCGTTGAATGAATCAACGATCGTGCTTAGTTCATCGGCCTTTTGTCCAAGGTGAACACCGGTTACGTCTGAGGCGACCTTTTCAGAGATCTCCTCCGATATCCTTGTGATCTTGCGAAAGACGGTCCTTAGAAAGATAAAACCGAGAAATGAGAATATAAGAAACCCGGCAAGAAAAAGGGGTAATGACCTGTCCTGCAGGATGTTATATTTGACGGCAAAAAAGAGGAACCCAAATGCAGGAAAGACAAAGAGCAGGCCGATGCTCAGGATCAGTCTGTAGTAAAGGTCCTGTTTCTTTAGAAAAATATCTTGCAGCCGGTTAGTGTTTGCGATCATCTCAATGTCCCCTCTTTGTCTTTTCCTGTCTAAGGAATAATACTGCTTTGTTCCGCCCCCCCTCTTTTGCGCTGTAGAGAGCAGCATCAGCATATTTCAGGAGCGTTGCAGCGTCATTCGCGTGATCAGGATATATGGAGATGCCGATGCTCACCGAGACATTAAGCGTATTGCCATTGATCTGGATCGGCTGCCGCACTGCAAGGCATATCTTTTCCGAAACAGTGATCGCGTCTTCTGATTTTGTAATTTCAGGAAGGAGGATCATAAACTCATCCCCTCCCATACGTGCAACAGTATCGCTCTTTCGCAGCATAGTGCCGATCCGTTCGGAAACTGCAACGAGCAGCATATCTCCAAAATCATGTCCCAAACTATCATTCACCGCTTTAAACCTGTCAATATCAAGCATCATGACAGCAAGCTTTTCGTCTTTGCGTCGTGAAAGGTTCATGGCAATATTGAGGCGGTCATTGAATAATAACCTGTTGGGCAATCCGGTGAGTGCATCGTGGTATGCCATATGGTGAATGGCTTCTTCTGTTTTGATTCGTTCCGTTATATCTATTAAAGTCCCGGTGACAGCCGGATTCCCACCAATACTCGACTTTGAACCGTAAACCTCGACATGTATCGTTCTTCCGTCTTTTCGCATAGCCCTAAAGCTGAAATGAGTTGTATCCACCTCGCCTGACAAACGCTTCCGTATATTTTCTTCAACAACAGGAATATCTTCAGGCAATACAAAATCCTGAGGGCGTTTCTTGCCCACTATTTCTTCAACTTGATATCCGTGTATCTCGGCAAATTTTTTATTGACATAGGTGAATACCCCGTTCTGTATTATGTAGACCCCTACGAAGGATTCCTCGGCAAGGGCCCTGAATCTGATTTCTGATTCTCTCAGTTGTTCTTCAATTTTTTTCTGTTCCGTAATGTCTTCCCCTGAACTAAGACTGCCTGTTATATTACCCTCTTCGTCCCTTATAATGCTGTTGTGCCATGCGATGAACCGCTCTTCCCCGTTTTTCGTAACCACATAATTCTCATTATATTCAACCGGCTTGACCTCTCCTGACATCAGCCGAGAAAAGATCCCCCTAACATCATCCCTCACCTTATCCGGTAGAAAGGTGTTAAACCAGTCCCTGTCAATGATCTCCTCCTCTTTGTATCCAAGCACATCGCATGCCATTTGATTGATGGACTTCACCTTTCCGTCATCGCCGATAACAACCATCATAGTTCCGGCGATATCGAAGTATGCATGCGCCCTGTCCCGTTCCTTCCTTAAGGCAGTCTCTGTAGTTTCGATCCTCCGGACATACTTTTCCATGGATCTTCCGCCGAGACCGATAACGAGAAGACCGATCATCCAGAAAAAACCGTGTGTCTCTAAGAGCCGAATCCTGGCAGACCGTTCAATCGCCCGGATCTGGTTCAAACTTGTGATGTGACCCTGGGCGCCCTGATCTTTTTTTGCCGTCACATTGACCTGGTGTGTCATATATGCCGGGTTAGTAACATTCCATATAAATGATGCTGCGATGCTGCACGTCCAGATAAGGACGATCGACCAGATATAGAGTGTCGCCTTTGTAGACCTGAAACCTTTTTTCCGCTCACCGTTCATCCTTCACGCCTCAAACGGTCATGCACTTCCCTCTCCGAAGGTAAACCCTTTCTCCTGGAACAACCGTACACAGGCATCTACCGCGTCAATGTCATAGAGGATGCCTTTGTTTTTTATGATCTCGTCGAGGGCGACCTCCACGCCGAATGCCGGCCTGTATGGCCTGTGAGAGGCCATTGATTCAACAACATCAGCTACGGCTATGATCTTGGCTTCCGGTAAGATATCTTCCCCCTTCAGCGCCTGCGGGTACCCTGAACCATTCAGCCTTTCGTGGTGCTGAAGTACGATATCGGCTATAGGCCAGTCAAACTCTATGTCCTTAAGGATGTTATACCCTATGGCGGAGTGCTGTTTTATGAGGCTAAACTCGGCATCCGTCAATCTGCCTGGTTTGCTCAGGATCTCTGCCGGCACTGAGATCTTGCCGAGATCATGAATAACTCCAGCCATGCGTATCCCGTCTATCTGCTCGAAAGGAAGCCCCATCTCGGTTGCGATCGCCCTCGCGAGGTCGGAAACCCTCCTCTGGTGGCCTGATGTGTAAGGGTCCCTTGATTCTACCGTCGTTACAATGACGTTGATGATCCCGCCCATTGCACGCCGCAACCTCTCCACGTTCTGCTTGATGGTTTCTTCTCCGTGCTTCCTCTGTGTGATGTCCATGATGGTTCCTTCATAATAAAGAAGTTTCCCGGAACCGTCTCGGATGCTCCTTATGTTTATTGAGATCCATACCTTACTGCGGTCTTTACAATAAAACTCTGTTTCAAACCCTGACACTCTACGTGTCCTCTCTAGGATACCAATAAGCTCATTACGCTTTTCAGGATGCACGTACACCTGCCGTATATTAGAAACGGATGTCAGGAATTCTTCGGGAGAACTGTATTTCAATATGGACGCGTATGCATTGTTCACCATGAGAGGCTTCCCTTCGGGTGCGGTCTGGAATATCCCTTCTAAAGCGAATTCAACAATATCACGGTACTTCTCTTCAGCTTCTTTGATCTTCCTCTCGGCCTCTTTCCTTTTGGTGACATCACGCACAAAAGCATGAATAAATGTCTTTTTTTCCAACTTGACGGCGTTCAGGCTTACCTCGGTATCGAATTGTGTACCGTCATATCTGCAATGCTGCCATTCAAAGAATTGCGGTTCGCCTTTCAGCGCGGCGTTGATCTTTTCAAGTGCCTTCTCGACAGAGTCTCTGCCGTCAGGTTGGAATGGAGGGGAAAATCTGTACGGAGGCTGCCCGATGATCTGCTCCCTGGTGCATTGAAACATTTCAAGCGTCTTCTTATTGGTATCCATAAACAAGTCGCCATCCATAAGGAATATGGCGTCATTGGCAGAATCAAAAAGCGTCCTGTACAGCTCTTCGCTCTCTTTTATTTTTTCTTCGTTCCTTATACGCTCGGTAATGTCCTCAATAGCAATGATATCCATGTTCATGTCTATTTTTACAGCTATGAAGTTGATGATCTTATCCTGCCCGTTCTTGCATCGTACCGTAAAGACCCGTGGTCGTTGCTCCCCAAGTTGAGTTCCCTTCATATCATTTACGTATGCATCTATCACTTTTTGCCTGTATTCAGGATCAGGATATGCCTTCATCAAAAATTCCTTGCTGTTTGGAATATCCCGGATATCATAGCCAAGTATCTCTGTAAATTTACGGTTTATGTAACTGTACGTACCGTCGTTGTTGATCATCATCAATCCAAATGGTGCATTTTCAGACAGCATAACGAATCTCGATTGTTCCTTGCGGATGCGTTCTTCGTCCTGCTTGTGACTGGTAATGTCAAGAGCAAAAATGGCCAGCTTTGACACCTTCCCTTTTTCATCAAAAACAGGGTTGCAATATGTTTCATAAGATATCCCCTCGCGGGTATCTTCAAAACAAACCGGTTCGCCGGTAATGGCAGCCTTATCGAAATATTCTTTTCTTGATTGTGCCACGTCCGGTGGGAAATGATCGTACAGGCAGGTGCCCGCAAGTTCCTGAACGCTTTTCCCCAATCTTTCAGCAACCTTTTCATTCGCGGTAAGGATTGTGCCTTTCGTATCGATCAATATCAAGGTTTCCCTGGTGGCGTCGAGCAATATTCGGAGCGTTTCTTCGCTATTCTTTAAAGCCTCTTCCGCCTTCAGGCGGTTGGTGATATCCCTGATGGCGGCGAGATGCAGATTTTGCCCCTCCCAGATAAAGTGGGTAGCTGTTATCTCAACAGGGAAAATAGTGCCGTCCTTTTTCCTGTGATAACGAATAGGAACAAAGGTCGTACGACACTGTGTCGATTTTATGGTTTTCTCCGGTTCTGCCGAAAGATCGATATTCCTTTTCTCGAGCAACTCCTTTTTGCTGTACCCGTACATGGATGATGCCGCATTATTTGCATCAACTAAGCGGCCGCTATCCGTATTGATGAGCAGGATCGCATCTGATTCAAGGTCAAATAACAGGCGGTACTTTTTTTCTGATTCTATGAGTAACCGTTCATATTGCTTTCGTATGGCATGCTCTTCGGCTTCTTTCAGTGCCCGCTTTACAGCCGGTCCAAGTCTTGATAGTTTATTTTTCAATACATAGTCAGTGGCGCCCTGTTTGAGCATCTCTATTGCCGGCCCTTCTCCGAGCTCCCCGGATACTATGATAAAAGGCATATCCGGATATTTGTCGCGTGTAGCTTGAAGGGCTGCAAGACCGTTATATGATGGAAGTTTGTAATCTGAGAGGACAATATCAGGTAAAAAACGGTCAAGCTCTTCAACAAAGGCGCTCTCTGTTGCCACCAGTCTTGTTTGAAGATCAATCCCTGTCTTACGAATCTCATGTTCTGCAAGTTCCGCGTCGGCAGGCACATCCTCCAATATCAACATCCTGACCTTGGGCTTTCTTAATTGTTCCCCGCTCATATCTTTTACTCCTCTACACACTTATCCGCACACGCTTTAAGAACCCGCAACACTTTCTTACTCAAACCTAAACCCCTTCTCCCTGAACAGCCGAGCGCATGCATCGACGATCTTTGCATCATAGAGGATACCCTTGTTCTTTTCGATCTCTTCAAGAGCAAAATCGATGCCAAGGCCTGCCCTGTATGGACGATGGGAGGCCATTGCTTCCACGACATCGGCTACGGCCAATATCTTTGCCTCGAGGAGGATCTGCCCGTTCTTTAAACCCTGAGGGTATCCCGATCCATTGAGCTTCTCGTGATGCTGTAAGACGATATCGGCAATAGGCCAGGGGAACTCAATGTCTTTGAGGATGTTGTACCCTGTCTCGGAGTGTACCTTGATGATGTTGAACTCCATCTCGGTCAGTTTTGTTGGTTTGCTCAGGATCTCTGCAGGGACCGATATCTTCCCGATGTCATGGATGAGGCCCGCAACCCGGATGCCGTCAACGACATCTTTATAGAGGTTCATTTCCTGAGCGATCGCCCGTGCGAGGTTCGCCACCCTCCGCTGGTGGCCTGCGGTATAGGGGTCCCTCGTTTCGACGGTCGCCGCCATTGCCTGGACGGTGGCGCCTAAGGTTGTGCGAAGTTTTTCAAGTACACGTCTGGACTCTTCTTCTGCAATTTTTTTTGCAGTGATATTTTGTGAGGTGACCTCGTAAAAAGATGGCATTGTCCCGTCTGCATCACCTACCAAGCGAGCATTCAAAACGACCAAAATCTTGCTGCCGTCTTTACAATAATGTTCAGTCTCAAAGCCTTCAACAGATCCTTGCGCTTCCAATAAATTCAACAGTTTTGTCCGGTCTTCGGGATTAACGTATAACTGTTTTGTGGTATTAGTAACTAACTGCATCATCTCTTCAGGCGAGCTATACCCATACATTAAAGCACCTGCCGGGTTAACGCTTAAATAGCGACCATCGATGGTCACCTGAAAGATCCCCATGACAGCATTTTCAAAGATACCGCGGTATTTCTTTTCGCTCTCTTTGAGCAGTTCTTTTGTTTTTTTGATCTCTGTGATATCTTCCGAGATGCCAAGCAGGTAGAGCGGCTTCCCCTTTTTGTCCATGATCGGCATCTTCTTTGTATGCAGTATCCTCTTGCCAAGATGCTTTGTCTGAATAGATTCTTCAGGAATATCGATAAGCTGTTTGTTTCTCAGTACTTCCCTATCCTTTTCGACGAAGAAGTCCGCCTGATCTTTTGGAAAAAAGTCATAATCATTTTTACCAATCAGATCTTGCCTTTTGTGTCCTAACAGTTCCTCTCCTGCTCTGTTAATTTTTACGAAGCGTAGAGTCTCAGCTTCTTTAACAAAGATCATGTTGGGAATATTCTCTACGACGCTGCTGAGAAATTCCTCATTCCTCCGCAGCGTCTCTTCCTCTTTCTTCAATTTATCAGACATCATTTCCAGGTCCAGCATTTTCTTTTCGAGCTTGCGGAAGAGGATCTCATTATGATGTCTGAAGAACTCCATCTCCTCGCCTAAAGGTTTTGCCGATGTGGTTTTTGCACTGAGTTCTTCCCCGATAAATCCTGCCAATATTTTTATCAATTCTTCCGGATCCTGTGGTTTAAGAATGAATCCCTCCGCGCCAAGGCTCAACGCAAATTTTTCGTCCTCTGGTTCTGTATATGTAGCCGTGTAGAATACAAACGGTACATGGCTAAGCGTTTCGTCCAGCTTGCATTGCCGGCACAAGGCATAGCCGTCCAGGACGGGCATTAGAATGTCTGAAACAATAAGATCAGGAGGGTTGGCGTGGGCCTTCTCCAATGCATCCGCCCCGTTCTTTGCTGTAATTACTTCCAAACCCTCTCCTTCCAGCAAGCTCTTAAGCAGATACAGATTGGTGCTGTTATCGTCTACGATCAGGATTTTCTTTTTCATTCAACCTCCTTTGCATCATCTTTCATGGTTAAAGCCTCTTCAACTTGTGCAGCGAATCTATCCGGGTCAATAGGTTTTTCTATATAGCCGCTGCAGCCGGATTCCATGGCTTTTTCCCTGTCGCCCGGCATCGCGTAAGACGTCACTGCAATAATGGGCGTATCGGCGAGGTAGGCATTCTGCCTTAAATTCCGTGCGACGGTGTAACCATCCATCACGGGCAACTGGATGTCTAACAGGATCGCATCCGGCAGGAGCGATGATGCCATTTTTATGCCTTTTTCGCCATCGGTCGCAGAAAAGACCTCATAGCCGCAATCCTCAAGAATATACCTGATGAGGTAGAGGTTCTGTTCATTGTCTTCAATTATCAGGATTTTCTTCTTCATGCAGTTCTCCTTTCGATAGGCAAGGCGAAACCGAAAGTGCTCCCCGAACCTAACTCGCTTGTTAACCAGATCTTGCCTTCCATCAGCTGAATGAGCTTTTTGGATATAGAAAGACCCAACCCCGTACCTTCTTGTTTTCTGCTTATTCCCGAATCAACCTGCCTGAAGGTTTCAAAGACCGTCTCCATGTCTTCAGCCTTAATGCCGATGCCCGTATCTTTTATGTCGATTATGATCCGGGACGCATCTTTTCGGCACGAGATGGTAACGCTGCCTTTTTCCGTGAACTTAATGGCGTTATTGATAAGGTTGATGAGGGCCTGTTCTATCCGCCGCTGATCTCCGGTGAATTCACCAATCGTCTCGTCAATGTATGCGGAAAGGGCCAGATCCTTTTTTGCGGCAAGCGGTGTTACGATATCAATAATGTTTTCTATAGACTTTCGGAGGTCAAATGGTGCGTGTTGAAGCTCCAACTGGCCTGCCTCGATCTTAGAGATATCAAGAACATCATTTATGAGATTGAGGAGATGCTGGGAGCTTTTCTTAACCATCCCAAGCTGTTTTTCCTGTTCTTTATTAAGAGGGCCCGCAATACCCTGCAGCAGAATGCCTGTGAAACCTATAATCGAATTGAGGGGTGTGCGAAGCTCATGGGACATGGTGGCGAGAAAAACGGATTTTAGACGGTCTGCCGATTCGGCTGCTTCCTTCGCCCTCTCAAGCTCCTGTGTCCTTGACAGAACGAGGTCTTCCAGGTGAAAACGGTATTTTTCCAGTTCTTCCTCGGCCTGTTTTCGTTTGGTGATGTTCTCAGAGGTTGTTTCGTAGTAAAGTATTGCGCCAGACGCATCACGGATAACACGCGCGTTCATCGAGGCCCATATCTTGTTCCTGTCCCGTGTGTAATGTTCTGCTTCAAAGCCTTCAACGGATCCGTTGCTCTCCAGCAGTTCTTTAAACCGTTTCCGGTCTTCAGGGTGAACATATATCTGGTGAGCCATGTCTGTGACCGACTGTATCATTTCCTCCTGCGATCCATAACCGTACATTTTGGCCCCGGCCGGGTTGATGCTCAGGTAATGACCGTCAGGAGTGGTCCGGAAGATTCCCATAACGGAATTTTCAAAGATACTGCGGTATTTCTCCTCGCTCTGGCGGAGTGCGTTTTCAGCGTTAAGCCGTTCCCCTATCCCTTGCCGTAGAGCGGAGTTGATCCGAAGAAGTTGATAAAACAAAACCGAGAAGATCATGCTGAAGATGCATCCAAAAAGAAAATATAAGGACCTTAGCGGGTTAAATACAGGCCATCCGCTGGCTGGCATTGCAGCCATCTGCCAGCTCCCTGAAGGCAGCGCAATATCCATAAGTATGGGGTTCATAGTGAATATCCTGCCGTCGCCCCAGAATATCTCGCCGCCTTCGCCCAGACCGTCCTTGCCTCGAAGAGCAAAACGTATATTTTCGCTCATCCCGTCAGCAAACCCGGTGCTTTTCATCAACGTATCAAAATCGATAACTGTTGAGGCGATACCCCAGTAGCGCTGTCCGCTATTGGAGGCAGGAGAATCTTTCATGAATATCGGGGTGCGGCTGATGATTCCCACTCCTCCCTGTACAAGATTGACCGGTCCGGCAACAACTGTTATTTTCTCCCGGATCGCCCTCAATACCGCTTCACGTTGACCGGGAGTCTTAAGATAATTTAAACCGAGAGCACGTTCATTCCCTTTCATCGGGTACACGAACCTAATGATGTTCTTAGGGGCAAGGGCTATATTTCTTATTCTGGGTTCGTTAGCCACGATTTCCCGTGCCATAGACAGAAACTGAGCCTCTGTTATTCCGTGCTGGATCTTCACAAGGCTGACAAGCCCCTGGGAAAGATGTATGATGGAGCCGATCTGTCGGCTGATCTCTCCCCGCGCTTTATCTAATCTGGCCGTGATCACTGTGCGCTCATAGCTGATGTCATCTCTATGTTTTAACAAAGCAAACCAATACACAAGAACAAGTCCTGCGAGGAATAGCAACAAAGAAAACAGTGAATATAGTTTCTTCCCTTCAAATAAGGTTTTCATGCATGTCCTAAACGATCTTTACTCAAACCTAAACCCCTTCTCCCTGAACAGCCGAGCGCATGCATCGACCACTTCTTTATCGTAAAGCCTGCCGCTGTTCTTCTTTATCTCATCAAGAGCAGAATCAATCCCTAAGGCGGGTCGGTAAGGCCTATGTGAGACCATTGCTTCCACGACATCTGCAACCCCTATGATCTTTGCCTCAAAGATGATATTCCCGTTTTTAAGCGCTTGCGGATAGCCCGAGCCATCGAGTCTCTCGTGATGCTGGAGTACAATATCAGCTACAGGCCATGTGAACTTTATATCTTTCAGGATATCGTATCCTGCCATGGAGTGGACACGGATGATATTAAACTCGTATTCGGTCAGTTTTGCCGGTTTGCTTAATATCTCCGCCGGCACGCCCATCTTCCCTATGTCGTGGAGCAACCCCACAATCCTGATCTCTCCGATCTTTTCTTCCGGGAAGCCCATCTCCTGTGCGATCGCGCAGGCAAGTTGCGCTACCCTCTTCTGGTGGCCTGATGTGTAAGGGTCACGCATCTCTGTTGTAGCCCCAAGCGCAGTGACAATCCCTTCGAAAGCGTCTTTTAATTCCTTGACAAATATCCTTTGATTTTCCTCTGCCTGTTTGCGTTCAGTAATGTCCAGGACAGTGCCTTCGTAGAGCACTTTTCCGCTACCGTCCTTCACGGCACGGGCGTTGGTAGACGTCCATATCGTGCTTTTGTCTTTCCGGTAAACCTCCGCCTCGAAACCCTCAGCTTTCCCTTGCGCTTCCAGGATCGCCTTGTATCTTTTCCTGTCATCAGGGTTTACGTAAAGCTGTTCGCCAATATTCGCCACGCCTGCTATCATCTCTTCCGGAGACGCAAACCCATGGATTCGGGCCATTGCAGGGTTGACACTGACAAAGTGTCCTTCAGGCGCTGTCTGGAAGATGCCTTCTATCGAATTCTCGAAGATGGAGCGGTATTTTGTCTCATTTTCTTTCAGTTTTTCTTCTGATTGCAACCGCCTTAAAGCAACTCCAATGCTGGAAGCAATTCCTTCGAGATAGCCGATGAACCCAGGCATGAAGCAGCCTTCCCTGCGGTCATTCAATTGCAAGAGGCCGATAACCTCTCCATTTGACTTAAGCGGGATAAGGGCTACCGACTCATATCCTTCGCGCATGCAGCGATTCCTCATCGTTCCGAGGCGGTCTCCGTCAATTAACGGAACCGGCAGTTGCGTGGTGCTGTTCGTCCAGAAACTGCCGTTTTCTGTAAAGAACGCGTATGAAGGATCAGCCAGGCCTGACAGGGTGTATCCACATATACATTCAAGGCGCGGTTTGCCTTCCGCATCACAGATAATGTTATTGCGGCCGTCCCTGGCGCAGAGACTCCTTTCTTTCTCAATGAAGTCATCACTGAACCCGTCATAGACATAATAGGGATAATCGTCACCTTCCCTGAGCCTAATAGCAATCGCTTCGATGTCTGTGTATTCCTTGAAAAGCTTCAATATGTCCCTGATTATGTTGGTAAGGTCGTTTGACCTGTTGAGAACCTTCAGGACCTCTATGGCGAGTTTCTGATTTCGTTCAGCCTGCCATTGATATGTAACATCTTTCATGACGGCAAGCACCCTGCATGTCTTCCCTTTTAGATCATTCAAGGCAACACCGCTATCCTCCACGTGTATGTATGACCCGTCCTTGCGCCGGAACCGATACTGGATCCGGTAATTAGACATCCCGCTCTTCACTACATTTGTCAAAAAACCGGTAACAGGTTCGCGGTCATCGGGATGGATGTGTCCTTTCCAGAAATCTCTGTCTATTTCTACCTCGCCTGGCTCATAACCCGTCACTTCCTGGATCGCACCCGATAATTTTACGGTCTTCGAAGCAATGTCAAAATCGTACACAAGCTTGCCTGTCCGTTCTATTACCAGGCGGCATCTTTCCTCGCTATCCCTGATTCTCTCTTCAGCAGCAAGCAGTGCAAATGCCTGCTTGAATACGACGCGTTTCCGTAGAAAGGCCAGTACAAAACCAACAAACAGGTAAAGTACGAGGGAGGCAACCGCGATCTGCATGAAATGTGGGGAAAGCGAGGCAAGTATTGCGCCCCTGTTTTTTTCAACCACAACGGTCCACATAAATTCCTTCACGACGGCAGAAGATGTGATCGTATCGCTTGAGATAGCAAAATGGTATTTCATGATCTTCTTTTCATAAGGCAACTGATTGGTGTAGATAATATTTCCTGACTGGTCTATAAGCGTAACCTTTGCTATATCATCCGAAATAAAATCTTTTAAGAAGTTGCCGAAGTTTAGGGTAAGCTGTCCAGCGGATAGTATTCCTATTGGTTTCCCCTTCTCGCCAATAATCGGTACGGCGATCGCTACAACAGTATTGCCCGCTTCCGCAGATGACTTAAAGACTCCCGATACATAGGGCTTCCATTCCCGGCCCACCCCTTTATACCAATCCCTGTAGGAAAGATTTTTGCCTATGGCTTCCGGATAGTAAGGCAGACTAACCAAAAGGACGCCTTTCCTGTCTGCAATAAATACAACATTGAGCTCCGGATTGTTCTTCTTCATGCTGTCAAGATGTCTGTTTACGGCAGCAAGGTCTTTTCTGTTCACGGCATCGATCAATAACGGCCTTGTTGCGTATGATTGCAGGATGCCGATAATGGATTTGTGACGATCCTTTGTTATTGTTGCAATGCGATTGGCAAGGATGCTATTCGATCCTGCCGCCTCCTTTGTAGCATCCATAAAATGATCATACATGGCATGAAAGGTCATGGAGAATATCACGACGAATAACAATAACTGAATCAGGAAGAACGATCTCGGCTTCATTATCCAGTTCAATATACTTTTTGAAGTATCGATCATACCTTCTCCTCACATACCCACATACTCACCCACTCACACTGAAGCACTCACTCACTGTTTTTACTCTTCACCTGCGAGCAGTCTTTTCAAAAGGGGCTTGAGCTCATTGTGCATCGTATTTTTCAACATGTAATGGCATGCCCCTGCTGATTTGGCATCTTCCAGCAGTTTATTATCAACAAAGCCCGTTAATATGACCACCCTGGAAGACGGCAAAAAGCTTTTTATCTTTGCTGTCGCTTCAATGCCGTTCATCCCGGGCATCTTCAGGTCCATGAAGATAACGTCCGGTTCCATTTCTTTCGCAACAGCGATGCTTTTTTCGCCGTTCTCCGCGGTAATTATTTCGCAGTCAGGCGCATAAATATTAAGCAACTCTTTTACTAACGACCGTAAGGGTTCGTTGTCGTCGACAACCATGATCTTCTTTGCCATGGATAGTCTCGTTTTATTTTTTTATAATGATATCACCTAATTACGTTCTTGTATGTAAGGAAGGTATGACAATCTGTGTAGGGAAAGCTTGAAAAACAGCGGAAACAGGGACAAAGGCAAAGATGAAGCGGAGAGACGGAGTGAAAAGCAAAGATGAAATGGGGATTATTTAGAGCGGATAAGCCATTTGTCAGGTTCTCTAACAATCTTTATTAGTTGGGCAAGTATTTCTTCATAAGCAAAATTAAGTTTAGCCAGAGCATCATCATTGATATATCGACATTTATTAGCGAATTCAACCCAGACTTGGGTCTCACACGCCTCGCTTTCTGCGTCGTTTATTTTTGCAATAAATGCTGCCTTATATCTTCTTTTGCGCCAAGCCTCTGCAATATTTGTACAAACAGATCTAGAAGATCTTCTTATCTGATCAACCATTGAATACTTTTCTTCCACAGGGAACAGTTTTGTAATCTCAAATATTACCATCGCTGATTCCATAGCTTTCTGATATACCCTTAATTCTTTATAGCTCGATATTTTCTCTCCCATTTTCTTATCCCCCCTCGTTTTGATCCTCTCTCCGTTTCCCCGATTCTCCGTTTCATCTTTGCTCTTGTCACCGTTCCCCCGATTCCACCTTAGTCACTCCGCCGTTGTAATCCCGTGTTGTATTGCGAATTTGATAAGGCCTGTATGGTCGCTGACGCCCAGTTTTTTCATGATCCGGCTGCGGTAGGTGTCAACGGTCTTAGGGGAGAGATAGATGACAGCGGCAATATCCGCGCTTGTCCTGCCTTCGGTAATGAGCTGCAGTATCTCTCGCTCGCGCTGGCTTAAGCGCTCCAAAGGGCTTTTCTTCGGAATAGTTTCGTATTGCTTCATAAAATCATCAATGATAATATCGGAGATCTTTTCGCTTAAGTACCGATGTTCGTTCTTTACCGCCCGAACCGCCTTGATGACCTCATTTCCCGCCGACTCTTTGAGCACATAGCCATATGCACCGGCATTGAATGAGCGGTATATGTATTCAGAGGAAGCATACATGGACAGCATAATGATCTTCGTGGAAACGTCCATTTCCCGGATCTTTATTGCCGCCTCTATTCCATTCAGCCCGGGCATGACAATATCCATTATCACGACATCAGGCCGGAGCTTCGCCACCTGGCTGACAGCCTCCCGTCCATCCGAGGCAGTCCCGACCACCTTTATGTCCGGTTGCGTTTCCAGCAATAGCCTCAACCCTTCGAGAACAATAGAGTGATCGTCGGCAAGAAAGACCGTTATGTTCATTTCAATACCTCTATTGTCACTTTTGTTCCTGAACCAGATTGCGATTCAATATGCAGTTTGCCGCCGAACGCCTCTGCGCGCTCCATCATGCTCAACAGACCCCAGCTCCTGAAATCCCCCTGCCTGTCATATCTCGTCATCTTTTTATAATTAAACCCGACTCCGTTGTCTTCAATGCTGATGCGTATATCTCTTTCAGATTCCTCGAACATGATCACAGCCTGCGTCGCCTTTGAATGACGCAGAATATTAGTGAATACCTCCTGGATGATCCTGAATATCTCAAGTTCAATCTCTGCGTTCAACCTCGAATGAGATCCCCCGCCTTTTAGTACAAAGGTTATCCCTGTTTTTTCTGAGCATCTTTTCGCAAACCATTCAATGGCAGCAACAAGTCCGTAGTCGTCAAGGATCGGCACCCTTAGATCAAATACGAGCTTCCTGACATTCTCTGCCGCTTCATCGATCAACGCAAGGGTATCGTTCAGATAATGCTCGATCATATTCCTGGACTCCATTGGCAGCTTCGAACTCATGATGCTTAAATTGATCCCTATGGCGGTAAGAGACTGCGAGAGGGTATCATGGAGCTCTCTTGCGATCCTTTTTCTTTCGCGTTCCTCCGCCCCTGTCATCTTCTTTGCAAGGGCCTTAAGCTGCTCATGGGCAGTCTTGACCTTGTCCTCGCTCATTTTGAATTCGGTAACATCCGTTATCAGACCGTCCCATTCGACGGTTCCATCGGCAAGCTTGCTTGGTTGGGATATGCCCTTGTAGAAGCGCTCCTCGCCTGATACGATAAATCTACCCTGCCAGTTCCACGTCTGAAGCGAGCGTGCAGATGCATCTATGGACTGCATAAGGCCGGGAAGGTCATCCGGGCTAATTTTGTCGATGAGTTTTTGCGCGTCTTTCATAACCTCTTCTGGTTCTAATCCAATATTGCGGACATTGTCGCTAATATATGGAAATGTCATTGAACCATCCGGATGGACGGCAAATTTGTAGATGATTCCGGGCACATTCTTTATCATATTCTCGAACTGCTGCTTTCTTTGGGAGAGCGCTTCTTCCATACGCTTTTGCTCAGTGAGATCGCGTATCATCATACTGGTTCTAAGCTGCCCATCCATATCACGGAATACTACAGAACTTAATTCGCAGGGAAACTTCCGGCCATCAGCTCTCAGGCATGTAAGCTCTCCCTTGAACCTTCCTGTTCTTTCCCTTTCTTCAAGTGCGGCGGGGAGCCTTGGATCAGCCAGGTCGATAATGCAATTCCTGCCAAGGCAACATATCTCATCTTCACTTCGCTGCGTCATGCGACATGCCTCAGGATTAGCACTGAAGATCCTGCCGTCGGGTGCTGTCAATAAGATCGCTTCTGCGCTGTTCTCAAAGATCAAACGGTAATAAAGCTCGCTCCGCCTCAGATCCTCCTCCATCTTCTTCCTGGCTGTGATATCATGTGCGTAGATCCGTATCGCATTAAAATGGGGAAGAAAACAGATCTTCTCTAAATATGTCCGACCATGAAGGAAGATCTCCCTTTCAACCTCTTTGTGTACAGATATTTTCTGTTCTTTTATCATGACGCTGATGTCCTGCGGAATAAATAAGGTCGCGTCAGATTCGAACATTTCTGAAAGCGCTTGCTGCATGGCCGGGTTTACGTATGTTGCATCGCCTTCTTTTGATATTTCAAGGATCAAAATCGGGCTAAACTGGGGAAAAGAAGCAAGATGCATAATATCTTTTTCTGCTTTTTTTTGTTCGGTGATATCCGTGGCAATATTTGCGATACAGAGCAATGCGCCGGTCTTGGTGTCGTTTATGGGGAAAAAAGAGGCGCGCACATACATTGCCGCTCCTGTATGCATATTTCTGTATTGTATATCGCCCTGCCATGAACCTTGTTTCATTAGTTCCGGCAGTATCACCTTCTTTGCGAGCTCCTTATAGTCAAGGGAAAAAAGATCGAGGATATGACAACCGTTAACCTCATCATGGGTGACCCCAAGCTTTTTGCTCATCGCATCATTCATAAAGGTCATCGTGCCGTCAGGCGTGAAGAGGCCTATGAGCTCGCTTGCGCTTTTTACAACCAGTGCAAGGTTGTTTAATTCGCCCTCGATCCTTCTGCGTTCTTTCCTAACAGCTGCATCACCCATTTCCCTTTGAAGGACAGGAATTATGCGTTGCAGGTTGTTTTTCATGACATAGTCATGAGCGCCTGCCTTCATGCACTCAACAGCCAGATCTTCTCCGATCACCCCCGATACTATGATAAAGGGGATATCGATGCTCATGTCCTTTATAAGTTGTAATCCCCGTAATCCGTCAAACTGAGGCAACCGGTAATCACAAAGAACAACATCCCAGGGCTTCTCCAGAAGGGCCGTGCGCATGGCGCCCTCTTCTTCCACCCTTTCATGGGTTGTCTCGTAACCGTTCTTTTTCAGGAAGTTCAGTAGAAAATGAGTGTCATCCTCGGAATCTTCAACTATAAGGACCCGAAGGGGAATTCCCACTGCAATGCCTCCTTGTTCGTACTTCGCATCTCGTTCCTCGTATCCTGAAGCTTCACGAATAACGCTTCACGCAAGTTCCGGCGATCTATTCAATACCAGCCAATAGAGCCCGAGCTGTTTGACCGCCTTCACGAATTCTTCAAAACTCACGGGCTTTTGTACATAGCTGTTTGCACCGAGCTTGTAGCTTTGTATAAGGTCTCTTTCCTCTTCTGACGAAGTGAGGATGACCACGGGCAGCAATTTCGTGGCATCATGCTTACGGATCCTTTCAAGAACTTCCAAACCATTAACCTTTGGAAGCTTCAGGTCCAGCAGGACAACTACGGGAGAGTCCTTTTTGTCGCGTCCGGCATATTGCCCTGTGCAGAAGAGATAGTCAAGCGCTTCCACGCCGTCTTTTGCCACTACTATTCTATTGGCTATGTTGTTCTTCTTGAATGCCCGCATCGTCAATTCCACATCGTCCGGGTTGTCCTCCACCAGAAGAATAATTTTCTCTTTCATATCTCCCCCATATTTGTATCTCGTCAAGCGTATCTCGCTTAAATCTCGTATCTGTATTACGCTTCACGAGATACGCTCTGTAGTGTAAACCAAAACGTTGCCCCCTTCCCGACCTCCCCCTCAGCCCAGATGCGGCCGTTGTGGCGGGTAATGATCCGCCTGACCGTAGCAAGGCCCACCCCCGTACCAGGAAATTCTTCGGTTGTATGAAGGCGTTGGAACACGCCGAACAGCTTGTCAACATACTTCATGTCAAACCCCACGCCGTTGTCTTTTATAAAATATACAGTCTCCCCGTTCTCTTTCATCTTTCCGAATTCGATCCTGGGGTGTTCTGTCTTAGCGGTAAATTTCCATGCATTGTCCACAAGGTTCTGAAGGGCATCCCTCAGCAGACGTGGATCTCCCGTTACGACAATGTCTGCCTGGACAACAATGTCTATGTCCCTGTCCGGATCGTTCTTTTTTTGTTCCTCTATAATTGCTTTCATCATGCTGCTGAGATCAAAGGATTCAAAATACATCTCTGTCTGGGTCACCCTGGAGAGCTTCAGGAGATCATCAATAAGCAATTCCATATGCTGGACACCTTTACAGACCCGTTCCAGGTATCTTTTGCCTGTGTCGTCAAGCGAATCCTGATACTCCTCAAGGATGATCCTGCTGAAGCCGTCGATGCTTCTGAGCGGCGCCCTGAGGTCGTGGGAGACCGAATAACTGAACGCCTCCAGTTCCCTGTTGGCAGCTTCCAGCTGTGCTGTGCGCTCGGCAACACGCTGTTCAAGCTCCTTGTTTAGTTTACGGATCTCTTCTTGCATGCGTTTGCGTTCGGTGATGTTTTCAATAGTGCCTGCATAGTAAGAGATATTGTCCTGAGCATCCATGACAGAGCGGCCGCAGATTGAAGCCCAGATCTTCTCTCTATTTTTCCGATAAAGCTGCGTTTCGAAATTTTCGATCACCCCCTCCTTAGATATGATCTCTTTAAAAATTTCTCTATCCTCAGGATCCACGTATATCTGAGTCGCAAGATCGACCACGCTGTTGGTTAATTCTTCAGGTGCGTCATACCCTAATATCCGGGCAAGGGCGGCATTGGCATTGAGAAATCGTCCTCCAGGGGTAGTTTGATACATTCCGATAACTGAATTATTGAAGATACTGCGGTATTTCTCCTCTGCATGGAGCAATTCCTTTGCTTTCCAGTCTTTGTACTCCCTTCTGAAATAGAGCAAAGAGACCGCAAAGAAGAGGAATATGGCAAGGCCTGTAAGTGACCAGAGGACAAAATGCGGGTATAATGAGCGCAACATATCATCTTTGTCATGTTCAACAATGACCGACCAGCCGATCCCCTTTAAAGGCGCAGCAGATACATAGGAGATCTTGCCATTTTTTCCTCCACCTTCGGCCTCTATATCAAACGAATCCCCTGCAACAGCCTTCTTCCGTATGCGCTCGTCAGGGTATTGTGTTATCTTCCCTTCATACGGAACGGCATTGCTGTACAGAATGTTCCCTTCCTGATCGAGGAGAAAGAGGCTCTTTTTTGGGTCTAACAGGTCATTGCTTAACAAATTGTTAAAAAAGGATGTCCGCTGGCCATTGCACAGTATCCCGATGACCTTGCCGTTTCTTTCAAATACCGGCACAGTTACGGCAACGCCAAGACCCTTTTCAAGGACGATCAGGCGAAAAGCGGAGGAGACATACGGCTGCCAGTTCCTGCTTACCCCTTTATACCAGTCACGATACGAAAGGTTCTTTCCATACCCTGTTTTGTCCACCGGGAAGTTGGCCCAGAGGGTCCCGGACCTGTCGGTCACAAAAAGGGCGTCGGTCCCTGCGTATTGCTCATGCAACGATCTCAGATGGGGGATGATTTTATTAAAATTCTTCGACTTTACCGCATCGATCAGGAGCGGACGTTGGGCATATGATTCCAGGATGCTGATTACCATCTTCTGATGCTCGGATATGAGCGCTGAAAGGGATCTTGCCTTTGATCTGTTCTCTTGTATTACACTCTTTATTTCAAGTTCGTAGTGGTGGTGAATGGTGTTGAAAGTAAAAAAGAACGTAGCAGCAAAGAAAACCGCGATTATTGCAATATATAATTTCTTCCCTTCAAGCAAGGTATTCATGCGGACACCTCGTGATGGGTATGTGAGTGTGTGAGTGTGTGGGTATGTGAGTGTGTGGGTATGTGAGTGTGTGGGTGTTGGGTGCGAGCGTCATAAAACAATTATAGCTGACTATTGCGAATTGTCAATGATGACGTGTTATTAGAAGAAAACTGACCCCAGCTTCCCTTCCGCCTTTACATCTCCCACATACCCACACACTCACACACTCACATACCCACATACTTTCTTATATCCTACGGGATCTTTACGTCCCTCAGGAACTCGGCGCTTTTTTCGGGCATTGCCGTGTTGATGAACATGCCGGTGCCCAGCTCGAAGCCGGCAGCCTGCGACACGCGGGGGATGATCGCAATATACCAGTGGAAGAACTTTGAGTCTGCGCCTCTCGGCGACAGGGAACGCACCGCATAATTGAAATCAGGGTTCTCAAGCCCCACATAAAGCCTGAGAAGGACCTCCTTGAGTATATAAGCGAGGTCGGACATCTCCTTGTCCGATATGAGGCTGTAACAGGCCTCGTGCCTTCTCGGGAATATCCAGAGATGGAACGGCGACAGCGCCGCATAGGGGACAAAAGCAACGAATGAATCGTTCTGGCAGATTATCCTCTCCCCGTCGTTGAGCTCCCCTTGCAGATAGGAACAATAAAGGCATTCACCGAAATTGACATAGTAATAGTTCCTGATCGCCTCTCCGAGCCGCATCATGACCTGGCCCGGGAAGACCGGTGTTCCCACTATCTGAGAATGGGGGTGCTCAAGAGATGTCCCGGCGCCTGCGCCGTGGTTCTTGAAGATGATCACGTGCTCTACCCTTTCGTCATTGTAAAAGGCAAGCTGGCGGTCCTTATAGGCAAGAAGTATCTTCTCTATGTGAGATGGCGGCAGGAGCGCCGTGGTCTTGTTGTGTTCAGGCGTCTCGATGATGACCTCGTGAAGCCCCACGCCGGAAATGTACTGCTTGAAGTCGGTCTTGTTCTTCACGATCTCGCCTACCGGCGACAGGGCGGAGAATTTGTTCGGCACAGAACGGACCATCCAATTTCCATGCCCGTCGTTGATCCTGAAGGTCTCGTCCGGCGTCTGCGCTTCATTGCCTGTGCAGAAAGGACAGGTCGGGACATGGGCCGGCACCTCTTTGACTTCCCTTTTGCGGGTGAAATCCTCGGGTCTTTTTGCCCGCTCAGTGGCAATGATGACCCAATCGCCTGTTACGATGTTCAAACGTACTTCCGGCATGATACTCCCCCTTTTATTGCAATAAGATATCCTTATGGTAATGTTATGACAAAAGCATTCTCCATACAAGAGCAAATATGGTATTTCGTATATCGTAGGTCGTAAATAGTATAACGTCTTTGATCATTTGCCATGAACTGCGAATTCAGTTTGACAGGCTGTTGCATATTGCTATAATCTCAATATGAATCTCAGATTCTGGATGCCATAAAAAAAGTGTGTGAGTATGTGAGTGTGTGAGTATGTGAGTGTGTGAGTATGTGGGTATGTGAGTGAGGGGTGGTTGAACCCACTTACTATTTACGCCTCACGATTTACGGGTTCAAACAATGAAAGCGAGGACAGTCATCATATCGTTCGTATGCATCGCGGTGATAACCACGCTTGCCTACCGCATCATCAAGCAAGAATGGGTCGTCTACAGGAGAGCTGAAACATTGTATCAGAAGAAAGAGTATAAAAAGGCCATTCCCTATTATACGTCGCTGCTGGAGAAGGGCTTCAGGCAACCCGTGGTCCTATCGAGGCTCGGGGAATTGTATCTTGAAATATCGGACCTCGATAAAGCACGGCTTGCCTATGAGGAGATACTGAAAAATGAACCGCTTAACATGTGGGTGCGGATAACCCTTGCAGATATCTACATGAGGCTCGGGGATTACAAAAGAACAATTGACCTATACACGTTGGTCCTCAGCTCTCAATCTGACAATCGCCATCTGCACATACTTCTTGCGCGGGCGCTTACTGCAAAAGGAGATTTCGAGAGCGCAATTACCCATTACCGCATTGCATTGGGGGAAAAACAATGAAAAAAACCGTGAAGGTCTTTTCGATCGCTATTGCCATAAGCGGTATCTTCTTTTTCACTACATATACCGGCACTGCTCATGGGCAGCAAAAGGATGCCGGAGAGTCAATTGTCCCGAAAAGCGACCAGATCCCCGGATGGAAGGCGCGTTGGGAACTCGCCCGCGTATTGAGCTATGCAAAACGATATAACGAATCAGTTGTCGAATATGAGAAGATCCTAAAGGAGAAACCGGACCTCTATGAGGCGAAGATAGAGATGGCAAAGACCCTTTATTGGATGGGGAAAAAAGATGAAGCTTTTCGTACTCTTGAAGAAATACCCGTCGAAAAGCTCGACGGACAGTCGCAGGCTGCCCTTGCCGAGATCTACATCACCCAGAAACGGTACGACAAGGCAGAACCCTTGCTGAGGAGGCTTATTGCAAAAAACCCGAATGACTACAAAGCGAGGTTTAAGCTTGCAGAGCTTTTAAGCTGGAACAAGAGATACAAGGAATCCATAGTGGAATACGAGGCGATCCTTAACGACCTTCCTGAGGACAAACAGGTACGCCGCAAATACGCGCTTGTCCTCATGTGGTCCGGCAGGCATAGCGACGCCGCGGCACAGTTAAGGAAGACATTGCCGTAACATGAATATGGACACCTTGATAGGAAAAATGGCATTGAACCCCGATACGTCATTGGAAATAGATAGCTTACATAAAGAATCGATCTTTTGTTTTTCACCTTTCACCTTTCACTTTTCACGTTTCACGTTAATGCGCTGCTGCTTATTATTGATGCTCTCCCTGTCGCTATTTCTTGTCTCCACCTTTCCCGCTTCTGCCTCTGAAAAGACTATCGTCCCGCCGGAAGAGGCCATCTCGGATTTTTATGCAAGGCTGGCGCTTGCACAGGTCCTCTCATACGATGACGCGACGCTCAAGGATTCTATCCGCGAGTACGAGATACTCATTGGCGAACAGCCCCAAAACGCTGTTGTCCTCACGGAGATGGCAGCCGTTTACGCGCGGCTTAAACAGTATACTGATGCGCTGGACAAATTGAAAAGGGTCCTTGCACTGAAACCTGATGACGAGTACGTTAACCGTTCGGCAGGGGACGTATATCTCTACAGCGGCGGTCTTTCTGAGGCCGTAAAATATTATAAAAGGTCATATCAGATAAACCCAACGTCAGCAGAGACAAAAAAGAAGCTCGCCCTTGCGTTAAGCTGGAACAAGAAGGATGATGATGCCCTCCCCCTCCTTCTCGATCTCTACAAAGGTCATCCTGACGACAAAGAGATCGCTGTAGAGGTCGCCCGCCTTTACACGAGACGCAATGACCAGAAAAAATCCCTTGCGGTCCTCGAACAGCTCCTTGCCCGGTACCCCGATGATACGGAACTGCTCGTTGAGGTTGCCGATATCGAGGCGGACCGTGGCCATGCAAAAAGATGCAAAGAGCTGTACGAAAAGGTGCTCATTGGAAGGCCCGGCGACAACAAATTACTTTTACGTTATGCCGACAGGATGAATCTGTGGGGTGACTTCTACAGGGCAGAACGGGTCTATGCCGGCCAATTGAAAAAGGACCCAGGGGACCTCTCTACCGCCCTTAAACTTGCAAAGGTATATGCGAGCGCACAGCAATATGAAAAGGCCGAAGGCGTCTACCGCAAGCTGCTCCTGAAAGACCCAAACAATATCGACGCCCTTCTTGGGCTTGCAACGCTTAAGCTCCAGGAAAAGGATTTTGAGCGATCCATTGCGTACGCAGACCATGTCCTTTCGGCATATCCGAAGAACCCGGAGGCCCTTGCAGTAAAAGGAAAGGCCCTCATTTTTCTAAAAAGGTTTCATGATGCTCGGGAGATATACATGCTGCTGGCGGGACTGAAGGGAAATGAGGTTCAGGGTTATCTCGGCGTTGGGAATGCCTATCTTCGGGAAAAGCATCATGAAAAGGCGCAAGAGATGTTCAATAGGGCTCTTGAATCCGGAACTGACGATATTGAGGCCTGGTTCTGCGCGGTAGGACCTCACGCCGTTCAGGAAAGGTCTTTTATTGAGAAATTACGGAAAGGCAACCGATATAGTCCTGCAAAACTTACCGCTTGGGCAAACCTTTACGCGCAGCATGGATATTTCGGGACGGCTATCCTGTTGCTTCAGGATGCCCTTGACAATGATCCTGAATATGCCCCTGCGAAGATCGCCCTCGCCCAGACATTTGGCGTCAATCTGCAGTATGGGCAATCCATAAAAACCTACGAGGAGCTTGAGAAGGATTTTCCCGGCAGCTCAAAGATCCTTATAGAGCACGCAAGGGTCCTTGGATGGTCAAAGCAATACCGTGATTCGATTGCGCTGTACAAGCACATCCATACGCTCAATCCTGGTGATCCCCTTCCATTAAGAGAAATGGCGCGCGTCGCAATGTGGGGGAAGATGGTAAATGAAGCAATGGAGATATATGCTTCCCTTCTCAGCCCATCTGTAGATAGCCTGTTGTTGCCAAAGATAAGGCCAATTGCTGAAGCCTCAGCCGATAAGCAGCTTCTTGCGGAATACAGTCAACTTAAGGGAAAGATCGACCAGGGTTCGATCTACCAGGGATACGAGAAGTTCGGAGAAGGTCTCAAAAAAAATGATCAAGTAGATTCTGTGATGGTGGACCTGCTGCCGGCATACAGGACACAAAAGGCGATAGTCCTTGAAAGCAAGGCGAAAAAACTCTCATGGGATAAGCGATTTTCGCGTTCTATGCCCTATTATGAAGAGCTTATCCGCTTTAATCCAGAGAACGAGGAGGCGTATTTCGACTACGCCCAGGTTGAATGTTCTCTCGGTTTATGCGGCAGGGAAAAGGCCATCTATGACCGTCTTCTCAATATCGACCCGTACCATAATCTTGCCGGCATTGCTCTGGAAAGACAGCAGATCAGAAAGAACCCTTCGCTCAAATTTGACCACTCTTACTGGATGGAGGACGGCAGGGGCGATCTTGCGCAGATAACGAGGAACCGGTTTGACCTTACTTTCGACCTGCCGGTCTTTTGTCAATATCATTTCAACGTTGCCCTCAACCAATGGTTCGAAAGGCCTGTTCTTAACCACAGGACATACAGGGCGACAGGTTTCACCTTCGGCTTTCATGGCGTTTTCAACCAGTATGTGGCGGGAGAGGCAAGCTGGACGTACAAGGATTATGCGAATGACGAGCTGGGCGCAAAGAACACAGGAAAGGCTGGCGCATGGCTCAACCTTAAGGAATACGTCCACATTGGTGGCGGCTATGAAAGGACCGATGAATTATACAACTACTTTGGACTAAAGCATGGCATACAGGCTGACAACTGGTGGCTTGGAGTCCGCGCGAACTTTACACGGCAGCTTGATCTCGACGGAAAGGCACAATTCATATCCTACAATGACAACAATGAAGGAAAGCATTATTCTCTTGCCCTGGGGTATGCCGTAACAGACCATCCAAAGATATTCAAGATCAGCCTGCTCGGCGAATACCGCAATACCCAGCATGAAAATGTCTATACCTACAGAGGGAATAACCTTGTGGATATTGTCTACCCTTACTGGACGCCAAAGAATTACAAAGGCACTGCGATCACCTTTGAATGGCGACACGATTATTCGAAACTGTTCTTTTGCGGCAACGAGCTCAGGTTCTACGACCTCAAGGTCTCCTTTGGCGCCGATTCGGAGAACAACCCCTCGGCAAAGATCGAAGGAGAGATATACCATGAGTTCAGCAAGCGATGGACCGTTGGGCTGAAGGCCCTGTGGCACAGTTCGCCCCAGTGGAATGCGAATGGACTGTGGGCGACATTAAGGTATCAATTTTAACATGGAACATAAGACACCACGGCTCTCATCTCTCAAGATAGTATTGGTCATGGCGCTGCCTATTGCCGCGGTGGTCTTTGCCGCGATCTACCTCATTACAAGGATCTTTCTCTTCTTTATCACCGATTTCGCCTGGTATGAAAAACTTGTTGCCTTCTTCCTTCTTTTGTCAGAGATCTTTATCCTTATCCATGGAATTGGTTACTTTTTTGAGATCTTTTCTGTGGCCTGGTCCAGAAGAACCCTTGCCATTCAAAAAGAACCGCTGATGACGATCGATTACTATCCTCCGGTTGCTGTTATTATGCCGTCATATAAAGAACCTCTTGAGGTGGTAAGGAATTCGCTTATTACCTTTTACAACCTCTCATATCCGAACAAATACATCTATTTTCTCGACGATACGCGATACGACACCAAGTGGGACACGCCGGAGAACATGGAGGCGTATCAAAGGTCCGTCGAGGAGCTCTGCAAGCATATCGGCGTCGATCTCTTCAGAAGGAAATGGCACGGGGCAAAGGCCGGGATCATCAACGATTTTCTGCAGTATCTCAACGGCGAGGTAAAAGAAGGGTTCAAGTTCTATAACTATTCAGGAAAGATAAAATCAGGGACAGAGAGATATCTGGTCGTCTTTGATGCTGACTCTAACCCGCTTCCGGACTTCCTGGAGCCGCTGGTTGCCCACATGGAGAGCAACAATAGGCTCGCCTTCATTCAGACACCTCAGTATTACATCAACTTTGAGTCCAACCGTATTGCGCGTGCCGCCGGCCTCCAGCAGACGGTCTTTTATGAATACATATGCGAAGGCAAGGCCTCCAAGGACGCTACATTTTGCTGCGGCACCAACGTGCTCTTCAGGAGAGAGGCCCTGCAAGATGTTGGGGGCTTTGATGAATCCTCCGTGACAGAAGATTTTGCCACTTCCCTCCAATTCCACCTCAAAAAGTGGAAAACCACATATCTGAACAGGGTACGCACCTTTCAGATGGGCCCTGAGGATCTGGGTGGATATTTCAAACAACAGTTCCGGTGGTCGCTGGGCACGATCGGCCTGCTCCCGAGGGTAATAGGCCGTTTTCTCATCAAGCCAAGCGCCTTGACCTTCCTGCAGTGGTGGGAATACTTTCTGTCAAGCACTTGGTACTTTATCGGCTTTGTCTTCTTTTTCATGATCACCTGCCCTACGATCTATCTTTTCTTTAATGTGCCGGTCTATTTCGCAAAGCCAGAATTTTATTTCTTCGTCTTTTTTCCTTACATCATTGTCACCTTTATGACCTTTTACTGGACCTTGAAACAGCGAAACTACGCGATCAAGGACCTCGTAACGGGTCAATTGCTTACCTTTGTGACTTTTCCAGTGTTCATGAAATCCGCCGTTCTTGCGCTTCTTGGGTTTAAAGGCACTTTCGGCATTACGCCAAAGGGAAAGAGCCGGGCACTCCCTTTAAAGGCAATGTGGGCGCAGCTAACGATGCTGGCAATATGTTTTTCAGCAGCCGTATGGGGGATGAACAGGCTCTTATACGAACAGGAACCGTTCGGCGGCATACTCGTTAACACGTTCTGGTGTCTCTATCACGCGGGCATACTCTCCTCCATCTTCTACTTCAACAAACCGGTGGAAGAATGATTGGTATTCGATCATTTTTTATTGGGTATTTATTGGTGATCGGTATTTGTCTATCGGGTATTCGAGTCACGTATGCCGCCGGAACACCCATGTGGGGCTTTGCCCTTGACGGATACCCGATAACAGAACAAAAATTAAAGGCAGTGGAAGAGGAGACAGGATTAAAAGCAGAGATAGTTGTTTTTTTCCTTCAATGGCCGCCTCCTGGGGATATTGCAAAGTCAGGCTTCCCTCTCGAAAGCCTTGAGTCAATCTGGAACAGGGAGGCAATCCCATGCATTACCTGGGAACCTATGTACTACCATGATGGGAAAGAGGTCATGATCCCCTATATGCAGCTATTGAACGGCGAATATGACCAGTACATCAAACGATTTGCAGAAAGCGCCGGGGCATGGAAAAAACCAGTTTTAATAAGGTTTGCCCACGAGATGAATATCAAGCGATACCATTGGGGCACAAAAGAGAATGAATATGGGCCTCAAAGCCCGGCCATTTTCAAAAAAATGTTCCAACACGTTGTTGCGCTGTTCAAAAATGCCGGGGTCCATAACGTTCTGTGGGTATTCTGCCCGAACGCTGAATCGGTGCCAAACACCTCATACGCCCCTTCTGCCACCTGGAACGTCCTTTCAAACTATTACCCAGGGGACGACTTCGTTGATATCCTTGGCGTGGATGGCTACAACTGGGGAACAACACGGAAGAAGAAAAAACATGGCTGGGAAAGCAGTTGGAAGACCTTTAGAGAGATATTTGCACCTCCCTGCAAGGAATTGCGCGCGCTCTCTCCATCAAAACCGCTTATTATCTTTGAAACTGCTACAACCCTGCACGGCGGCGACAAAACAGAATGGATACGAGACGCCATAAGCGTATCGGAAAAACTGGAAATAGAGGGCATCGTCTGGTTCCAGTCAAACAAAGAGCTCGACTGGCGCATCAATAGCGGCGGCGACAGAAGCTATATATCGCTTATAAAATCAGGAGCGCCTTCTTCCCATAACTGGATCAAGCGCTTTATGAAGGAATAAATGATGAGAATGCATGGATTCAGCCTCAAAACAAAGATGGCAACCGTAGTTTCGGTCCTCTTCCTGTTTATCTTTGCCGCAGGCGCGCTCATGTTCGAAAGCACTTTTGAGGAACATTTTAAAAAAACAGTAGCAGACCAGCAGTTTGAGCTCACCTCAAAGATAGCAAGAGATATAGACACTCAGATAAAGGAAGCACAGAAGATACTCATCAGCGTATCCAGGATCATCCCTATCGACGACCTCAATAACTATCCAGCCATGCAGAAGCATCTTGAAAAGATCGTTGAAACAAGGTTTTTTATAAGAACATTTTTTGATAATGGCATACTTCTCTATTCGAAGACCGGCAGGGTCATAGGTGAGGTACCTTACTCGCCGGAGCGCTACGGGAAAGACCTGTCCTACAGGGAGTATTTTCAGTATACGGCCAAGACAAGAGTGCCTTATATATCAAAGCCATACCGATCCATAAAACCGCCATTTGATCCTGTTGTGATGTTTACGGTGCCTATATTCAATAGGAAGGGTGAACTTGCCGCCATCCTTGGGGGTTCCGTTTCCCTCACAAAAGACACATTCCTTGGTGGAATTGCGAAAGTAAAGATAGGAAGAACAGGCTATATGTACCTGTATAATGCAGACCGGACCATCATCGTTCATCCCGATAAGACAAGGGTCCTCCAGAAAGACATGCCGCCCGGCGCAAATAGGCTGTTCGATAAGGCAATAAACGAGTGGTTCGAGGGGAGCGGAGAAACGGTCACATCGAGGGGCCTGCACGTTATTGGAACATTTAAGCGGTTCCAGAACACCGACTGGATACTGGCCGCCAACTATCCCGTCAAGGAGGCGTATGCGCCTCTTTTAAAAGAGCGGTGGTACATGGCAGGCTACACGGCACTTGGCATCTTTTTATCAATACTGATCATCCTCATCGTTATGAGGAGGAGCTTGTCCCCTCTTTCTCATCTTGCCTCTCAGGCAGAGGCCATAGGCAGGGCCGATGAGCGTCTCAGATCTGTCAGCGTGGAAACTGGGGGCGAGATAGGGGCACTGGCCTTTTCGTTCAACGAGATGCTGAAGAGGCTCCATGACCGCGAAGCATCTTTAAAGAGAACCCTGGAAGACCTCAAGGAAAGGGAGGCAAGGATCAGTTCTATCATGAACACGACCGTTGACGGCATTATTACGATCGATGAGGATCGGATCATTGAAAGCTTCAACCAGGCGGCAGAAAAGATATTCGGCTATGCTGCCGATGAAGTGATAGGCCGCAATGTAAGCATCCTTATGCCAGATCCGCACCAAAGCAGGAATGATCAATATGTTCAGGCATATCTCAAGGGCGCCAGATCCAAGGTGCTCGGCACCGCACGGGAGGTCCTTGGCCGTCGTAAGAACGGAACCATGTTTCCTGTTGAACTTTCTATAAGCGAAGCTGATCTCGGAAACAGGCGTATCTTCACGGGGATATTGCGGGATATAACGGAGCGGAAGAAGGCTGAAGAGGAACTGCAAAAATTATACAGGGCGGTTGAGCACAGCTCCGCAGTTGTCATCATCACTGACACAGACGGGGCCATAGAATATGTCAACCCTAAATTCATTCAAGTAACAGGCTACGAAAAAACAGAGGTCTTTGGTCAAACGCCACGCATTTTGAGATCAGGCGAGACATCGCAAGAGACATACAGGGAGTTGTGGGACACCATAACGTCCGGTGAAGAATGGCAGGGTATTTTTCATAACAAAAAGAAAAACGGCGAATTCTACTGGGTCTCGGCATCTATTTCGCCGCTGAAAGATACGAGCGGTGCGATAACCCACTTTGTCGGCATCCAGGAAGATATTACCGCGATCAAGCTCTATGAGCAGGAGCTTCAGAAGGCAAAAGAAGCTGCGGAGAGCGCCAACCAGGCCAAGAGCGATTTCCTCGCAGTCATGAGCCATGAGATACGAACACCTATGAATGTTATCATCGGTATGGCCGAGCTGATGATGGAAACGCCTCTCAATGATGAACAAAAAAGATACGCCGAGACCCTCATGCATGCAGGGGAGAACCTTTTGAACATAATCAACGATATTCTCGATATCTCAAAGATCGAAGCTGGCTACCTCGAACTTGAGGCAACAGAGTTCAACCTTCAGGAGCTGTTGGATAAGGCGTGCGGCATCATGGCAATACGCGCACGCGACAAAGGGATCGGGCTTTCCTGCAATGTCCTCTCTGATGTGCCGGTCCATTTGATCGGGGATCCTCACCGGCTCGGGCAGGTCATTCTCAACCTTCTCGGAAATGCCGTAAAGTTTACAGACAATGGTGAGGTGGTCCTGGAGGTGAATAAGGAGGCTTCGGACACAACAACCCTCCTCTTCTCTATACGTGATACCGGCATCGGTATACCCGATGATAAGGTCAGCAGGATATTTGAGAAATTCACGCAGGCCGATTCCTCGACGACGCGGAAATACGGTGGAACCGGGCTCGGCCTGACCATATCAAAACGCCTCGTCGAGCTTATGGGGGGCAGGATATGGGTTTCGAGTTCTGTCGGCGTCGGGAGCACGTTCTATTTTACCGCCAATTTTCAGCTTCAGAAAGAAAGACCGCAGACGGAACCTGCCGCTGTTGCGGCAATGCCTGAACGAGAAATATTAAGACCACTGCGCATACTCCTTGTAGATGACTCCGAGGATAACAGGCTGCTCATCCTGTCATTCTTAAAGAAAACACCTTTTGTGATCGATATAGCCGACAACGGGTTGGCCGCGGTGGAAAAATATAAGACCGCGACGTATGACCTTGTCCTTATGGATATCCAGATGCCTGTCATGGACGGCTACACAGCAACCAAAGAGGTTCGGGATTGGGAAAGATCGAATAACCGCGAGCCCACCCCTGTTCTTGCCCTCACTGCCTATGCCTTTCAGGAAGAGATACGGAAAAGTTATGACGCGGGCTTCAACGGGCATTTGACAAAACCGATCAAAAAAAATGACCTCTTATATGCAATAGCTGCATATACAAAAAAGACCTCAGCACATAAACAGTATACCGACAAGGAATGACATGCCATGGACCACAACGCTTTTACCATCAAAATAGACAAAGACCTTGAGGACCTCATCCCACGCTACCTTGAGAATAGGCGCAGGGATATCGAATTAATTCAGGAAGCCATGGGTAAGAGCGACTTTGAGACCATAAGGGTCCTTGGTCACAGCATGAAAGGCAGCGGCGGAGGCTACGGCTTCGATGCAATAACAGAGATAGGGAAATTGATCGAAGAATCGACAAAAAAAATGGATACAGAAGAGATCTCCCGGCAGATCGAGGCGCTGTCGGAATACCTAGACAACATCAATATAGTGTACGAATAAGCAGCTCATAGCTGATAGCTCATAATAACAAAATCAAGCACCAAATTATAATATCGAAATCCTAAACAAATTCGAATATTCAAAATTCAAAACGTGCTGGAAGGCACTTGTTTGGAACATTTGATATTTG
>DLMV01000032.1:0-25397 GCA_002478225.1 Deltaproteobacteria bacterium UBA7527 | reverse complement strand
AATGTTCAAAATTCAAAATGTATTGAAGACTCTCGTTTTGAACATTTGACGTTTGAGCTTCGATATTGTTTAGGATTTGGTGCTTCGATATTAGGATTTAGTTCTGCTGTGAGCCATGAGCTATGAACTGTGAGCCGCTGTTATAAGGAATGTATATACAGGAGGACGACGGTGTTGTAGTTCGAATAGAGCCTCTTTTCAAGGTTTTTGATCGCGTTGAGATATGACATTACACTTTCATCTGAAAATGCTATCTTGAAAAGCTCTATATATATCTCTGATTCGATGATCGATCTCAGTTCCTCAAGGTCAATATGCTTTGCAGTCTCAGACTGGAGTATGGCCCTGCTTTTGATCTTTTCGTAGAGCTCTTCCAGTTGTCTGCAATGTTCCTTGACCCTGTTATGGATGTCAACAAGCAGGGTTTCTCTGAGTTGCGGATATTCTTTTTGGGGATATCCGGAGATCCTCGAAAACAAAGCGATCAGGTGCTCTAAGTAGATGTCCACCCCTTTTTTCAAAAAAGCAGCATCTTTGATAACGTTGCACAAGAGATCGCCTTCTATATTAAAGTGGTCAAGGCTGACGGAGATCGACGAAGGGTCAATGGAGATAAACGCCGGGTATTGCGGTTTATCAATATTACTTAAGCGTGCGCCGCACAGCTCCCCCTGTAATGCTTCATCCCACCTGGTCCATAAAATGACGCTTTGACTGTAATAATTATCCTTTATATGCAGGGGCAGGTGGAAATTGATCACATCATCTTTGCTTATTTTCGCCCTGTTCACAACCCAGTTCGGCACGACAAACTTAATGCCTCCCATGCTCATATCGACGATGATATATTGAAAACATGAATGATCATCTTCCCGCGTTCCCAGGAAAGGGAGTTTTATGGTGCCGATGTCAAATCTCTTTTCGCTTCTCCTATCTATAATTTCAGCCATCCCGCGAGACTCTTTTCTTATATATAATATATTGTCAGCGTCAAAATTGCTACAAATGGCGCAAAAAATACTGTATTATTTAAAAAAATATTTATAATCGTTACCGGTAAAGGGATGAAAGAAAAGATACTGATCGTTGACGACAGCGAGGATATACGGATACTTCTGCGGCGTATACTGCAAGCGGCAGGGTATGAGGTCACTGAAGTGGTAAATGGCGAAATTGCCCTCCGCGAGATCGCCGGCCTGAGACCTGACCTAATTCTCCTCGATATCGTGATGCCGGGCATCAGCGGCTACGAGGTATGTGAAACGCTGAAAAAGACAGACGCCGTTTCCGATGTACCGGTCATTTTCCTGTCGGCAAAATCGGATGCAGCCGACAAGATAAAAGGGCTTGAAATCGGCGGCGCAGACTACATTACAAAGCCTTTTGATAAGGGGGAAGTGCTTGCCCGCGCAGAAAACCAGCTTAAGATCAGGCGGCTCACCAACGAACTGATCAGGACCAACATTGAACTTACCGAAAAGCAGAAACGACTCGATGAGGACCTGAAGGCGGCGGCAGGCATCCAGCAGAGCCTTTTGCCACGGACAATACCTGATATTAAAAATCTCATGATTGCCTGGAAATTTATGCCGTCCTATATGATCGGAGGAGACATCTTTAATATATTTCGCCTCGATGAGGATCACATCGGACTTTACACGATAGATGTAAGCGGTCATGGAGTGCCTTCAGCCCTTGTTACTGTTTCTGTCTCGCAAATGCTCCAGCCAGACAGCGGGAACGTGACAAAAAAGAAGATTTATGCGCCACCTGGGTATGAAATAGTATCGCCCGGGACAGCGCTTCAAGCTCTCGATAACGAATACCCCATAAAACGGTTTGAGAAATATTTTACAATCGTCTACATGATCATCGACATAAAAAACGGCATCCTGTCATACAGCAGTGCAGCCCATCCTCCCCCGGTAATCCTGCATCAGGACAGTGACCTTGAACTGCTTGATAAAGGCGGTACGATCATCGGCCTGGGTGGGCTCATCCCCTTCGAAGAAGAACAAAAAAATCTGCGTGGGGGTGACAAGATCATCCTCTATACCGATGGTATCGTGGAATATCAAAATGATGGGGGTGTATTTTTTGGAGAAGAACGTTTTTATTCGCTCCTGTACGACCTGAGGCACGAAAGCGTCGAGGATCTGCTTGACCGTGTCGTCGCATCCATTAACGATTTTGGAAAAGGGAGGGAATTTCAGGATGACATTACCCTTGTTGCTATTGAATATAGAGGCAAAAAGGGATAAAAAATAATAAGGATGTTGTAAAAAAGGAGGGGTACATATGCAGGTACAGGACAGGAAGGTCGGGGATATCCTCATTGTTCAACCGCTTGAAAAAAGGATCGATGCATCTGTCGCAACAGAATTTAAAGGGAAAATGGTTGACTGGATCAACGCGGGGAACACAAAGATAATCCTCAACCTGGCAAATGTTGACTTTATCGACAGCAGCGGCCTCGGGTCGATTGTTTCCAGCTTGAAGACTATAGGCGATAATGGCGAACTTCTTATTTCCTGCATACAGGAGACCGTCATGGGCCTCTTCCGTCTGACAAGAATGAACAGGGTATTCCAGATCTTTCCTTCTGAAGAGGAAGCGATCAACGCCCTCTCAAAATAAATATGCCGGACATACAGCCGCCAAAAAAGATCACATTCCTGCTTGATAGCAGGCTCGAAAATGTTTCCCTTGTGGGAGTTGCCGTACGAGGGATATGCAGCTACCTTTCTTTGAGCGAAGTAGACACATATTACCTTGAACTATGCGTTGTCGAAGCGGTCAATAACGCCATCAAACACGCCTACAATTCCGAAGCCGGGCACTCTGTCGAGATCAATATAATTTATTCAGGCAAAGGCATGACCTTCGAAATAAGCGACAGAGGGAGAAAGATGGACACTTACGGGCCGCGCCGTCTTGATTTTGATGCACAAGATCTTTTTGTGGTTCCGGAGCACGGCATGGGCCTTTATATCATAGACTCAGTGATGGATGAAGTAACGTACCGATCGGACGGCGCTAAGAATACATTGACTATGCGTAAGTACTTTCATTATAAAAATTAAGAACCTCTTTAGCCAGTGGGGATAGCAGGCATGACCGAACAAGAACTGCTGCACGTTTTGCAACAATACGGCCAGGATCATCTTGCTGACCATTACCATGCGTTGCCCTCTCATCATAAACATGACTTTCTTCGCAAGATCCTTCAATTTGACATTCACCTTGCCTTTGGACTCTATAAAGAATTTCACTCAAAGAAATGTGCAGTGGAGATGGAGAGGGTTATCGAGCCTCCCCAGGTCATTACGATCCCAAAAAATGGACAGGAAAGGGAAAAGATCGAAGAGGCTTTCACTGCCGGAGAGTCACTGATCAAACAGCAAAAGGTGGCTGTCCTCATCGTGGCCGGCGGCCAGGGATCGCGGCTTGGTTATGAAGGACCCAAGGGGACATTCCCTATCTCGCCTTTAAAAGGCAAAACGCTTTTTCAGCTTTTTGCCGAGCAGATCCTTGCTCTCTCGCGACGTTACGGAACAGTCATCCCGCTGCTTATCATGACAAGCCAGGAGAATAATAAAGATACTATCGATTTTTTTCATACCCATGATTTTTTCGGCCTCAGTCCGATGAACGTTCACTTCTTTCAGCAGGGCATGCTGCCGACAATAACCCCTGACGGTAAACTCCTTATAAAAGATGACGGCAATTTTGTTGCCAATCCTGATGGCCATGGCGGCTCGCTGAAGGCCCTCCATGATTCCGGCCTGCTTGGGAAATTAACACAAGAAGGGTACGAGGAGCTCTTTTACTGTCAGGTCGATAACCCTCTCGTGAAGATCGCCGATCCTGTATTTCTTGGCCTGCATTCAATAAAAGGCGCTGATGCCTCCACAAAGGTCGTCAGGAGAAAGGACATCTCTGAAAAGGTCGGTCTTTATGTGTACATGAACGGCAGGGACGCTGTCGTTGAATACAGCGACATCGGGGCCGATTACATGTCCGCCCTTGATGAAGATGGCGACATCCTGTACTGGGCCGGCAATACGGCAATACACGTATTTTCCCTTGCCTTTATCAGGCGCATAACATCTCATGGTTTCGTATTGCCCTACCATTGCGCACAAAAGGTCGTTGAATACACTGATCATACCGGAAGATCGTGCGTTGCCGATGTGTGGAAATTTGAAGCTTTTGTATTTGACGCGATACCTTTTGCCGGCAAAACATGCTGTATGGAGGTTCTCAGGGAAGAGGAGTTTGCGCCGGTGAAAACCAAAGACGGGCCCGACTCACCGGAAACAGCTCAACAGGCCATGATCAATCTCCACAAAAGCTGGCTGCAAAAAGCAGGCATCGAAATAGATCCAGATGCAAAAATAGAGATCAGCCCCCTCTTCGCCCTTGACGCCGGCGAAATTCAGGAAAAGATCGGAGGCAAAAAGTTTACAGGAAAAAAAGATATATATATAGAATAAAGGCTTCGCTCCTCAATGCTCGTTGCTTGTCACTGGTTTGAACCAGCATCCAGCAACCAGCGACGGGTTTTATCTCTCTGCTCTCAGCTCTTTGCTCTCTGCTGCCTTTCTCTTCACGTCAACTGGTGCATCTTCATCAGGTTCGTCTTTCCTGATATTGAAGGCGGGTGGCTCGCAACGATGATGATCCGGTCGCCTTTTTTCGCATAGCCAAGCTTCACAAGCGTAGAATCGACACCCCTGATCAGGTCGTCCGTGTTGACAAAATGCTCAACGGGGACCGGCGTCACTCCCCAATATATCGCCATCTGCCTGACCACCTTGTGTTCCGGTGAAAAAGCGATAATTGGGGTCTTCGGCCTGAATTTTGAGATAAGCCGTGCCGTGAACCCTGACCTCGTGAAGACCACGATCCAGCGGGCGCCGACGTCTTCGGCAGCTTTGGACGCAGCATGGGCAACAGCGCCGGAGAACTCCTTGATCACATCGCCTATCGGCATATTTTCTCTCTGCTGCATCGCGCTTATCTTTGAACTCTCTGTAAAGGTGATAATACTTTCCATTACCTTTACAGATTCGATGGGATATTTTCCGGCTGAGGTCTCAGCGGAAAGCATGAGGGCATCGGTTCCGTCGATGACCGCATTCGCGACGTCTGTGGTCTCAGCCCTCGTAGGCCTCATGTGCTGGGTCATGGACTCAAGCATCTGCGTTGCCGTAATAACAAGGCACCCTTTCCTGTTCGCCTTTTCTATGAGCATCTTCTGGAACATGGGCACCTCTTCAAGGGGCATCTCAACCCCGAGGTCGCCCCTTGCGACCATCAATCCGTCAACTTCATCAAGGATCCTGTCAATGTCCTTGATCGCCTCACCCTTTTCTATCTTCGCTATCAGGGGCATGCTGACCCCCTTTTTCGCGAGCCATTTTTTTACCGCCAGGATATCGTTCACGCTTCTTACAAAAGACAACGCAACATAATCAACGTTCACGTTAATGCCGAATTCGAGGTCCTGCTGATCCTTCTTGGTAAAGAACGGTGCGCTGACCTTCATGTCGGGAAGGTTGACCCCTTTTCTCTCTTTTAATATCCCGCCTTCCACAACAGAGGCTATTAATGAACCTTTGGACTTTTTCAATACCTTGAGGGCTATCAGGCCGTCATCGAGAAGTATCGTGTCGCCGACCTTCGCATCATCTATCAACCAGGGAAAATCGATGTATATGCCCTTGTCGTCTCCCGTGCCCTTCCCTGTCCTGATGACCAATTCGCTCCCCTTTACCAGGTGGACCTTCCCTTCGTGCAGATCACCTACCCTGATCTTTATCCCCTGGAGGTCCTGGAGTATCGCCACGTGTCTGTCCAGCTTGCCCGCTATCCTCCTTATCCTCTCGATGAGCTGACCGTGGAATTCATGGTCACCGTGAGAGAAGTTGAGCCGCGCTACATCCATCCCGGCGAGCATCAATTTCTCTATCATCCTGTCGCTGCTTGATACCGGACCTATGGTACAGACTATCTTCGCCTTTCTTTGCGTCTTCATTGAGCCCCCTTTTTCACAATAACTGCAGTTCCTTTCTATGCAATATCGGAAAAATTCAATTGATTGCTCCATCGCTCCGATATAATGCATTTCAGCCTTGCCGTATCTTCTTCTTTTGCCTGATCGAGGAGTGCTCCAGCGATCTTCCGTGCGCGGAGCATGATATCCATATCCCTTATTATATCACCTGCCCTGAATTTTGGTATCCCCGATTGCCTCACCCCCAGCATATCGCCTACCCCCCTTATCTTCATGTCCTCTTCCGCGATCTTAAAGCCGTCTGTCGTTCCTTCCATGATCTTAAGCCTCTTTACAGCAATGCCGGTCTTCTTTTCGCCTGCGATGAGGATGCATTGCGAAGGATGGACGCCTCTCCCTACCCTTCCGCGGAGTTGATGGAGCTGTGAAAGTCCGAACCTCTCTGCATGTTCGATAACGATCATGGTCGCATTGGGAACATCGATCCCCACCTCTATGACCGTGGTGCAGACGAGAACATCTATCGCCCTGCTCTTGAACTGGAGCATCACCTCTTCTTTTTCTTCGGCCTTCATTCTGCCGTGGAGAAGCCCAACTTTGAACGACGGGAACACTGCCCTCTGCAGATGGTCGGCCATCTCAGTAGCGTTGAGGAGCTCCATCTTCTCCGACTCCTCAACAAGTGGGTACACTATGTATGCCTGCCTCCCTTCTTTCACCTCTTCCTCAACCATTCTGTAAGCGGCATCCCTGGTCTTCTCTGTATACACCTTTGTACGGATCTTCTGTCTCCCCTTCGGCATCTCGTCGATAAGAGAGACATCGAGGTCGCCGTAGACGATCATGGACAATGTCCTCGGAATGGGCGTTGCCGTCATCATCAGGACATCCGGCATTAATCCTTTATCCTTTAATAATTTTCTTTGCAGAACGCCGAACCTGTGCTGCTCGTCAATGATCACCAGCCCGAGCTTTTTGAATGTCACGTCCTGTTGGATTACGGCATGAGTGCCTACGATGACCTTTATCGCTCCTTCCGCGATCTTTTCCAGAACGCTGCCTCTTTCCCTGCCGAGGTTTCCCCTCAGGAGGACAATGGGGATGTTCATCTTTTCCAGCGCCTTATGGATTGTAAGGTAGTGCTGCTCTGCAAGGATCTCGGTTGGGGCCATGAATGCGACCTGGTATCCGCTGTCAACTGCCCTGAGCGCAGCCAATACAGCGCACACCGTCTTTCCTGACCCCACATCGCCCTGGAGGAGCCTGTTCATCGGTTTATCATCTGTCATGTTGCCGTCGATCTCGGCAGCAACTCTTTGCTGAGCAGCGGTAAGCTCAAAGCCGAGACCCCTCAAAAACCTGTTATGGTAAGCGCCATTGGAGGAAAACCGTATCCCTTTTTCTGATCCGATCTCTCTTTTTCTCATTAAAAGGGCGCTCTGAAAGGTCACGTACTCTTCCAAGATAACCCTTTCAAGGAACGGGTTCCTTGTCCTGCCCCCCTCCAGGTAGTCATCGGGCAAATGGAGCAAAGAGAAGGAGCTTCGCAGAGTATCCAAGCCCTCGGCTGCTTCAATACCTGCGGGAATAACGCTGTCGATATACTCTCCGTATTCCTTCACGACCTGCGCTATGATCTTTCTCAGGGCGCCCTGTTTGACACCTTCCACTTCAGAATATATAGGGACCACCTTCGCATGCTCTCCGGCATCGGGCTCTTCATCAAGTATCGTTATATCAGGGTGTACCATCTGGAGCGTCGCGCCAAACCTGGTAACCTCGCCGGAGAGGAAGAGGATATTACCCTTTTTGCAGACGTTCTTGAGGTACTGCGGGAACCATTGGAACCACTTCAGTGATATCTGCCCTGTGTCATCGCCAACGATTGCCTCAAAGCCCTTTTTCCGCGCATGACGGTAAAAAAGCGACTTATAACGGATAACGCGCGCGATGAGGTTGACGCGCTGCTTCTCCTCTATCTCCCCGATCTTTGACACATGCCGTCTGTCAATGTATTTGATCGGCAGGAAATAGAAAAGGTCCTCAACGGTTTTTATCCTTTTTTTGGCGAGGTTCTCAGCTATCTTCGGGCCAATCCCTTTAATATTGATCACCGGAATCGCCAGCGCATCATGGATCATTTTTCTTTCCCATTTTCTGAATTTTATATTACAATACTCTTGTGCCCTTTTAAAGAGAACAAAGGCAGATTCGAATTACTGTCATGGTCAATGCATGGACATCCTTAAAGAAGTTTCCATAAAAGGAACAAAGATCAGCATCATCAAAGGCGACCTTACGGAAAGCGGCGCCGATGCTATAGTCAACGCGGCGAACTCATACCTCCAGCATGGCGGGGGCGTCGCGGGTGCGATCGTCAGGAAGGGCGGCGCCGTCATACAGGAAGAGAGCGACAAGATCGGTTATGTTCCTGTTGGCGAATGCGGCATCACATCAGGCGGAAAGTTAAAGGCGCGGTACGTGATCCATGCTGTGGGTCCCCGGTGGGGAGAAGGCAACGAGCACGAAAAGCTGCAAAGCGCGATCAGAAGTGTATTGACCCTCGCTTCATCAAAGGGGTTCAGATCGATCGCCATGCCCGCCATCAGCGCCGGCATATTCGGTTTTCCCAAGGCTGAATGCGCAAAGATCATCATCGGGGAGATAGCGGCGTTCCTGAAAGGCAGCGCATCATCGTTGAAAGAGATCGCCATATATCTCTTCGACGAAGAGATCATAGCACACTTTATAGAAGAGATGGGATCTCTTGGGAAAGAAGCGAATGGCGTATAGCGAAACAGATGCTGGATGCTCGATGCTGGCGAAACCTTCGTGAGGCGTGAGTCGGAAGGCGTGAGGGGAGCAAAAGGGCAGAAAGCATAATATAGGTCTTATATGACCTATTGGACCTATAGTATTTTATGGCCCGTTCTCGGGCGAGAGGAAGAGGCTCCACAGCCCCATTAATATGTGCGGGATATTCGGTATACTCAATCATAAGGACGCGGCGAATCTGACCTACCTCGGGCTCCATGCCCTCCAGCACAGGGGCCAGGAAAGCGCCGGCATATCGAGCACCGACGGCTATACCGTCACAACCCACAGGGAGATGGGGCTCGTATCCGATATCTTTAACGCTGATGTCCTCCAGAAGCTCAAAGGCCATGCGGCGATCGGACACGTCCGTTATTCCACTGCCGGGTCAAGCAACATCGGCAATGCGCAGCCTCTTTCGGTCGAGTATTCGCAGGGCCACCTCGCCATTGCCCATAACGGGAACCTCACCAACGCAAAGATCATCAAGGATGAGCTGCAAAACTACGGGTCCATCTTCCAGTCAACAACGGATACGGAAGTGATCATACACCTCATTGCCCTCTCCCATGAGAATTCTACCCTGGAGAGGCTCGTCAGCGCCCTCAAAAGGATAGAAGGCTCATACTCCCTGGTTGTGCTTACCAACAAGGAGCTTATCGTTGCCAGGGACCCCCAGGGGTTCAGACCCCTCGTTCTCGGAAAGGTCAAAGATTCATATGTGGTATCCAGCGAAACGTGCGCCTTCGATCTCATAGGGGCCAGGTATGTGCGCGAGATAGAGCCCGGCGAGGTCATCCATGCCAGCCAGGAAGGCATAAAGAGCTTCAAACCGTTCAAAAAGGCAAACCCCCAATACTGCATCTTCGAATATATCTATTTTGCAAGGCCCGATAGCTTTATGTTCGGGGAAACGGTATATTCTGTCAGAAAGGACCTGGGGAGGCAGCTCGCGAAGGACACCCACGTAGATGCGGACATGGTGATGGCCATCCCTGACTCCGGCATAGGGGCTGCAATAGGGTACTCTCAGGAGACCGGCCTCCCCTTCGAGCTTGGGCTTATCAGGAACCATTATGTGGGCAGGACGTTTATAGAACCGGAGGAGTCCATCAGGCACTTCGGCGTCAAACTGAAGCTGAACGCGATCCATGACATCGTCAGGGGAAAAAGGATCATTGTGATCGACGACTCTATCGTAAGGGCGACGACAGGCAGGAAGATCATAAAGATGCTGCGGCAATACGGGGCAAAGGAGATACATTTCAGGGTAAGCTCTCCGCCGACAACGCACCCCTGCTTCTACGGCATCGACACGCCTTCAAGGGGAGAGCTCATAGCCTCGTCGCATACCGTCCGGGAGATCAATAAATACATGGGTTCCGATTCCCTCCGTTACCTTACGCTGGAAAGCCTCAGGAAGGCCGTCGGCAGGGACAACTATACCTATTGCGATGCTTGTTTCTCAGGTACATACCCAACAAAGTTCCCATGGGGCATGGAGCTCGAACAGATGGAATTATTTTCTAAGAGGTGACTATGGACCGTCTTGAAGAAGAAAAAGAAGTACTGCTCAATATTTTAAAGACCCTCTCGTATGAAGAAGGCGAGTTTATCCTGAAGAGCGGCAAAAAAAGCTCTTTTTACATTGACGCGAGAGAGACCACACTGAATCCCGAAGGCATGTTTATAACAGGCGACATCATGTACAATATGGTCAAGGATATCCCCGATATCGAAGCCGTCGGCGGCGTAAGCATTGGCGCAGACCCGCTCGTCTGCGCGACCGTCCTTGCGTCGTATAATTGCAAGGACAATCTATTCGGATTCTTTATCAGGAAAGAGCCCAAGGGACACGGAAGGAACCTCTGGATCGAAGGGGCGAAGAACCTCAAGAAGGGGATGCACGTGATCATCCTCGAGGACGTGGTTACCACAGGGGGCTCCTCGCTCAAATCGATAGAGGTAACGGAGAAGGAAGGCTATAAAGTGAAGGGGGTTATAGCGCTTCTGGACAGGCTTGAAGGTGGTAAAGAAGCCATAGAATCAAAAGGTTATATGTTTAAATCAATATTTACTCTTAATGATTTACGGTAATATCCAGTAATTATTGATACTTGATTCTTGATACTTGATGCTTGCTACTAAAAGCTCGTTCTTTTGGTTCTATCGAGCATCCAGCGACAATGAACGTGTTTTTTGCTCATCCCGCCTCACGGGTTTATCATCCGGCATCGAGGATATGCGCCAGCAGTTCTTTTCTCCCCTCCCCTGTCTTTGCAGAAAAGACAAAGACCTCGCTTTTTTTCACATATTGCCTGAATAGTCTCTTCTTGTTCGCAGCAAAGCCCTTGCTCTCCTTGTCGGTTTTTGTCAGAACAACTGAGAATGGCAGCTTCCGGTCAAGGAACCATTCCATCAGCATTTCATCGAGATAATCAGGCTCTCTCCGCACGTCATAGACCCAGATGACCCTTTTTATCTCTTTATTGTCCTCGATGTAGCCTTCGATCATCTTTTGCCAGCCCTGCTGCGCTTCCTTCGGCACCTTAGCATATCCGAATCCCGGAAAATCGGAGAAGATGGCCTGTTGTCTCAGGCCCCCACGCTCATATTCGATCAGGTAAAGGTTGATGAGCCTTGTGGCCCCCGGCGTCGAGCTCGTCCTGGCGACCTTCTGCGCTACAAGGCTGTTGATCATCGAAGACTTCCCCACATTCGACCTGCCCACAAAGGCGATCTCAGGTGTTTTCCTCTTCAGGGACCTTTCCGGGCATATAACGCCTTTCAGATACCGTGCGCTCAGGATCTTCACAGAGAGATAATAGTCTACTTCTTCTTATTTCTCAACAGATAAGCAGTCATTAAAAACGGCTCATGGCGAACTCGATAACCGATCATCGATATTCGACGCTGAAGATTTGTCTGCTTGTTTATAGAGGGGAGATGATGCTTCGGTGGGTAAAAATCGGGGACGTAGCGAGGTTATTAATGCGAGGTCAAACCGTATTCTATACATACCTTCTTCAGGTATTCGTGAACGGTATGGAGGGGCCTGTAAGGCGTTTCAAGGACAAGGCGGTCCTGGGAAAAGGTCCTTCTCTCTGTCAGCGCCTTCAGGCGCGAGAATGTAAGGCTTCTTTTCCTTCCGGTAAGCAAAGACAACGAGGAAAATGCGGCGGCCGCGCCCAATGCTGCGACGTAGGGGATATTTCCGATCTTCATATTGTCCTTTCCAGCTACGATGCATATGGTCGAGGCAAATTCAGCAAAACATATAGGGGTGTTGATGATAAATATGCCCCCGTTCGGGATCGCGTCATCGTCAAGGGCGTGCATCGCGCGCGCAACCTCGCCGGCATAAACAATATTATATATGCCGTTTCCTCTGCTTATATTTCTGTAATTACCTACGGTTATGGCGCGGATCAATTGAAGGAAGCTGTCATCCCCTGGCGCCCTTCCTGTCCCGAAAACAATTGTCGGCCTCAGTATCTGAGCCTTCAATCCTCTGGCGATGGCCTCTCTGATCACCTTTTCTGCCATGAATTTCGTCTTCTCATAAAGGCTGTCAGGGTTACAGGGTGTCTTTTCATCGATGATCTTCTCTTTGGTATCTCCGACCACGCCGGCGCTCGAGAGGTGGATCAACCTGCAATAATGAGCAATAGCGGCCTCCACGATGTTCTGCGTACCCTGGACGTTCACCCGTTCCATCTCTCCATCCCGTTTGATGACGCCGGCGCAATGGTAGATGGCGCCTACCTCAGCCGGAATTTGTAAAGGTTCTGTAATATCGCCTCTTATTACCTCTACAGCTCCTTCCGTGTAGAAGGGATGATCCTCGCCTTCCGGTATAAGTGCGAATACCCTTAGCCCTGCACCAAGCAGATGGGACACGACATACCTCCCGATAAAACCCGTCGCGCCCGTAACAAGAACTGCTCTGTCTTTCATGAATAACCTTTCATTACCTTACATCTTATACTATGGGATAGGCATTGATGATTGATATGAGGTTCATAAATGACCGGAACAAAGGCCGAACAGCCTTTTCCTGATATCTGCCTTATTCACTTTCTCCACTTCTTCGATCAGCTTATTGAGCTGAGGCTCAAAAACATCCCAATCAAAGGGAGCGGTTTTGACGAGCATGATCTTGTCATGGGCTGTGGCCTCGGTCCTTTCATCGCCGGCAACAAGCTCCTCATGCAGCTTTTCGCCGGGCCTCAAACCGGTATAAACGATGTCTATATCCTCTCCGAGCTTAAGTCCCATCAGCCGGATGATATCCTTCGCGAGGTCGGTGATATTTATCGGCTCTCCCATATCGAGGAGAAATATCTCCCCTCCTTTGCCGATGGCTCCCGCCTGCATGACAAGCTGCGCTGCCTCGGATATGCTCATGAAATAACGCGTCACCTCGGGGTGGGTCACCGTTACAGGACCTCCCCGCATGATCTGCTCCTTGAATATGGGGATGACGCTTCCGGCGCTGTTGAGGACATTTCCGAAGCGTACTGCGACAAATTTTGTCCCGTTTCGCCCGTTCATTCCCTGGCACATCATCTCCGTTACCCTTTTTGTCGCCCCCATCACGTTGACCGGCCTTACCGCCTTATCGGTGGAGATCATGACGAATTTCTGCACGCCGTATTGGATCGACAACTCCGCGACGTTTCTCGTGCCCGCGATGTTATTCTTGATCGCCTCAACAGGATGCGCCTCCTGCATCGGGACATGCTTGTATGCAGCCGCGTGGAAGACAACATCGGGATGGTGCTCTTTCATGACCCATTCTAATCTCCCCGTATCGAGGATGTCGCCAAGGACCGGCGTATAGAACCTGCCGAAGGAGGCTTCGGAAAATTCCCTGTCCAGATGGAAAAGCTCATTCTCCGCACGCTCGTAGAGGATAAGCTGTTCAGGCCCCATTTTCATTATATGGCGGCACAATTCATGTCCGATAGATCCCGCCGCACCGGTGACCATGACCTTCTTCCCTGACAGGTATTCCTGTATCTTCGCCTTGTCCAGCTCGATATGTTCCCGCCCAAGGAGATCCTCTATATTGACCTCCCTGATATGGCTCACGTTAAGTTTTCCGTCCAAAATATCGCTTATTGCGGGAACCGTCTTGCATACAATATTGATCCGTTCGCATGCCTCGACGATCTTCCGTATCTCCTTCCCTGTGATCGACGGTGAAGCTATGATCACTTCGCGAACATCTTTTTCGACGGCTATTCTCCCCAGTTCTTCTATGATGCCAAGGATCGGTACATTGTGGATGCGCCTTCCTTTTTTCACTTGTTCTCTATCAAGAAAACCCACCGGTTCATAATGCATCCTCGAGTTTTGCCTTATCTCTCGCAGAAGCATTTCGCCGGTATCGTCAGCGCCTATCACAAGGACTTTGGTGCCTTCTTTTGAGTTCACCACACGAAATTCCCGCGAGAAACGATAGAGAAAACGCGTGCCGCCCAGGAAGGTAATGATAACGAACCAATCGATCACAAGGACCGACCTCGGAAAACCGATAAACTGATAGCGAACGAGGATATATACGGTAAAGATAATGGAGCCCATAGTAATCGCTTTAAGGATCCTTAAGAGATCGTTCATCGAGGCATATCTCCATACGCCCTCGTAGAGCCTGAACACGTAAAAACAGACGAACCTCACGAGCAAAAGGACCGGAAGCGATTCAACAAACCTCTCAAAATATTGCTCGGGTATAACGAAATTAAAACGGAGAAGGTATGAAAGCCAATAAGCAACGGCCGAACATAACAGATCGCTTGTTGTAACGATCGCCGGTCCCCACTTCCGGATGAGATTCATGTCGTCCTCACCTGTCCTTCAGCCTGTACAGGGACAACGAATATTCCCTGAATTTCTCAAGCTCTGGCAGATCCACCTTTTCAAAGACTGAGGGGTCGAAGCTGTTCCGGATATTTTTGTACGATTCATTGCCTGTCTTTTCATCAAGGATCAGGAATCCCGCCCTGTTCTCTCTCATCAAGCCCGCCAGATCCTCTGCCGTCCTGATAAAGGGGAGCGGGATGAATTCTGAGTCGGCGTAGAAGGCGACCCTGTAAAGGCCCGGCTCTCCCGCGAATATTATCCCTGAATAGCCCCTGGCCTTAAGATGGATGCCAGCCTCCTTTAGCTCCCTCTTCTCATAACCTCCCGGAGATAATGTCTTCGGCAGAATGGCGATGAGGATCGCAAAGATGAGGATCACCGCCATATGTTTTGTGAGCGATGCTGATGGGTATATCTTCCTGAGCCACGAGCATACCTGTTCCTTCAGCTCAAAAAAACCGATCCCTGCCCAGATCAGCATGGGGAATGCCAGCAATGCCCCGTGCCGTGTGCTGAAGTAGTATACCTTTGTGATGTACAGAAAGGCGGCAAGAAAAAAGATGCCGAACCAGATCGCGACAGGTATCTCATTCTTGCTGTAAGCGATATTCTTTCTCCCGAAGATGCCGATGAGCGCAAGAAAGAAGAAGACCACGTTAAGGGACCTGACAAGCTTAAGCATGATGTCGGAGATAAAGATAACATACCTGTGGCCCTTTGCGAGTTCCAGAAATGTTACCAGCTCAGGCCTCACCACCCGGATCGCATCTGGCGGCAGATCAAGGGCTTCGCCGCTTTTGCTCGTTACAAGAAGCCATATCTTCGTTAAAGTAAAACCGAAATCCCACTTCGCAAAGACCTCGCTGAAAAGAAAGATAAAGGGTGAAAGCAAGACGGGAAAAGCTAAGATATAGGTGAGGAGATAAATGAAGAACCTTTTATGGTCGTGTTTCAGCTTGAGGAAATACCAGGTGATCCACAAAAGGACCATAACGAAGACGGCAACTCCTTCGATCCGGGCAAAAGCCGCCAGGACCGTTGACACATTCGAAAGGACCACCAATACCAGGTTTTCCCGTGATATCGCTTCCCATGCAAGCCACAGCGCGGTCATTGAAAAGAACCAGAAGGTGGGCTCCCTGAGCACGTCCGCTGAATGGTCGGCAAGTCTCGGGTTGATGATGTAGAAAAGCGCCGTTATGGACGCGACGCGAATGCCGAACATACTTTTTGTCAAAAGAAAAAGCGGGATGACGGCAAGCGACCCCATCAGTACTGAGACCATGCGTCCCGCCGTTTCCCAGTCAGGGAATATTTTATGGGCAAGCAGAACAAGGTAAGGGTAAAGATGAACGAAGGTAAACTCCGTAAGCTGTTTCGATTCACCGGTCTCGATGAGCTTAGCGGTCTTGATGTACATAAGGCCATCCGGCGTTATGATGTTCGAGAAAAAGGCCAGGTGGAACCTTACCGCAAATGCGCCGATAAAGGCAAGGACGGGCAACAGCCAGATCCTTTTTTCGATCTCAGTCATTTGGTATTTCAATGTCCGGCAACCCTCCGATCACGCTTCATGAACGATTATACCTTTTCACTGTCCGGTTTGGAACCGGTGAACTTCGGCATTGTTGCACAGCCTTCGGCGCTTATGCCTTTCCTGCTCATGACCGTGAACACAGTATCGACAAGTATCTTCATATCCAGCCGGAAGCTCTGGTGGTCAACGTAGTAGATGTCGAGGTCGAACCGTTCCTCCCAGGTAATGGCATTTCTCCCCTTTACCTGCGCCAATCCGGTGATCCCCGGCCTGACATCATGCCGCCTTGCCTGCTCCGGCGTGTAAAGAGGGATATATTCCATAAGAAGCGGCCGTGGGCCCACGAAGCTCAGGTCTCCTTTCAATACATTAAAAAGCTGCGGGAGTTCATCGAGGCTGAACTTTCTCAGGAAACGGCCAACACCGGTCAGGCGCTCTTCATCGGTCGATTGTCTGCCTGTTCTGCCTGCATCATCTGTCATGGTCCTGAACTTGAAGATCGTAAAAGGCCTCCCCTTGTAGCCAGGGCGTACTTGTCTAAACAGGACCGGCCTTCCCATTGAAGCAAGGACCAGCAGGCCCGTAAAAAGGATGACAGGGGACAGAACGATAATAAGGAGTAGCGATACGATCAGGTCAAAGGGTCTTTTCAACATGACCGTTCCTGACGCTCCCTATACCCGGTAGGGAATGGTAAAAATTAAAGAATGCTTCAACAACAAGGTCCTTCGAAAAAAGCCTGATTGCCCTTTCGCGGGCGTTCCCGCCCATCCCGATCCTGACAGAAGGCTCGTCTATCATTTTGAGCATTTTTCCAGCAAGCTCTTCGACATTTCCCGGCGTGTACAGATGTCCCGTAACGTTGTCCTCGATGGCATCGACAACGCCATAGATCTTTGTTCCGATCGATGGGATCCCGGCGGCGCCTGCTTCAATGACAACGATGCCGAACCCTTCGCGGTAACTGGGCATGCAGAACACATCTGCTGCGGCCATAAACCTCTCCGGCGCATCGGTAAAGTCACAAAAATGTATCCTCTCCTGATGATCACCGCATACAGAAATTATCCTTTCCTTCATTCCCTCTTCGTCAGGCCCCACGATAAGAAGATCGATGTTCTCCCTGGACCTGCATATTTGTGAAAAAGCGCTGGCAAGGTCGAGGAGCCCCTTATCGAAGGTAAGCCTCCCGAGAAAAAGAAAAAGTATATTCTCCTCCGGTATGGACATTTGCCCCCTTAATGTCTTTCGCGCCTCGGTATCGGGACGGAAACGCGTGCTGTCAACCCCGCAGATCGATCCGTTCCCGATGACAAAGGACCTTTCGCGCGGCACGATCTTCTCATTGACAATAAAATCCTGCTGAGATCTGCTGTCCGCAAGGATGTGGGTAGCGCAAAGGGCAAGCAGCCTGTCCATGGTCTTCAGCGACCACCGCTTCACCCCCTTTGCTGTGGCCCAAACCTGACCGGTAAAGGTATGGATCCTTATCGGTACTCCGGCAAGGTAAGCGGCAAACATGGAAAGCAACCCTGCCTTTGGCGTGATCGAATGAACAATGTCGAATTTTTCCCTCCTGAAGAACCGGTAAAGCCTGAATAAAGCCAGTATATCAGATATTGGCAGGGGCCTTCTCTCAATTTTAACAGAAAAGACCTTTACGTCAAGACCATACGGTTTAAGAAAGTCCGCATTGTCTGTATTCACCGCCACCTTTATACTGTGCTCTCTGCTTAACCTCTTTAAGTGCTCAACCATGAAGACGCGGATTGAGAGCTCGATAGCGGCCACAAAACAGATCTTTTTACCTTTCATCGAAATATCCCTTGCTCCCTATGGAGACAGCCTTGTTCCACACCACAGGAGGCAAGAATGCTATCATATAAAGGAGCGCAAAGCGGGGATCGACACCGATATGAGGCCTCAGGAACCTCCTCGCATCCCCGGGCCTCTTTTCTGCCATCGCCGAACGCGCCTTGTAATAGCCGATCTTTGCGTAAAGGTAGCGGAGCGATCCCGCATGCTTCCCTTCAAATCCCTCAAGGACCTTTTGATATTTTCCGACAATGGCCTCCATCTCGACGGACCATTCGTCAATGAACCTCGTGCTCGCCCTGTCAGGATGGATCCTGTATATTGCCAGCGGCTCTCCGATGTAGGCCGCCTTTGATCGGAACAGCAACCTCATGAAGAGATCGTATTCTTCGCACAGCCTCAGCTTCGTGTCGAAACGCTCTTCAAACCCGGAGATCGCGCTCTTCCTGATCGCGGCGGTCATAACGCTGACAGGATAGCGCCTCAGAAAATGGTCGAAGACCTCTCCGTCTGGCTGATCGCCTTTCAATGCCACGCTTCTCCGCTCCTCTTTTTGTATAAAGTAGTTCGTATATATAAAATCGATGTCCTTTCTGCGCTCAAAGACCTCTACCTGTTTTGCAAGTTTTTCGGTCAGCCACATGTCGTCATGGTCAATAAATGCGATATAGTCGCCTCCGGAAAGTTCAAGGGCCCGGTTACGTGAATAGCCGAGCCCTTTGTTCTCCTGGTAGTGGTATGATACCGGAAATCCGCGCGCCTTGAACCTATCAATTATTGCCTCCGTGGAGTCTGAAGATCCGTCATTGATAACGATCAGCTCCCAATCCTTAAATGTCTGGTCCTCGATGCTTTTGAGGGTCTCTCCAAGGAACCTTTCTGAATTATAGCAGCAGAGGTTTATACTTACTTTAGGAGGCATCGTAAACGAGATCCTAAATCCTAATTTCTAAATCCTAAAGAAAAGGGTTCAAGGATCCAAGGGGTCGAGGGGCCAAGTGATAAAAAAGATGGAGGATCTGTGTCGGGTCTTCCTTTGGCAAACCGTCGTGAGGCAATGAATCCTGTAACACGTTTCACTGTTTTTATCCTGCGTGTTTGCGGAGAAAGCCCGACACAGATCCTCCTATTACACATTCCGACCTTAATGTGTAAAAAATTCCCTCACTGAGCGGATGACAAGTTCCACATCGTTGTCTGTCATGTCATAAAAGAGAGGGAGGGTGATGATCTCCTTCCATACCTTTTCAGTTGCAGGGAGCTCTGCGGCATACTTACTGAAAAAAGGTTGGAGATGGTTCGGTATGTAGTGGACGCCGCTCGCCACCCCTTTTGATGCGAGAAAATCCATCATCTCTTCCCTCCTGCCGCCTGCAACACGGATTATGTACATGAATGGGGCCATCTCCCGGAGATCCCATTTGAGGGTCTTGATATCTTCGATCCCCTTAAAGGCATCGTTGTAGCGTTCAACAATATGCTTTCTTCTCTCTATGAACTTATCGAGCTTCCTCAACTGTGCGATCCCTATTGCGGCATTAATGTTGCTCATGTGGTAGCGGTATCCCTGCGTTACTACTTCGTAATACCAGCTCTGGGCCTTTTTCTGCCTCTGCCATGAATCCTTTGATATTCCAAGGGTCCTCTTCCTCCGTATCTCATCCGCTATCTTATCATCGTTTAACGTTACAGCCCCACCTTCACCGCAGGTGAAATTTTTGATCGGGTCAAAGCTGAAACATGCTGCATCACCAATGCTGCCGATCTTTCTATCTTTGTACGTTGACCCAAAGGCATGCGCAGCGTCCTCTATAACAATGGTCTTCTTTGCACGGGCAATTTCCAGGAGCCTGTCCATATCGCAGGCGTATCCGCAATAGTGGACAGGTATGATCGCCTTTGTTCTGGATGTTATCCGTTTTTCCATATCAACAAGGTCGATATTGAGCGTATCGGGATCCACTTCGCAAAATACAGGGACTGCGCCAAGCGAAATGATCCCCTGTATGCCTGCGCAGAATGTCAGAGAAGGCGTGATTACCTCATCTCCCGGTCCGATCCCGTATGCATCGAGCGCAATGTGGAGGGCTGTCGTCCCCGTATTTACCGCTACCACGTTGCGCACGCCCAGATAGTCCTTCACCATATTTTCGAACTCTATCACCTGCGAGCCCATGCCGAGCCAGCCTGTCTCAAATACCTTCCTGACCTCTTCAAGCTCTTCGCTGCCGATAGAGGGCCTATGTGCCTGCAACATTATTTAAACCTCCGTATTGTATTGCGCTGACAGTATTTCGTAGTTCGTATATTGTAAATCAAAAAGCCCGTAAGTCGTGAGCAGTTGTAACTGGATGTTCGTCGCTCGATACTCGATGATCGATACACAACGCTGATTGCTGTATGCTGATAGCTGACGGCTTTCTGCTATTCACTATTCACCGTTCACTATTCACTGTCCTTATTTTCAAGAGATCGGGGGCGGGAGAAAGGTCTTCATCGCCTCTTCTGTCGCGGGAGAAAAGAGCTCCGGCAGCATCACGGAATATCCCGGTGGCGAATATGAAGGGTTTTTCATCCTTTTTTCGGCATCGATCAGCCTCTCCCGCAGTTCATCCACGCTGCCGCAGGGCCTCCCGAACTCCTCAAACCACGCCAGCGGGTCCAGATCGATCTGTGCGCTCCTACCTATCCTTATTACCTCTTTATCCGCCATGACGCAGTCAAGTACTGCGCCCGTTGCTCCGCTTACAACAATATCGCAGAGATTAAGCGCCTCCTCCATTGGTCCCGTGAAGACCTCTGTCCCCGGCGGGAGATCGTTCGCGAGGGTCTTGATGAAAGACGTTTGCATTGGGTGGGGTTTCAGGATCATCCGGAACCTATCGATCCCTTCAATCGCCTCTTTGAGCTTGTAGAACAGTTCCAGTATCGTTTCTTCCTCAATTGGCAGAACAAGCAGGATCCTGAGATCGTCGGTGGCAACACGGGATGCCCGCTTTACATTATGGAGATATAGATACCTCAGCGCCGCACCGACGACAACACGGTCCTCCGGAAAATGTTCCTGTATAAGGATCTCTTTATATCTTGGGCCGTTGCATATGATCCTGTCTGGAAGGGGCGCGGTGTCTCTTTCTTTCATATCAATGAAGAAGCAGAGAGTATTGGGTGACGGAGCAACGTGAAAGAAACCATGTACGACCGTCCCCGGCATGAACTCTCTTACGCCAAGCTGGATGAGCTTATCGGTAAAGAGGTTCTCGAAACCGTCCATCACCATCTTCGGCTTTATCCCTTTTTCCGCAAGCCTTTTAAAGAGAAGATAATACATTGACTCGAAGCGCACGGGTTCGTTCCTGTGATATTCGTAGAAGAGGGTCGAACAATCCACGCCCTTCAGATCAACAGACCCGAATGAGAACCGGCGCTGCCTGAACCAGATCCGGAAAGGGAATAGATAATCACAGATACGGTAGTGATCCTGTGGTATAATGAAGTGATCCTTGTTCGTATGAAGGAAAGAAAAGGCTTTCCAGATAGAGCGATTGATGTTCCGGTACGAAAAGCTCACAAAAGTGGCCTTCTGTACATTGTTCTGTTGGTAGTAATCCGGCAGAATGGTAAAATATCGGTCCCTGAACCGGCCGTCTGCGCCAAAGCATTTCTCATCGACCCACGTATGAAGGATCACGTCAGGGTTCTTCAAAGGGGTATATCTGTTTGTTACCATTGTATGATAAAGTCTGTTGAGCCTGGCAGCAACAAAGACGCCGAGGTGAAGGAGCAGTTTGAACAAACCCTTTGCGAATATCCGCAACGGCCTGTCTTTCAGCGTAAAAAAGGCATTGCTCTCTGCCTTGATCCCTTTCTTCACCGCAATGGATGCGATATTCTTTATAACGGTATTGCTGTCCGTTATGACGCATATATCCTTACCAGAACCCATCCACTGGGAAGCAAGGTATACATAACAGCAATGAAGAAAAAGGCTGCATGTAATCGTATTGCGCTCTGATATAACGCTTGTCCACCACTCTATGGAGTTATATTGTAGCCCCTTTTGTGCCGTCACCTCGTAGAACGGCCTTCTCAGATCGGCTGCCGCCTTCTGCAGCATCGCGCCCGCTTCTTCGCATTCTGCAATGCCCCGGAGCGCCATTTTTAGCTCTACGATCTTTTCATAATTGCCGATCAGAGGATACCATGTCCTTATGCCTGAACCTTTTAAAAGGCCTGCGATCTTCTCATGTGGCAGACTGCTGTGAATAAGAAGTACGCCGCTCATAAAAAGGTCACATGTACCTCTGCTTTATTGTATCATGCTTCATAAGCTCCCTCACTATTGCGAGGTCCTCGCCGGTATCCACGCTTATCTTCGCGCCTTCGATCATAACGGCGCGTAACTTTACGCCGTGCTCCAGCACCCGGAGATATTCATTGTATTCTATTGTTTCGAGAGGGGTGGGCTCCCATCTTGAATATTGCAGCAGGAAATCTTTTCTGAAAGGAACGATAAAGCACATCTTCAGCATTTTCTCTACCGGCGTTCTTGCGTCGCTCGGCAGGTCTGTCCTCGAGCAGTACATAATGTTCCCGCTGAGATCCAGCACCGCCTTAATATCCGAAAGGCTGTTCTTCTTTGAATATGGAGTTACACCGACAGAGATCATAACCTCCGGGTCGTTAAGCAACGGCCACACTATTGCATCAATATGACCGGGATCAACAAGGGGTTCGTCGCCCTGGACATTCACAACAATATCGCAATCAACGTATGTGCATGCCTCGGCGAGCCTGTCCGAACCGCTCTTGTGATGCGTTCCTGTCATTATTACCCTGATGCCGTTCGCCTCTCCTGCCTGCCTGATCTTTTCGTTGTCCGTGACAAGATACACCTCATCAAGGCTCTTCGAAAGCTGGGCTCTTTTGCAGGTATGGATGACCATCGGCAGCCCCTCGATATCGATAAGCGCCTTTTCAGGAAGACGGCTCGACTGGAGCCGAGCAGGGATCATGCCTACTACTTTCATATATTTTTCCTTTTTTTAGTTTTTTATATAGGATTCTTTATTAAGATGAGCATCAACATATGGCTTTCCCCGCAAACACGCAGGATAAAAACAGTGAAACGTGAAGAGCGAAAGGAAAACCCTACACTTATACTCTCATTATCTATCTAAGCTAATTTTTAATACTCTCTGTAAAATTATTTTTTATTCGCTGAGAGAGTGGGATAAAAAGACCCGAAGGAATGGAACAGGGCAGTGCAGTCAGGCATCAATGTGATGAACTGCATGCCCAGTTTGGTCATCCATCGAATGTCTGCATCGTTCTTTGCTACATAGCCGCCGGCAGCGACCCCTTTCTTCCTTATCTTTTGAATGCACACCTCCAGCTGCCTCCTGACCTCAGGGTGGTCAACCTGCCCGGGATAACCGATGGCCTGCGACAGGTCATAGGCGCCGATATAGATGACGTCGATCTTATTGCGGATATCTTTTATGGACAGGATGTCATCGAGGTTGTTGATCCCGCCTTTTCCTTCGAGGAGAAGGAGCACCATCGTCTTCTGATTCTGCTTTTTTGCATGGTCCTTGACATTGTAGAGCGAATACCCCCCTGCCCTTGTAAAAGGCGAAAAACCCCTCTGGCCAACAGGATAATATTTCACGTGTGATATCGCCTCTTCAGCATCCTGCCTTGATTCGATATGGGGAACGATCACGCCTGCCGCCCCTATGTCGAGGGCGCTCAATATCAACGACTCGTCGTTCTTCGCCACGCGAACGATCGCCGTACAATCCTCGACCTCGGCGGCCCTTATCATGTCCTCTACTGTTTCAAAGCCCTGGGGTCCGTGTTCCATATCTATGATCACGAAATCAACCCCTGTTGAGGCGATAATGTTGATAGTGGACGGCGACGGGATGACGCACCACGGACCGTATACGACCTTCCCTTTTTTCAAAGAATCCTTGAGGCTCATTCTTTTCTTCATGCCTTTCAAACCTCGCTTATAGATGGTGGCAAGTCCTAAACTCGAATATCTAAATCCTAAACAAATTCGAATGTTCAAAATTCAAAATATTAATTACATGCACTTGCCTTGAATATTTGATATTTGAATTTTGATATTGTTTTGGGTTTAGATATTAGTATTTCGTACTTGGTTGAATATTTAATGCTCAAGATTCGGGATGAACTTATCTGCTGACCCCTATTAATATAAAAAAACCGGAGGTGTGATATGAAGAAATCGGTTGTATTGTTTATCGTCGCTGGCATCTTTTTTTTCGCCAATATCTTTCTTTTCGCAGGCACGGCGGGCGCGGATGTAAAGGCTGCGCAAGGCGTTGCAAAAGACATCCACTGGCTGGGTCACGATACCTTTAGGATACAGGGAGAGAAGGTCATTTATACGGACCCCTTCAAGATAAAAAGGAAGGATACAGCCGACATCATCCTCATCACCCACGACCACTACGATCATTGTTCGGAGAAGGATATAAAAGAGATCCAGGGAGCAAGCACGGTGATCGTCACACCGGCCTCATGCGCGAAAGGGCTTGCCGGGAATGTGAAGATCGTCAAAAGGGGCGACACGATCAATGTCGGCGGCATTGCGATAGAGGTAGTGCCGGCATACAATGTGGACAAGCAGTTCCATCCGAAAACAGCCGACGGCGTGGGGTACATTTTTACCGTAAAAGGGCAAAGGATATATCTTGCCGGCGATACCGACCATATCCCTGAAATGAAGGAGTTCAGGAACGTCAACATAGCGCTCCTTCCCGTCTCCGGCACATACGTAATGACCGCCGAAGAGGCGGTAAAGGCAGCCCTCGATATAAAACCGGATATAGCCATCCCCATGCACTACGGTGCCATAGTGGGAACGGAATCAGATGCCAACAGGTTCGCCGAAGGCCTGAAAGGGAAGATCGAGGTCATTATCCTGAAGCAGGAGTAGAAGAAGTAAGGTGATGGGTGATAGGTGATAGGTGATGGGTGGAAGGCCCTCGTAATTCGTGAATCGTAATTCGTAATTGGACAAACCCTGTGAAAGGTAAGAGGTAAGAGGTGATAGGTGATAGGTGATGGGTGATGGGTAGCAGGGCGTGGCAATCTCATTCGCTGCGATGACGATACAACAAGAACCCCATTCCTTGCATCTCGATCCTTGTTCCTTGATAGAATCCGACCGGCATCGAGCATCCAGCATCCAGCATCAAGCATCAAGCGACAAGCATCTGATTCGCTATGAGCCGCCTTTCTCGCCGAACGCCCAACGCCGAACGTTCTTCTTTGCATTTCGATATACGATGGACTGCACCCCTTGATGAG
>DLMV01000057.1:21412-22358 GCA_002478225.1 Deltaproteobacteria bacterium UBA7527 | reverse complement strand
TTAGGATTTGGTGCTTGGGATTTAGATATTGCTTCACAATTTGGTGGTTGGAATTTCATGCTTCGTTTTGCCATGAACTATGAGCAATCAGCCATGAGCTGGTTCTACTACGGGTTTCCGTTCCCTTCCTTCTTCTTCACTTCCCGCATCTTCAGCCGGTCCCTGATAAGGTCGCCGACAACATTGCTCAATCCAATACCGAGGGCAAGCGAGAGCGTCATGATGATGCCCCCGAAAATTATAAGAAAACTGATGGTAATTATCATATTCCCTATGCCAATATACTCAAAAACTATTCCAAAGGTTATGACAATGAGAAAGATCCTCACTCCTTTTGCAATAATATCGCCATATCTTATATTTGCGTTCTCACAGGTCATAAATATGACCCTGCTTATGAAATTGCTCAAAATGATCCCTATAATAACGATAACAAGAGAGACGATGATATGCGGCAATGTTGTGGAGATCCTTGAAGCGTACTCAGAAAATTGTGAAATGCCGATAAAATTGAGGCCAAAAGACAGGAAGAGGACAATAAATATCCAGTAGACGACCTTACTGAGGACGAGAGAAGGCAGCGTCTTGACCCCGCCTTTTTGGAGAAAGTTAGTAATACCGACATCCTGCGCCCATTTATCAAATCGAAACAGTATCAAGAGCCTGCCCAATAGTTTCTTGATGAGCCAGCTGATGATCAACCCGCCGACCATGACGATGACCATGACGAGCACGTTGAGAAAAACCTCTGAAAAATTATCGTAAAGATCTAAAAAAAGGTCTCTTAAAAATTCAATCATTGTGACAATCTTATTCAATGTGGACGGGTATGTCAATGGAAATAAACATAATAACCAGGCACCGATCGCCGAACAACGTCCAGCATCCGATGATCGACGACCGGATACGCGGACAGAAACAGATAAGGTACGCCCTGTTCTGTGAT
>DLMV01000057.1:281-21289 GCA_002478225.1 Deltaproteobacteria bacterium UBA7527 | reverse complement strand
GTTCTGTGATCGTGCGTTATTATGATTTTTTTGTTGACATTCTTTTGAGATTTGTTTAGGAATTTCTAAAAAGAAAAGGAGGTAAGAACATGCCTGCAAAAGTCGATGAAGATGCCTGCACAGGATGTGGAGCATGCGCAGAGATTTGCCCTGCTGACGCTATTACTGTTGACGACACAGCAAAGGTCGATCCTGAGCTCTGCACAGAATGCGGTGCATGCACGGAAGAATGCCCCGTAGAAGCAATAACCTTAGAAGAGTAAAGAAAAACCAATCTTAAAAAATATAAAAGGATGGGAATATCGCCCATCCTTTTATATACCATCTCACTTAACTACTTAATTTATAAGCCCTTTACAAGAATCTCGGAGAGGTCCATGGCCTTCATCGTCTCGACCTTCTCCTTGTCCTTGATGGCGTCTTCCATCATGATAAGGCAATAAGGGCAGGCCGTGACCACTGTGCTTGCAGGTATCGCTATCGCCTCATCGATCCTCAGGTGGTTGATCCTTTTGTGGTGCTCCTCCATCCAGATCCTGCCGCCGCCGCCGCCGCAGCAAAAGCTCCTGTCATGGTTCCTCTCCATCTCGACCAGTGAACCTTTTGCGACCTTTTTGACAAGGCCTCTCGGCTGATCGAAGACACCATTTACACGTCCGAGGTAACAGGGATCATGATAGGTTACGGTCCCTTCAATTGCAGGGTTCAATGCCAGCTTTCCTTCGTTCATTAACTTCCAGATAAATTCGCCCTGATGATAGACCTCAAAAGCCCCGCCTACCTGCGGATACTCGTTCTTAAGGGTGTGGTAGCAGTGCGGGCAGGTCGTAATGATCTTCTTTATGCCGATCTCCTTGAGAAGCTCCACGTTGCCCTGGGCGATGCCGAGGTACAGGTCTTCATTGCCGCATCTGCGTGCAGGGTCTCCACAGCAGGCCTCATCCTGGCCAAGGATGCCGAAGGAGACACCGGCCTTGTTCAGTATCGTCGTGAACGCCTTTGCCACCTTTCTGTTCCGGTCGTCAAGGGACGCAACGCATCCTACCCAGTAAAGATATTCAACTTCCTGCTCGGCAACGTTCTTCACATCGAGGCCTTCTGTCCATTCTGTCCGCTGCCTCTTGCCCATTCCGTACGGGTCTGTCTTCTGCTGCAGGTTCTTGAACAGGAGCCTCGTCTCCGAGGTCGTCTTGCTGAGGGTCAGGGTAAGGTAGCGCCTCATCTCAATGTTCTTGTCGAAGGTAGGGATCGATACAGGGCAGTTTACCTGGCACGCAAGGCAGGCCGTGCATGACCACAGCGTCTCTTCCTGTATGACATTATCGATGATGCCTTCCTCGTTCTTGACGCCCTTCGCCGCCTTTTCCCACTCGCCCTTCAGGTCCTGGATGAACTGCTTCGGCGAAAGCGGCTTTTCGCTCGCGTAGGCAGGACAAAGATCCTGACACCTGCCGCACCGGGTACAGGCATCGAGATCGAAGATCTGTCTCCATGTAAAATTTTCTATGCTGTTGACGCCGAATTCTTCTGCGTTCTCAAAGTCTGCAATGGGCTCTATCGCACCCCTCGGATTGTCCTCAACGCCCCTGAACATCATGTTCAGCGAGGAGGTGATGATGTGGAGCAGCCTTGAATACACGATATAAGCAATAAGGCCGAAGGAGATCACCATATGGAGATACCAGAAGACCTTATGCGTGATCTCTATTGATCCTTTCGACATACCTGAGAAGAACGCGGCGGTGAACCAGCCGACAAAGCTCCAGCGCTCATAATCAGGCATTGAATGGGCGATCCTTGCGCCCTCTACCAGAAAACCGGTCACAAGGACGACCAGTATCCAGACAAGTACCAGGGCGTCATCCGGTTTATTGTCGAGGCGTGCGGGCTTCGTGATGTACCTTCTCCACATGGCCATGAGGATACCGACAATTGCCATCAGACCGGCGAGATCCAGCAAAAATGAAAAGATCAGGTAAAAATCGCCCTTTAAGAATTTCACTTTGAACAAGAGGTCCGTAAAATCGGCCTGAAACGCGACCAGGCCTGTACCAATGGAGAGTATCAGGAATCCCCAGAAGATGAAGAAATGCATCCAGCCGGGAAAGGCTTCCCGCAGTATGGACTTGTGAAATATCCCATTGGCGATGAAATACCCTATCCGCTCACCAAGCCTTTTCGAAAAATTAATGGGGGCCGGCTTTCCTATCTTCCACATGGCATAGCGCTTCTTTAATCCCACGAACAAAATGATGAACGTGATGATCATCAGCGCATAGCTTATCCATTGTGCACCGGTATCTTTAACATTCCAGAATATCTCCCTTCCGATATCCACCATAAACTGTGCCTCCTGAACGTTTTTTGCATATATTATTAATAAAAGGGATGATAAAATCAATAAAAATGTGACATAATTCACAATCTTGTCCCTGCTTTCTTCACTATAAGCAGGAAATACAAGGCAAAGCGCTCGATCTTGGTATGCGTAATGTAGTAAAAAAAACAATTTTTTCTTGACATAATTTTAACAATTTTGATAAGGTAGAATCTAATCCATGAAAAAGCTTATAGTGATCTGCGCTCTTTGCTTCGCTTTTGCTGTTTTCGTTCCCACCTATTCACATTCTTCAAGCATTACCCACAAGGTCAAGCAGGGCGATAATTTATACAACCTGGCAAAAAAATACCATGTAACGGTCGATCAGCTGAAGGCTTTGAACAACCTCAGGTCCAACAAATTAAGCCTCGGCCAGGTCCTTACTGTGAAGACTGATGCGACAGGCGACGCATCGCCGAATACCAATTCCAATAAGAAAAAAACAACCAAAAAGAAAAGAACCGAAGAGATTGTGACAACCGAGAATGACGGTGAGTTCATTGAATACAAGGTTAAAAAGGGCGACACCATCGACAAGATCGCAATGAGATTTGAGGTCGACAAAGAAGACCTTGCGGAAGCAAACGATCTGCAGAATACCCAGAACAAAAGATTGACGCCCGGCAGGATCTTGCTGATCCCGAAGATCACGGAAAACAGCGACGAAGATTACATTACACTCGTTCACAGATCCCTTAAGCCCTGGAAGGACAGCGACGAGAAGTATATGCTCGTAAAAGTTGCCAAGAGCTTCATGGGGGCTCCTTACAGATATGGCGGGGAAAGCGTCAGGGGTCTCGATTGCTCGGCTTACGTCAAAAAGATATACGAGATATTTGATGTGCAGCTGCCGAGAAGCGCAAGGGAGCAGTTCAAGGCAGGCGCAAAGGTGCCAAAGGAGCAATTGTCGGTCGGAGACCTTGTATTCTTCAAAACAAAAAGGTACGTTAAATATCCGACCCATGTCGGAATATACATCGGTGATGGGAATTTCATCCATTCATCCTCGTATCAAAGCAAGCTCGGGGTAAAGATAGACTCGCTGGATTCTCATTACTACTCGAAAACATACACCGGCGCAATAAGGGTAAAGCGGTCTACAGAAGACAATCCCGAAGCAACCAGCTCAGCAGATAAAACCTCAGACAAATCATAATATGTGTTAAAGCCTTTTTTCTTAGTCGCTTTTTCCATTCTCCTCCATCTAACAGGATACTATGTGCTTATAAGAAGAATAGAGCCTTTTCAATACTTTTTCTATATCACATCATGGTGGTCATACATCATCCTCCTTGATACAACGCTGGCGCTGAAAAAGAAGAGGTCTTTAGTGCTGAACAGACATATTGTTCCGCTTATCATAATATCCTGCTGCTTCTGGTGCCTGTTCGAACTGATCAATATACGGCTTCAAAACTGGCATTATATAAACCTCCCTGCGAACACTGCCCAGCGGTACAGCGGCTACCTCCTTGCCTACGGTACGGTCATCCCCGCGATCTACCTTACAAAAGAATTGGTCTATGTTCTGTTCGGTGATATTGCCGTAAGACCTTTCATGATCAAGCGGTATCCTTTCTGTGCCATCCCCATTGGCGTTGCGATACTCCTCTTAACCCTTGCCTTTCCGCAGTATCTTTTTGCCTGTGCCTGGATCTTTGCCGTCCCTGTCGTGGATGCCATTAATTACGCCAGGGGATACAGGTCCTTCATGGAGGATCTTGAAAGAGGCTTTGCGGGCCACTTTATCAGCGCCGTCATAGCCGGCCTCATATGCGGCATCCTCTGGGAGATGTGGAACTACTGGTCTATCTCAAAATGGATATACACTGTTCCGTTCTTTGAAAAGGGGAAGATCTTTGAAATGCCTCTTCCCGGCTATCTTGGCTTTCTCGCTTTTGGACTTGAAACGATAGCCTTTTTCAACCTTCTCGAAGGCGTACGAAGGAACAAGAGGTCCGTTTATGTGCTCTTCGTTATAATAGCGATCCTTATATCGTCCATGACCTTTCCCCTCATCGACAGATTCACCGTTAGATGGTAAATCCTTGTTGATCCGAATAAGACTCCGTAAGGCGTCAGGCGTGAGGGGTTAAACCCCTTACGACTTACGACTCACGATCTACGGGTTTTATAGCTATCTTGTTGACTTGTCGCATTGTGTGTGGTGAAATATCAGCCATGGCGAAAAAGAAAAAAGAGGAGATAAAAAAGCCTGATCTGTTGATCGCTGCGATCGAATCCGCCATCGCATTTGTTAAAAAGAACCTTAGGTCATGCATCATAGGTGTAATCGTCTTTTTCATAGCAGCCTTTTCTGTCTATGCGTATACGTTCTATGAAAGGAAACAGGACGAGAAGGTTCAGCATATGCTTGCACAGGGCATACAGAGCTTTGATCTCTATAGCCTGAGCGGCAAAAAAGATGCCCTTGACGACGCTGAAAAGATCTTTCAGGACGTGATCAACAAAAAGCAGGGCCGGCTATCAATTATAGCAAAGCTTTACCTCGGCAAGGTTTACTATATCAAAGGCAAGAACGAGGAGGCAAAGAAGATCTATGGCGAGGTGTCGGCCAGTTCTACCAACCCGGCAACCAGATCCCTGGCAGAAAAAGCGCTGGAACATATCAACAAGACAACGCCCAAGAACCCGTAAGGCGTAAGGGGTTAAATCGCCCAACACCTAACGCCTAACGCCGAACGTCTTCTGCTGGTGCTTACCCGTACAGCACGCTCACAGGCTCATACTTCGTCCCCTGGATAGCAGGGTAGATGCCTGCCAGAACCCCTACGATCATGCTTATGGCAATGGCAATGAGGACGTTCTGCAGACCGACCATAATAGGGAACCCTCCGAAATAATCCACTATCAGCGTTACGATAAAACCGACCGCGATGCCGAATATCCCGCCTATCAGCGCCACAATGACCGATTCGGTAAGAAACTGGAGGATAATGTCCTTTTTCTTAGACCCCACGACCCTCCGTATGCCTATCTCCATCTTTCTTTCAGAGATGGAAAGCAGCATGATGGCGAAAATGCCGAGGCCCCCGATCAGGAAAGAGACCGTCGAGGCAATAATGGTCAGAACGGATACGAGGCGTATTCCCTCTTCCCGCGTCCTTAATATGTCCTCCATTGTAAAGATCGAGAAGTCGTCCTTTTCGCTGTCTTTCATGTTGCGCATCTTTCTTATAAATGTCCGCAGCCGCATTTTCATCTCGTTGAGCGCCACTCCGTCCTGGGCCTGTATGTAGGCACCCTTAATATAATCGATGTTGCTGTACCGTCTCATAAAGGTGTTCAGCGGCATGTAGACGATAATATCCTGATCCTGGCCTGTCAGGTCCGTTCCTTTTTCTTCTATGACGCCAATTATCTCCGTGGGCACCCTGTATATGAGAATGTTCTTCCCGATCGGATCCTTTAGATCGAAAAGGTTTTCATACACCTTATAACCGACGACAGCCTTTTTCTCGGTTGCCCGGTCATCTTCCTGCGTGAAATACCTTCCCATAAGGAGGCCTGCATTCTTTATCGTAAAGATGTTATCCGTTACTCCTATGACGCTTACCCTGAGGGTCTTGTCTTCATGGCGCGCGGGGTGTGTCGTGTCGTAATAAGGAGCTATTTCTTCGACTCCCTGAAGCGATTCTTTGATGCGTTTTATGTCTGCAAGCTTGAGCGTCTTCGCCTCTGAGAATTGCCTCGTTGTCCTGCCCGCCTGGAAAACAAGCCCTGCCCTCAATATGACGAGGTTCTTCCCGAACCTTCCAATCTCATCATCGATCTTTTTTTTCATGCTGCTGCTCACATTGCCGAACGCAACGAGGCTCATAACAGCAAAGAGGATGCCGAGCAAAGCGAGCATCATCCTTGTCTTATGGACAACGAGGTTCTGCAGCGCAATCCTCAGATAGAAATTAATGGAATAGATCATCCGCGAATAGCCTCGATGGGTTCGATCCTGCTCGCCTTCATGGCCGGCTTCAGCCCGGACAAGAGACCGGTCAAGAAGCTGAATATCAGCGAAAAGACAACGACCTTGAACGAAAACACCATGGGGATATCAAAGAGTTTCTCAAAGGTGCCTTGAAGGGCGATGCTCAGCAAAACCCCTGCGATGCCTCCAATGATCGTTATAAAGACAGATTCAAAAAGAAAGGACAGCAGGATGCCCTTTCTTGTTGCACCATACGCCCTCCTGATGCCGATGTCCTTTTTTCTCTCCTGGATCGTCAGATAGAAAAGGTTGGCAAGCACGAAGCCGCTTACCACGAGCGCAACGATCGCAGCAGTTCCCAGAAAAAGGAAGAGCGAACCGCTTATCACCGATACGAACTGCAGTATGTCCTTTGAGCTTCTTGTCGTAAAGTCATCTTCAGTGCCCTGTATCCCGTGATTGCTGCGGAGCACGCTCTTTACATCCTCAATGGTTGCATCAGGGTCCCTGCTGGTCTTCAATCTGATCATGGTAAGAAACCGCTTCTCATTGGAAAGCCTGCTCATAACAGTGGTCAACGGCATGACGACCCTGTCGTCTATGTTCGGGCCTCCTACTGTGCCTCCCCTCTCCTCAAGGACGCCAACGACCTTCGTCGGCAGCTGGCCTATCTGTATCACCTTGCCGATGGCGCTCTCGCCTTTAAAAAGCTCCTCATAGACCTTCGCGCCGATAACGCATACCGCCTCCGCGTTGTCATATTCTTTGCTGCCGAAAAATGACCCGCTCTGCAGTCCCCATTTAAAAGAGGTAAAATAATTCTCGGTTCCCCCTGCGACCATTGTCTGCCATTTTCTGTCCTGGTATTTCATGTTGACGCCTCTCACTGCATAGATCTTCAGGACATCGTAGATGCCTCCGATCCTCTGAAGCGAATCCGCGTCATAGATCGTTAGTGTGTTCACCCTTTCCCTTGCCGTGCGCTGTCTCTCGCTCCCGCTGAAGATCATGATCGCGTCAGGCCCCAGTGCCTCGAAAATTTCGTAGGCCTTCCTATTGGCGCCGTCAATGGTGGTTACGATGACACAGATGGAAAGGATGCCGAGTGCTACACCGGAGAACGAAAAGATCACTCTGCTCCTGTAATAGTAAAGGATCTTTATCGTTTCTTCTAAAAATTCTCTAAGCTGTGATATCTTCTGAGATAGTCCCATCCTCTATCCTGATCAGCCTCTTTCCAAAGGATGCGAGCTTCGGGTCGTGAGTGACCACGATAACGGTCTTGCCGTCCTCGTTGAGCATGCCGAAAAGCTGCATGATCTCATTGCCGGTCTTGGAATCAAGGGCCCCGGTGGGCTCATCGGCAAGGACAAGGCTGGGGTCGTTGATGAGGGCCCTCGCAATGGCAACCCTTTGCTGCTCGCCGCCGGAAAGCTGCGACGGGCGGTTATGTATCCTTTCGAGAAGGCCGAACTTTTCCAGCAAGCGCTTCGCCTTGTCCCGCGGGTGTTTTATCTGTTTGTCCGAATAGACCATCGGGATCAAGACATTTTCGATGGCATTAAGATAAGGAAGAAGAAAGAATTGCTGGAAGACAAACCCGATGTGCCTGTTCCTGAAGCTCGCAAGCGCCTCATCATCGAGCCCGTCTACAAAGGTATCCATGAAATAAAATTCTCCCTCGGTCTGCTTATCGAGGAGCCCGATAATGTTCATCAGGGTCGTCTTTCCTGAACCTGAAACTCCCATAAGGATAACGAACTCTCCTTCCTTGATCTCCAGGTTGATGCCCTTGAGGATCGGGAGTTCTCTTTCTCCGATGAAATAGCTTTTTTTGATATTTTTAAGGGTGATCACTTTTTGGCGCCTGGCATGACCTTCTTTGCTGCAGGGATCACAACAAGCTCTCCTTCGCTGAGGCCGGAAACGATCTCCGTGAACCTGTCATCGCGGATACCGGTGGTCACTGCTTTTCGCTCGATCTTATCTTTCAATTTTACATAGACAACATTCTTGCCATCCTCAAAACGTATAGCGCTATTGGGAACGATGATCACATCTGCCTTTTCGTCTATGATGATCCTGACGTGGGTTGTCATCTCCGGCCTCAGGAACATCGTGTCTTTCGGCTCTATCTTCAGGATGGCAAGGTAATAGACAATATTTTCTTTTATTTCCGGCTGAGGGTAGATGAGGTTGATCGTTCCTGAAAACCTTTTATCCCTGTATGCATCGACCCAGTATTCCACCTTCATTCCTGGCTTTACGCGGCCTATATCCGTCTCATCGACATAGATCCACATTTCCAGCTTCGTAGCGTCAATGATCGTGATGAGATTCACGGCGGAGAGACCTGCTACGACCGTTTCTCCTTCCTGGGTTGTCACCTGCGAAACATAGCCTGAGATGGGGGCATAGATCTTTGTGTAGCTCAAGCTGACCTCAAGGGCGTTCAGTTTTTCAAGGGCCTCTTTCACCTTCGCCTTTCCGAGCGCCACCTGTGCGGCCGATACATCTAACTCCTTTTTTGCCTTGTCCACAGAATCCTTCGTCGTGAATTCCTTTTCAAGGAGCCTCTCTTCCCGTTCAAAATCGGTTTTGTTGTAACGATACTGGGCCTCCTTGACCTCAAGGTCCCTTTTTTGTTCTTCTATCTGGGCCTCAAGGTTTCGCTTGTTTGCAAGGAGTTCCCGGTCATCGATGGTTGCTATCAATTCCCCCTTCTTTACATAGTCGCCGACCTGGTATCTCAACCGGGTAAGCACGCCTGTAGCCCTGGTTCCTACTTTAACGATGGCCCCCACCTGTGCCTTGATGATGCCGGTCTGTTCGGTAAAGTGGGTTACATTTCCCTTTTTTGTTATAAACGATTCCCCGTCTTTTGAGGTCCTGCCTTTTCCCCTTGCGACAAAGAATATGATCAGCCCTGCTATGGCAATTACTGCGATCGCCGCAACGACGTATCTCATCTTTTTATTCATCATAGATATATGCCACCTTCTGAAGGTATGACAGGGCAACGTTTGCCCTGTAAAGCGCTTCAACTTCATTTTCCTTTGCCGTTGCAAGGTCCTTCTCGCTCTGAAGAAGGCTCAGGATGTCGCCCTTGCCGACCCTGTATTCGCCGAGCAGCTGGTTGAACGTCGTTGTTGCTTCCCTTACCAGCTCTTTATATAAACTGACATTCGCCAGGGTAAGTTCGTAGTCCTTTATCGCCTTGATGATATCGAGGCCGACCGTGCGCTTTGTTTCTTCAAGCCGCTGCTTTGCAGCGTTCACATTGCTTAAGGCGCCCTGCATGTTGTAGTGTCTGCCGACACCGTCAAAAAGCGGGAATGAAAAGTTGATCATGAAGGAATCGCTCCTTCCTTCAGGGAAAAACCTCCTGTCCTGCCTTGTCTGCTGAAGCTCCGCGTCGATCCTGGGAAACCAGGCGCTTCTTTTTTCCACGTAGGCCATGTTCAGCCGCTCTATTTCCTTTTCCTGCGTGATTATCTCTGGCTTCAGACGGAGGGCGCGCTCAACGAGGCTTTCATAATGAGGCGAGTACGCAGGCGCCTCGAGAGGCCCTTCGGCATCGGTCCTCTCTCCGACCTTCATGAATATGAGCGACTTCAGGTCTTCCAGGGCCTTTTCGTATTCCCTTTCCGCCCTCTGTACGTCTATCTTCGATGTCGTCATCCTCACCTCAGCCTGGAGGACATCGCTTTTCTTTGTTATTCCCTCACGGTACCTCGCAACCGTTAGATTGTATATCCTCTCTGCGGTGCTGAATGCCTCCTGTCTTTTCTCCACGACCAATCTGCTGCCGAGGGCCGTGTAAAAAGCGCTTTTTATATTGAAGAGGACATCCTGATGAATGCCTTTATACCTCTCCTTCTCGCGTTCAAGCAGGGAATAGGACCCTTTCCGTTTTGCGTATCTCTCACCACCGTCAAATATCCTGTAGGAGACACTGCCGGCGAACGTGTATGCGTCCAATGAAGATCCCGCATTTGAAGCAGAGCTGAAGTTTGAGTAACTGCTTACAGACGTGCTTGAATTGAGAGAACGTATATATGAGCTTTGAATATCTACCCTCGGAAGATAGGGGTCGATCGTTGAAATATAAGAAAACCGGTAACTGTTGACGACCTCTTTCTGTTCTTTCAAAAGATATGAGCCATCGACAGCCCTTTTGATCGCTTCATCGAGGGTTATCGATAACCCTGTGCCTGATGTAAAGGCGATAATAAAAAAGACAGCGAGTACGATCTTCATTTTTGCCCTTTATACCATAGTTTTATAGATTATTCAAAGCTTCATCAAGATTGCCTTTCCGCCAGTTACTGAACAACTGTTCATATGAACATTTGTTCATTTTATATAAAGCGGACCTGACTGTCAATATGTTTTAAGCGCTATTATCGTTCGTATCGGGGGCGGGAGGAGAGCACGGATTTCGAGAGCGCCATACGCCTTGCCGTTTCTCTGGGAGGAGACTCCGACACCATTGCATGCATGACAGGCGGCATGGCTGAGGCTTACTATAGGGGCATACCGGAGGACATACACGAACAGGCGTTCCGGAAGCTGGATAGCAGGCAAAAAGGGATTGTAAAAGAATTTTCAGAGCTATATAAGTAACATGCGGTATGGGGATGCAAGCACTTGATACCCGAGGCAAAAAAATATGCCGAGGAACGGAATTGAACCGCTGACACGGGGATTTTCAGTCCCCTGCTCTACCGACTGAGCTACCTCGGCAATGTTTTATTTAAAGCATAACTCATCATGACATGTCAAGATATTCATACTGCTTATCGGCGCCTCTGCTTCATCTGAAAGACTTTGACATTCAACGCCCCCCTGTGTTAACACATTTGCGATGTCGCAGCCTCTGACAAAACCATTCAAGGGCATCCTGTATAACAAAGAAAAGGTCAAGGATATTGCACTCTGCGTCTGTCCTCCTTACGATGTCATTACCAATATCAGGGCTTACTACGAGAGGGACGAACTGAATGCCATCCGCCTGGAGCTGCCAATGGCAACCCCTTCCATGGATAAATATAATACTGCCAGGGAGACCATGAGAGAATGGATCAGGGACGGCATACTGCAGGAGGAAGGCGAAGAAACGGTCTACGTCTATGAACAGGAATTCTTGGTCGAGGAAAAGGCCTATCTGAGAAGAGGGTTCATAGCCCTCCATAAACTTAACAAGGACCGGATACTCACACACGAAGAGACAAGGAAAAAGGCGAAAGCCGACAGGGAGCAGCTGATAAGCACCCTGAAAACCTTTACAAGCCTCGTCTTCGGACTATACGAAGACAGAGATCGGGAGATCGAGAACATCCTCGCTGCTTCACAGAAAGAGAAGATCTACGACTTTGTTGATGAACAATCCATCAGGAACAGGTTCTACAGGATGAAAGATGCGAAAGACATAATGAGCCTTACATCGATAATGGACCAGAAAAAGATATACATAGCGGACGGGCACCACAGGCTGGATGTCTCCTACAGGCTCAACATACCCTATATACCGCTCTATCTGACCAATATGTATTCGCCGGGCATCGTCATCCTTCCCTATCACAGGATCATCCAGTTTGCGAAAAAGAAAAGCCTCCAGAAGATATTGAGCTCCATGGAAGGCTTCATTGAGGTCAGAGAACATAATTACGACGGCAAGGACTCACTGAAGGCGGCCTTCTCGATGATCAACGGATCAGCAAAACCTTCCTTTCTGCTTTATTCATGCGAAGACCCTGAGCACATATATCAGCTCACCGAAATAGCGCCGTTCGATGCGGGCAAGGATGTCCACGATGCATTGAAGCAATTAAGGGTCAATATACTCCACAACGACATCCTGAAAAAACTAATGGGGATAGATGATGAAGAGATCTCGTTCACCCAGGACCACTATGAATCCATAGACCTCGTACAGAAGGGATCCGTCGACCTTGCCTTCTTTCTCCCCTCCACAACAGTCGACGAGGTGAAAAAAGTAGCGGAAAACGGCCTTTACATGCCCCCCAAATCGACATTCTTCTATCCCAAGATCCTTACAGGCCTCGTATTCTATCAATATGCATGAAACCCTGTCACTGTCAGACGACGAAACCTTAGATCTCCTCTGTGAAGAGGAACTAAAAATTATCCAGAAAAAAGATGGCTATAGATTCTCAATAGATGCTATCCTTCTTGCAAATTTCGTCACTCTTAAAAAAAATGAAAGATTATTGGATATTGGGACCGGTTGTGGTATCATACCTATCTATATGGCCAAAAAAGGCGTCAGCAACGAAATGGTGGGTGCAGAGATCCAGGAACAGCTCTTTGATACAGCGCTGAAGAACAAGGAATTAAATCATTGCGACAATGTCCGTTTTTTAATGGGAGATATCTCCTCCCTCGCCAAAGGGCTCAAGAGAAGACCCTTCCATGTCGTGCTGTCCAATCCGCCGTATACGAAAGCAAGAACCGGAAGAAAGAGTCCTAAGGATTCACGCAGCATTGCCCGCTACGAGTCTCATCTTGATCTTACCGCACTCCTTACATTATCATCTTCTTTGCTCTTCAAGAAAGGCAGGCTTTATGTGATATATCCGTCGAAAAGGCTCGGAGAGGTCATAGACGGCGCCAGATCGGATCAGCTCGAGCCGAAAAGGCTGCGGTTCATCCATCCAAAGAAAAATGAACCTTCCAACCTCTTCCTTGCCGAATTCATAAAAGAAGGCGGGATAGGAACGACCATAGAACCTCCTCTTTATATCTTCGAAAACGGACATTATACAGAAGAGGTGCAAAGCTACTATATTTTAAGGAAATGATATGGCGGTCATTACCGATGTGATCGAAAAAGACCTTAAAAAGCTTGAGACATCGATCGACAGGCTGATCACCACAAAGATCCATGTCATCAAGGAGATCGTCAACTATATCATTAAATCCGGCGGCAAAAGGGTCAGGCCGATCCTCGTTATACTGTGCGCCAAGCTCTGCGGCTACAAAGGGGAAAAGCATATACCCTACGCCGCTATCATCGAATTCATACACACGGCGACGCTCCTGCATGATGACGTGGTGGATAACGCAAAGACCAGGAGAGGCTTCTCAACGGTCAATACGGTATGGGGCAACGAACCGAGCGTGCTCGTCGGCGATTTTCTTTACTCAAAATCCTTTGAGCTCATGGCGCATGAAGGAAATGACATAATTCTCCAGATCATATCGGCGGCAACAACCGCCCTCTCTGAGGGGGAGATCCTCGAGATCGTAAAGACAGCGGATATCAACACCTCCGAGGAGGAATACTTTCAGATAATCGGCAATAAGACGGCTGTGCTCTTTGCGGCTGCCTGTGAGATCGGGGCGATCCTCGGAAGTTGTACATGGCATAAAAGAAAATGCATGAACAGTTTCGGCTACAACCTCGGCATGGCCTTTCAGCTCATGGATGATATCCTCGATTATACATCCTTCGACAATGTCCTCGGCAAGCATGTAGGGACAGATCTGCAGGAAGGAAAGGTAACCCTTCCCCTGATCCATGCCCTGCGGTCTGCCGACAATGAAGAAAGATCATACCTCACAAAGATCATCGGTAAGCCCCGCATTGCCGCAAAGGATTTTGCGCGCGTAAGAAAGATCATCGAGAAGCATGGCGGGATCGAATATACCCTCTCGACTGCCGAGAACTATACGAAAAGCGCCAAAGGCCATCTAAAGAATTTTCCGGATTCAAAATATAAGGATGCCCTCTTCGTACTGACCGATTACATGCTGAGCAGGGAGAAGTAGCTTTTAGCAGAACCGATACTGGATTCTGGATGCTCGATGCTGGATACACAATTAGCATAATAATGTAAGCTTCTCATATTCTACTTGCACGATATCGGCCAAGAGCGCATAAGCGTGCTTGTGTGGACCCAGCACCTATGCTCGTACGTTATATGAGCTTAGTGTACTTTGGCTTGTTAGCTTGCGAGCAAGTATCCAGTATCGAGGATCCAGCATCTGGTTTGCTATGAACCATGAGCTGACAGTATCTCCCCCTTAGGTATTACGACGACGCCATCCTCGGAGACATAAAAACGTTTTCTGTCCTTGTCGAGATCATATCCGATCTTCATGCCGTCAGGCACCCTGACGCCCTTGTCTATGATGGCCTTCCTCACATGGGAATGCATTCCGACAACGACGTCATGGAAGAGTATGGACTCGCTCACTTCGGCATAGCTGTTTATGCGGACGCCGGGGGAAAGAACGGATTTTATTACCTTGCCGCCGCTGATAATGACCCCGCTGCATATGATAGAGTCCAGCGCCTTTCCCGCCCTGCCCTTCTCTTCATCGGCAAAGACCGTTTTTGCGGGCGGGTATTGTCCTTCGTAGGTTCGTATGGGCCAGTTCTTGTCGTAGAGGTTAAAGACGGGGTTAACCGATGCAAGGTCCATGTTCGCCTGCCAGTACGCATCTATTGTGCCTATGTCCCTCCAGTATGCCGCGTCCTTGCTCTTACCCACACCAAACCTGTATACGTATACCCTGCGATCGGGATACATGTAAGGCATGATATCCCTTCCGAAATCGTGTGAGGTGTCGCGGCCTGCGTCGTCGTTCAATACCTCGACCAGCACGTCCCTGCTGAAGATATAGACGCCCATTGAAATGAACGCTTTGTCCGGTTTCCCCGGTATGGGCTTGGGGTTCTCCGGTTTCTCCTCAAACCCGCACACCCGCCCCTCGCTGTTCACCTCGATAACGCCGAACCGCGAGGCCTCTGCGATATCCACTTCTATGGCGGAGATCGTCAAATCTGCCTTCTTTTTCTGGTGATGCCTTATGAAGTGGCCGTAATCCATTTTATAGATATGGTCGCCCGAGAGGATGATGACATATTCACCGTCAACCTGCTCGAGATGGTACACATTCTGAAAAACGGCATCGGCCGTTCCCCTGTACCAGTCTTCCCCTATCCGCATCTGAGGAGAGAGGTGCGATACGAACTCGCCGAGTTCCGGGTTCAGTATGCTCCACGCGTCCCTGGTATGCCGCATGAGTGAATGCGATTTATATTGCGGCAGAACAAATATCTTCCTTATGCCTGAGTTAACGCAGTTGCTTAATGTAAAATCGATCACCCGGTATTTGCCGCCGAATGGAACAGCCGGCTTTGCCCTGTCCTTTGTCAATCCGTGAAGGCGGGTCCCGACGCCTCCGGCGAGGACAAATGCGACAGCGTTATGGATAAGTCTCGGTTTCATTGCCCCTCTTTACATTAATAGCACAATACAGGTAGGAATCAATAAAAATCACATAATTTCCTTGAACGAAAACGGCGCTTGTTGTATTGTCAGGATACAGAAAAAAGATGGATATATATAGTATTCCACCATTGCTCAGTGCAATCGTCCTCTTTATTCTTTTTCTCATGGGGGTATTCAGATCGAAAAGGTCCCCCATAAACCTCCTTTTTTCATTCATATGCCTCATAGGTTGTTTTCTCAATATCGACAAGACGGCCCTTACGGTCATAGCAGATGAAAAGCTCGCCATTCAAATAAGCAGGATGGATCACGTCTTCCTGGTCTTTATTGTCCCCATCTACCTCCATTTTACGCTGTTGGTGACAGGATACAAAAAGTGGCTTCCATTCATCAAATATTTCTATATCGTCTCCTTCCTCCTTCTGCCTTTGACCAGGCATCCGCAGTATTTGACCCATGCAAAGCATTACTTCTTCGGGTTCTTTGCTATTGCAGGGCCTTACTTTTTCTTCTTCGGCATCATCAGCACGCTGAGCACTGCCGTGTCGCTCTATCTTCTTGTAAAGAAGCTGAGAGAGGAAACCGCATCAATGAAAAGAACGAGGATCAAGTATATCCTCTCAAGCTTTGGGCTTGCTGCATTTGTGAATCACTTCGACATCTTCACCATGAACGGGTACGAAATATACCCGCTGGGGAATTTCGTTTTTGTCCCCATGTGCCTGCTGGGATATTCCATACTCAAACATGATGTCATGGAGTGGAAGATATTTCTCAGCAAAGGCATCGTCCTGTCGACCTTTCTCCTTATATCCACGGGCTTCTTTGTCGGACTCACCGTATTGCTAAAGAAGCTCCTTGTCGCATCGGTGCATACCGAAATGGTGTATATCGTTGCGATGGTCCTTACCTTCTTCCTCGTCTATTTTTCCAAGGAGCGTGTGCAGGACTTCCTCGCGCAATTTCTGCATCAGGAGCTCATTAAGAACAGGAGGGCGCTCAGGGATCTCAGTTTTACGATATTGGCGCTTCATCGTCTTGAAGATATCAAGAACCATATTATCGCAAAGCTGTCAGAACTGTTCTCGCTTCAACAATGCGCGGTCAGAATGGTGCCGAGGATCGACGAAACAGAAATGGTCAGCGCCATCTCGGAATCCGACACGTTGTGGAACGATGGATACCGGTTGTCTATTCCGATACATTCAAAGGCGCACCCCTCATACCTCCTGCTGGGAGAAAAAGGGAAAATGGGCCTCTACACGGCGGAAGAGGCGGAGTTGCTTGCGATCCTTGCAAACCACACTGCCCTTTCCTTCGATAACGCAAAGGCATATAAAGAGATCCGGGACTTCTCGGTCTCACTTGAAAAACTTGTCGACGAAAGGACAAAAGCCCTTATACAGAGCGAGAGTCTTGCCGCTGTCGGCAGGCTCGCAGCGGGTATTGCCCATGAATTGAACAATCCTATCGCGGGCGTTATGAGCACGCTGGAATTTTATATAGACCACCTTGAGGAAAAAAGCGGCATCCGCGATGACCTCGCCTTCTCCCTCAATGAGCTCAGGAGGGCAAAGGACATCGTAAAAAGCCTCCTCGACGCTTCGCGCCAGAAAGACGAGGCAAAAGAGCTTGTCGACATCTACAATCCATTAGAAGATGCGCTCAAGATCCTCTACAACCAGTATAAGAACAAGAAGATCGCGATAACAAAAAATTACAGCGCGGAATACAATCTGGTCATGGGCAATGGTCCGAGATTATGCCAGGTGTTCATCAACATCATTAAGAACTCCCTTGAAGCAATAGGAGACAGCAACGGAAGGATAACGATCGACATCTTCAACGAGGACGGACCGCCGGACCAGCTTCATCAGCGGGGAAGTGCTGCGCGGTGGTTGGTGTGCAGGATCTCCGATGATGGTGAAGGCATAGCGACAAAACACGCAAAGGATATCTTCAAACCGTTCTTTACAACAAAACCCCGGGGCAAAGGCATCGGTCTCGGCCTGTTTATCGTTCATGAGATCATCAAGGATCACAAGGCAACCATCGGGGTGGAGAGCAGCACAGACAAAGGGACGATATTTACGCTTTCTTTTCCCTCCCGGCAACAATGAGCGTATACTCTCCTCTCAACTCCTGAGAGTCAAGCCTCGCGATCATCTCTTCAACGCTGCCCCTCAAGACCTCTTCATACATCTTGGTCATCTCCTTGAAGATCACTGCCTCGCGATCGCCCCACTCTTCATGGATAATACGGAGCGTCTTCACTACCCTTCGTGGCGATTCGAAAAAAATAACAGGATAAGGCAGCAACGCCAGCTCATTAAGGATCTTCTTCACCTTGGATCTTTTCTGCGGCAAAAAACCGAAGAACACAAAATGGTCCGCGAAAAGTCCCGAGAGGGAAACAGCGCTCACTGCCGCAGACGGTCCTGGCACAACGCGCACGCTCAGCCCCATTTCATGACAACGCCTTACTATGATGTTCCCGGGGTCCGAGATGCACGGCGTGCCGGCGCTCGTGACCAGGGCGCAGGATTCCCCGCGGCCTATCCTTTCCGTGATGTTCTTTGACTTTCTGTCTTCGTTGTAGCTGTTGATCGAAAGGATCGATTTATGAATATCGAAGTGGTTAAGGATCTTCAATGCCCTGGAGCTGCTCTCCGCCACGACAAAATCCACACTTCTCAGAACCTCGATTGCCCTGATCGTAATATCCTGCAGATTGCCTATAGGCGTGGCAACGACATACAGGGTGCCGCTCATTGTCATGGTTCCCTATCATATTACAACGCAAAATCCTTGACAAGAGGAAAAAAGTTATAGAGAATAAACATATGATTTTAAAAGCGATTATAATACTTTTCGTTTGTCTCTTCCCGCAATACGGATTTTCAGCCGTCTATGGTTATGAAGACGAGAAGGGGACATATCATTTCACCAACATGATCCCTGTGGGAAAGAAGTTTCACATCGTTATCCCTGAGAGGAAAAGGTTCATCCCGCCAAGCACTGTTGATAACGACGCTTATGACAAAATGATCATGCATCACTCGACGATCCATGGAGTAGATCCATCACTGGTTAAGGCGGTAATGAAAGCAGAATCGAATTTCAATCCAAACGCAGTGTCGCATAAAGGGGCCCAAGGACTCATGCAACTTATGCCGGATACGGCAAGACTAATGAGGGTGGACAACCCCTTTGATCCAGAGGAAAGCATCAAAGGAGGCGCAAGGTACCTCAAGCTTTTAGACGAGATCTTCGAAGGCAACCTCGAACTGGTTCTTGCCGCATACAATGCAGGTCCCCAGAGGGTCAAAGAGCATAATATGAATGTCCCGCCTATAGAAGAAACCAAAACATTTATAAAAAGGGTCAAGCATTATTACAACAAATTAAAAAAACCAAATGAAGGCTAAAGACGAGAAGATGCCTCTCTGGACGCTTCCGAACAGACTGAGCGTCATACGAATACTTTTCATCCCTCTCATCATCGTGTTCATCGAGAAGGATTTCTTTTTTACTGCCTCTCTCTTGTTCATCATTGCAGGCATCACCGACGGACTTGACGGCTTTATGGCAAGGAGGTTGAGCCTGGGAACCAAGTTGGGGGTACACCTGGATTCGATCGCCGATAAACTGCTTGTCGCCTCCGTATTAATTACCCTCACGCATTACAGGTTAGTGCCGCTTTGGGTAACGATCATCCTTGTTGGGAGGGAGTTTATCATAAGCGGGCTGCGGTCATTTTATGCGATGGAGGGCATTGCGATCTATCCGTCCTTCCCTGGGAAACTAAAAACAACGCTCCAGATCGTAGGGATATCCTGCATGCTCTTTCATCCCCGTCTTCAGGAACTTGGCCTCTACATCATATACGCCGCGCTCTTTTTCAGCATCTTCTCCGCCGGGCACTATATCCTTGCGATTTTCAAATCGCAGCCTCCCGAAGAACAAGAAGCCTCTCCCTCTGAGCATACCGGAGTGGAAAGCAAGAACTGATCCCGGATGCGTCATCCTTTACACAACCCGCATTTATGACATCTGCTCTTCTTTCCGTCGTCCCTATAGGTGCCTGTGGCGCCCGACAGGTTTTCTATGCAGGCCTTCCTGCCCTTTCTGCTTTTCAGATATACATGGTCAATCGGTACCTTCCCCAGTCCTCCCGTGATATCGACGGCATACTGGGGAATGGCCAGACCTGATGCCTTTGCCCGCAATGCCTTCATTATCTGGATACCCTTTTCAAGCCTGACCTTGAAATGCCGCGTCCCCCTTACTTCATCGAGCTGAAAAAGATAATAGGGCTTCACACCGACAGCCACGAGTGTCTCAAAAAGCTTCAACAGGATATTTTCGCAATCATTGATATTTCGCAGCAGGACCGTCTGACCGATCATGGCGCAGCCGGATCTTCTGAATCTCTTCACATTTTCGAGAAACTCAGGGGTTATCTCATGCGGATGGTTTATGTGGATCACGATCCATAGCGGTTCGTGTTCCTCCAATATCCGGAAATGCTCCCCTGTCATCCTTGCCGGATCAACGACGGGCACCCTTGTGCTTATCCGGATCACTTTTATGTGCTGCATAGTTCTCAATCTCGACAGAACGTCATCCAGCAAACCCGACGGGGCCATGAAGGGGTCGCCGCCGGAAAGGATCACCTCCCGGATCGTTGTATCGTTCCTCAGATATCTGAAGGATTCTTCAAAGAATTCTCCTGGATCCCACCCCCTTCCGACCATCCTCTTCCTGTTGCAGAACCTGCAGTACATGGCGCATTGAGAACTTACCAGGAAAACAGCCCTGCCGGGATATCTTTTCAGCAAAACAGGCGTGATCGAGATGTCATGTTCATTCAGCGGGTCATCGTCCTCTTCGCCCTGCAGCTCCTCTGCAGACGGGATCGCCTGCTGCCGTATTGGACAGAACGGGTTGTCGATCTCCATAAGGTTAAGATAAAACGCGGGTATTCTGAGAGGGTGAAAACGGCAAACCTGCCGTATCTTTTTATACTGATCGGAATCTAATGATATGAACTGCGACAGTGCTTCCGCGCTGTAAACAAAAGGGAGGGCAGGAGAGCTACCCTCCGTATCGTTCAATACTTCACTGAGCAGGTACGAAATGGGCCCTTCTGTTCTTTGCCCAGCATGCCTCGTTGTGTTCAGTGCAGAGAGGTCTTTCTTTGCCATAGCTTACTGTCCCGATTGATTTTGCGTCTGCACCAAGATTGACGAGGAAATTCTTCGTTGCATCGGCCCTTTTCTGCCCGAGGACGAGGTTATATTCCACTGTGCCTCTTTCGTCGCAGTTTCCTTCGATCTTTATCTTCTTGCCGGGATTTGCCTGTATCCATGAAAAATTCTGCTTCAGGATCTCGGCATCGTTGGCCCTGATATTATAT
>DLMV01000057.1:0-165 GCA_002478225.1 Deltaproteobacteria bacterium UBA7527 | reverse complement strand
ATCGTTGGCCCTGATATTATATTTATCAAAGTCAAAATTGATATCTTTAAGCGCAACTGCTACCGGTGCAGCCGGGGTTACCGGCACTGCAGCCTTTGCCTCAGGCGCTACTGCCCTTGCCGCCGGTGCCGCAGGCGCTGCGGTCTCGCCTTTCATCTGCTGATA
>DLMV01000078.1:2407-22293 GCA_002478225.1 Deltaproteobacteria bacterium UBA7527 | reverse complement strand
CTTCTGCTTTCGTGCCATAGAGGACGTGATACTCAGGGAAACCATCGGGGTGCCGATCCTGACGATCGAGGGCGATCTCCCGAAGACGCTCGATACGAGGACGAAGCTCAGGTTAGAGGCATTCATAGAGATGCTGAGCAGCAAATAGACCGGCTCATGGCTTGTAGCTCATAGCGAGATACTCGTAAGGCGTAAGTGGAAAACCCGTGAGGCGTGAATCGTAAAGCGTTAGACGTTGAAGCCTGTGAAATGTGAAAGGTGAAATGTAAAATGTTTACAACCTTTTTCCTTTAACCTTTAACCTTTTACCTTTTACAATATCAGTTGATTGCTGAAAAAGAATCATGGAAAAGACGAGGCGCTATATAATAAACAGGGAAGGGATAGGGTTCTTTAAGGCCATTCTCGAGTCCTATGAGGATGTGGGCATCTTTTCTGTCCTCGACGGGGACAAAGGCCTTATAGAGCTGATCTATCCGTCGGATTTCGAAGATGCCGTCAGCGGCATTGCAGCGGATATGGCGAACTACGGCATCACCTTGCGGGAGGTTGACGATGTTCGATGAGGCAAAAGTGTTGAATATGCTGATGGGAGGGGAGAGCCTTTACGGCGATATATTTGCCGAGGAAAAGAGATATACCCATATACAGCTTGAATCCGAAAGGATAGAGAAGCTTGAAAAGGGTGTCGACAAGGGCGTCGGCATTCGCGTCATCCATCCCTGGAAGACATTCTTTGCAACGACGAATTCATTCGAGGAGAAACGCCTCACAGAACTTGCTGTGGAATTGCGCGGATTTTCAGAGGATAAGCAGGAGAGGGATCTTCGACGGGACAGGCATGTCCGGGCAGAGTATCCTTTTGCGATCACCTCTGACCCCGAAACGGTCGATATGAAGAAGAAGATCGACATGGTCAAGGGCCTGGGGTCAATGGTCAGGAAGATGGAACCAAGGATCAAACAGGCGCGGGTGATGTACAGAGACACAAGTCAGGATATCAGGCTTTTTACCAGCGAGGGTATGAGCATAGAGGATAGCCGAAAGCAGGTCATCCTGAACCTTTTCATCGTTGGCGAAGAGAATGGCGAGATGCAGACCGCGTATGAGGCAATAGGCGGTTTTTATGGTTTTGAGTTCTTCGCTGAAGAGGTGGTTGAAGCGCTGGCAAGGAAGACGGCGAAAAGACTGAGCGGGCTTCTCTCGGCCGTGGAAGCGCCGATGGGAACAAAGACGGTTGTTCTCGGATCAGAGGCAGGCGGGACGATGATCCATGAAGCGATCGGTCACGGCCTTGAGGCAGACCTCGCCATGGAAGGGCTCTCCTGCTACAAGGAGATGCTTGGAAAAAAGATCGCCTCAAGCCTTGTCAGTGTTGTCGACGACAAGACCCTGCCGTACATGAGAGGGACCTATGCCTATGACGATGAGGGGGTACTGTCCGAGAGGACCGTGCTCGTTGAAAGGGGCATCCTGAAGAACTACCTCTTTGACCGGTTCCATGCCATGCGGTATGGAATGAGGACAACGGGGAACGGGAGACGCGAGTCGTTCAGGTTCAAGCCGATCCCCCGCATGAGCAACACGATCATCCTCCCCGGTACAGACAATCCCAGAGACATCATCGCGTCGGTAGACGACGGCGTCTTCGTAATGAAGATGGGCGGCGGACAGGTCGATACCGTGAGAGGCGATTTTGTCTTCGAGATATCGGAAGGCTACCTTATCAACAAGGGCAAGGTCGGGCCCATGATAAAGAACGCGACGATGATGGGCAATGGTCTCAAGGTGCTTGAAGGGATCGATATGGTAGGCAGCGACCTCGGTTTCGGCATCGGCACCTGCGGCAAGGACGGACAGGGCGTGCCCGTATCCGACGCCCAGCCCACGCTCCGCATCCCCGAGATCGTCGTGGGAGGGAAAGAACAATAACCAATAACCAAGCTCCAATTCAACGACCTGACCTCTGATGCCAAAAGTTATTTAACGCCGGGAACACTGTTTCGCTCCCTGCTCAGGCTCCGCGCGCTTTACCCTGCAACGAGTTCGCTTCCGCTGAATTTTCAAACTTGCCACCGGGCTTCGGACATGAAAATTCGCCTGAACGCGGCCTGGCCGCAGGCACGCTTCAGCTCATCGGCAGGGTGCCCAAACCGTGCTCGATTCGCGCCTCGCGAAAAGTCTTTCCGGCTTACAATGGAAAAGGTGCTTTGGGCAACAGCCTATTTAGCGCAATAGTGTTCCTGCGAATACAAGATCTGGGCAACAGAACGTAGGTGCCCGGCTATTTGTAATAAAATAATAAAAATAACTTTACAAAAAGATAATTACAACATATTATTACTATATATAGTAAAGTATGGTTTACGTAATAACGGTAAATCACAGTAATTGTCCAGGAGGTATAATATGAAATGGGAAGGTTTAAAGCTTAAAGAAATAGCAAAAAGCAGGAGGCTTTCCCTTCAGAGCTTGGCGGATCAGATAGGCGTGTCCCGCCAGACGGTGAACGATTGGATTCGGGGACAGATCCCGAAAGGAAACCATTTATTACTGCTGTGCAAACTGTTGGCGGTAAATCCGAACACGCTTTTCTCTGACGATCTTAAAGATGCTATTTCCGTTCCAACCCATAGACAGCGCATGCATTCCAGGATAACGGGATCAACACAAGAAGCTGCGCTTGAATTCGCGAGAGAATATTTGAGTATCTTCAAGAACAGCAAGGGTTCTGAAATTCTTCCGGTGATTAGAACCCAGGATGACAGGGGCCTGGATGATGCAAAAAAGATTGCAGAAAAACTGCGGGAACTTTCCGGGATACCGGAGGATAAACCATTTGACTATAAACATACCTTCAAGCTGGCAGAGAAACTGGGGATTCATGTGATCTTCAGGGACTTTCCCGTATCGATCAAAAGCTATGCCTTTTACACCAGGATATGCGGTCATCGGGTTGTATTTGTAAATAACGCGACAAACATAATAGATCTGATATTTCCCTTGCTTCACGAATCGGTCCACGCGGTAAGAGACGAGATAAGTTCTGAAGGAGAATACGATGAGAAGGAGGAGGCGTTCTGCGATCTGGTGGCGGGGTTCATTCAGTTTCCTCCGTCCTATGTGGAATTTGTTTACAACACCATTAAAAAGCTTGATAAGCCACAGCAGGTGAATACCCTGAAAAGCTTTGCAGCAACCAATAGTCATTCGCTGTACGGAATCGTGAGGGCGATCAAGACCATTAAACCCGATTTTGAACTACAGGTGGGCGGAGCCGATGCGAATCTCAGGAAGCAATTTCCTACTATCGGAAAGATAATTTTTGCAAGGGATGATGCGAGAAAGTTCCTGCAGATCATGCATGTGTTGAGCAAAAATTTTCTTAACATTGTTTCGGAACAAGTAGAATCATTGTCAAACAGGAAACTTGCAGAGATCCTCGGTATCGAGAGCGAACTGGACGCCAAAGAGATCAAGACGGAATTATTGCGATCATCACCGACCTCTCAAAATTGACTATGAATATATTGTGCGATACCTGCAGCGTTTTGATGCTTATAAGAATTGCCCCCGATATGTTTACTGATGAGCGCTTTGATTGTGTTACCGTGCAAGAGGTCTGTGAAGAAATTTTTCGGACGCAGAAATTTAAGACAAGGTATCCCTGGAGAAATGATTATAAAGATAGGATACGACCCTCAAACTTCCTTAAGAGTACGGATGATAATTTTAGGCTTAATCTTGACGTTATAGATCAATTGGTAGATGCAGGAGGGGTAAGCTTAAAGACCGGCAAGGCCTTCGGGCTCAGTTTTGTAGACAAAAAGATTGCAGCATACGTGACTGCTTATGATTTAGAGATCTCTTCCACCGACAACAGCCTGATCGATTTCCTTGCGCAGGAATTCAGCAAAAAAAACCGATCTCCCCTCGCACTTCTCAACGATTGGATCGGGAAAGGGTTAATCAGGTGGAACGAAGATGTCCGACGAATTATCGAAGATTGGGAGAAAAACGGAGAGCCTGTCCAGCCCTCAAAAGATAAGAAGGAATTCTTGAAGCTTACCGGGGTGAAATACATAGGCCCATGATGTTACGACCTGTCAGGTTGGCGGAAGAGTAAAGTGATATTGATGACAATGGGGTTGGAAGGAGTTTGTAGAAGGCATTATGGAGATAGGGGCTGCCCATGAATTGTAGGGGGGTCATTCTAAGGGAGGACGAAAAGGCATGACGCAACGAATGAAAGAACACCCCTATTACTCATGTGGCTATGGAGGGTGTTTACTGAGAGGCTAACGAGGAAATTGGAGAGGATATCGTCGACAATTATAGAAAAGATCGTCATGTCAATTACTGAAATGTTGCAGAGTCGCGGGTCGTGGGAAAGTTATGGCCTGACTACTCAAAGAGACTAATGGAGGTAAATGAATGCATCAAATTATTGTTTATCCAGTTGGCAACGGAGATACAAGCCAAATCATCCTTGAAAATGGGAAGCGAATTCTTTTTGATTTCAGACATCTGAAGAAGACAGAGAATGGAGAGGGGCCAGAAATCAATTTAAAGGATCGGCTTAAGGACGAACTGAAAAAAGCCGATAAGAAGTCCTTCGATGTGGTCGCATTCTCTCACAGCGACGCAGATCATATCGAGAACAGTACAGAGTTCTTTGAGTTATGGCATGCAGACAAGTACCAAGGTGAAGGCAGGATCAAGATCGACGAACTTTGGGTACCAGCGGCGATGATTCTGGAGACCGCATCCAACGAAGAACAAAGCGCCGAATTTGTTATCTGGCGGCAGGAGGCCCGTCACCGTTTGAAAAAAGGAAAAGGCATTCGGATCTTTTCCAAACCCGAAAAGCTCAAAGACTGGCTTGAGGAAAATGACCTTACTCTCGATTCCCGCCGATCCTTCATCACAGACGCGGGCAAGGTTGCCCCCGGCTTTACTCTTGTCGGTGATGGGGTTGAGTTTTTTTGCCACTCCCCCTTTATAAAGCACGTTGACGAAGAGGATATCCTGCGTAACGAAGCAGCTCTCATTTTCAATATACGCTTCCAAGCTGATTCCAACACTTACGACTACCTATACGTAGGCGACTCTCAGTGGGACGTTTTGGAAGACATCGTGAAGATTAGCAAGGATCACAAGAGAGAAGACCGCGTCGAGTGGGATATCTATAACATACCTCATCACTGCAGCTACAAGGCTTTGAGCGATGAAAAAGGGGACACAGAAACAACCCCCAAACCGCTTGTTAAGGAACTACTGTTATATGGCAAAGAAGGAGCTTATGAGGTTTGCTCCAGCGATCCTATTGACAACTCGAAAGAGGCAAGAGGGCAAAAACAACCACCACATATTCAGGCAAAGAAATGTTATGAGCGGTATCTAAAGGAAGTCGAGGGCGCGAAGTTTCTGGTCACTATGGAGGAACCAAACAAAGAGAAACCCGAACCGATAGTATTCAACATAGACGCTGACGGTATCGTTCTGAAAGGCCCAAAACGAGAATCAGCCATCACAATTATCACATCTTCTCCTGCTCCGAGGGCCGGTTAAATGGAAATAGACCTTTTTTCGTTCGGAGATCCGCTCCCTGATCTGAATCCAGGCCATCTTAATTACGCCATATCAAGAAAGGTTCTATCGCTTTGCGCCGCAAGCAAGGACTTTGAAGTTGTCCAACTGGGACGTTTGCTGAGAAACGACAAAACTTGGGATCTAATTATCGTTGATTGTGTTAATGATCAGGTGGCTTCCCGCAATGCCGTAGGCATCAAAGTGCGGGAACGGCTTGCTCTGATTTTCGAACCAGAGGTTCTCCCGGAAGTAAGGGCCCTTAGGAAGGATTTTCCCTTAGTCCCACATCTGAACCATGTGCCAGCGAATGAGCCATTTTCCCTTTGCCTCTATTTTGAACCTTGGAGTACGTTAAAAAGAACATGGACTCCACAGAAACACTTGCAGCGTATTCTCTGGTGGTTGACTGAGACTTCAAAAGAAAAGCTCCATAGAGATGACCAACCACCGGAGCCTCTCTACTTCGATAGTCCATTCCAGATAGTCCTGCCGCTCGATTTTGAAGAAAAGATGGATAATCCAGACCTTGTTTTGATGCCTATACCCATTCCCATCACTGAGCAGCCTTGCATAGATTTCAAGGTAATTCGCGGAGTGTTCCAGAACAAAACGCACATCAAAACTCGAGGGCCGGAGAAAAAAAATGTTCTAAGTGTGCCCATTATCGGACCAGGGTTCGGAAGATATGATTTCAGAGGAGGCCTATTTGCTCCGATAGTGCAGCCCGAGAAAACACAAGCACTTCATTACGAGCTTCTGGCCGTTAAGATATCTCCTATCGTTCACGGTGTCATTGAGCAGCACCCCAATACACTTGGACAATTGCACGATCAGATTGAACGTCGCGGGGAATCGATTTTGGTCAAACTCAAGGATGCAATCAAGGAAAGGGCACGAGGTGGTATTTCGCGTAACGCCTTAAATCGATGTTTGTTGATGCTTTGGGTGCCAATGAAGGGATCGAATGAGTCCAAGACTGAAAGAAGAAACAGATATGCATTCGAACTAAAGACTGATTTAACAAATTTGGGCGAAGTAACAGGTACCCTACAAAGAAACCACGATGAGAAATTTTATCCAATAGCCTTGCTGGATGCTGCCAATGAAGACCAGGCTGAAAGATGGCGCCAGGTTGAAGTATTCCCCATTACGGTGAGCACGGAACTCGACAAAGATTTCGCTAGAGTAGCCTCAGGTATCAATATACATACCTCAGATTTTAAAGGAGTACTCGCTGGAGTAGGCGCTCTTGGTAGCACATTAGCGGAGTTATGGGCAAAAGAACATTGGGGCGAATGGTCCTTGATTGATCCCGATTTCATAAAACCTCACAACATAATACGCCATATCGCCAAGGACGTCCATGTTGGTTGTTTTAAGGCAGATGTTGTTAAGTGTATGATGGAAGCTAATTACGCTCCAGATTACTACCATACGATTGCCTTATCGAAGCATGCAAATGACTTAGACGCCGATGAAGTGAAAAATGCCATCTTAACGGCCGATTTCTTTGTCGATGCCACAACGACTATCGAAGTTCCACGTGATCTCTCGCAACGGGATGATGTTCCGCGTTCAGTTTCTGTTTTTCTAACCCCATCGGGGCGATGTTCAGTACTTCTTATCGAACCAGCAGACCGGTCATTGAGGTTAGACGCTTTGGAAGCCCAATATTATCGGGGTATTATTGCCTCCGAATGGGGTGCAGAACACTTGAACACCAACGAAGGTAGCTTAAGAGTCGGCTCAGGATGCCGTGATGTGTCTGTAATCATGTCAAGTGAAGCCATCGAGCTCCATGCTGCTCTGTTAGCAAGACAGATTCGGCTACTGCGGGATCGGCCTGAATCTCATATTCGGGTTTGGTCTGCCGATTTCGAGACTGGCGCTTTAACTACCCACGAAGTCCCCGTTGATCCGTCAGGGCGTTTTAGTTGCGGCGATTGGCAGGTGATTTTGGATAGAGGTATTCAAAAGAAACTTTACGAACTGAGAAAAATTCGGCTCCCAAATGAAACTGGCGGTGTCATTCTTGGATATATTGACCATAAACTCAGTCATATTTATATTGTAGATGTGCTGCAAGCTCCGCCCGATAGCGATGGGGGTCAGACTGGATTTACAAGAGGTGTGGAAGGTTTGAAGGCAGTTCTGGACGAAGTAGCTCGACGGACAGCAAGTATTGTTGGTTACTTGGGTGAATGGCACTCGCACCCAGCATTTACTTCCCCATATCCGAGTCCGCTTGATAGGGCTCTTATAGAACAGTTGTCGCACACCCTGTCGTTAGAAGGACAACCTGCGCTTATGGTAATTATAGGTTCTTCCGGCGATGTTTCTCTGTCCGTAAAGGAAGGTTGACAATGCTCTCTCTAAATATCCGTCAATGTAGTATTGGTATCGCCCTGTCAGGTGGCGGAGTGAGGGCTATGGTTTTTCATGCCGGTGTCCTTCGGCGGTTTGCGGAGAACAAATTACTTGAAAATATTGAACATATTTCCTCGGTATCAGGTGGAAGTCTTCTTACCGGTCTTATTTTTCGGATGTCGGGCTATCGTTGGCCTTCTTCGGTACAATACCTTACCGATACATTGCCCAACCTCAGGAAGTTGCTGACAACTAAATCTCTTCAATTTGACGCCATCTGTCGTCTCTTATTAAACCCTGTCAACTGGAGGTTTATGCTATCTCGCGCGAATATCTTGGCAAAAAGCATTAAGTATCTTTGGGGTGTTGCTGGAGTGATGAGTCAACTCCCGAAGCGCCCTATATGGTCAATCAACGGTACCACGGCAGAAAATGGTCGGCGATTTCGGTTCAAAGGAACAATCATCGGAGATTATGAAATCGGATATGCTGAAGCGAGTGATTTTAATATAGCCTCTGCAATGGCTGTGTCAGCAGCTTTCCCTGGAGGAATTGGACCTTTAAGATTGGGCACTAAACATTATCGATGGTTTAAACGTACAAGCTGGGAGTCTCTTCAACCTCCGGAAATTACAGCCCCAGAATATGAGGCGCTTCACTTGTATGACGGAGGAGTTTATGACAATCTTGGTATGGAACCATTTTTCGATATTGGCAAACAATGTATGAAAAACGAGAGTAGTCCGGTGATCAATTTTCTGATTGTATCAGACGCCAGCGCCCCTTTCTTACGTGGCAAAATACCCGGACCTATTCATTGGAAAAGACTGAAAAGGATTGCCGAGATAGGCTTCGACCAAGCGAGAGGGCTAAGAGTACGCTCGTACGTAGACTTTCTTAGGAGGAATCCTGTCTCTGGGATGTACCTGCAAATAGGGTCAAATCCGTTGCTATGTATTGAGCGGTATGCACGGGATTCAGACCACATTTCAAAATTGAAAAATATCCGTCCTTGGTTATCATATGAAATGATTCAAAGAGCGGTTAGTCATAAGACAACTCTTGCTCGCATGAAAGAAGACGACTTCGATTTAATAGAGGGACATGGCTACGAGACCGCCCTCTGGAATGAATTGGTTTTTCTCGAAGAGTGATAAAGGACTTATTGATCTGTATTAGTTATTCAAATTACTGACAATTACAGCTTCAGCGTCTTCAGGCGGCGGATCGCCTCGCGGATATTCTTTTCGTTGTTCGTTATCGATATCCTGAAGTACCCTTCGCCTTCGTCTCCGAACCCGTTGCCGGGGGTGACGACGACCCCCGTCTTTTCGATGAGCTTTTCGCAGAAGCTCTCCGATGTGTACCCTTTCGGCACCCTTGCCCAGATGTAGAAGGTGGCACGGGGTCTCGCGACCTTTATCCCGATGGAAAGAAGACCGTCGACGACCAGGTCCCTTCTTTGCTGGAACCTCTTTTTAAGATCATCCAGGGAGCTTTGATCCCCTGTCATGGCCTCTATCCCGGCATACTGGATCGCCTGGAACACACCTGAGTCCAGGTTGGTTTTCAGCCTGCCGAGGTTGTATATCGCTTCGGCATTCCCTACAACAAATCCTATCCTCCAGCCGGTCATGCAATATGTTTTTGAGAGCGAATGGAACTCCACAGAGCATTGTTTTTCTGTATCGAACTGCAGGATGCTTTTCGGCATGTATCCCTCATAGGCTATTTCGCTGTATGCCGCGTCATGGCACAGAAGGATATCATGCTCTTTTGCAACATCGAGGGCCTTTTTGTAGAACATGTCGTCAGCGCAGGCGCCGGTGGGATTATTCGGATAGTTGAGAAAGAGAATCTTTGCCTTCTGCAGGACCTCTTCCGGTATGTCCTCAAAGCGTGGCAGGTAGCCATTCTCTTCCCTGAGCGGCATTATGTACGGTGTGCCGCCGCAGAGCAAGGTCGAGATCTTGTATACCGGATACCCGGGAGAAGGGACAAGGACCACATCGCCGGCCTCTATGTATGCCAGGGGCAGATGGGCAATGCCTTCCTTTGAGCCGATGAGCGTTACTATCTCGTTTGCCGGGTTGAGCCTGACGCCGAACCTCCTCAGATACCAGTCGGCGACCGTTTTCCTGAATGACAGCATCCCCTCGTAGCTGGGATACCGGTGGTTCTTAGAATCCTCGGTGGCTTCTTGCATCTTTTGGATGATATTCGCCGGCGTTGGGATATCGGGATCGCCGATGCTGAGGTCTATGATGTTTATCCCTTTCAGCCTTGCCTCTTCCTTTTTCTTATCGATCCTCGCGAAGAGGTAGGGAGGTATCTTCTCTACCCTTGATGCCGGTTTCACCATTGCAAAGCTCCTGATCAATATTGTGTAATGGCCAGATAATGAAATTACATATTCTTTGGATCAAAGTAAAGTCTTTTTTACTATGGGCTATGGGCCATTAGCCGGTTGTTTTTATTTGAAAACACCTTTGTGGATATGTAAAATAGACAGATGTATAAGGTCCTGGAGAAGATACCCCACGATTTCCCTATAGTAGAAAAGCCCTATGATGCGATGGCAAGGCATATGGGGATAAGCGGGAAAGACCTCGTCGATACATTAAAGCGCCTGAAGGCAGAGGGAGCAGTGAGGCGTGTTGCCGCAGTCCTCTATCACAGGAGGGCGTTCTATACGCATAATGCGATGGTGGTCTGGCGGACCGAAGATAGTGACGTCGACAGGGTCGGCAGCATCATATCTTCCTTCCCCCAGGTAAGTCATTGCTACGAAAGGGACAGGGGCGGGTACTGGGAATATAATCTTTTCAGCATGATACACGGAAAAAGATCGCAGGACTGTACGGATGTAGTGAAGTCCATATCGGAAAAGACAGGTATAAAAGAATTTCAGATCTTCTTCAGCAAGCGGGAGTTCAAAAAAATATCCTTCAGCGTTCACCATGGATAGAAAAAGATCCCATGACCTATACGGACAGGCAGTGCAATATATGCCGGGAGGCGTGAACAGCCCTGTAAGGGCTTTTCAGTCAGTGCACGACGAACCCTTTTACGTAAAGAGGGGGAAAGGGGCATACCTCTACGACGTTGACGGGAACAGTTATCTCGATTACGTGTCTTCATGGGGAGCGATCATTCTCGGCCACGCCGACGATGGCGTCATAAATGAGGTGGAGCAGGCGGTCAGGGATGGAACAAGTTTCGGCGCCTGTCATCCTTACGAGATAGAGATGGCGAAGCTTCTCACCGGGGCATTTTCTTCAATGGAGCTCGTGAGGCTTACGAGCTCGGGCACAGAGGCAACGATGAGCGCAATACGCCTCGCGAGGGGCTTTACCGGAAAGAGCGGCGTTGTCAAGTTCAGAGGGTGTTACCATGGCCACCTTGACAGTCTTCTTGTCAAAGCAGGTTCTGGTCTTGCAACGTTCGGGATACCCGACAGCAAAGGCATCCTTCCGGACCTTGCAAAACATACTTTCATTGCGGAATTCAACAATATTGAAAGCGTCCGGGCGATCGTGGAAAGGAATAAGGATATTGCCTGCATTATTATCGAACCTGTCATGGGGAATATGGGGGTGATACTTCCTGAGAACGGTTTTCTCAAGGAACTGGCGATGATATGCAAGGAAAGCGGGGCGCTCCTTGTCTTTGATGAGGTGATAACGGGGTTCCGTATCGCCTACGGCGGCGCCCAGCAGATATACGGCATCAAGCCGGACATCACCTGTCTCGGAAAGATCATCGGCGGCGGGTTTCCGATTGGCGCCTTCGGCGGCAGGAGGGAGATCATGGAGGATCTTGCGCCCCTCGGTGCGGTCTATCAGGCAGGCACGTTATCCGGCAATCCTGTTGCTGTCCGTGCAGGGATCTATGTGCTCTCATACCTGAAGGAACACACGGAGGTATATGCGATGATGCGTGAACGCGCGGATGGACTGAAGGCCGCTATGCTGGAGATCGCAGGGCAGTACAAGGTTCCTTATACGATCAACAGCATCGCTGGCATGTTCACAGGGTTCTTCACCGAACAGGATGTCCGTGACTATCAATCAGCGAGCGCGGCAGACCGGATGATCTATGAAATATTCTTCAAGAAAATGCTGGATGAAGGGATCTTTTTTGCACCAAGCCCCTTCGAGGCCTCATTCGTTACCCTCTCTCACGGAGACAAAGAGATGACAAGAACAGTGGAAGCCTGCAAAAAGGTCTTTAAAGGATTGATGTCATGAGGGCGGTCGCATATATAGACCTCGGCGTCCTCGAAGAGAATTACAGGATGATCAGGGCAAGGGTGCCGCAAGGCGTAAAGATCCTCTGCGTTGTAAAGGCGGACGCCTATGGACACGGCGCTGTGCAGATTTCGAGGAGGCTTGAAGAAAATAATGTTAACTACCTCGGGGTCGCTACCGTTGACGAGGGAGTGGAACTCAGGCAGGCCGGCATCAGAAGCCCCATCCTTGTTATGGGCGGAATATTGCCCTGGGATTCAGGAGGCCCTTTTTATGAATATGATCTTGCCCTTGTGATCCACAATGCCGGCATGATAGAGAAGCTGAAAGAAGGCTTCTCCCGCAGCGGGAAAAGGCTAAAGGTACATATAAAAGTGGATACCGGGATGGGGCGTCTCGGTTTTCGACCTGAGGAGATGTCTCAAATCGTCCGGACGATAAAAGAGATGCCGCACATTGAGATCGAAGGCTGTATGAGCCACTTCTCATCGTCGGAAGTACGCGATGAATACGGACTTGACCAGATAAGGACCTTTGAAAGGTCCCTGCAGATGATGAACGAAGAGGGGGCAATACCGAAAATAGCACACATGGCCAATAGCGGAGCCATCACGAACTATCCTGAGGGATATTTTGACATGATACGTGTAGGAATAAGCCTCTATGGTTCGCATCCGGCGAGAGAGCTCGGCATGAAGCTGCCTGTCAGGCAGGTCATGAGATTTGTTTCAAGGGTTGCGCTGGTAAGGGAATTCCCGCCTGGAAGTGCGCTGAGTTACGGAGGAACATTTATCACCAGCGGCAAAACACGGATCGCTTATATACCTGTGGGATATGCAGACGGGTACCCGAGAGCTCTCTCCAACAGAGGTTTTGTGTTGATAAAGGACAAGAAATGCAGTATCGTTGGAAGGGTCTGCATGGACTGGTTCCTTGCCGACATAACCGGCCTTCATGATGTAGCCCCGGGAGACGAGGTGACGCTTCTGGGACATGAGGGAGGATTGACGATCACTGCAGACGAGATTGCAGAATACGCCGGAACAATTCCCTATGAAATCTTATGCAAGATATCAAAGAGGGTTATGAGGGTCTATGTTTGATGCTGTAACAAAAAAGGGCTTAACACCCTTGCTCGGCATTTTGAAGGAGCTTGGCAATATAGGCATCATGTTCCTTCAAAGCATATACTGGACCTTCAGAAGGCCCTTCAAGTTAAACTATATCTTTAAGCAGATGGAGTTCATCGGCGTCAATTCGATCTCGGTAGTCATTATCACGGGAACTTTTACCGGTATGGTGCTTGCACTGCAGTCATACTACGGTTTCAGGAAATTTGGCGCCGAAGGACTTGTGGGCACAACGGTAGCGTTGAGCATGACGAGGGAGCTTGGCCCTGTTCTAACAAGCCTTATGGTGACGGGTCGTGCTGGTTCGGCAATGGCAGCAGAACTGGGGTCTATGAGGGTGACGGAGCAGATCGACGCGCTGATCGTCATGGCCCTAAACCCCATCAAGTACCTCGTTGTGCCACGGGTAATCGCCTCTTTCCTGATGTTTCCCGTATTGACATCCATTGCAAATTTTGTCGGTATCATTGGCGGATATCTTGTTGGCGTCAAGCTCCTCGGGATCAATGAAGGCGCTTTCATTAATAAGATCATCAAGTACCTTGATCCGGAGGATATTTACAATGGCTTGATCAAGGCAGCTGTCTTCGGGATCATCATGAGCGTTATTTCATGTTATAAAGGTTTCTACACAAGAGGAGGGGCAGAAGGTGTCGGAAGATCGACCACGGAGGCTGTTGTGATGTCCAGCGTGACGATCCTTGTCACTGACTACGTACTGACCTCCCTCATGTTCTGATTATGGAAGATACGGCGATACGGATCATTGATCTTCACAAAAGTTTTGGTCCCCAGAAGGTGCTCGATGGGATCAACCTCGAGGTAGAAACGGGGAAGATCACCGTCATTATAGGGAAAAGCGGCGGCGGGAAAAGTGTTCTCCTGAAGCACATCATCGGTCTCCTGAAGCCTGACAGCGGAGAGATCTGGGTCAACGGAAATGATATTACAAAGCTCCCCGAGAAGGAGCTCAATGAGGTCCGGAGGAGTTTTGGCATGCTGTTCCAGGAGGCGGCCCTTTTCGATTCCATGGATGTTTTTGACAATGTCGCATTCCCATTAAGGGAACATACAAAACTTTCGGACAGGGAGATCGAAAGCGTAGTGGAGGAACGGTTAAGACAGGTCGGCCTTCTGACCTTTACCGAGAAGATGCCTTCGGAATTGTCGGGCGGCATGAGGAAGCGGGTAGGGCTTGCGAGGGCTCTTGTTCTTGATCCGGACATCATACTTTTCGATGAGCCTACGAGCGCTCTTGATCCGATAATCTCCCTGTCAATACTGGACCTGATAAGGGAGACACAGCAGCGTATACAAAAGACATATGTGGTGATCAGCCATGACATCCTCGGCATGTTCAGGATCGCTGATAAGGTTGCTATGCTCTATGGCGGAAAGATCATCGAGTACGGCACGCCATACGAGATAAGACGGAGCACAAAGGAGGCAACAAAGGAGTTTCTAAAAGCGACGAAAATACCTGGTTTTACAGGAGGTAGTTATGAGCAGCAGCAAGATTTCCCCTGAATTGAAGGTCGGCATCCTGGTGCTTGTCAGCATCATGATACTCTTTTATATGTCCTTCAGAATAGGAAGGTTGGGGACATTCCGTGAAGGCGGGTACGAGATAACCGTCACCTTTGCCAATGCCAACGGACTTGATAGGCGATCGCCTGTGCAGATAGCAGGCGTGGAGGTAGGCAAGGTGAAAAATATTGCCCTCGATTCGTACAAAGCGATGCTGACATTGACGATCAAAGAAGGGGTGAAGGTACCCGTTGACAGCAAGATCATCGTCAAGGCCCAGGGGCTTCTCGGTGACAAATATATCGAGATCCTGCCGGGGACCGAAAAAAAATTTCTTGCACAGGGAGACAGGATCAAGGATGTCATTCCAGGAATTGATTTTAATGAGATCTTTACCCAGGTCAACGTCGCCGCTAAGAATTTTGGTGAAACAATGGGCGAATTTAAAGATATCCTCGGTGATAAGGAGAAGACAAATATCAAGAAGAGCATCGCCAACATTGAATCCCTGAGCGGCGATTTTCGGACATTTATGACAGACAACAAGGGGAACATAACGCGCGTTGTAAACAACACCGCAGTGGTCAGTGAGAAGCTCAGTTCTATTGCGAAGGATATCGAACAGGGGAAAGGCACGCTGGGACTACTTGTAAAGGATGATAAGCTGTACAACGATGCCAAAGAGACCGTTACATCCCTGAAGAACATCACGAAGGATATAGAAGAGGGCAAGGGGACGTTAGGCAAGTTCGCAAAAGATGAGACCCTGTATAACGACACGAAAGAGGCAGTAAGCAACATTAAGGAATTTACCGACGGGATCAAGAAAGGCGAAGGCACACTGGGAAAACTTGTGAAGGATGAGAGCCTCTACAACGAGACCGAAAAGGCCATGAAGAAGATCCAGAAGGGCGCTGAAGGCCTCGAGGAAATAACACCTGTAACGATTCTCGGGACCATCTTTGGCTTCTTATTTTAATGCGCGCATTTCTCCTCATCTTTCTTTTGTTTCCGTGCAGCCTCTATGCCTTATGGCCTGTTTCGTGGGAATTTAACGATGAGCGATGGTTTCTTGGCCCGCTTGTGACATATCAAAGCAAGGAAGACGAAACCCACGTGGTCTTCAGGCCATTTCTTTCCTCCTATGATTCCGACGATGGAGGGGTATACCGCTACCTTTATCCACTCGGGAAGGTCTCACAGGAAAGATCCTATCTTATTCCCATCTATTCCTCGCGTCGATCAGATAAGGCAAGCGATATGGCCTTTACACTGTTGTTCTACGGAACATCGGAAAAGGGGGACTATTTCGGATTTTTCCCCTTCTTCGGAAAGATGTACAACAGGTTCAGGAAGGATGAGCTTGGTTTCGTTGCCTGGCCCCTGTTCAGCTATACCGAGAGCGAAGGCGCAACAAAGACGAATATTGCATGGCCTTTTTTTTCCTTTTATAGAGGGACAGAAGAGGGTTTTAAGGTGTGGCCGTTATATGGAACGCGCGATCGGCCCGGCGTCAGGAACCAGCAGTTCGCGCTCTGGCCCTTTGTCTACTGGGGAGAGAAAAGCCTTGATACCGAAGAGCCTGTCGATTCCTTCTATTTTATCCCTTTCTATATGAAATCTACTTCGAGGAACAAGGTCTGGTACAGCGTACTGTGGCCTTTTTTTCAGTATGCGCGCAATATGGACAAGGAAAAATGGACGATCCTCTGGCCGATCTTTTCGTCGACAAGCGGCGAGGAGGCAAAAGGTTTCAGTTTGTTCCCCTTATTTACGCAGGAGGAGAAGGGAAAGGACCGGCGACTCAGCATTCTCTGGCCTGTATACAGGGAATCGGAATGGTATGTTAATGACCAGCGTTTTCTGAGGAAGAGCTTCCTCGTTATCAACAGGTATATCGAAGACGACACGGGGGTCTTTTACAACTTCTGGCCTGTCTTCGAATTCGAGGAGAAGAAGAATGATGCGGTATTTCTTTTCCCGTCCATACTCCCTTTCAGGGACCGTGGCCTTACGAGGATCTTTAAGCCCCTCATTACCCTTTACGAATACAGAAAGAAAGGGAGCAAGACCATGTCCAACTTCCTCTATGGCCTCTACACGCACGAAGAGGATGGAGAGAACTGGAAAATGAGGTTCGCCTTTTTGCTTGAGCTCAGAAAAGATGCAGGCGGCACGGGATTTGAACTTCTCTCGGGGTTGTTCGGCATCAACAGTCAACAGGTAAAGATACTGTTCATACCGTTCAAGCGCAACGAACAACCGTGAGCAGCATTAAATCTTATATTTGGCTATTCCCCTTTGTCGGGGTACTGGTGTGCGATGTTCCGTATGACATCGAGTATGGAGATGAAGGTGTCCACTACCTCAGGGTCAAAGTGTTTCCCTCTCTCTTGCGTGAGGGTGTCGAGGACCCTTGATTCTTCCCAGGTCTCCTTGTATGACCTTCGCGAGGAAAGCGCATCATATACATCGGAGATGGCCACGATCCGGCCAAAGAGGGGGATCTCGTCTGCGGTCTTGCCTATTGCTTTTCCTGATTGATCTGTATACCCCTGCAGGGGTTCTCCGGTATTGAAATCGATGTGCCCCGGATACCCATGCCCATCCCATCTTTCATGGTGGTTGAGCGCCACAATGAAAGCCGCTTCATCGAAGTCCGACCGCATGTTGGAGAATAACTGCGCCCCAAGGAAAGTGTGCTGCTTCATTACGTCGTACTCGTCATTGTCAAGGCGGGCGGGTTTTTTAAGGATCAGGTCTGTGATGGCCACCTTGCCGACATCGTGGAGCATTGCCGACATTCGCAAGACGTCTTTGTTCTTTTCGATCGTGTCTTCGTCGATCCCTTTTGCCTTTGCCCATGCCTCGTAGATCTCTACGGCGTATGACGCTACGCGGTTCACATGGGCGCCTGTTTCCGTGGGGTCACGCAGTTCGGCCATCTTGATCATCCGCAAGATGATGTCCCTTGTCATCATAGCGCGATCAATGGCAATGGCGGCGTTATTGGCAAAATGCATGATATACGGCTCATCGTCGCTTGCAAAGGGAATGATGTTGCCTGCGCTGTCTTTTGCGTTGATCAGCTGGAGAACGCCGACGATCTCATCATTGTGCGTTTTGAGGGGAAAGGTAAGGACAGATTGCGTCCTGTAGCCTGTCAATTGGTCGTACGACCGGTCAAAAGAATAGGGGACGCTGCCGCTTAAATTATATACATCCTTTATATTGAGCATCGAGCCGGTGTTGGCTGCGTAGCCCGACAAGGACTTATTATTTACCGGGATCGTAAAGGTCGAATAGATAAGCTTCTTGCCGGGCAGCAGCCTCTTCTGCTGCGTGTCGTTCTGGGTGTATTTGAATTTCAGCGTGTCCGCTTCCTTGATATAGATCGATCCTGCATCGGCGTTTGTCAAATACCGCGCCTTCGTGAGTATCCTCTCGAGAAGGATGTCGATATCTTTTGTCTGGGTTACATCGAGCCCGACATTCAGGACTTCACGGAGCTTTTGTTTTTCGTCATACATCTTCGCTATCCTGTGCGATACGAAAAATGTTCTGCTTCACAAAAAGGATAGTATCCATATGCCGTCAATAAGAATAATAAGGGTCGCCGGACACCACGTACTCAAAGCGCGCCTTAAAGTCTGCCGGTTCCATATTAGCGGCCCTGGCAATGTTTTTCAGGCGGTCGCCCTGGAAATCTTCCCTCTCAAGCCTGATCATATATTTTCGTGCAACCTCATACGTCTCCGTGTGGATATCAACTTTCCTGATCTTTATCCTGTCGGTAGCGAAGTCCACCATCTCGACAAAAGGGACCGGTTTTAAATTCCCTTCATAGGATACGATCATGGCGCCCGTACCGCCCTTCAAAAGGTAGCGGACAGCGCCGTAGCCCAGGTTCCTTGTATATTCGACATCGTAGGGAATCGGGTTCGCGGCCCTTAATTCGTAGCCGATGTTCTTCTCGGTGATGCCGATTTTGATCCCCATTGACCTCAATGTCTCGTTGACAAAGCTCCTGAGCAGCCTTCCGAGCTGGATCTCTGAGAGCTTCAACTCGCCTTTTTCGTTTCTCTCCACATCTTCATAGCGGCCCAGCTCCTCAAGGTCGAACATTTCGGAGATGCCTTCCGCCAGCACGGCCACGCCATAGTCGCGCTCCATGGACAGCCGCTTGATGATCGATCCTGTTAGGGTATCAGCTACCCTTTTAAAGGAGAGCTTGCCGTTTGCGAATTCTTCCGGTATGAGGGAGATCGTCGCTCCGGCGGCCTTGCCAATCCCCAGCGCCAGATGGCCTGCATGCCTTCCCATGGTGGTAATGAAATACCACCGCCCCATCGTGCGGGCATCTTCCATGATGTTGTTGATAATGTAAACCCCTACATGCCGCGCCGTCTGAAAACCGAACGTTGAGAACCCTCCAGGCAGGGGTATGTCGTTGTCGATCGTCTTCGGCGTGTGGACGACGCTTATGGAGCCCCTTGCCTCCCGCTCGATCCAGTTTGCCATATGGAGCGTGCCGTCGCCTCCGATGGTTATGAGGTACTTTATGCCGATCTTCTTCAGCGTCGACATGAGGATCTTGAATTTTGCCTTTGCGTTATCGGGGGCATCACGGGAGGTACGGAGGATAGAGCCTCCAGCAGCATGGATCCTCGAAACACCTTCGATCGTGAGAGGTTTAACAATTGTCTGGTCCTCGAAAAGACTTTTGAACCCGCCGACAAGCCCTACAACCTTCTTTCCTTGGTTTATGGCCTCGATCGTGGCAGCACTGATAACGCCGTTGATGCCGGGCGCAGGGCCTCCGCCGACAATGATGCCTATGAGATCTTTTTCTTTTTCCATATTGAATAATTGTGCATTTTTCCCATAATATTTGCAAGTTTTTTGTATAACCCGCGTATAACTATACCGTCTCGTATCTCTGTTTTCGGTTGCCGGGCGCATATTCTTTGGGAAATAAATACTAAACCCGAATATCGAAATCCTAAACAAGCACAAATGT
>DLMV01000078.1:0-2241 GCA_002478225.1 Deltaproteobacteria bacterium UBA7527 | reverse complement strand
AATCCTAAACAAGCACAAATGTCCCAATGTTCGAAATTAAACGTAGTTGCGAGCTTTTGCTTTGAAGATCTGATGTTTGAATTTTGATATTGCTTAGTATTTATCCTTATGCGGTTTGCATGTTATGATGAGACGCAGAGGTCGTGATGAAGATCGGTTTTCATATGTCCATCGCGGGCGGATTTGATGAGGCCCGTAGAGAGGCGAAGAGGCTGCATTGCGAGGTTATCCAGATATTCGTCAAGAACCCCAGATCATGGGCGCAGAAGTCGTGGCAGGAAAAGGAGATCGAGGCCTTCAGGAGATTATCACTCGAGATCCCTGTATTTGCCCACCTTTCCTATTTGCCGAATCTCGCGAAGATCGATGAGGACGAAAGGCATATGAATGGTTTCATCCATGAGGTACAGCTATGCTGCGTACTCGGCATTCCCTCGATCGTTGTTCACTGTGGTTCAAGGAAGGAGAGGGAAAAGGGGATCGCAATGGCTGCGCGGGCCGTCAACGAGGTGCTGAAAAGGTTCGATATAGAGGTCCTTCTCGAGAATGCGTCCGGTCAGGGGGCAAGCATCGGAAGGAATATCGACGAGCTTGCGGGTATATATGAGCGGATCGCGAGAAAAGAAAAGGTCTTTTTGTGTCTTGATACGGCGCACCTCTTCCAGTCGGGGTATAACATACGGCAGAAGAGGATCTGGAATGCTTTGATAGGCGAGATCGAAAAAGGTATCGGCAAAGAGAAGATCAAATTTTTCCATCTCAATGATTCCTCAACTGCCGCCGGGAGCATGGTCGACAGGCACTGGCATATCGGCAAAGGAGAGCTGGGGATCGAATTCTTCAGGTCTCTCTTGAATGATAAAAGATTTGCCCATCTCGCAGGCGTTATGGAAACGCCGAAGATGGGCAAAATGGATATCAGGAATATGAAGGTTATGCGCTCGTTACTTTCTCCTCTGGTGTCTCGTTCTTCTTCTTAGTTTTTTGTACTTATGCTTCCTCATCTTCTTCTTGCGCCATTTCATCACACTGCCCATCAATTCACCTCATTGTTTCAAATAAAATGTATCACGTAACGTGTCGTTTATATCATAAACGCTGAAAATATACCCCTCCTTGCCTCTTTTTGCAACAATATAATGAAAGAAACCGCCATGTTCTTCATTAAATGTGAGAAGCCGCGCCCCGCCGCCGCCCGTAATAACGTACGTTATGCCGTCCTTCCCGCTCCTGTTGTACAGATGCTCGTGGCCCGCGAAAACGATCTTGACGTTGTGTTGAACGAACAGGTCATGGAGTATGTCCCTGTCCATGGGATATCTGTCGAGGTCGTACCGCCTGCCGAACGCGGTCGGGAAAAGCGGTTTATGGAGGAAGGCGATCCTTTGAGCGAAGGGCTCCTTCAGCGTGTTCTTAAGCCATTCCAGCTGTTTGCCCGTGACCTTGCTGGTTTCGTTCGGAAGGTCTGTGCAGAGGATGATGAACTGGATATCGTTCACGGCAAAGGCGTAATAGGGGGGTTTCTGTATGATCTCTTTATAGACCTTCAGCGATTTGAAACTGTTTATGTCGTGATTGCCCGGTGCTATATGGAACGTCCTCTTTGAGCCGGTCAGTTCAAGGAACCTTTCCCATTCTTTGGTGGCGCCGGGATGGTCGATGACATCGCCGGTAATGAATATGATGTCGATCCCTTCTTGTGCGGTCTTTTCGAGGAACCTTTTATAGACTGCCTCTGTGACCCCGATCTTCGTGTCCCCGATTACGCCGAAGGAAGGATAATCCGCGCCGGTTCCGGCATGTGGGTGAATGATCATGCACAGCAGCAGGAGGATAAGAAGCCATGTCTGCCTCAATCTGTCCATAACTTGTCTATATTACATGATTATTGGCGGATAAGCAAGAATACAACTATGACTACAGATGCTGGATACTCGATGCTGGATGCTGGATGAGAAAGGCAATTCATATATTAAATTATCCAAACAAATGCCTTCAACACCTCTTGAATTTTGAACACTTGGACCTGTTTAGTGCTTCGATATTCGGATTTAGGATTTGCTATCAGCCATGAGCCGTATAGTTGCCTGATGATTGTCTTGAAAAGACGCCCTGAAACCGATATACTAACATCCACGCGCCTGTAGCTCAACCAGGATAGAGCAACGGACTTCTAATCCGTAGGTTCCGCGTTCGAGTCGCGGCAGGCGCGCTTTCAATTACCGGGGCTTGCGTCGCCCC
>DLMV01000062.1 GCA_002478225.1 Deltaproteobacteria bacterium UBA7527 | reverse complement strand
ATCGCGTACTGGATGTTCATGAGACCAACAACGTTCAGCTCAATGGCTATCTTCTTCGTATATTCATTGATCGTCGCGATGTGTTTTTCCGAGAGCGTTCTTGGCGGGATCGCACATGCGCTGTCTCCTGAATGGACGCCTGCAAGCTCAATGTGCTCCATTATGGACGGCACAAAGGCGTCTTCGCCGTCAGAGATGGCATCAGCCTCGACCTCAACGGCATTTTCAAGGAATTTATCTATCAGGATAGGGCGCCCCGGCCATATCTCAACAGCGGCGTTAACATACGATGTGAGCATATCATCATCATAGACGATCTCCATGCCGCGGCCNNGCGCGGGGATTGACTTCCAGCACGTAGAGCGTTCCGTCCTTGATGGCATACTGGATGTTCATGAGCCCCACCACGCCAAGCTCCGCCGCGAGCATCTTGGTCTGGATTTCGATCTGTTCGAGAAGGGCGGGCGCAATCGACATCGGCGGCAGAATGCAGGCCGAATCGCCGGAGTGAATGCCGGCTTCTTCGATATGCTCCATGATGCCCGCGACCACCGTGGTTTTCCCGTCGGAAATCGCGTCCACATCAACTTCCACCGCATCTTCCAGAAACTTGTCGATCAGGATCGGATGCCCCGGCGAGACTTCAACGGCCTTTTCCATGAAGCGCTTCAGGGCCCCGGTGTCGTAGACGATCTCCATGGCCCGCCCGCCGAGCACATAGGACGGCCTCACCATGAGGGGGTAGCCGATCCCATGCGCTACGGTGAGGGCTTCCTGAAGGGCTGTTGCCGTTCCACTCTCGGGTTGCGGGATCCCGAGTTTGTGCATCACATTCTTAAAACGTTTCCTGTCCTCGGCAAGGTCGATGCTTTCCGGCGATGTACCAAGGATCTTCACCCCTGCCTCTTCCAGCTCTTTCGCGATGTTCAGCGGCGTCTGCCCGCCGAACTGTACGATAACCCCGATGGGTTTCTCTTTGTTGTATATGCTGAGGACATCCTCGACTGTGAGGGGTTCAAAATAGAGCTTGTCGGAGGTGTCATAATCGGTTGACACTGTTTCCGGGTTGCAGTTGACCATGATCGATTCATACCCCTCGTCCCTGAGGGTAAAGGCTGCGTGGACGCATGTATAATCGAACTCGATGCCCTGGCCGATCCTGTTGGGGCCTCCGCCGAGGATCATCACCTTGGGCCTGTCGCTGACGCTCACCTCGTCAGGGGCGTTATAGGTTGAATAGTAGTACGCGGCATCGGCGCCGCTCACAGGAACTTTGCACCATGCTCCTGTCTTGCCAAGCGCTATCCTCCTGTCCCTTATCTTCTTCTCGGTGGTGCCGAGGATCTGCGAAAGGTATCTGTCCGCGAAGCCGTCCTCTTTCGCCTTTATAAGCAGGGCATCTGGCAGATCCCTGCCCTTGTATTTCAATATCTCTTCTTCGAGCTCAACGAGTTCCTTCATCTGCTGGATGAACCACCGCTTGATCTTCGTTCTTTCGAAGAGCCTGTCCACCGTAGCGCCCTTCCGCAGCGCCTCGTACATGATGAATTGCCTTTCGGACGACGGCTCATTGAGAAGCCTCATCAGTTCGTCGAGGGGCAGGTCGTTGAAGTTGCCTGCAAAACCCAGCCCGTACCGTTTGATCTCCAAAGAGCGTATGGACTTCTGAAAGGCCTCTTTATAATTTTTCCCGATGGCCATTACCTCGCCGACAGCCTTCATCTGGGTTCCCAGCTTATCTTCCGCCTCTCTGAATTTTTCGAAGGCCCACCGTGCGAACTTTATGACCACATAGTCTCCCGAAGGGGTGTATTTGTCGAGGGTCCCGCCCCGGTAATAAGGGATATCGCTGAGCTTATAGCCGCCCGCCAGCTTTGCCGAGATGAAGGCTATGGGGAATCCTGTTGCCTTTGACGCAAGGGCGGATGATCGCGATGTCCTTGGGTTTATCTCGATAACGACGACCCTGCCGTCGTCAGGATTATGGGCAAATTGTATATTTGTCCCGCCGATCACCTGGATCGCTTCAACGATGCGGTAGGAGTATTCCTGCAGTTTCTGCTGGTGCTCTTCGGAGATGGTAAGCATGGGCGCGGAGCAGAAGGAATCACCCGTATGGACTCCCATGGGATCGATGTTCTCGATAAAACAGACAGTGATCATGTTGTTGTCGGCGTCCCTTACAACCTCCAGCTCGAGCTCTTCCCATCCAAGAACAGCCTCTTCGATAAGTATCTGTCCTATAAGGCTCGCAGAGATCCCTCTGCTGGCTATCACCTTGAGCTCTTCCTTGTTGTATGTGATTCCGCCGCCTGTCCCGCCGAGCGTATAGGCAGGCCTTACGACAACCGGGTAGCCGAGCCTGTTGGCTATCTCGAGTGCTTCCTCGACCGAATAGGCGAGGGCGCTCTCCGGCATCGGGATGCCGAGTTTCGCCATGGTCTTCTTGAACTCGCTCCTGTCCTCTCCCCGCTCGATCGCATCGGCCTGTACGCCGATGATCTGGACGCCGTATTTTTTGAGGATACCTTTCCTTGAAAGGTCGGCGGCCATGTTAAGGCCTGTTTGCCCGCCGAGGTTCGGGAGCAGCCCCTGCGGTTTTTCTTTTGCGATGATCTTCTCAAGGACGTCCACGGTGAGGGGCTCGATATATGTAACATCTGCCATGCCCGGATCTGTCATGATCGTGGCCGGATTGGAATTGACCAGAACGATCTTGTAGCCGGCAGCCCTCAGGGCCTTGCATGCCTGCGTGCCGGAGTAGTCGAATTCACACGCCTGGCCTATAATGATCGGCCCCGAGCCGATAATAAGGACCTTATCGATTCCCTCGATCTTTTTAAACATTCCCCACACCTTCCGAAAAGATTTGCTTAGGCATCCTATCAAAATGAGATGCCGGGGTCAAGAGTTTTAAATGTGGATACTCGATACTTACAGGTACCATTGCAAGAAACAAGGAGCGAGGGACGAGGTGCGAGATCATGGCGGAGAGGCAGGGATTTGAACCCTGGGTACGCGTTTTAGCACGTACACTCGCTTAGCAGGCGAGCACCTTCGGCCTACTCGGTCACCTCTCCGTGTGGCAAAGTATACTTTTTTGCGCCCCAAAAAGCAATAAAGGAGAACCGGCTCATGGTTCATGGCTCATAGCAGAACACCCGTAAGTCGTAAGGCGTGAGGAGATGAACCAAAACCTTTTACTTTTAACCTTTTACCTTTTACAATATCAACAGTAAGCTGACGGCTCATTGAAGGAAAGAGGATGGTCGAAGACAAGGCGATACAGGGCACACTGAAGATGCGTCATGAGCTTTTAAAAGCTATAAGGGAATATTTTTATGGTCTCGGATATATAGAAGTAGAAACGGCAAACCTCATAAGGACGGCACCGCCAGATCCGCAGATCGACCCGCTCACTGTTTTTATTGAAAAGAGCGGTCCCTGGAATCTCCACACATCACCCGAGATGGGCATGAAAAAACTCCTCGCAGCAGGGAGCGGAAAGATTTTCCAGGTCTGCAAGGTATACAGGGTGGAAGAGCTCGACGAGGTCCACAGCATAGAGTTCACCATGCTGGAGTGGTATCGCAAGGGCTCCTACCTCGACATGATGCAGGAAGTGGAGGCGCTGGTGATGTTCGTTGCCGGCAGGCTGTTGGATAGCGGACAGACACGCTTCGCAGGGCCTTTTGCTGTCTATGATCTTGAGTCGCTCTTTATCGGGAAGACCGGCGTCGATCCCTTTGTGCTCGACAGGGATGGCCTCTTTCGGGCTTTACAGAAGAAGGGTTTCTCAGGCATTGACGGCCGTGACGACTGGAACAGCCTCTTCTTCAAGCTCTTTATCCAGGACATAGAGCCGGCGATGCAAAGCGACGCGCCGTATTTTATCATCGATTGGCCCCGATCCATCTCGACAATGGCGCGACAGAAGGAAGACAACCCCATGAAGGTAGAGCGTTTTGAGCTGTACATCAATGGTTTGGAGATAGCGAACGGGTACACCGAACTGCTGGACAGCCAGGAGCAGAGGGCGCGCTTCCTCGCTGATAATCAAGAACGAGCGAGGCTCGGTAAAGATGTCTTCCCCGTTGACGAGGAGTTTGTCGACATCCTTGAAAGTCTGGATGGCCCGTATACTGGCGTCTCCGTTGGCGTCGACAGGCTCCTGATGGCGCTTCTCGGGAAGACAAGGATCGATGACGTTGTGGTGAACAGGTTCAGGGTCTGATCCTGTAAAAGGCTATCCCCATATATTCCTTCATCGCAAGGGATAGGTCTGCAAGGGCCGCGGCGCTGGGCAGGAAGCTCAGCGCATCGTATTTGGTCCTTGACGTTATGTATCCGGCGGGACAGGGAATGATATCCTGGAAGTGTTTGCTGAAGAGCAGATGGGACCTCTTCATATGATAGGCGCTCGTTATGAGGACGATCCTCTTTATCTTGTGTGCATCGCAGAGCTCCTTAACGAACATGGCGTTCTCATAAGTGTCCATGCTTTTCGATTCGGTGATGATGTCCTGTTCGCTTACGCCAAGCGAAAGCAATGTGCGCTTTGCGATCTCCACCTCGGCGACCCTGCCGAATATCCTTCCTCCTGAAAGCATGACGGGCTTTCTGGAGATCCTGTAAAGCTTATAGGCTGCGAGGACGCGTGGAAGGGCGTCGCCGCTTAAGGTTCCTTTCCCATCCATATCAGGGGTATTGTCGTAGATCCCTCCGCCGAGGACAACGTATACGTCGCCCGTCTTTACTCTTTCAACGGCGGGGACAGGAAAGCTGTCTTCCAGGGGCACGAGCAGAAGATCTTTCGTCGGCCCTATGCTCAGTACATAAATAAAGAGGGCGAAAAGAAGGGCAGCGAATCTGAGCCTCCTCTTCAGGAAAACAAAGGCGATCAAAAGGAGGATAATAAATATTCCGGGAGGAAGGAGACAGTGCGTGATCAGTTTTTTTACGAAGAATATCATGTTTATGCTGAGCCTTACTGTGCGATCAGCTCTTTTATCCTGGGGATCGCCTTTCTCGCTGCATTCATCCCTTCTTCGATCAGCCTCTTTTTCTGGGTAAAGTCAAAAAGCGAGACCCCTTTTGTGTCAGGCTCGATGACCACATCGGCATACCGGAGCTTTGTCTTACTGTTCTCGTGCATCATGATATTGAAGGATTGCCCGATGATATCAAAGACCGTAGTGATATCGGTGTCCTTTACATCTTTCTGGAGGTTGACGGCAATAACGATGTTGGCGCCTTTATTTCTTGCGACATCGCATGCAATATTGTTGGTCACCCCGCCGTCTACAAGGGTTCTGTTCCCGAATACGACAGGCACGAATATGCCGGGGATCGCGGAGGACGCCCGTACGGCCTTCGCCAGGGAGCCCTTTTCGAGTATGACAGTCTCGCCGGTATATAGGTCTGTTGCAATGGGATAAAAAGGTATTTTCGTGTCCTCTATCTTCTTTGACTTTACTGTCTGCTCAACGAATGCCTCGAGCTTCGCCCCCTGGACCGGGCCGATCTTTGAATAGACTATTGAGATGTCTACGATGTCATTTTTGTCTATCTTGTAGGCCGACCATTCGAGCTGGAAGCTGTCCGGGTTCGAGGCGTAGATGCCGCCGATGAGGCTGCCTGCGCTGGTGCCTATGATCATGTGTATCGGTATCTTTTCCTGTTCAAGGACCCTGATGACGCCGACGTGGGCAAATCCCTTTGCAGAGCCGCCTCCGAGGACAAGGGCGACCTTAGGCTCAATCTTCTTGATCAGCGCGGCAGGCGGTGTTGTCTGACATGCGCAGAGAAAGAGAAGGCAACTGAAGATGGCGATGAAAAGTCTTTTAATAACCGCCCCGCTGTCCCACATAGGGATTATATGCTTTTTCATGCCCAATAGTGCTTCGCGGCGTATCGCCGTAATTATGCCCCGGCGCAACGACCGTATCGTCAGGAAGGACAAAGAGCTTGTTTCTCACAGAGGAGAGAAGGACCTCCCAGGATCCGCCGTCGAGATCGGTCCTTCCGACGCCGCCTACAAAAAGCGTGTCCCCGGTGAACACCATGCCTTTGTGGTAGAGCGAAATGCTGCCCGGTGAATGCCCCGGTGTATGGATCACCTGGAGAGATGTTTCCCCGATATTGATATAATCCCCGTCCTTGACGGTTATATTGGCGGGCGGCGACGGCTCCCCACCGAACATGCTGAACGAATACGCTGACTGATGGACGAGGCTGTAGGCCTCTTTCTCGTGGATGATGATCTCTGCACCGGTAAGGTCTTTCATCCTTTTGTTGCCCATGATATGATCTACATGGCAGTGTGTATTGACGATGTATTTGATGGTGTACCCTCTGTCTGCAGCCTCCTTCATGATCCTTTCGCATTCCGCCGCAGGGTCGATAACAAGGGCGTCCTTAGTGACCTTGCATGCCACGATATACGCGAAGACAGCAAAACCGCCAACCTGCATCTGCTTTACAAACATATGAGCCTCCTGGCGTGATAATCATAATACTTTTTAGTGCTGTTTTTCAAATTTTTTGATAATATCTTACGCTGCGCGGAGCGAGTCCGGCCAGGAGGAAGAATGAAGCCCGTATACATTGAAGCGAGAGATCTCCCCGATGCATGGTTCCAGTGCATCTACCGGATCTTTGAAGATGATGGGGTGCATGAGTATGTCATCGACAGAGGCTCCTTTGAGGGCCAGAAGAGAAGGGAATTTGACCTTGTCATGGTCAATATCAAGCATCCCGGCACGCAGCCGCTCATCCCGGACATACCCTCTGAGCTGGGCATCCCGGCGCCTACATCAATGGAATACGTCGAGGAGTACCTCCAGTACCTGATGACGGACAAGAAGGCTGAGAACGAGCTCTATACATACGGGGAAAGGCTCACAAACCCCAAGGTCTGCATAGAAGGAAAGGAATGCGCCATCGGCATCAACCCGGTCATGGAGGTGGTCAGGATCTACAAGGAAGGCAAGTACGGGACGAACCAGGCCATCATGGAAGTGGGCATGCCCCAGGATATAGCCCTCGAAGACCCGCCATGCCTGCGGCTCATCGATACGCGGCTTATGAACAACAGGCTGCATTTCGTGCTCTACTTCAGGAGCTGGGACCTCTGGGCGGGGTTCCCGTCGAATCTCGCGGCCATACAGCTTCTCAAGGAATACATGTGCCATGAGATAGGCGTTGAGGACGGCACTATCACCGCCGTCAGCAAAGGACTCCACCTTTACGAATATTCCTTCGGGTTGGCATTGCAGAGGCTGAGGAGAACGACCGGCTCATAGCGCGAAATACCCGTGAGGCGTAAGTCGTGAGGCGTGAGGGGAGAAAAACCGCTCATATTTCTTCTTTTTTTTGTTGCCTTTCTCGCCTAACGCCTGACGCCTTAAGGCTTTCATTCGTGTTTGATCGTTTACGGTTGCTTCCCGTAGAGCAGCATCTTGTCGTATTCTTCCTTTATGGTCTTCTGGATCGTCGAGATGTCAGAACCCTCCGTGCAGACATAAGTTTCATACCTGTTCGTTTCCGGATCGAGCATCGTGATGAAGAGATGATTCTCCCACGAAGGTATGATCTCGATGAAGACCCTTCTCTGGTAAAGGAAAGAGATGCCGTAGTATGACGATTCTATGTATGCGTCTTTGCAGTTATACGCCGTGAAGCTCAAGAGCTCGTTGATCGTATCCCGGAATGTTTTTGATGATATCCGTTCCAGGTGATTCTTTACGTAGGGTTCTTTTGCGCACCTTTTAATATCGACCTCGACCGATGCCTGCCTTGATCGACCCTCAAGCATACTGAAATGTGCGGCATGGTCAACGATCTCAGGATAGGTGTATGTTTCTTTTTTCCATAATGTCTGAAAGATTTTGTCCGCATCTTCCCAGGGAAGTTCTTTCGACATGTCTATGAAGAGATTTCTCCTGAGTACGCGGTCGTAGAAGTTTTCGATGCCGAGCCGCTCCATTCTGCTGTCCACATAAAGGCTCCATATCTGATTGTAGCGGTCCCGCACGCCGGGTTCGTTGTTTTCGTCAGGCGTTATCTTTGGATCATACTGAAATGCCGGATTCAGGACGTCCTGAATGTACAGGAAGAGACGGTAGATCCTTCCATATAAAAAGGCATCGTCATCCCAGATGATGATCTTCACGTCAAGATGCCATTTTTTTCTTTTTATGAGCGCCTTTTCCTGCCAGGGAGAATCGGTCTTTTCAATAAAGAGGCTCTTTACAGAAGAGGTTAAGCCGAGCTTTGCAATGATCTCCTCGGCGACGTTCCGTATGCCTTCCACCTTAGAATTCGCCTTCTAAGCCATAGAGCTCAAGAAGGAGGGTCTTTGCCTTCATCCACTGAGAATCTTTTTTTACGGAAAAAGGGGTGATCTTTATGTATTCAGACAGGTATTTTCTCCCCCTCTCAGCGTCGCCTCTTTTGGCATAGATATAACCGAGATTGAAGGTAGATGTTTCGTAGATGCTGTTATATCTCTTTTCTACGTCTTCGAGCCTTCTTAATTTCAGCAAAATATTCTCTTTTTCATTTTGCGGTGTAGCCGGATCGTTGATTGCCTTTTCATAATAGGCGCGGACAGTCTTTACAGAGGACAGCACGTCTTTTGCAAAATCGTTTATTTTGAGCGAAGGGCCGAGTGTGCCTACAAAGTCGTTCTTTTTGAGCGCTTCGTCTACCTTCTTCGCAAGGCCCTGGACATTGGAATCGTTGATAGCGGTTTCTCTGATTGGAGCAGACCGGGGGGTTTTTCTCTCGGCAGCCGATGTGTGGCCGGGAAGAAGGACCGTTATGATAAATAGTATGGATACCGTAATGACCGTGATCGTTCTTTTGTTCATGAGGACACCTCTGTATTTTGAGTTCTTTTTATTTGCCTGAAGGTTATAAATAAAAAATGGCGGTGCAGGGAATTGAACCCCGGACACTGCGGATATGAGCCGCATGCTCTAACCATCTGAGCTACACCGCCGCGTTGTTCTTATATGATATAATGCGGCTGTTGTCAATAGAAAATCACCAAAGATAATAGAGGGTTCTGCGTATCCCCTCCGATTCGCTTCCATTCAATGGCCTGTTGCCTAAATATTGTTTTCGCAGGAACACTGTTTCGCTCACTGCCCCACTGCGCGCGGTTACCCACTAAGACTCGCAATTCACTCAACCCGCGAACTCGTGCTTCGCACTCAGACAACGCAGGTTGTCCTACGGAACGTTCTTCCTGCCGGGTACCCGTGGAAGAATGGAACGGGTGGCGACCAACCGTGCTCGAAGTCGCGATTCGCGAAACGGTTCCCGGCGAACTGCATAGGAGCCGCAAAGTTCCTTGCTGCTCATAGTACGATTGAATGTGGCAACAGGCCAGCAGTCTACGGGCCTATATTGCGCATTCAGACAGCATAGGGATAAAGATGCTGGCTTAGGGTTATACTGTTTTTATTTATTCGACGGCGACATTAATTGTGGTATAAAGCATTCAGGTGGTCACCGGATATGAAGCTGACGATACTCGGAACAGGGACGTCGACGCCATCTCTCAAGCGGGGTTCCCCCTCGTATCTGCTGATCGCAGGAAAACAGAAGATATTGGTCGATGTAGGCCCCGCTGTCGTGAGAAGGCTCCTGGAATGCGGTTATGCAGTGACGGATATCGACGTCATTGTCATCACCCATTTCCACGTGGACCACACGGCAGACCTGTCGACCTTCCTCTTCGCGTGCAATTACGGTGAGCAGGCGAGGACAAGGCCGCTCACGATAATCGGCGGACCGGGGATACGCCGGTTCTACGGCGGGCTTAAGAAGATCTATCGATGGGTCGCGCCGAAGTCCTATGAACTTTCCATCGTCACCATGAAAAGCGGCGCGCTGCAGCTCAACGGCATAACGATCGAGATTTATCCCGTCAAACACAACAAGGAGAGCATCGGCGTGAGGGCAACAGAGAGGAAGACCGTGGCGTTCACCGGGGATACGGCGTACTCGAAGGATCTCGTAAAGCTTGCCGCCGGAGCAGATCTTCTCGTGGCGGAATGTTCCTTCCCGTTCCGCACGGTCAAGGGGCACCTGAACCTCGAGACGCTGGATGGCGTTGTCAGGGAGGCAAGACCGAAACGCGTCATCCTCACCCACCTTGATCCGGAGTGGGACGATTTCAAAGGCATCCTCCATGCACCATATCTGCTGGGGGAAGATGGAATGACGATCAACCTGTGAATTGATCGGGAATGGTCGGAAATTCTTTCCTGACCATTCCCGATTGCCTTGGAAGGGGCCGAGGCGCCTTTTGCGGCTAACCTCGTTACTTCGTCGTCGTGAATCCTCAACGTACCGATCGGTACGCTTCCGGTTCCCTCCTTCTTGCGGCCTCGTTATCCATCAAAAATCACCTCGGCCAGGAAAAACAAGAGGGACGCCCGTTAAATTATCAATTTCTTGACTGGAGCTAAGCTCCTGAGATTGAAAGAAGAAGTAAGGGCTTAGGGTCTTAGGGTCAAATCTTTATCTTTGACAGAGTGACAGAGTGGATATAAATGAGCAGTAAAATCAAGAATAAAGATTAGACCGTCAATTTCTCACAATTTCTCCTCAATCTCTAGTTAAGAATATTACCCATTTTGTGCATAGCGTGACATGGGTAATATTTCATTACGGCTTTATCCTTGTTCGCAGAGCCATTCCTTATTCACCGGATTATGGTGTATAATCAGGAACAGCATCAGTCTGAAAGCAAGAGCGGCTTCAGGGAAAGATTATGTTCAAAACGACCTTTAAAATATCGAAGATGGACTGTCCTTCGGAAGAGCAGATGATACGGATGAAATTAGAGGGAGTGGCCGGTATACAAGATCTGAAATTCGACATACCGGAGCGCGTGCTGGAGGCGTACCATACTGGCGGTCACAGCGGCATACTGGCAGCACTCGAGGACCTTCAGCTTGATGCGAAGCTTGCCTCATCTGAAGAGGTAGGACCGGTGAGCGTTGAGGAAGACCAGCAGCTGCAGAGGCGCGTTCTTCGGCAGGTCCTCGTCATCAATCTCTTCTTTTTTGTCCTTGAGATGCTGACGGGCTTCATTGCCGGTTCCATGGGGCTTGTTGCCGACAGCCTCGATATGCTGGCGGACAGCATCGTCTACGGGCTTGCTCTGTTCGCGGTGGGAGGGGCCGCCTCACGGAAGAAGAACATCGCGAGGGCCGCGGGTCATTTCCAGGCGGTGCTGGCGGTATTGGGTTTCGTGGAGGTTCTCCGCCGCTTCATGGGACATGGAGAGGTGCCGGACTTTTACATGATGATCGTCATGTCGGCGCTCGCCCTTGCCGGGAATACCAGCTGCCTCTACCTGCTTCAGAGATCGAAAAGCAGTGAGGCACACATGAGGGCAAGCATGATCTTCACGTCCAACGACGTTATCGTGAATATCGGCGTCATCGCGGCAGGCGTATTCGTGTACCTTACAGGATCGAAGCTGCCCGACCTGACCGTGGGGGCAATCGTGTTCATGCTCGTGTGCAGAGGAGCATACAGGATCCTCCGGCTGTCGAAATGATACGTCAACGCTTTAAAAAGATCATTGACGCAATGCATACATAAGATGCATACTATATACATATAATTACTATAAGGTGATGGTGTATGAGGACCACATTGAACATTGAAGATGTGTTGATAGGTGGTGCGTCAAAGCTTACAGGGATAAAGGAAAAGGCCACCCTGGTAAAACTTGGCCCGGAGGTTTTGATAGCGAGGGAAAGCAGCAGAAGGCTCGCGAAGCTTGGCGGCACCGAGAGATGTCTGAAAGCGATACCACGCAGAAGGTCGACAGGGAAATAGCGGTGGCCCTCATAGATACCTCAGTGTGGGTCTCATATTTGCGGGAAGGGAACAAAGAACTCGAAGCGCTGTTGAACAACGGCGAGGTCATGTGTCATCCCTTCATCGTCGGCGAGCTTGCCTGCGGCAATATGAGGAAAAAAAGAGGAAATCCCTGACCTTCTCAAGTCAATCCCTATGGCGGTTCAGGCAGAGCACGAGGAGATTTTACAGTTCATAGATGACAATCGCCTTATGGGGAAAGAGTTGGGCTATGTGGATATGCATCTGTCTGCCTCTGCCATATTGTCAGGGGGTTCCTTTGCGGACCCTGGAGAAGAAGCTTAACATGATCACAGAGAGGCTGAGAATAAACTATCCATGGCTTTAATGAGGCGGGTGTTGATGAAAACACTCATAATATGCTTTCCATGCGTGAAAGGATCGAGAGGATAACATGATAATGACAAAAGAGTTGACCATGCATAGCCTCATGACCGTTCTTTTTGGGTTGTTCCTGGCGTTCCCGTGTTTTGCAGAGCATCCCCGGGGACCGCTCCAGAGCTATAATTGTCCCGACAAGGTCAAATGCGAACAGAGGTTGTATAGTAGTGCGGGCGGCTATTCCTCCAATCAGACGATCGGGGTCATACACATCAAGACCTGCTACAAATTCCCGATAGGATGCCGTCCCTGGCACTGCGACGGGGACAAAACGAATTCGGAATACTGGTTCAACAAGTGCAACGATACATTTCCCGAGTGCAGTAATAACCACGCCGGCTTCACGGATCCCTTCTGCACCGCACATTTCGAGACATATTAAGATCAACGATAGATGGTCAAAGCAGATGGAAGCGCCCGGGATCTGCCTTGCTGTTGCTTGTGAATGCCGGTTCTTAGATAGCCGCCAAATTGGTTTTATGATCGAGCGTCATTTGACGCAGGCCGGCGGCGGGAGGCAGACAACGCAGTACTTATTAGGGATGTGCAGATACTTGCACAGAAACGCCAAAGCGATGTCGTCGAAGGCACTCGAGAACCAGAGGCATTTGGGGCCTACGTGACCATCGCACACGCTGGCATTATTGTCGTGGCACGGCACACACATTAACTTCTTCCAGTGCCAGCATGTGCCATACGGCCCGTGGCATGTTCCATCCTGGCACACGATCTTATAGTCAGAACAATCGGCGTTCACGGGAGCGGCGTCGAAGAACCCAAAGGGCAAACCCGCCGAAACGGCGATCATGAACATTCTTTTCATACAAAACCCCCTTTAACGTATAGTTATAACAGATCTTTCGGCCTGCCAACGAGAAAAAATCCATAGAAACAGATACGTGCTATTTGATAAGCGGGCATATATATGTTTTCAACGGTTCGCAAGAACGGCAGTGGAAAAAAAGTCCAATATCAGATAGAATCAGAGACAGATGACATTACCTGAAAAAACCCGTTACGGCAGGTTCACCATTTACTCTTATGATCAGCCCGCAGATGCGCGTGTCATCATAGAACAGATATCGCAGGGCGAGATCATCAGGAGCAAGGGAAGGGGAGGTATCAGGGTCTTGTCCATTGATGGCAGGAAAATGGCCTGCAGGCAATATGTACACGGCGGTCTCTTCCGGGCGATCACGCAGGACAGGTTCTTCTCAGAGAAGCGCGCCCTCGATGAAGCGGACATGCTTTGTTGCCTTGCGGAAAGTGATTTTCCCGCTGTCCGCCCGTGCTATGTTGTAGCAGAAAAGAAAGGGCTTACGAAGAGGCTCTACCTTATCACCGAATTTGTTCACGACGCATCAGACCTACTCGATATCTGGAGAATGGCCTCAGGAATGAAAAGGTTCAGGATCATAAAGCGCCTTGCAGGCCTTATCAGGAGGCTCGAGATGCTGGGGGTTTTCCACCCCGATCTCCATATGAACAACATCATTGTCGCAGGAAAGGACGAACTCGTCTTCCTCGATTTCGACAGGGCATTCAAGAAGGCGACCACAGTAAATGATATGCAGAGGATCTTCTGGAGGCTCGACCGGTATATGGAAAAGCAGGTGAGAAAGGGAATGCTTACTCTCGATGCGAAGCAGAAGATTTTTTTTCTCCGGGTTTATCAAAAGTTTGCCGGATGTGATATACTTTCTTCAATGGAGAAACAACAACGGAAGAGAAGCATCTTGAACAGGATAGGCTGGCATATAGAATCATTTTTATACGGAGGTAAACGATGAAGAAGTTATGCGTTATCGTCACAATTTTTGTTTTCATGACAGCGGCTTCATGCGCGACACTGGAAGAACATAAGGGTGCAGCGGCGGGCGGCGCTATAGGGGCAGGGCTTGGCGGGCTGATCGGCGCCGCGGTTGCTCCCGGCGGACACGGGCTGGAAGGGGCGATCATCGGCGGTCTTGCCGGCGCGATCCTGGGAGGCGTGGTCGGGCACTATGGCTTTGATACAAAAAAGACGCAGGCAGAGACGAACAAGACCTACGCATATAACGACAGCACTGTCAATGTCAGGATCGAGACCGTCAATGTTGAACCAAAGAAAGTCAAACCGGGTGAGAAGGTCGATCTCAGTCTCACATACGCTGTGCTGACCACATCAGAAGGCATAGCGCGGGTGAGGGAGATACGGGAGATCTGGATCGGCGATGACCAGTTCGGCAACCCCGAGACGACCGTTGAGCGGAAAGGCGGCACGTACCAGTCGAACATACCAATATTTCTGCCGAAGGACGCCAAGAAGGGGACGTACAAGGTGCGCTATATCGTGCAGACGGATTACTCGAAGGACACAAGGGAGGCGAGCTTTACCGTAAATTAAAAGCAGCTCATAGTAAATCGTATATCGTAGTTCGTATATCGAAATGTAAAGAATGCCGTTCGGCGGGAACAACCGTAACTCGTGAACCGTAATTCGTAAGGGATTTTTGTCCTTAGCTGCCATCGCGAGGCGAAGCCGTGGCGATCCTTTCTGGATACTTGATGCTGGATACTGGATGCTTGATGCTGGATACTGGATGCTCGATGCTGGATACTGGATGCTCGATGCTGGTCAGATTCTATCAAGGAACAAGGATCGAGATGCGAGGAACGGGGTTCTTGTTATATCGTCATCGCAGCGAATGGGATTGCCGCGCTCCGCTCGCAATGACACTACGCCGCGCCCTGCTACCTATCACCCATCACCTATCACCCATTACCTATCACCTATCACCCATCACCTATCACCCATTACCTATTACCTCTTACCTCTTACCTTTCACAGGGTTTGTCCGATAACGTAAAATATTTTTCGC
>DLMV01000055.1 GCA_002478225.1 Deltaproteobacteria bacterium UBA7527 | reverse complement strand
TACTAAAGAAGGGGTACGGTCAAAATCATTCAAGGGGGCGGTAGGGAATGCAAAATTGACAGATGTACGGTTTCATGATCTCCGCAGGACCTTCGGTACGATCTGCGCCATGAAGAACGTTCCACCGAAGACATTGCAAAAGTGGATGGGTCATAAGTCGATCGAGACAACGATGAAATACTACGTTATCTCTCCAGACGACTTCGAACAAGAGGCAATAAAGAGGTTAGACAGTATAGTGGACAGCCCTGAGGACACATCAAAAAAATTGGGGATAGGGGATACGTCGCAAAGCCTTGAAAACATTGGAGCCGACGGTGGGAGTGGAACCCACGACCTGCTCATTACGAGTGAGCTGCTCTGCCTCTGAGCTACGTCGGCGATGTGATGTTTTTATAGCATAACCGTATAGTTGCGGCAACAGAATTTTGTGCACGTTATAAAAGGGCAGGACGATGAATGCCATTGCTGCGAACGGTCGACCTCAAGATATTACGCTTTTCAATACATTGCTGATCTCGTGGATGGTATAAGGTTTTATGATAACATCCTTGAAGCCGTATTTTGCGAAATCGGACATTATGGGATCATTGGAATATCCGCTGGATACGATCGCCTTGACGGCGGGATCGATGGCGCGAAGATGCTTGATCGTCTCTTTTCCTCCCATGCCTCCCGGAATGGTAAGGTCGAGTATGACCGCATCATAGGGCCTGCTTGAATACATATCAACCGCCTCTTCCCCGTCCTTTGCAAAGTCAACGGTATATCCCAGGTATTGCAATATATCTCCGACGATGCTCCGGATCGTCTCTTCATCATCCATAACAAGTATCCTTCCATTTCCATTCATCACCATGGTCTTTTCTGTCTGTTTTTCCTCCCTGTACTCTGTTTGTGCAGCCGGCAGATATATGACAAATGTTGTGCCCACTCCGAGCGTCGATTCCACGCCAATATGGCCCTGATGCCTTTGAATTATGGAATAACAGATGGAAAGCCCGAGGCCGCCCGCTTTTTCCTTCGTTGTAAAATAGGGATCAAATATCGCGTCGAGATACTCTTCCGGTATCCCGATACCCTGGTCCCTGATCGATATCCTGACGTAATCACCTTTTTTGAGCGGCCCGTCAGCGTTCGCTAAAGTTATGTTCTCTGCGATGATCCTCACCGTGCCGCCATTGGGCATGGCCTGCTGTGCGTTTAAGACGATGTTGCCGATCGCCTGGCTTATCTGATTCTCATCGACCTCTACCGTTGAAAGATCAGGGGCTATATCGAATTCATAATTGATGGCTGTTCCTGCAAGCACGAATGCGACAGTACTTTCCAGCAGATCCCTGATCGATGCAACCTTCTTAACAGGCGTGCCGCCCTTAGAAAATGTGAGGAGCTGTCTGGTCAGATCTTTTGCCCTTGTAATAGCCTGTTCAGCGCTTTCAAGGAGACGCTGCAGCTTTTCTGTGTTCACGCCCCCATAGATCTTAGCAAGGGATATATTGCCGAGGATCATAGTGAGGATGTTGTTGAAATCGTGGGCGATGCCCCCGGCAAGGACGCCGAGCGATTCAAGTTTGCTTACCCTTATCCTTTCTTTTTCAGCGATCCTTATATCGGTAATATCATTGATAACACCCACAATGCCAGCGAAGTTCCCATTCATGTCGGTCAGGGGAGCTTCCTCGATGATCACAATACGTTCGGAACCATTGGGGCGCCTGATAGATGTTTCGTATTTTCCGGCGCCAACACACCCCGGGATATTAAAGTCGACCATACCATGCAAAGGATCTTTTTGGCGATCCTTTATGATGTCGACATCGCTCAGACCTATGAGCTCTTTCTGTTTAATCCCGAGAAAATCTTCAAACGCTTTATTGCAGCCGAGGTAACACCCATGGATATCTTTGTAGAATATTGGACTCGGAACCCTGTCGATCAGCGCCTGAAAAAGATGGAGCTGTTCGAATACATTGTTGCCATGTGTTGTGTTTGGAGCCATAATATTCTCGATAATATATAATTATATAAATCAATTCCATTGTTTTTTCAATGACCTGCATCACGCTAACTGCAATATTTTTGATCTCAAAAAGACGGCATTGACACTTTGGTCATAGACCGAACGCATAGGTCAGCTTCAAGAAGTAGTTCCTCTCAGGAGAGGGATATAGATTGATGCGCGAAGATGTGGTGCTTGCTACGCCAAATTCGCTGTATTCCGTATTGGTCAGATTTTTGATCCCGAAGAGCGCCTCGAATCCTTTGTATTTGTACGATATATTGAAGTCGCAGGTTGTATGACCGGGAAGCTTTCTATGGTTGTTGAGCTGATCGCTGATCGCGTATCTGTTCCCTGTATAGACGGCGATAAGATTCACAACAAAGTTGTTGAATGAATAGGATATGTTCGATGAAAATTTATTTTTTGGTACAAGAGGTATATCGTTCCCATCCACATCCGTGTTGTTGATAAGCTGGCTTCCGTCAAATTTTGCTTCGGTGTACGTATAGCCTATGCCCAGTTTGATATCTTTCGTGACGAGAAAATTCATCTGTGTTTCAATGCCCCTTCTCCTGGTTCTTTCATAGTTTGAATTGGTGAAGGTAAAAGGGTTGTAAAATATCTCATCATCGTTTTTCGACTGGAATAAGGTCAGGGAACCTCCAAAGCGCTTGAATGGATTCCATCGGGCTCCCACGTTGATCTCCCACCCGGTCTGCGGTCTCAGGTCCGTCGTTATCATCCCGGTCTGTGTGTTTATAAGTTCGTCGGTTGAGGGGAACCGGAATCCTTTCGCGTAGGTGATAAAGGCGTTCCCTGTCTTGCTGAAAAGGTAATTGATCGATGCCCGGAAGGCCTCTTTCCGGTCATGGGCGCGATAGGCAGTAGAGAGGGAAGGGGTAACATAGTCTGTATATGTGGCATCATAGGCAGCCTTATGGGTCCTGTACCCTATATCCAGGATCAGATTGTCGAATGGATAGAACTTCTCGTTCGCATACACTCCGTAGTCTGTTTTTGTGATATCGGCAAGGGTTTGTGTGGGAGTGAATCCAAAGAAGGAAAATCCCCCTGATGTGTCAAGGGTGGTAGGGGATTTGTAGTAATCGAATCCCATAGTGAACGTATTCTTGAACCGATAGAGCGGCCTATCGATCACGATCCTTGGAGTAAAACCATACGTTTCGAGTCTCCCCATGCCTTTACTTTCCGAGGTCCAGGGGACACCGAAGAAGGTGCCGGAAGAATAGAAGTATGAGGCGCTGTGTCTGTTCCTGTATGACCCCCCTATTGATAATTTTACATCTTCCGCAAGCTTTATGACCGTTTCAAGATCAATAAAATTGTCTTCGGTAGAAGCGTTGTCCAGCGGCGTGCTGGCATCCGTTCTTTTTGCGGTACCGTTTATCAGGTTTTGCCAGAGCACTGCTCCCGGCATACCGTACCGGTCTTTATGATGTCCGGCTTTGATGTTCAGGGTGAGGTTCTTCAAAGGGTCTACGGAAAAATTTCCGAAAACATCTTTCATTTGCAGGGCCTGATTCTCTCTGTAGCCGTCTGTATCGTATGAAGATGTGAGCAGAAAATATGAGAACTTTTCGTAACCGCCGGAGACGCTTAAGCTGGGAACAAACGTATTGTAGCTCCCGGCGAGCATTTTCGCTATCACATTCGGTCTACCTTCGCCTTTCTTCAGGATTATGTTTATTGCGCCGGCCGACGCATTATCGCCGAACATTACACTCGCTGATCCTCTGTATATTTCAATTCTTTCGATCATGGCAACCGGTATCTGGGCGAGGTCCGCACCGGACATGTCGACATTATTCACCCTTCTCCCGTCTATAAGGAAAAGCACGTTCTGAGGCGCAGCCTCGCCGTATCCTCGCATGTCGATGCTCGACTGCTTCACGGTTCCGGTAAATGATTTAGTGGATACACCCGGTTCTTCATTAAAGACGTCGATCAGCGTCGCCGCGCCTTTCTGCTCTATTTCGTCGCTTGTGATAACGGTGATATTCGCGGGCGCTTCCCTCAACAAGGTTTCCGTGCGCGCTGCGGTTACGACAATATCGTCAAGCCTGTACGGAGCATCCTGCGAAAGGCCGTTGCCCGTTGATGCAAGAAACAAACAAACCATTAAAAAGATAACTTTGAACATGGAAACCCTCCTTATACCTCGTAAGGTAGTGTCTTTTGGATCCAGCCCAAGGTTTCCTGGCTCAGGGTAATACGGCTTAACGCGCCTTCCCATTCTGCCTGATGCAGAACAGTGGCCGGGCATGCGCCCATGCGAAGCCTTCAACCCATCACAGTTGCGGGACAGCGGAAGATTCTCACTTCGCTTCCCTTGCAGGTTGGATCGTATGAGTTTGATATGATATTATCATGCAAGGTTTTTTTTAGCAATATTTTTCTGTTTCTTTTGGCCGTCCAGAATGTTTTAATTGTAGCATATTAGCATCGGAGTTCATGGTATGCACGAGGAGTACATCAAGAAGATATTTAATGAATGCAGCGTCGGCAGGTTGCTCGGTATAGAGATCTGCGAAGTAAAAGAAGGGTTCGCGAAGGGGAAGTTCACCCTGAAAGATAAGCACATGAATGTTTTCGGGAGCTCCCATGGCGGAATAATATTCACTTTTGCCGATCAGGTTGGAGGGGCATGCGGAAACAGCATTGGGAGAAAAACGGTTCTCGTCGAATCCGCAATCCAATACTTTAAAGGTGCAGCCGCAGGGGAGACAATCTATGGCGAAGCGGCGTATACCTATCAAGGCAAAAAGATCGGAAGGATCGATGTCAAGATATACAACGACAGGTACGAACTGATAGCTATGATGCATCAGATCTCCTATACAAGCGAGAATGAACATTCCCCAGAGACTCCTTAAGATCTTCCGCACCCTCCTTGAAGCCTTTGGGCCAAGAAAATGGTGGCCCGGCGAGACACCTCTCGAGGTGATCATCGGGGCCGTCCTTACACAGAATACGTCCTGGAAAAATGTGGAAAGGGCGATCGGTAACTTAAAAACAAGAAAACTGCTGGACGTCAAGAAGTTATACGATATTGATCCATTATTGCTGGCAGAGCTCATACGGCCTGCGGGGTATTTTAACATCAAGGCGAAGAGGCTGAAGAGTGTGATCACGGCGCTTTATGAGAATTGCAACGGCAATATCGAAAATCTTTTGCCCGTTGATGTCAATAAGCTGCGCACAATGTTCCTGTCGATAAACGGGATAGGGCCGGAAACCGCAGACAGTATTCTGCTTTACGCGCTTGGCAAGCCTGTTTTTGTTGTTGACGCGTATACAAAGAGATTTCTGAAAAACCACCGCCTCTTTAAAAAGGAAGGCTATGCTGATATCCAGACCTATTTCACGAAGAACCTCCCGACCGATGTCTATCTCTTTAACGAATTCCATGCGCTTATCGTCTGTTTATGCCAGAACTACTGCAAAAAAGTGCCTCTCTGTCATGAATGCCCCTTAAGGAACGTTTAAGATCCCGACGGATGTTTTTTGTATGCAATCTATTGCATTATCAGTCTTTTTCGATTATGATTAATTTCAAAAAAGCAGGGAGTGCCTATGTTCTTTGTTGCGAACCTCGATGATATCAAAAAAGGCAAGGTCACCGACGTCTATTTCGAGAGGACCCTTGAGATCTTAAAAAAGAAGAATATCGATAAATGGGTCAGGGCTGAGTTTATCGTCAAAAGGCTCCCTGATAATATACCCTGGGCGATATTCGCCGGTACAGAAGAGGTCTCCCAGGTTGTAGACGGCCTTAAAGTGAAGATCCGTTCAATGCAGGAAGGCACAGTGATAAAACCTTATCAGCCGGTGCTCGAAATCGAAGGCATGTACACTGATTTCGGTGTCATGGAGACAGCCATCCTCGGACTTATCTGCCAATCTTCCGGAGTCGCGACAAAGGCAGCCCGCTGCAAAAAGGCGGCAGGCAATAAACCCGTTATAAGTTTTGGGGCAAGGCGGGTACACCCTGTCATTGCGCCCATGGTGGAACGAAGTGCATTTATCGGGGGATGCGATGGCGTATCGGTTGTCTACGATGCGGAAACCATAGGCGAGGAGCCGACAGGGACAATGCCGCATGCCCTGATCCTGATAATCGGCGATACTGTTGATGCGCTGAATGCCTTCGATGAAGTGATCGATGCAAAAATAAAAAGGGTTGCCCTCATCGATACCTTTAACGACGAAAAGGTTGAGGCGCTGAGGGTTTCTGATGCGCTGAAAGAAAAGCTCTACGCAGTCAGGCTTGATACGCCGTCGACGCGAAGAGGTGATTTTCTCAAGATCCTCGAAGAGGTCAGGTGGGAGCTGAACATCCGGGGCCACGGTCACGTAAAGATATTCGTAAGCGGTGGCATCGATGAGAAGAAGATACTCCAGTTGAACCAGTATGCCGATTCATACGGAGTAGGCACGACGATCACAAACGCGAAGGTCATCGATTTTGCCATGGATATCATCGAGATCGAAGGTAAGCCGGTGGCAAAGCGCGGCAAAATGTCAGGCGCTAAGAGAGTGCTGCGGTGTCTGAGCTGTTATAAGGATAAGGTGGTTCCCCTCGATCAGCATATCGACTCCCGCTGCGACTGCGGCGGCGAATACGTTGACCTCTTAAATCCCTGGTATGAGAACGGAAAATTTTTTGATAAGGGCAGGACACCGCAGGATATCCGGAAATACGTTCTTGAACAGTTAAAAGCGTTAGAGATCTGAAATACGTTCGGTCAAGTCTTTTTTGATCAATCTTCAGAAAATGAGATATGGACCTTCTCGCTATCGGGACCTCTCTCGATAGTGCCTATGGGGAAAGCCGCTTCACCCAGGCCTAATAAGGTTTTGATGACGGCCTCTTCGTCGGCTTTTGAAACAATGAGGATAAAACCTGTGCCCATGTTGAATGTCGAGCACATCTCAACGAAGTCCACATTGCCCAGCTTCATGATAAGTTTGAAGATGCCGGGGACCCGTTTCTTTGAAAGGCTGATCTTGGCGCAGAGCCCTTCCGGGATTATCCTTTTGATATTGCCGGGAAGACCGCTGCCGGTCACATGCACCATGCCTTTCACGTTAAAGCCTTTAAGTGTTTCGAGAACAGGTTTTACATATATCCTCGTTGGTCTTAATAATTCTTCGTATAATTTCCCGTGCACGCCTTCGATCTCAGCGTTAATGTCGAGATGATGGATATCGAAGAATACTTTTCTTACAAGGGAGAACCCGTTGCTGTGAAGCCCATTTGAAGCCAGCCCTATGATGCTGTCGCTTTCCCTGATATGTGAGCCGTTAATGATCCTGTCTTTCTCTACAAGACCAACGGCGAAGCCGGCGAGATCGTATTCACCTTCCTGGTACATGGAAGGCATCTCTGCGGTTTCGCCGCCTACGAGCGCGCATCCGGCCATCTCGCAGCCATCGCATATCCCGGTTATAACGCTTTTATAGGTATCTTCTTCAATGCTGCTGCACGCATAGTAATCGAGAAAGAAGAACGGTCTGGCGCCCAGCGTGAGTATGTCGTTGACGCTCATCGCCACAAGGTCAATGCCCACCGTGTCGTGTTTTCCCGCAAGAAAAGCAACCTTGAGCTTTGTGCCGACACCGTCAGCAGAACTGACAAGGACAGGGTTTTTATATCCTTTCGGAAGCTCAGCGAGGGCCCCGAAGCCCCCGATAGGGTTCAGCACTTCAGGAAGGAAGGTTCTTTGGATCCTGGACTTTACGTGGTCGATTAAGTTGTCAGCCTTACGGATATCTACGCCGGAATCTTTATATGTTAAGGATTTCATTTCGTTAATGTAAAATTAATCTTCCCCGGTTGTCAATCGTATAATGTTTATGGCAATAGCTGTTGCGGATCGCTGCTAAATGTTAAAAAGGGGCTGCTCGCCCCTTTTTTACGTAGAATATACTGAAGTACGGTGTTCCTCACATCATCTTCTTGATAAACTCATCAACGGGGATCGCTGGGAGTGTAATGATCTGCACAGTTCCTCTTGAACCGAGCTCAATAGACACCTTGGCTATTGCTTCATTATTCGGCGCCTCCAGGATGTTGATAAAATCGTACTGTCCCAGGATCGCATATTGCGCCAGGACCTTTGCGCCCATATTTTCAATCTCACGGTTAACTTCCTCTATTCTTTCAGGATGTTTTTTGATCGTCTTTCTTCCTTCATCGGTCAAAGTGCTTATCATAATATATATAGGCATTTTTTCACCCCCTTTCTCGTTCTCTATTTTAATCAACTTTCTTTATTTGTCAACTTAAATATTCATGCGAATTAATAAAAAACTATTGCAGAGAACTCTCTTATGGTATTGATTAAAATCAAAAAATATATTAACATGGATTTCTTTGGTATAGTACACGATGATGGGAGATAAATGTTCACATTTCCAGACAGCACATTTACCCGTCAGACATATTGTGAAGGATAATGATGCAAAAAGGAGGGAGTCATCCTATGGCAAAACCGATGGACCAATACAAATGGCATGAACTGAACGTAGGATGTGTCATAGAGGAAGTCGGCAACGCGATGGAATACAAGACGGGCGATTGGCGTTCCCAGAAACCGGTCTGGAACGATGCGAAATGCATCAAGTGCGGTCTTTGCTGGCTTTTTTGTCCCGATGCAGCGATCTACCAGAAGGACGAAGGCCTCTACGCAGCGAACCTGGACTATTGCAAGGGATGCGGCATCTGCGCAAAAGAATGCAAGCCCGGCGCAATCAAGATGGTGGAGGAAGAACGATGAAGGAAGGGAAGACCGGTATCGAGGTATCCATCGCAGCATCCATCGCGGCAAAGCTTGCACGGGTTGAAGTCGTCGCCGCATACCCCATCACCCCCCAGACGCATATCGTCGAACACCTCTCCGAGCTCGTTGCGAACGGCGAGCTTGATGCCACCTATGTCAATGTCGAATCAGAGCACTCTGCCATGTCTGCCTGCTGCGGCGCCTCTGCGGCGGGCGCACGGACCTTCACCTCCACGAGCGCACAGGGAATGGAGCTTATGCACGAGATCCTCTTCATTGCATCGGCCATGCGGTTCCCCATCGTCATGGCTGCCGTCAACCGTGCCCTCTCGGCGCCGTTGTCCATCTGGGGCGATCACTCCGACGTCATGGCAGCGCGCGATACAGGGTGGATCATGCTCTTCTGCGAGAACGGCCAGGAGGTCGTTGATTCGATCATCATGGCCTTCAGGATCGCCGAGGACAGGAGGGTTCTCCTTCCGGTCATGGTCAACCTTGACGGGTTCTCTTTAAGCCACGTTATCGAACCCATCGAGTTCCCCTCGCAGGAAGCGGTCGATGCGTTCCTCCCTCCGTACGCCCCGCTGTACACCCTGCACCCTGATAAACCGCTGACCATGGGCGCCTACGGCATGCCGGAACTGTATACCGAAGCGAAGTACGCCCAGGAGATGGCGCTCATCAACTCAAAAGGGGTGATCACCGAGGTCATGGATGATTTTGGAAAACACTTCGGGAGATCCTATAAACCCGTTGAGACATACAATATGGAGAAGGCCGATACGGTCTTCATTGCCCTGGGGGCGATCAATGAGAATATCAAGACGGCCATCGATGGGCTGAAGGGAGAGGGGAAGGAGGTCGGCCTCATCCATCTCCGGCTCTTCAGACCCTTCCCGTCCGATGAACTGATAGAAGCGCTGAAAGGGGTCAAAAAGGTTGCCGTTATCGAACGGGCAATGCCGGGAGGCGCCGTGAACGGCCCGCTCTTTAACGAGATGTCCTCCCTTGTCCATAGCAACGCAATGGGGATACAGCTCAGCAACTATATTGTCGGGCTCGGAGGACGTGATGTGAATCCCGAGGACTTCCATGGGATCCTTGACGACATCTCGTCCCCGGCAGCCAGAAAAGGGGCTCCGGAACAGAAGAAAAACTACCGTGTCATAGGGGTGAGAGGATGA
>DLMV01000053.1:26239-32952 GCA_002478225.1 Deltaproteobacteria bacterium UBA7527 | reverse complement strand
TACTCCCATCCCCGCATACTCCCACACTGTCCTCTCAAGGTGTTTTTAGCATGGACCCCATCTACCTCTCCTTCCTGTGGCACATGCATCAGCCCTACTACAAGAACCGCTATACCGGGGAATACCTCCTTCCCTGGGTGCTGCTTCACGGCACCAAAGATTATTTTGACATGGCGGCGATGCTGAAAGATTTTGACGGGTTGAAACAGAATTTCAATGTCGTTCCCTCTCTCCTCCTCCAGTTGATTGATTATCAAGACCTGCAGGCGAAAGACGCCTATCTTGAGATATTCAAAAAGCCTCCGAAAGAGCTGACGGACGACGAGAAGATCTTTATCCTCACGAATTTTTTCAATGCGAACTGGGACAACATGATCAAACCCCACCCCCGGTTCTATGAATTGCTGAACAGGCGCGGGTTTTATTATCCCAAAGACGCCATTGACAAGATAAAGGATTATTTTAACGATGACGACTTCCGCGACATTCAGGTCCTCTTCTTCCTCGCCTGGATCGACCCCATCTTTTATGACCAGTACGACGGCCTGCAATATCTGAAAAAAAAGGGAAGGGCATTTTCCGAAGACGACAAAGGCATCCTGGAGGATGTCCAGAAGAAGATACTCCAGGGCATCATACCGCTTTACAAAGAGCTTGCGTCAGCAGGCATCATCGAATTGTCCACCTCGCCCTTCTATCACCCGATCATACCGCTCCTCATCGACAGCAGGGTTGCCAGGGAATCGATCCCCAACGCAACGCTCCCGGACAAGCTCTTTGCAAAGCCGGAAGACGCCTCATCACAGATGGACGAAGCCATCAGGTTCTTCAGGGAAGTATTTCAGGACGCGCCGAAGGGCATGTGGCCTCCGGAAGGATCTGTCAGCGATGACGCCCTCCGTTTGTATATAGAACACGGGATACAGTGGCTTGCCACCGATGAGGATATACTTTTCCAGAGCTTCAAATGGGACGTGAGGAGGGATGGAAGCGGGTTCCTGTCAAGCCCGGAGCTTCTTTATAAACCATACCGGTATGAGAAGGATGGCGGACACATCGATATGATATTCAGGGACCAGTCCCTCTCCGACCTCATATCCTTCCATTATTCCCGGATGGACGCCAAAGATGCAGCGAGCGATTGTCTGAGAAGGATAAGGAGAATAGGGGATTCAGTAAAAGGAAAGATAAAGAAGCCTCTTGTCACAATAGCCATGGACGGCGAGAACGCCTGGGAAAATTATAAGAACGACGGGAGGGATTTTTTTAATTACCTCTATGAAGGGATCCTCAGGGAAAAGGACATCATCCCCGTCACCATATCGGAATATCTCAAGGAAGCGGAGGACGTCGGGAGCCTCTCCCATTGCTTTGCCGGGTCGTGGATCGGGCACAACTTTTCCATATGGATCGGCCATGTGGAGGACAACACGGGCTGGTCGCTGCTTGCGGAAACGAGGGATTTCCTGGAGAAGGAAGACCCGGGCAGACAGAACAAGGACGCCTGGGAGTCCATCTATATCGCGGAAGGAAGCGACTGGTTCTGGTGGTACGGGGATGAGCACTCCTCGGAGAATGACGAGATCTTCGACCTGCTCTTCCGCGAGAACCTCGCAAACGTGTACCGGTTCCTCCGGAAGGAGCCGCCCGAGATCCTCAGCATCCCCATCATCCTCGAAGACCGTGAGGCAAGGCCGACCAGGGAACCGGTGAATTTCATCAAGCCGATCATCGACGGAAAAATAACGAATTACTTTGAATGGATGGGATCCGGGTTTTTTGTGGGAAAAGGCCACGGGGTAGCAATGCACGAGGCCGTTACCCTGATCAAGGGGTGCTATTACGGGTTCAACGAGACTTCGCTTTTCCTGAGGGTCGATGTCGACCATGCTTTTATAGCAGACATTGCCGATGTCTCATTTGAGATAAACCTGATGGCAAAGGATAATTTCAAGATCGTCTATTCCATCAAAGACAGGAAGACCGACACAACCCTGCCTGCCTCTGCGATGTTTGCCGACATCCTCGAAGTGGAGATCCCCTTCAGCGCCCTTGGCGTTGCGAAGAGCGAAAAGATCGATGTCTGGTTCTCCCTCAAAATGAACGACATGTTCGTGGACAGGATACCGAAGAGGGGATACATCTCGATAAAGGTCCCATCAGAGACGTTTGAGATGGAGATGTGGTACGTGTGATCAGCCTGTGGCTGATCGCGTAAAACGTAAGGCGTTAGGCGTGAAGGGTTTAACCCCTCACCCCTTACGACTCACGACTTACGGGTTCAATATAGTCTAGGATTTGGTGCTTAGGATTTAGAGATTATTATTTTACCGTTACTACGCTCTCCGATATCCAGCCTTCCCTGTCTTCGTAGAGTATGACCTTGTACCATCTGGTGTTCTTCCTGTCGGTTTGCTCCCCGACCACCTTCAGGGTTGATCCCTTGAAGATCATGCCGATCCGGAGGGATTGCAGGCCCGGAGCGATCCTTATGTTCGCGGCGTCTTTTATGACCACTGCTTTTCTGAATGACGGCTCGGCTTTTTTCGGCGCGGCTTCAGCTTTAGGTTTTTCCGGGGCTGTTTTTGGCTCCGCTGTTTTTACAGGCGGTATTGAGGCTGCGTCTTTGTTCGCCGGCTCCCCCTGCTTCGCCGGCGCCTCTGCTTTGATCGGCGTTTCGGTCTTTGCCGGAGGCTCTGCTTTCACCGGCGGCCCGGCTTGCGCGACAGCCGCTTCTTTCTGTGCCAATACGGTCTTTTTTACAAAGAAACGATCCAGCGTTCCTGTTGAGACAAGATAATATCCGGCGGCGCCAAAGATCACAAGAAGAATAATAACAATGACAGGGGCGAGGTAATTTGACCGCAGCCCCCTTATGTCGTCTTGCCTTTTGACAGAGCCGAGAGAGATGCTCTCCTCGAGGAGCACCCTTGATACGACATGGCCGTCCACTGTATGCGATGACTGTGCATAGATGGCGAGAAGACACCTGTCGCAGATGTAATTGATGAGCCGGGGGAATCCTTTCGATGCAATATGTATCAGCCTGACCGCCCTGTCCTGGAATTCGAGCGGGCCTTTTGAGCCTGCCTTGTAGAGGCGGTAGTTGATGTATGATTTCACCTCATTCAGCGTGAGCGGTTCTATGCCGTACGTGACGGTGATCCTCTGCGCAAGATGCCTCATGTTCTGTTCCTTGAGCCTTTCGAGAAACTCAGGCTGGGCGAAGAAGATGGTATGGAGTATCTTCTGCTTGTCTGTCTCGATGTTGGATAGGAGCCGTATGAATTCAAGAAGCTCATAGGAAAGCAGCTGCGCCTCGTCAATGACAAGCACATTCTCCTTCCCGTTCCTGAACTCTTCGAGAAGGAAGAGCCTTAGCCTATCGTAAAGCTCCTTGTTTGTGACGGGTATGTCCTCAACGCAGAATTCCCTGAGGATCTCTTTCATGAACTCGGTGTCGTCGGTAACGGGGTTGAGGATCAGCGCTGTGTTGTAAGATTCGCGGGATAGGGCATTGATGAAGATGCGGGAGACCGTCGTCTTCCCTGAGCCTACGTCGCCGTATATCAACGCGAACCCTTCCTTCTGCGAGAGGAAGAAGTTCAGGTAATCGACGGCCTTTTTGTGCTCGTTTGACTCGTAATAGAAGGCAGGGTCAGGAGACATCCCGAACGGTTTTTCAGCGAAGCCGAAATATTCGAGATACGGTATTTCCATATATACAACTATGACACACTTGCCCCTATCTTTCAAAGCAAATTTTGGGAATAAATACAAGAAATACCGTCAGGCGTCAGGCGTAAGGCGTCAGTGGATTAAACCCCTCACCCCTTACGACTCACGACTTACGGGTATTGCCTTTAATACAATTTCCTTGCATTGAAGGCGCAGGTGAGTATAATTGAAACAAATGTTTAATGAAGCAAATCCGAAGTACGAATATCGAAATCCTAAACAAATCCAAATTATTCAATGTTCAAATATGAAAACCGGTAGAGTACAGACATTTAGAGCATTCGATATTTGAATTTTGATATTGTTTAGGATTTCGATATTAGGATTTAGTGCTTCGAGATCGGTACTTAGTGATTGAAACTTTAAAAAGGTGCGGCAATGCTATTATCCGTCATTATCCCTGCTTATAACGAGGTCAATTTCATCGCCGATGTTATCAGGAGGGTGCAGGAGACCCCTTACGAGAAGGAGATCATTATTGTCGATGACGGGTCTTTTGACGGCACCAAGGATTTTCTCAAAGGTTTGAAGGAACCCAATATCACGGTCGTCCTCCAGGAGGTAAACCAGGGTAAGGGCGCAGCGCTGCGGGAGGGCTTTGCGCGCGCGAAGGGCGATATCGTCATCATACAGGACGCCGACCTCGAATACGATCCGCGGGACTACCCGAGGCTGCTTGCGCCGATCCTCGAGGGAAAGGCCGATGTCGTCTACGGGTCGAGGTTCTTGGGCGGCCCCCACAGGGTGCTCTATTTCTGGCACTATGTAGGCAATATGATCGTGACGCTTCTCTCCAACATGTTTACCAACCTCAACCTCACCGATATGGAGACCGGGTACAAGGTTTTCAAGAGGGAGGTCCTGAAGGACATAAAGATAGAGTCCGACAGGTTCGGCTTCGAGCCTGAGATCACGGCGAAGATAGCGAAGAAGCGCTGCAAGGTCTACGAGATCCCTATCTCCTATTACGGCAGGAGCTACGAGGAAGGGAAGAAGATCACCTGGAAGGACGGCATCAAGGCCTTCTTCACGATACTGAAACACAATCTGTTCAGGTAGAGCAGATCATAGTTCATGGCTGATAGCTCATGGCAAAACAACCGTAAGGCGTAAGTCGTCAGGCGTGAGGCGAGAGAAAAACCCGTTCAATGCTCTATGTTCAACTGTGTCGTTTTCGCGAGGAGCCCCCTATAGTCATCGCGAGGAGCGAAGCGACGTGGCGATCTATATTCAAAGACGAAAGTTCCGCTTGACATCTTAGTAAAATAATTTTACTATTTTACCGTAAGAATTAAACGCAAAGCGAGAGGTGGGAGCATGCGAGCAGTAACCATATCGTCAAAAGGACAGATAGCGATACCGAAAGAAGTGCGCGACGCACTTCATATCGAGACGGGAGACAGGTTTACTATTGAAATATCGGGGAACGGCATCATCTTAAAACCTGCCGTAACGATCACCGTTCCGAAGGAGCAGGCATATTTCTGGACACAGGAGGTGCAGGAGAAACTGCGAGGCGCCGAAAGCAGCTTCCAAAAGGGCAGATCAAAGAACTATTCACCGGATGCGCTTATAAAGGAGCTTGAAAAGCGCAGATGAAAGACATCGTGATCAGCGTAGAGCCGGGATTTTTCTCTCAATATGACGACCTGCCGAAAGACGTCAAGAAGAAATTCATAAAACAGATAAGCTTTTTGCGATCAAACCCCCTGCACAAGTCGCTGGAGATACATAAGATAGAGAGCACGGACTTCTGGGAATTTTACGTCGACAAAGGTTACCGGTGTATCTTTAAAAGGGAAGGCAATATCTATAAGCTGTACTTTGTGGGAACGCATAAGCTTATTGACAGGATGTGAAGACAGTTGACATCTTGTTCATTCAGGCTATAATATAACAATTGATATGATTGATATGGTCATGTGGGGTAAACAAAATGGTTAAAAAGGTTACGGCAATTAAGGCAAGACAGAATCTCGGGCAGGTCATGAACGAGGTGCTGTTGACAGGGGATGAATACATAGTCGAGCGGGCAGGGCGTCCGATGGTGGCGATCATCTCTATTGATAAATACGAGATCCTCAAAAAGGACAGAGAGTCGGCCTCCCGGGCCATGGACAAGATCTGGAAGAAGATGAAGAAGGAAAGGCCCGGGGTCATTGAAGGCACGATCAAAGAAGCCGTTCAATCCGTCCGCCGCATATGACACGGGTTGTCCTCGATACGAACATCTTCATAAGCGCAATTCTGTCACCGAAGAGCAAGGCCGCCTCTATTGTGAAACTCGTTCTTGACGGAAAGCTGCATCTTGTGATCGCTCCTGCCATGTGGAAAGAGCTTCATGCTGCTTTGCAGTATCCCAAGCTGAAGGCATTGATGAAAAGAAACAACGTTTCTATGGATGAAGTGAAAGATCTGCTGTATAAGATCGAAAGGATCGCAATCACAGCGCTGGGCGAAAAGAAGGTGGGTCGCATCAAGAAGGATGTTAAAGCCTTTAAGGATGTGGAGATAGTAAGCCCCGATGTTTTTATAAAAATGGTGCGGAGAGAGTAGGCGATGCGGAAAGCAGCAGGCGCAGCAGATGGTTGAGGAAGACTGAATGTTCTACGAGGATGTATTCAGGGAGTTGAACAAAGCAAGGATACGGTTTGCCGTCACCGGAGGGGTGGCAATGGTTCTCTATGGCGGCGTCAGGCTTACCGTAGATCTTGATCTGATCGTGTGTCTGAAGGCAGATAACCTTGAAAAGTTTATTGCGGTTCTGGATAAACTCGGCTACAAGCCCAAGCTTCCTGTAGACGGCAAGGCATTTCTCGATCCTGCCGTGAGGAGCAGGTGGGCAGAAGAGAAGAATATGGTGGTCTTTAGCTTCCACAGGCCGGATAAGCCGATGAACCTGATAGATGTTTTTATCTGGGAGCCGATAGATTTTGACGAGATCGAAAAGGAGCTCGTATGGTTTGAGGCGGCTC
>DLMV01000053.1:18361-26106 GCA_002478225.1 Deltaproteobacteria bacterium UBA7527 | reverse complement strand
GCTCGTATGGTTTGAGGCGGCAGACCTCCGTATTCCCGTCATTTCCAAAAGACATTTGAAACAGTTGAAATCATCTACACATCGAGAGCAGGATGCGGCTGACATTAGGGTGCTGGAATCCATGGAAGAGGATAGGGACAAAAATGGATAGCAGACAGTATTCTTTTACGCCTTCCATTGAGTTATTGAAAGAGCTGAAATGCATAACGGCAAAAGAAAAGCTTGACTGGCTTGAGGAAGCAAATAATTTTTTCTCACAGTTCCTGACGATAGAAGACATTGAAAGATACAAGAAGATAAGAGACCGGGTGTATCGCCATGAGCCATGAGCCAAGAGCTATGAGCCGGTTTAAAAAGATCTTCACTCTCCGCCCTTTGCCCTCCGCTCTCCGCTCTTATTCGGGTTTCACCGCCATGGAGCTGATTATCGTAATACTGGCGCTGAGCGTTCTGGCATGGAGTATAGGATTTAAAATGGACGTTGGAACCGGTAAAGCAAGTGTCGCTGCTGACCAGCTGATCGCCGATATACGTTATGTCCAGGTGCGGGCGATGGGGATAGGGACAAGTCAGAGCATGACATTCACGATCGGCTCCGGCGCATACACTGCTGGAGGCGAACAGAAGATCCTGCCGGGTAATGTGACGGTTGCCAATACAAGTTTCGGGAATACGCTGACGTTCAACTCCTTGGGCGAGCCGACATTTGGAACAGGCAACGGCACGATAGATCTGTCGGGAGGCAGGACCATCACAATTTTTGGCATTACAGGAAAGACGCAATGAAGGATGAACGGGGCATCACCCTTATAGAACTTGTAATCTTCATCATTGTCGGGGGATTGTTCGTGCCCCTTGTCTATATAGCCTTCAATTCTGTCATCAAAAACCTGACAACGCCAGAGACGGTCATAAAGGCGCGTTTCATCGCAGAAGCGAAGATAGAGGACATTACAAAAGAAGTTTATGACAATATTGCGCTGGCAGCACCCGCATATACTGCTGTAAATACAGATCCACGCTTCACTGATGCTTCCTATAGCGGCTATGAGTGGAGGTGGGAGATTACGGATATCGTGTTTCAGGATAATACAGGCACCACCCCTTACACTACTACAATAGCATCTACCCCACAGAACACCTGGGCAGCAAATACTCAATATAATCCTGGCGCATACGTAAGACCGACTACTGCGAACGGTCATTTCTACAGGGTCTATTTCCCAAAATGGCAGGCAAACACGCCATACAGGAACGGCAACAACATCATCCCAACAACGTGGAATGGCCATGTCTACAGACTGGCATTAAATTATCCAACCTGGCAAGCTAATACTCAATACACGCCTACCAGTAGTGTTTTTCCTTCAACATACAATGAGTTTTTCTACAAAGTTGTTCCCCCTTCCAAATGGCAAGCATCCGCTTCTTATTCTCTTAATAGAACTATTTTGTCTTCGGATAATCAATATATATATAGATGTGATGATTGTTGCTTTTGGGATTTATTTTGTCGATCAGGCTCACTAGAACCAAACTGGAATGGTCGCATGACCGTAATGAATGAAGACTTTTGTGTACTTAAATGGTCACGCATACAACTTCAATCGGGATCGACAGAACCTGCATGGCCTACAACAGAAGGCCAGACAATTACCGATAATAACATTACCTGGCGAGCCTATTCTATGAGATCCGACGCCACAGAACCCACATGGTTGACAGGAACCGGCAGTGTTACCACAGATAAGAATCTGTTATGGCTTGAAGATACCTCAATGAGATCATCGACTACAGAGCCCACATGGCCAACAATCACAGGTGGTTTCACAGATGACAATAGCTTGAAATGGGTCGAAAGCAATGTCTATAAGTTGATTAAAGTCTATGTAAGAGCACCGGATTGCGGCAGCGACGCCTGTGCCTATATCGCAACCAATGTTGTCACGGGAAGGAACTATGCAACGAGGCCTTGAGACGCAAAGGGGATTTACACTCATAGAAGCGGTAATGGTGGTCGTTGTCCTTTCCATACTCAGTCTCTTTACGTTCTCGTTCATGATAAGCAGTTCGAGGACATACGCGATGCTTAAGACACAGGGTGATTTATACCAGGAAGCCGCATATATGCTTGAAAGGATATCGAGGGAACTGCGGGACGGGACTTATATATCGGGATCTACTGCGAGCTCGATAAACTTTCAGAAGGTCAATTATTCACAGACGTATGATGGCAGTTTGAATGTCAGTTTTTATCAATCCGGGTCAAACCTCCTGAGGTCATCAACGAACAACCCTAATGTACCCTTTGGCAGTAACATCACCGGTTTTAGCATCACGCCAAACCCCAGTCCCTATACTACGCAGGAGAATACCGTTTTCACGGTCACCGTTATTGCAGAAAACCTCAGCGACCCCGATACTGCAAACCGTCAGAAGGTATCATTGACCACAACCGTGTGCCCGAAGAATTACTGCTCTGCCGGTCCGGGCAGTTCTTCATGTACAGCCAACTATAATGGGAGAAGCTATAACCGTGACTACAATGAAGTCATCCAATAACAGAGGCATCGCCCTGGTCCTTCTCATCATGTCGATTACGATTATCGGCCTGATAGGGGCGGGAATTGTCTCTCTGGTAGGCTCAAAACACAGAGCCTACCCATACCAGGTCCAATCATACCAGGCATATACCCTCGCCAATGCCGGGGTTGAATTTGCCATACGCTACGTACACGACAACTGGATCGCTTTCAGCAACAACTTACCTGCGAGTGCCACTCCATATATACCAAGCCAGACCCCGGCAAACTGTACAACGGCCACCGGGAAGGCCGTCAGAGATGCCTCCAATACGGTACTTTTCTATCTCTGCTATGACAATACTGCTAATCAACTCACATCCATCGGTATTTTTGGAAACGCTCAACGTAAGATTGTTCTGAGTAATTTCCGAACCTACGCAAATCATTGAACCGACCTATATTGGGGTCAGATACTGTCATCAAAGTCAAGCCCCGAACTCTCCTTTTTTAATATGATCTCCTAATCTTATGCAGCATCACGGTATGATTCCCTGTCCCTGTATACTGCATGGGCAATGAGGATAAGTATTCTCATTGCTGCAATAACCGAAAGTTTCTTCGGCTTATGGTTATCGACAAGCTTGACCCCACACCAAAAGATTGCTCACGGTGTTGAGTAAATTTACTCAATATACTGGGTAAATTGTAAATAGCGCAGACTATTACATACAGAGGACCAAATTTCATTAGAAAAATTGGTATGATACAGCATTTTCTTGTTGACATATCTCAGGAAATTATGCAAACATCTATAATGTAATGACAAAACAGTTAAAAATATTAGACAGGAGGAGATAATAAGACAAAATTCAAGATGTTTAAAACATTGTAATATTCGCTTTTCGTCTAACCATTATGCTATAATCAATACCTTTAGGAAGGGAATGTGGATATACTCGGCATAGACATAGGGACTGTCAGCGTTAAGTATGTAAAGGTCGGGAATGGGTCTGCGGTCTCATCAGGCGACTATCCCTATAAAGGCACTTTTGACGACCTCGAGATGATACTCGGCGACATCAAGGTCAAGGAAGGGGACGATGTTGAGGTTGCCGTGGGCATAAGCTCCCAGGAGGTCATAAAGAAGACCTTCACCATCCCGATCCTTCCGAAAAAGGAACAAAAAGACGTCCTCAACTGGTCTACCACCAAGATCCTGACAACGCCCCTCGATGATATGATCTACGAGCACCTGATGCTTGGCGAGATCGACGAGAAAGGGGTAAATAAAGATGAGGTCCTCTTTGTGGGAGCGCCCAAGAACTATATCAATAACCTCCTCTCTGTCTTTGAGCGGGTTGGCTTCCACAATGTCAGCATCATTACCGATATCGCATTCGCATACGTCAACGCCATAGGAGAGAACGGCAGCACCTCTATGGCTGTTATCGATGTCGGCGGGCGTCGGACCGGTCTCTACATTGCGAGCGCAAAAAGGCTCATGTTCGCACGCGAGATCCTCACGGCCTCGGAGAGCTTTTCTGATGCATTGATGAGCGGACCCGGGCTTTCCTATGACCAGGCAGAACAATACAAGCGCGAAAGGGGCTTCGACGAGGAGCTCTCGGAAATATTGCGGCTGCCCTTTGAAAGGCTTGAAGGCGAGATCCTCAGGACCTTAAGCGTCTATAATCAGCGGTATCCCGGCAAACCGGTCTCAAAAGTGTTCGTTGCGGGACGCGGGTCGAAGATCCCGAAATTCCTCGACAGGATAAAAGAATCACTTGTTGAGGAGGTCCTGTCCCTTTCGAATGTACCCGACATTGAGGCGGAGTATATACCTGCGTACATACTGGCTGTGAACAGAGCAGGGCTCCCCAATCTGTTGCCCGAGCGTTTGCTGCAAAAGGGCAGAGAAAAATCGTATAAAAATTTGATCGTTCTTGGGACGATCGGCGTTGCGGTAATCCTTCTCCTGCTGACGTTCATGATGTGGGGCATGTTGAACAACGCCAACCTGAAGCTCACACTTGAAAAGGGCAATCTCGACAGGCTGAAGGAAGGGGTGAAAAAACTATCCGTTCCTGTGCAGACCGGCATCAGCGATAACGAGATCCGGATGGTCAAGAACGAGATCCAGAAAAAGGATCTCACGTTTGTGACGCTCTTGAAGTTCCTTTCTTCGCAAATGCCGCAGAATGTCTATCTTAACTCGATCGACTTCGGTGAAGACGCTCCGGCAGCGGCATCCCCGGCGCCCGGGCAGGTCCTTCCACCGCCAATTCCCGTGGGGCAGGGCGTTCCGGTTCCCAAGGCTGCACCGGGATCGGCGGCTCAGGCAGCAGTGAGGGCATCGGACTACCCGCTGGTATTAAAGGGCTATATCATGGGAGAGGCAGACAGCCTTGAATTGACATTGTTCAACCTCATACTTACCCTGAAAAGATCGGGTTTTGTTCAGAACGTCGAGCTTGCCAAAAAGGAGATGAAGACGCTGAAAGGCAGACAGGTCATGGAGTTTACCATAACATCACGGTGTACGAGATATGAACTTTAAGTCGATCTATATATGGTGCGGTATACCGGTCGCCCTTATTATTATCTGGGTATTGGCCGTATACCTGCCGTTTTCCTCACAGGTCAAGAACAGAGAAAAATCTCTCGAATCCATCAAGCAGGAGAGGAAGCAGGTAGAGGCATCGATCGTGACGCTATCACGGCAGTCGAAAACAGATGATAGATGGAAAGAGTCCTTGAACGAGTTCAAGGCGCAGGCGCCCCTGATCGAGAAGATGCCTGATTTCATCAGGGAGATATCAAGATCCGCACGGAACAAGGGGGTCATGGTAGACAACGTGGCAAGCGTTCCTTCGACGATCGATACGGAACAGAAGTCTTATGTCGTTAACCCTGTCTTTGATTTCGACCTGAAAGGCGGGTTCCTCGAGACAGGAAGATTTTTCGAGGAGCTGTCAAACAGGGTTGCCTTCAAAGGCGTTCAAAAGGCGCGCATCTCATATAACGAGAAACAGTATCCTCTGCTGGCCGGCAAATATATGATCGAATTCAAGGCATTAAAGGGGAAGGTATTTGAAGGTAAGTAAACCGGTTGTTATCATAGGCATCATAGGGATACTCCTTGCCGGGTATATTCATTTTTTTACCGGCAAGAAGAAGACGCCGACGCCAGCGCCAGCGGCGCCAGCGGCGGCAGCCCAGGCGCCAGCGGCGGCAGCGCCTGCAGGGACACCGGCGAAACCAGGGGCAGCAGCGCCAGTCGTTCCCACCAAAGAAGGACAGACAGCAGCGCCGCAGAAATTTGATAAGGCACAGTTTGATAAGCTCGGTGTTGCATGGACGCGGGACCCGTTCCTTCTGCCAAAGACAAAAGAAGAAAAGAAACTGGGGCAAGGGCAGGCGCAGGAGATCACCTTTAAGCTTGTCGCCATTATGGAAAAAGGGAACGAAAGGGTCGCGATCATAGACCACGAGGTCGTGAAGAAGGGTGATATCATAGGCGGTGAAACGGTTCAGGAGATACAGAGGGACAGGGTAATACTCGTTCGGAGCGGTGCAAAGAGGGTACTCAACCTGGTGAAGATAGAGGACATGGTGACCCAGGAAGAAGCGCCGAAAACCAAAGGTACGGAGAGACCGAAATGAAAAAAGGAATAATTTTTATTGTAATGCTGCTTGTCCTGGCATCCTGCGCGCATACCAACCAGGCGAAAGAGAAAAAGCCTGAGGAGGCCAAGCCGGCAGCAAAACCTGTTGATATTCCGAGCCCGGTATCCTTCCAGATGGATAAGTCAAAAGCAACCGATAGCGCCAAACCCAAGGACTATTTCTCGTTCTCGCTGCGGGAAGCGGATGTAAAGGACATTCTCAGGGCTATCGGGAAGCAGACGAGCTATAACGTGGTGGTAGAGCCTGACGTGAAAGGCATGACGACCGTCGACCTGAAGAACGTGACCCTTGAGAAGGCGCTGGAATACATCCTCGAGCCGCTCGGTTTTGCTTACAAGATCGAGGGGCGCACTATCTATGCCTCGAAGCCGAAGTTGGAGACAAAGATATTTACGATCAATTATCTTGCCCTGAAGAAGATCGGCACGAGCACCGTCGAGTGGAAAAGCGGCGGCACTGCCAGCACATCGGGCACCGGAGGCACGACCAGCTCAGAGACGAAGACCCTTGAAGTAAAAAGCGAGACCGAATCTGACCTGTGGAAGAGCCTTGAGGATAATATAAAAGCTATATTGTCTCCCGATGGAAAACCTGTTATCAACAAACAGACATTCACGATCATGATAACGGACTACCCGAAGAACCTGCAGCGCGTGTCCATGTTCCTCGAGAGCCTTGAAAGCACCATGCACAGGCAGATCATGATCGAGGCGAAGATCGTCGAGGTAAGGCTGTCCGAAGGCTTCAGGGCAGGGGTGAACTGGGAGATGATCGGATCGAGGATCGGGAGCCTTGCAAGGATCAGCGCCAGGCAGAACTTCCCGGCGCCAGCGACGTTCCTGGGTGACTATACGGAATATTTTAAGTTCTATGTCGGCTCAGAGGCTTCGGGAGAGCTGAACATTACCAATACCTTTATAGATCTTTTAAAGGCGCAGGGCGAAACGAGGGTGCTTGCGACGCCGAAGATCTCGACCCTCAACAACCAGAGGGCGGTCATAAAATCAACAACGCAGGAGGTCTACTTCGAGGAACAGCAGTCATCCACGGGCGGGGTCGCGGCCCTCGCAACCTACAGCCCGCGGTTCATGAACGTCGGGGTGGTGCTGGATGTGATCCCGCAGATCGACAACGAGGGCAACATCATCCTCAGTCTTCACCCCATCTATTCGACCAAAGACGGCTCTGTCCGTTCGCCTAATCCAGCTTCCCAGGGGACGGTGCCTGTCATATCCACGCGGGAAACCGATACCATTATACGGGTAAAGGACGGCGAGACGGTCGTTATCGCCGGTATCCTGTATGAGACAAAATATCAGGACGACAAGAGCATACCGTTCTTCGGCTCCCTTCCCTTGTTCGGCTATCTTTTCAAGTCGAGCGTGGAGCAGTCCAGGACCTCAGAGCTGATCGTGTTCTTAACGCCTCGGATCATATACGATAAGGCTGTGAAATGAGCATAATCCTCGATGCGCTGAAAAAAGCACAACAGGAGAGAAAGAAGACCGCGCCGGATGTCCCCTTTAACCAGCC
>DLMV01000053.1:0-18225 GCA_002478225.1 Deltaproteobacteria bacterium UBA7527 | reverse complement strand
CGGCGCCGAAGAAAAAGCCGAGGCTGCTCGTTTACGGCATCCTGCTCGTCTGCGTCCTTGTCGTGTTGGGCTATCTTTTCATCCCGGCATTCCATAAACCTAAACCAATAGCAGCGGCCGTTGCCCCGCCGGTTCCTCCGAAGCAGCAGGTCGCAAAGGTGGAAGGGCCGCCTCAAAAGTCTGCTGCAGCAGCCGCAAAGGTTGCAGAAGCTGCAAAGCAAGAGCTGGTCCCCGTGAAAGAGAAGAAGGAGATACCCGCAAAGGCAATGCCGGTAAAGATGGCATCTGCAGCGCAGCCTGTTAAAAGGATGGCGTCGCCTGCCAAAAAGACCGATGAGATAAAAGAAGACGAGAAGGTCGTCACAAAGGCGACCGATAACGAAAAGATCGATATATTGTACAACGAGGCGCAGATCGCGCTCCAGGCAGGGCGCTTTGGTGAGGCGAAAAGGATCTACCTCTCCATCCTCGCTGTAAAGCCTGACCATGTCGAAGCGCTGAATAACCTCGGCGTGATCGCTGTCCAGGATGGCAACTCCAGGGAGGCGCTTTTTTATTTCAAGAAGATCCTCGAGTTCCAGAAGACCTATCCAAAGGCATACAACAACATCGGTCTCCTGATGATGGGCGAGGGGGACAAGAGGCTTGCAGAGGAGTATTTCAGAAAGGCGATCGTTATGGAGCCCGACAGCGTCGAGCCCTACTTAAATCTTTCAGCGCTTTTAAGAAGCGACGGGAGATCGGAGGAAGCCGCCAGGCTTCTTGAGATCCCCATACAGAAGAAGGTCAGGAACCCGGCCGTTTTCCTGTCCTATGCCATTATCCAGGACACGATGGGAAAGACCGAGGATGCGATTAGATATTACAGGCAGTACCTCAGTACCGTCAAATCCTCTGAAGCGAGAAAGGAAGTCATAGAGAGGTTAAGGTTCCTTGAAGAGAACCGGAATCCTGAACGTCGTTAAGAGAGGGGTCCATCAGGGAGTACAGAGCGTTTTTTTCTTTGAAGGGTTCCCTCCCCTTGGCAGTAATGGCGGCATCACCCGCCTCAGCAAAGAGCCTTTGACAAACAACGATATCTTCGAGCTGCTGCAGGGCACAACCACAGAGGCGCAGCTTCAGCGTTTCACCCATGACAACGAGCTCGACTACACGTACGAGATGGGTGGTTTCGGAAGGTTCAGGATGTGCGCGTTCATGCGGCGCGGATCGCTCGGTATCGTTGTCCGTCCTGTTTCTGATGTCCTGCCTTCTTTTGGCGAGCTCGGTTTGCCGGATTCTTTAAAAGAATTTGTGAAATACCGCAATGGTCTGATACTGGTGACAGGTCCGTCAGCGAGCGGGAAATCGACGACCGTTGCCGCCCTCATTGAGATGATCAACAGGGAACGGATGTGCCATATCATTACCGTTGAAGATCCGATAGAATTTGTTTTCAGGCCGAAAAGATCCATCTTCAGCCAGAGGGAGATCGGCAGGGACACAAGATCGTTCTCCGGCGCCTTGAAGAGGCTGGTTCGCGAGGACGCCGACGTTGTCTTCATCGGGGAGATCAGGGACAAAGAGTCCATGAAGGCGGCGCTGGAGATAGCGGAAACCGGGGTGCTTATATTCTCAACAATGCATACCCTTAACGCTGCCCAAACGATCAACAGGATAATCGATTTTTTTCCCGACCACGAAAAGAACACGGCGAGGACGCAGGTCGCAAATACCCTGAGGGCCGTGGTCTCCCAGAGGCTGCTGATGAAGGCTGACGCAACCTGCTGCGTCTGCGCCTGCGAGGTCATGAAGGTCAATCCTGCTATCAAAAGCCTCATCAGGGAAGACAAGACGCACCAGATCGTCACGATCCTCGATACCTCAAAGAGCGAAGGCATGACATCCCTCGACGAGTCATTGCGCATGCTCAGCAAGCAAGGCGCAATCGATGTCGCCCAGGCGATCGCCCATTCATCGAGGAGCAGCAAGTTCATCGAGGATATCGCCGAAGTAAAGCCGACAAAGGACGGCATCTCGACAACGAAGGGCATAATGACGCTGGAGAAAGACCTCGCGGTCTACCAGGCGGACCTAAGCGTTACGAACTTAAGCTCCTTCGACGCTTCGGGAAGACTTTTCAGCACGCCCCTTGGCTTCCTGTTCAGGGACACGGGAACGCTGAAAGGCCCCTATCATTTTGCCGCCGATTACACTATCCTCAACGGAAAGAAGGATCCTTTCAGGCTTAAATCCTTTTTGAACATCTCCTACAAGATACTGGAGACGAAGGTCGAGAAACCCGTCTATGCCTTCAAGGTGAGGGTCTTTGAGGACAGTAGAAATGATTACGAGCTGACCGAGAAGCCGCTTGATTTGATTAAGGACGGCAACTGGCATACAATAACAATACAGATCCCCCAGATGTACACGAACAGGACCGTGAAATTCTACATGCTCCTGTTCGACGGGGACATAAAGGAGATCTCCTTTGACAATATCTTTTTCTTGTGAGGTGCGCCATTGAGTATTATAAAAATGTTATATGCGATGGTCGAGCAAGATGCGTCCGATCTGCATCTCATCGATGGCATCCCGCCCGCCCTAAGGATAAACGGGGAGCTGACCTACCTGAACAGGGAAGCCACTTATCATAAGGACATGAGAGAGTTCTTTGATGAGATCGTTGTTGACCAGGCAAAAAAAGAACGTTTCCGCAGGGACCAGGAGCTCGATTTTTCCTACGAGCTTGAGAACGTCGGCCGTTTCAGGATCAATGTCTACCATCAGAAAGGCACCATAGCGTTCTCGATCCGGCACGTGTCGATCACTATCCCGAAGCTGGAAGACCTCAACCTGCCGGTTATCCTGAAGGAGCTAACCAGGAAACCGAACGGGCTGGTCCTGGTAACCGGTCCCACGGGAAGCGGCAAATCGACAACCCTTGCGGCGATGATAGACCTTATCAACGAAGAAAGGCCGCTCCATATTATTACCGTGGAAGACCCGATCGAATATGTGTACAGGGCGAAAAGGTCGATCCTTTCACAGAGGGAGGTGGGCGATGACACCAAATCCTTCTCCCTGGCGCTCAGGCACGTATTGAGACAGGATCCTGACGTGATCCTCATCGGCGAGATGCGCGATCTGGAGACAATGCAGGCTGCAATAACCGCCGCCGAGACAGGCCATCTTGTCTTTTCCACGCTCCACACAACGAGCGCCGCACAGACGATCGACAGGATCATCGACGTCTTTCCGCCCCATCAGCAGGCGCAGATACGGTCTCAGCTCTCGATCACCCTGCAGGCTGTGATCACGCAGAAGCTCTTAAGGCGCGCTAATGCAAAAGGGAGGATACCGGCCACAGAGCTTCTCATAGCAACGCCGGCGCTTCGGAACCTGATACGGGAGGCAAAAGGTTATCAGCTCTACGGACAGATCGAGATGGGCAAGGAATACGGGATGCATACGATGGAGCAGAGCCTCAGCGATCTGTTAAAGAAAGGCATCGTCACCCGCGAAGACGCGTTGATGAATGCGAATATAGGAGAATATATCAAATAGCGTATGGTGAACCAGTTAGGCGTAAGGCGTGAGGCGTTAGGCGATTTAACCCCTTCCGATCCACGATCTACGACTTACGGAATTATAGTATTTAATTATATGGAGCGAGATGTTGTATACTATGAGGAGAAAATACTGAGAGGACAGAAAACATGGTACAAAGGGTTCGCAAAAGACTCGGCGAGCTTCTTCTGGAGGCGAAACAGTTAACAGACAAGGACCTTCTCAAGGCCCTCGCAGAGCAGAAGAAATACGGTGACAAGCTCGGAAAGGTTATTATTAAACTGGGCCTCCTCTCCGAAAAAGAGATCATCGATACCGTCAGCAGGCAGCTCGGCATCCCAATCATCAATCTTGACGAGATCGAGATCTCCCAGGACCTTGTAAGGCTCATCTCGCCGGACATGGCGAAAAACTCCATGATCATTCCTGTGGACAGGATCTTCAATGTCCTGAAGCTCGCCATGGTAGATCCTCTTGACATCGATGCCATGGATGATGTCTCGAGGCTTGCCAACATGGAGATCGACCCTGTTATTGTCACCGAAGGCGAGCTGAAGCGCGCACTCGAAAAGTACTACGGATTGAAGACCATCGTCGAAGAGACCCTGGAAAAGATGAAGGAACAAGATGAGGTCACATTGCTCAAGGAGGAGGAGGAACAAGACCTCGATGAGCGTATCTCTGTTGATCTTATCGAGGATGAGCCGGTGGTGCGCTTTGTCAACAGCCTCCTTGCGCAGGCGCTTGCAGACGGCGCAAGCGATATCCACGTGGAGCCGTCGAAGAAACAGATGAGGATCCGGATGAGGGTAGACGGCAGGTTGCGCGACGTGCCTACGCCGGAAAAAAAGCTCTTCCTTCCCATTGTGTCGAGGATCAAGATCCTTGCGGGCATCGATATCGCGAGGACAAGGACGCCTCAGGACGGGAGGTTCAATATCCGCGAGTCGACAAAGGAGGTCGGCGTCAGGGTTTCTACGTTCCCAACGATCCACGGCGAGAAGGTTGTCCTCAGGCTTCTCGACAAAAGCACTGCGCTCTACGGGATCGACAACCTGGGTCTGCTCCTCGATGATAAGGAAAAGATCAAGAACGTCCTGAAAAGGCCTTACGGGTTTATCTTTTCCACAGGCCCTACAGGCAGCGGAAAATCGACGACGCTTTATGCGATACTGAACCACATAAACTCGCCCGAGAAGAACATCATCACTATCGAGGACCCTGTTGAGTATACCCTCGAAGGCCTTGCGCAGGCGCAGGTCAACGTGAAAGCGGGCATGACCTTCGACAGCGGCCTGCGGTCTATCCTGAGGCAGGATCCCGATGTCATCATGGTCGGTGAGATCCGCGACGGCGAGACGGCGAACATCGCGATCCATTCCGCCCTTACAGGGCACCTTGTGCTGTCAACGCTGCACACCAATGATGCAGCGAGCGCCATTATGAGGCTCGTTGACATGGGTGTCGAGCCTTTCCTCGTGACATCGTCGGTCACGTGCGTGATAGGGCAGAGGCTGCTCCGGAAGATATGCCCCGATTGCAAGGAGTCCTACTACCCTGCGCCTTCGGTTCACAGGACATTCCAGATAAAAGAGGATACCCTGCTATATAGGGGCAGAGGCTGCCCGGCATGCAAATACAAGGGATATAAAGGCAGGACAGGCATCTATGAGGTCCTTGTGATGGATGACGAGTTGAGAGAGATGGTCATAGCAAAGGCACCAAGCGAGGTCCTCAAGAAGAGGGCACACGAGAAAGGGATGCGTGTCATGCGGGATGATGCGATCATGAAGGTCCTCTTCGGCCTCACGACGCTCGAAGAGGCGCTCAACGTGGTGCAGGAAGAGTAACGGTATGTCATCGCGAGGAACCTTTTATTATCGTCTTCGCGAGGATCGAAGCGACGTGACGATCTACCACATGAGATTGCCGCGTCCGGCGGGCTCGCAATGACAGAGAGAAAAACGAGGATGACGTAATAGAGCATAATGATGCAGAATAATGGCGGCTGGGTGACATAATGGGTACGTTCACATACAGGGCGCGTGACGAAAAGGGGCTACTGGTAACAGGGAGCATAGAGGCTGCCAGCCAGCGGGACGTCTATGCGGAGCTCGATGCCAAAGGGCTTTTTCCCATCTCTGCAAAGGAGACAAAAATTGCCGCTTCATTTGCGATCGACGACTTTCTGCTGCGGTTCCAGAGGGTAAAGAATGACGACCTCATTTTTTTTACGAGGCAGCTCCAGACGATCATCAGGGCAGGCATCCCTGTGGTCGCGGGCTTGAGGGCGCTGGAGGAACAGACCACAAGCTCGAAGCTGAAGGCGGCGATCAAGACGATCGCCCAGGACATAGACAGGGGGCAGAGCCTTTCAGATGCCCTCGCACAGCACAGGAGCATCTTCCCGGAGCTCTACGTCAGCATGGTGAGGGCAGGTGAGGCAGGCGGCGGCCTTGAGGATATACTCGAGAGGCTTGCGGGCATCATCGAGTTTCAGATGAAGACGAAAGAGATGCTCAAGTCTGCCATGCGCTACCCTATGTTCGTCGTCGGCACCCTCATTGTCGCTTTCGTCGTGCTGATAAAGATGGTGGTTCCCAAGTTTGTCCCTATGTTCAAGAGCGCAAAGATCGACCTCCCCCTTCCGACGCAGATATTGCTCCTCATAAATGATCTTGCCGAGAAATATACGGTCTTTACCGTCGGCGCCATCGTGCTTATCATCGTGCTTTTCATCCTCTACAAGAGGACGGCAAACGGCGCAATGGCCATCGACAGGATCAAGCTCCAGATACCCCTTATCGGCCAGATCGTCCTCAAGATATGCATGGGCAGGTTCGCCTTTACCCTTGAGAACCTCGTAAGGGCAGGCATACCCATTGTGAAGACCCTTGAGATCGTCTCCAGGACCGTGGGCAACAACTATATCGCGCAGAAGATCGTTGAGATCGGTCAGAACATAGAGAAAGGACGGGGCATCTCAAAGCCTCTGAAAGATGCCGGCATATTCCCGCCCCTTGTGATACACCTTATCTCCACAGGCGAGGAGACAGGCGCCCTTGAAGAGATGCTGAAAGAGGTCTCCACGCACTACGACAGGGAGGTCGCGTATTCTGTGAGCAGGCTTTCGGCATGGGTGGAGCCCATCCTGACAGCGGGGCTTTCCGTTATGGTCCTGTTCCTTGCGCTCGCCATATTCATGCCGTGGTGGGATATGATGAGCGCGCTGAAGGGGGGCGGTTGAAAGGTTTTTTCAAGGACCCCAGCAACCTGAAATACAGCCTCAACACGATCGTCCCGCTTGTGGTCTTTCTTACAAGCCTCCTTTCTGTTGTCATAGGAGCGAACGTGCTCAAGTCTGCGCATACGCAGTCGGCATGGGCGTGGGTGATCGTTGTCTGCTTTTTTTCCTCGTTCTGCGCATTTATCGTTGTCAGGGCCATGATCCAGCCCATCAGCGACCTTGTAAAGCAGGCGGAGAAATTCGTGAAGTTCGAGGAATTGAGGAAAGAACGTGGGCAGATGATCGAGGTGTACAACCTTATAGAGCGCCTGATAGAACATATAAAGATGGAGGCTGATGAGGGGGAGAAGGACACGCTGATGGAGAGCATGGAAAAACTTGACTACATCATTCCCCTTGGGTATATGTCCCTTATGGTTGCCCACGAGGTCAGGAACCCTTTGAACACGATCACAGGGATGAGCGAGCTTTTACGGCAGAGATCAATGGATGAATCGCAGCAGGCATATCTTAACGCGATGCTCGACGCGGCGAAAAAGATAGATAAGTTCACCCACGACCTGCTCGATTTCACCGATAATGAGCTTGTCAGGGAGAGGTTTGACCTGAATGATATTATTGAGGATGCCGTGAGAGGCCTTACGCAGGCATTGGAGGGCATTGAATGCCGGTTCGTAAGAAAAGACACCCTCTTGTGCGTTGCCGATAAAACAAAGATCTCCCAGGTGATCACCAACATCCTCCGAAACGCAGCCGAGCATGAGAAGGCCGGAGGCTTTATCCTCATATCTTCTGAAAAGACAGACACTGCTTTTCGCGTCTCCATATATAACAGGCATTCCGCGATCGCGCAGGAAGATCTCGACTCCATGTTCAAGCCCTTTTTTTCACGGAAGAGAGGGGGCAGAGGGCTGGGTCTTTTTATCAGCATGAGGAATATGCGCCTCCATGGAGGCACCATCGAAGTGAAGAGCGGGGACCAAGGGACAACGTTCACAATAGTGCTGCCGGTCGTGAAATTAGACGAAGGCATTACGAGTAATATGATTAATATAAACGCATAATCAGAAGAAAGCCGTTAGGCAGAAGGGTAAAGCAAGCTCATGGCTCATAGCAACAGCAAAAAAAGAGTAAGGGTATGAACGCGATCAAGCATCTAGTACCCAGCATCAAGCAACGTATCTACGACATACGACATACTATATACGATATAGGGTTTAACAATGAATACCAATAAGATCATAATCATCGAAGATGATCCGGGCGTCAGATTCTTCCTGGAAGAGGCCTTGAAGAATGAAGGCTACTCTGTGCGGTCTTTTATCGCATATGAGGATGCAGTCGGCTCGATAAACAATGAGACGGACCTTGTCATAATGGATATAAGTCTGCCGGGAATGGACGGACTGACCGCAACATCGGAACTCAAGAAGAATTTGAACGTGCCGATCCTCATCATCACAGCCTACGGGACAAAGAAGAATGCCCTCGATGCCATCAAGCGGGGGGCGACGGATTTCTTTGTGAAGCCGATACTTCTCGACGAGCTGAAAGTAATGGTAAAAAGGGTCCTCGGCACCAGGGAATTAAAGAAAGAAATGAAGTTGCTGAGGGAGAAGGAACTCGAACAATACCTGTTTCACGGTGTTGTCGGCAGATCGCAGCAGATGAGGGACATCTTCAGGGATATGGAGAAGATCGCGGCTTCAGAGCTGACCGTTCTCATAACAGGGGAGACCGGCGCAGGCAAGGAAGAGGTCGCAAAGCTTATCCATGTGCTGTCTCAGAAAAAAGGCAATTTCGTTGTGGTGAACTGCGCTTCCATACCTGACAGCCTTCTCGAAAGTGAATTGTTCGGCTACGAGAAGGGAGCCTTTACCGGCGCCTACCAGCAGAAACAAGGCAAGTTCGAGACGGCGGACGGCGGAACGATAGTCCTCGATGAAATAGGGGAGATGACACCATACCTCCAGGCGAAGATACTGCGGGCAGTGGAGAAGAAGGAGATCGAGCGCCTTGGCTCGACGAAAACGAACAGGGTGGATGTGAGGGTCATCTCGACAACCAACCGCGTCCTTGAGAATGAGACGAAGGACGGTAAGTTCAGAGAAGACCTCTATTTCCGGCTGTCCCAGTTCCAGATAAATGTCCCGCCGCTCCGTGAGAGGAAAGAGGACATCGAGGCAATAGTTGAGTACGTCCTGCTGGAATTCGAAAAGGAATCCGGGAGGATCATCAATATTGCCCAGGACGCGCACGAGCTGATGGTCCAGTACCACTGGCCCGGGAACGTGAGAGAATTGATCAGCGTTACCAGAAGGGCGGCCGTCATGTGCGACGGAGACACCGTCACCATTGACGATCTCCCGTTGTATCTGAAGGACGGCCTTTCCCTGGCGAGCAAGCCCTATTCGGACAAGACGCTGGATGAGGCCATCTCGGAGCTTGAGAAGAGCATGATCACGGATGCCCTCAAAAAATGCCAGGGCTCACAGGCAAAAGCCGCCAGGCTCCTTGGCATATCGGAGCGGAGCATGTGGTACAGGGTGAAGAAGTACGAGATAGATACCAGCTCCTAAAGGCGGCTCATGGCTGATGGTTCATAGTTCATGGCAAATCAAAAGACGTGAAATGTAATACAGTATCGTCATCGCAAGGAGCGAAGCTACGCGGCGATCTGATCCGTTCGCTACTTATATATCGACTTGACGTTTAACGTTTCCCGTTATATACTATAACCGATGATAAAATCATTCAAGACCATCGAAACACAGAAGGTATATAGCAGGGAGGGATCAAATAGATTACCTCACGATATTCAGCAAATTGCGTTAAGGAAATTACGCATGATAAACAACGCCAAGAATCTCAACGACCTGAGAATTCCTCCCGCCAACAGGCTGGAAAAATTAAGAGGTAATCGTGAAGGTCAGTATAGTATTCGGATCAATATTCAATGGCGTATTTGTTTCACTTTGCAAGCTGGTGATGCGTACGATGTAGAAATAACGGACTATCATTAGGGAGGAGATCTATGAAAAAGAAACTGCACCCCGTACATCCCGGCGAAGTTCTTTTGGAAGAATTTCTCAAGCCGATGGGTATAAGCCAGAACAGACTGGCCATAAATATCGGCGTGCCGGCTCGCAGGATAAACGAGATCGTGCTTGGCAAACGGGGAGTTTCCGCTGATACTGCGCTTAGGTTTGAAAGGTTTTTTGGAACATCCGCCGAGTTTTGGCTTGGCCTGCAATCGCAGTATGATCTGGATGTCACTGCCGAAGAGCTTGGAGAAAGATTGAAGCGAGAAGTACGAGCCTACGCAAACGTTGTATGAATAATCGGTTCGTGTGGATTATAAAGCAATTGACATTTGAAAGGGCGACCAATCGGGTTTCCCTCTTGCGTCCTGTGCTTTGCGCTATGCTTTTGTCCCCTTACGCGTAATGCCTCACGAATTACGGTTGTTTCGCTATGAGCTATGAGCCGTCGTTATCGTCATCGCGAGGAGCGAAGCTACGCGGCGATCTCTTTTCCATCAACGTTATTTGTAGCTTGCCCACAAAAATTGTAGCTTTTTCAGGGTCACAGGCAAGTGGGGCTGCAGGGAATGTGTAATCATTTTAAATGAATAGACACTCATTCATACTATATGTGCCGGCTGCCGACCTTATCCCCTCTATATGTTGTGCATTTTTCCGCCATGACCTATGAACTGTGATCTGTGACCTAATGTGGTATAATAATTGCATCTATTTCATAACATATTATGATTTCTACATATTATAAACGCTTCACCAGGAGGACTAATATGAAGGCTTTAAGAAACAGGAAAGGTTTTACCCTCATCGAACTGATCATCGTCATCATCATCATCGGCATCCTTGCGGCTGTGGCTGTTCCGAAATACATGGAGATCAAGGAACAGGCTGGTGATGCATCGGCGCAGGGCCTCCTTGGGGCTTTGAGGGGCGCGAACAGCATTCTTTTTGCTCAGTATGTTATGAACAACTCTTTGCCTACAACCCAGTATAAGATGCAACAGATTGTTGATGGTGCAAATGTTCAGGGTATGGCTTTAAATGTTTCTGGTGATACGCTTCTTACATTTTCGATAGCCGGTGCCGGAACATATACATTCTCCATACCGACACTTCCTACGGCAGCGAATGCCGCGGTTATTAAATGTTGGACGGTTGGCCGCACTCCCGCTCCTGATTGTACAACTTGGTAGCAAGATCGATAATTTGCTGATCGAATAAGAAAAGAGCTTGTCTATAGAGCTCTTTTCTTATATATAATGATTGCAATCTCGATATTTTTTCTACTGACCTTTTTTTATTTTCACAAAGTACTTTCATCTTCATATATTTTCGTAGAAAGAGATCTTTCGGCTTTCTTTATTCCGCCACGTTACCTCTGGGTTAGCCTAGTAAAATCTTTCCAGATGCCTCTGTGGAACCCATATAACTCTTCCGGTATCCCTCTTCTTGCCACGCTTCAGCCGGGGATCTTTTACCCGCCCCATATATTCTATTTGTTCCTGCCCTTCAATGTTGTCTGGAACTGGATCATCATCCTTCATTTCGTATTCGCAGGATTTACCGTATATTTGTTCTTAAGGTATCTGAAGGCATCGCCCCTTGCTTCATTTATGGGTGGAGCAATATTTATGCTCTCTGGATATTTATTCTCTATCCACAATCTCCTCACCCATCTCTTGGCTGTCCCGTGGTTTCCCCTGGTCGTGATGTTCTTTTTAAAATACTTAGAAGGCAGGCAGGCAAGGCATATTGTACTGACGGGCATCTTCGTGACTATGGAGTTCCTTGCGGGTGCACCGGAGATAGTTATTATAACCTTTTTTGTCCTCGTGGTTGTGTCTATATTCCCACGGGTTTTGATCGTCGAAAAGGTGCATATCCTATTCAGGCTCAATGCGATATCAGCAGTTGGACTTGTCTTCCTTCTTCTCTCCGCAGCGCAGCTCTTGCCCTTTTATGAATTGAAAGTATGGAGCGTAAGACATGCGGGGTTAAGTTATGAAGAAGCCACAACTTGGTCTTTTGCATGGAATGATTTTATACTGTTTTTTATGCCCGATGTGTTCGGTTATTTTAGAACCTTAGAAAAATATTGGTCGAATCAGTCGTGGTTAAAGACAATGTATATAGGAATAGCCCCTTTTGCTCTTTCTGCCTTCTTCTTCATGAGCAGAGACAGGAAACGCTGGTTATTCCTTGCATTCATAGTTGCATCTTTTTTATTTGCCATGGGCAACCATACGCCCCTTTATTCGGTGCTTTATCATATTCCACCCTTTAATGGCATACGGTACCCTGTGAAATTCCTGTTCCTCTTTTTCTTTGTTGTTTCCATCACCGCCGGTCTTGGTTTTGACAGATTGAAAAACGGCCTAGAACTAAATGATAAAAAAACAAAACTTGCCATATATTGTTCGTTCTACTCGGGTTTTGTATTCGCTATGCTCTGGGGCTATCTTTATCTGTTCGATATTGACGTGAACAGGTTTCTTGAGATCCATGGATTCACATCAGACGCATACAACGATATAAGATTCAATTTACACAATCTCAAGAGGTTCCTTCTTTTTTCTTTTTTGTTTTGTGTCATGCTCCTTGTATTTCTAAGGATAAGGTTTAAAAAAACCGCAATGTACACAATTGCGGGAATATTAGTGCTCGACCTGTTCCTTGCGAACTACGGTTATTACTTTGCGATGCCGTGGACAGGGTATATTGAGAAAAAGGGTTTCGTAAACGAATTATCAGACGATTTAGAAACGGCAAGGTATTTGTCCACGAAAAGAACGAATAATGAATTATTGCTGTCTCCTATTGATATGTATATGACCTTACCTCATTATGCCCCTTTATTTCGTTTATATTCTGCCGGTGGGGTAGAGGTCATGAAGGTAAATCATCATGAGACTTTTTTAGGAGTAATGAGCAGTGCACCTTCGATCTCAGATGCTAAGAGGTTTTTCGATATGAGTGGGGTGCGTCATATCATTACTTCTTACAAGGTCGACGACAATGATCTGCGATTGGTAAAGAGCGTTGACGTATCACAAGTGCTGTTGCAGCGTTCGATATTGCCCGGTGAAAGAGCACTAGATTTGATGAAGAGCATGGACGTTGCAGACAAGACCGCATATCTATACGAGTATACCCGGTATCCCGGAAGGTTCCTGTTCTTTACGAAGGTAACGTACGCAAAGGACGATATGACGGTAATTGAGAAATTACGATCGGATGCATTCGACAGCAGAAAGGAATTGGTCCTTTCTGAAGAGACCCCCGGGGTCAACTCTTCAAATGTCAATTGTTCTAAAGTTGAGGAAAACAAAGATCTGCAAGGAAAGGTTAGACTTCTCTCCTATAAAGCGAACAGCTTTGATCTGGAATATGAATCAGACGGTGATGCCTTCCTTTATGTTAGCGACACCTACTATCCCGGCTGGCGGGCGTATGTGGACGGGAAGGAGACGAAGATATACAGGGCGAACCTCGCCTTCCGCGCCATTGAGGCGCCGAAAGGAAAGCATACCGTGGTATTCAAATATATCCCCATGTCCTTCTATATCGGACTCGCTTTGACGATCATCGGGATATTGCTGTGCATTTGGCTGTGGAGACGCGATAAATCAGCGGGGAGCAAAAATGAGTAGGCAGTATGCAGTAGGCAGTGAAAGGCAACGGATAGAGCAGCTGTTTTGGCATTGCGAGCCCGCAGGGCGAGGCAATCCCATCAATAGATTTATACCCTTAGATCGCCACGTCGCTACACTCCTCGCGATGACAACGGGAAAGAGAAAACTTCTTGCAATGACAGCTTGAAGTCTGTTTCAATTTTTCCTTGCGTACTGACTACATTTGTAGTATATTTGTAAACATATGGATGTTGTCTTTGATTCATCAACACTGATACTTCTGGCAAAGACGGGATTGCTGAGGTTTACCATAGAAAATTATCAGGCAACCATACCTGAAGCGGTTATGAAAGAATGCACGGGCAGAGACTTTGATGATGCCAGGCTTATTAAAACGCTTATTGATGATGGCACGATTGCGGTCGTGAAAAAAACAAATCGGAAGGACGTTGCCAGGCTTTGTAAGGATTTTAAAACACATTTCGGAGAGGCGGAAGCTATAGTGCTGGCATTGACAAAAAAGTGTCCCATTGCAACCGATGATCTGCTTGCGATCAAAGCGTGCAAGATACTGAATGTATCTTTCGTCACCGCCATGCATTTCCTGATACGATTTGCTGAAAAGGGCGAAATTGACAGGGCAGCCGCTCTCTATTATTTCGAAAAGCTAAGCTCCTACGCCCGCTATGACCAGAGGATACTTGATGATGCATTCACAAGAATCAAAGGAGGTAAGTGATGCCCGTGATAAGCCTTCGTTTGAAAGATAAGGACTTCAGCAGGCTTGACGAGTTCTCAAAGATAGTCAACAAAGACAAGTCCACAGTGGCAAGAGAATTGCTGGAGAAAGGATGGAAATTTTCCATGATGAGCCTGTACGGAGATGGAAAACTGTCGCTTGGCACCCTTGCATCAAAGTTAGAGCTATCAATCAGCGAGACAATAGACCTGCTGGCAGCAGTGGGTATAAGATCGCCCGTTGGTTACGATGACTATCTAAAAGGCTTTGAAACACTGTAAGCAACTTGCTGTCCATAGTTTTTCAAAACGGGAGAGTAAATCCAGGTGTTAGGCGTTAATGGTTCAACCCCTTACGACTCACGACTTACGCCTTACGGATCTAGTTATGAGCCATCAACCAAGCGCTAAATCTGTTACCCGCGGTTATGGCCTCCTGGAGGCATTTCTGGCGAAGAAGCGGGCCGGGATGGCGAACAGCCTTATTCCGCCGCAGCTTCGCACGGGGAGAATCCTTGATATCGGCTGCGGAACGTCACCGTATTTCCTTCGCAATACGTTATTTGCCGAACGATACGGTCTTGATAAGGTAGCGCAACAGGACAGCGAGGGTGGGACCCGCGGCAGCGACAACATCGTTCTCGCCAATTTCGATATCGAACAAGAAGAGAAGCTCCCCTTCGAAGATGATCATTTCGATGTGGTGACGATGCTCGCGGTATTTGAACATATCCTGCCCGAACGCCTTCCCGCAGTTACAGCAGAGATCCGCCGCATCTTAAAGCCTGGCGGCATCTACATACTGACCACCCCGGCATGGTGGACCGACGGGATTTTACGGCCCATGGCGAGGCTCGGACTTGTCAGCGCCGCGGAGATCGAAGAACACAAGGACAGCTACTCTCCCAAAAAGATCTCTTCCATCCTCCAACAGGGCGGGTTCGCAGCGGAAGCCATCCGGACAGGGTATTTCGAACTGGGGATGAATATATGGGCACGGGCGGAAAAAACAGCTCATAGCTGATGGCTCATAGTTCATGGCAGAACTACAGCTCATGGCTCATGACAGGGCAGATGCTGGATGATCGATGCCGGATGACGGTTTGATGTATCTTTTCAGGAAGATGCCGGTGTAGCTGGAAGGAGATTCCATGACCTCTTCGGGCGAGCCCTTTGTAACGATCCTGCCGCCTTTGTCGCCTCCCTCAGGGCCGAGGTCGATAACGTAATCGGCGCATTTGATGACATCGAGATTGTGTTCTATGACAACCACTGAATTCCCCCTCTCGATAAGTTCTGCAAGGACGTGGAGGAGTTTTTCTATATCGACGAAGTGGAGCCCCGTCGTAGGTTCATCGAGGATATAGAGCGTCTTTCCCGTATCCCTCTTTGACAGTTCCCTTGACAGCTTTATCCGCTGAGCCTCCCCGCCGGAGAGGGTAGTTGCCGCCTGTCCCAGCCTTATGTATCCGAGGCCTACCTCGTTGAGCACCTTCAGCTTGCTCTTAATATGCGGCATCGCATCAAAAAATTCCATTGCCTGCGTAACGGTCATCTCGAGGACATCGGCGATGCTTTTCCCCTTGTACCGTATCTCGAGGGTGTCCCGGTTATACCTCTTGCCCTTGCAGGCATCGCAGACGATGTAGACATCAGGCAGGAACTGCATCTCGATCTTCACAAACCCTTCGCCTGTGCAGGTCTCGCACCTGCCTCCCCTCACGTTGAAGCTGAACCTCCCCTCTTTGTAGCCCCGCATCCTGGATTCCGGAAGCTTTGCGAAGAGTTCCCGTATGTGGGTAAAGACGCCGGTATAGGTCGCCGGATTGGAGCGCGGCGTCCTTCCTATCGGTGATTGGTCAATGTCAATGACCCGGTCTATGGCCTCATATCCTGTTATCCCATCAGATTCTCCTGCCCTGTCTTTTGATCTGTAGAGTTTTTGCTTCAGGAGCGGATAGAGGGTATCGACGATGAGGCTGCTCTTGCCTGAACCTGATACGCCCGTTATTGCTGTAAATACGCCGAGAGGAATATTGACGTCGATATTCTTGAGATTATTGACCCGCGCGCCCTTGATCTTAAGAAATCCTTTTGGTATTCTCCTCTTCCCGGGGACATGTATCTCGCGTCTCTTTGACACGTATAATCCTGTAATGGAATCGGCGTGTTCCGTGAGCTTGACCGGAGAGCCCTGAAAGACGAGGTTGCCGCCGTTCTCGCCTGCGCCGGGTCCGAGATCGACGACGTAGTCTGAAGACACGATCGCGTCATGATCATGCTCAACAACGATGACCGTATTGTCGAGGTCGCGCAGCCTTCTCAGCGTGTTAAGGAGCCGTTCGTTGTCCCGCTGATGAAGGCCTATGCTTGGTTCGTCGAGGACGTAGACAACGCCCGTGAGCCCTGAGCCGATCTGCGTGGCGAGGCGTATCCTCTGGGACTCTCCCGCAGAGAGGGTTGCAGAGTTCCGGCTGAGGCTGATGTAATCAAGGCCGACATCGATGAGGAATTTCAGGCGCGAGATGATCTCCTTCAGGATATTCCGCGCTATCTCCTTTTCCTTTTCAGCAAGCACGATGGTATTGAAGAATTTCGAGCACTCGGTGATGGTCATCCTCGCAACCTGATCGATATTAAGATCATTTATCCTCACCCAGAGCATCTCCTTTTTCAGCCTTGCGCCGCTGCATGCCGGGCAGGGGATGAGGTTGATGAACCGTTCAAGCTTTTCCCTTTCGTAGTAGTCAGCCCGGTCCCAATCCCGCTCGAGCTCGCCGATGACCCCTTCGAAGGATCGTTTTGCGAAATCCCGCCTGGATCCCCGGTCGGTATAGAATTCGATCTGCTCGCCTTGTGAGCCGTAAAGGATCGCCTGCTGCACTGCCTGGGGCAATTGCTTAAAAGGTTTTCTGATGTCTATTTTGTAATGATTGACGAGCGCTTCGAGAAAAGGCATAAAATGGACAGGATTTTTTTCGCCCCAGGGGACGACGGCGCCGTCGCGGAGAGAGAGGTCGGGATTGGGGATGATAAGGGCGGGGTCAAAATACTCCTTTACGCCGAGGCCGAGGCATGCCGGGCAGGCGCCATAGGGATTGTTGAAGGAGAACATCCGCGGCGCGATCTCCGGGTAGCTGATGCCGCAGTCAGGGCAGGCGAACTTTTCGCTGAAGACCATGGTCTCTTTTTCAGTCTCTACCTTGATGATGCCGCCTGCTTTGTTGAGGGCCAGCTCGACCGCCTCGAAGAGCCTCCGCTCAATGCCTTCACGGATGGTGATCCTGTCGATGATGACGTCGATATCGTGCTTCTTGTTCTTGTCGAGCTGGATGTCGTCGGCGAGATCAACGACCTTTTTGTTGAGCTTTATTTTAGTGAAGCCCTGCTTCCTCAGATCATCGATCTCTTTCCGGTACTCGCCTTTTCTTCCGCGAACGATCGGCGCAAGGATGGTGAGATTCTTCCCGTGGCCGAGCGAGAGAATGGCGTCAACGATCTGAGGAGCATGCTGGCTCTTGATCTCTTTTCCGCAGCCATAGCAGTAGACGTGCCCGATCCTTGCAAAGAGGAGCCTCAGGTAATCATATATCTCTGTTACTGTGCCGACGGTGCTCCTGGGGTTCTTGCTTATGTTTTTTTGTTCAATGCTGATGGCAGGAGATAATCCCTCTATGTAGTCCACGTCCGGTTTGTCCATGAGCTCAAGGAACTGGCGGGCGTAGGAAGAGAGGGACTCTACGTATCGTCGCTGACCTTCTGCGTAGATGGTATCGAACGCAAGTGTTGACTTGCCGGAGCCGCTCGGCCCGGTGATGACGACCATCTTGTTCCTGGGGATGGTAACGTCGATATTCTTGAGGTTGTGTTCCCTTGCGCCTTTTACGAATATTTTGTCCATATGCTGGGGTTAGAGATCAGGTTTAACCGCAATATTGTAGCAGAAAACAGCCGGCATTGCAAAACCGATAGCTAAGAGCAAAGAGCGAACTACCAGCCCGTTCTCGGGCGAGAGGAG
>DLMV01000058.1 GCA_002478225.1 Deltaproteobacteria bacterium UBA7527 | reverse complement strand
TTTATAGCCCGTTCTCGGGCGAGAGGAGGAGGCTCCACGGGCTTCTGCTCGTGGAGGGGGCGACGTGAGCCCCATTAATAGAAAAAACTTGATTAAAAACAAATTAATGGTATAATAGTCAAATATACTTTGTAATGAACAGGGGGCATGATATGAAAAAAATTACCTTTTATGCTTTATTAACGATCTTGATCTTTGGAATAGCGGTGACGCCTGGATACTGTCAGGACATGGAAAAGAAATCGTATAAAGCAACAGGACGTGCCGAGGCGTATATCATTGACCTGCTTGTTACGCGTCCTATAGGCATAGCGGCCTTCGGTCTTGGCTGTGCAGGTCTTATCGCCACAGCGCCATTTGCGATGATGTCCGGATCAGGCCAGCAGGCATTCGATGCATTTATTAGGGAGCCGGCCGAGTACACGTTTGTAAGGCCGCTCGGTCAGTTCGACTAAAACCTGCCGGGGCTTGAATAGCCCCTCCAGCATATATCAGCCGTTTAGCATTCAGCGATCGAACATATTATTTTTGTAAAATTCGACAATAATTCAATGCGTCCCTGAAAGACACTTAAAGGATCATACCGGGATTCATTGATTTTCCGTTTTTTTTCGTGGAAAGTTTTGATAGAATGGTGAAACGGTGTCTATACATGAATGCTATAAAAATAAAAGGCGTTATCCTTCTTGCTATAGCGGCAGTCTTTCTTTTTATCATGGTCTATTCGTTGATCTATGCTGCGGGAGATTTAAAGGTCTTCTTTTCCGTTGTTATAGTCCTTGTTTGTACGGGCCTCGGAATAATGTACTTAAAGGACGATGAAAATAGAAAAAAGAAAGGGCGTCAAAAAAGATTGGCAAGGAAATAAAGGTATCATGCAAAATAATAATGAGGGAGAGAATATTCTATGGCATTAGAGAAACATGACTATAAGCAGACCATTCTCAACCATCTTACCTACTCACTCTCGAAGGATATGTATTCGGCGACGGAAAGGGACAAATATAACGCGATTGTACTTTCCGTACGGACACAGCTTGTCAAGAGATGGATCAAGACGCAGCAGTATTATTACAAGGTGGATGCGAAACGGTTATATTATCTCTCACTGGAGTTTCTCCTTGGAAGACTGCTGAAGAACTATCTCATCAACCTCAATCTTGTCGACGAATATCGAAAGGATGTGGATGTCCTTGCCATTACCCTTGAAGATGCGCTTGAGTATGAGTGGGACGCCGGACTTGGCAACGGCGGCCTCGGGAGGCTGGCGGCCTGCTTCCTTGACTCTATGGCAACGCTCCAGTATCCCTGTTATGGATACGGGATCCGTTATGAGTATGGCATCTTTACCCAAAAGATAAAGGACGGTTATCAAACAGAGGCCCCCGACAACTGGCTCAGGTACGGAAACCCCTGGGAGTTCGCACGGCCTGAGCTTCTCTATCCAGTTCATTTCTATGGCCGCGTCGATGTCCATTCCGGCGGTAAAACGCAATGGGTGGATACTGACGAGATCATGGCAATGGCCTATGATTACCCGATCCCGGGATACCGCAACGAGGTTGTCAACACCCTCCGGCTCTGGGCGGCAAAATCAACAAGAGACTTTGATTTTCAATACTTTAACAGCGGCGATTATGTAAAAGCCGTTGAGGACAAAAATAACAGCGAGAACATTTCGAAGGTCCTCTATCCAAACGATCTTTCTTTTGCGGGGAAAGAGCTGCGCCTCAAGCAGCAGTATTTTTTCGTAGCCGCAACACTTAGTGACATCATGAGGCGTTATAAGAAATTTCATCTGAATTTCAATGCTCTGCCGGAAAAGGTTGCAATACAGCTCAATGATACGCACCCGTCGATCTCGATCGCTGAACTTATGAGGATCCTCATAGATGAGGAAGGGCTGTCATGGGACGTGGCTCAGAAAATAACGATGAATACCTTTGGCTATACCAACCACACGATACTCCCCGAAGCCCTTGAAACATGGCCAGAAGGACTTCTGGGCAACCTGCTTCCCCGCCACCTTCAGATCATTAAGGAGATCGACAGAAAGTTTCTCGTCTACGTTGCGCGGCGGTTTCCTGACGAGCCCGACAGATATAAGAATGTGGCCATAGTAACAGGGGATGGAGAAAAAACGATTCATATGGCCAGGCTTGCGATCGTCGGGAGTCATGCCGTGAACGGCGTTTCCAGGCTTCATTCGGAATTGCTGAAAACAAATGTCTTCCCGGATTTTTACCTAATGTTCCCGGAACGGTTTCAAAATATCACCAACGGGATCACGCACAGGCGATGGCTTCTCGAAGCAAACCCCGATCTTTCTGAACTGATCAATGAGGCGATAGGCGACGGATGGACAAAAGACCTTGAAGAGCTCAGGAAGCTCGAACCATTTGCCGAAGACGGCGAATTTATCAAGCGTTTTGCCAGGATCAAAGAAAGCAACAAGGTGAGGCTCCTGAAAGTCCTGGAAGATGACTTCGATCTGTCCTTCAACCCGCAATTTCTTCTTGACTGCCAGGTCAAAAGATTCCACGAATATAAGCGCCAGCTCTTAAACGTGCTTCATGCAATTACCCTTTATAACAGGATCAGAGAGGGCAGGATCGACAAGGATTTTACGCAGAGGACCATCATGTTCTCCGGCAAATCCGCTCCGGGATACATGATGTGTAAGCTGATCATCAAGCTTATCCACAACGTTGCAGAGGTCATATCGGCCCATCCGCAGGTGAGAGATAAATTGCAGGTGGTCTTTGTTCCAAATTACGGCGTAACGCTCGCGCAGCTCATTATGCCTGCCGCTGAGCTGTCAGAACAGATCTCTACCGCAGGCTACGAAGCATCCGGAACAGGCAATATGAAATTTGCCCTTAACGGATCTCTGACGATTGGCACCCTGGACGGGGCGAACGTCGAGATACGTGAAGAGGTCGGAGAGGAGAACTTCTTCCTTTTCGGATTGACTGCCGATGAGATCATCAAGTTGCGCCGCAATTACAATCCCCGTCAGTATATAGAGCAGAACAAGGAACTTGCACAGGCGATCGACCAGCTGTCGAGCGACTTTTTCTCACCCGAGAACCGTGGATATTTTCAGCCTATAGTGAACAGCCTTCTCAACGGCGACCATTATTGCGTCCTGGCGGATTATGCCTCATACGTTGCCTGCCAGGAGGAGGTCGCAAAGGCCTACAGGGAACACGACCGGTGGACAAAAATGGCCGTTCTGAACGTTGCACGGTCTGGAAAATTTTCGAGCGACAGGGCTATCAGGGAATATGCCGAAAATATATGGCACATAACGTCGCTTGATGTTTAGCCGCGCATTAAAAAAAATCTAAAGCAGGGGACCCGCAATGGATCGATACCCCCATATCTTTTCACCGGGCCGCATAGGCCATCTGGAGACAAAGAACCGAATTAAATATGCCGCTACAGAGACAAATTTTCCCTTCGGCGATGGTTTCGTCAGCGACAGGGAGGTCGCATATATGGAGGCCCAGGCAAAGGGTGGGGCAGGCATTGTCACCACCCAGGGGGCTTATCCCGACAAAAAAGGCGAGGGGAAGGGTTTCAAGGGGATGATGGCCATATGGGATGATCGCTTCATCCCGGGATTGGCTCGTATCGCAGATGTCATCAAAAAGAACGGCGCCCTGTCATGCATACAGATACTTCACTGCGGCAGGGAAGGCGGCGTTGAATTGGATTACTGCCTCATGCCTTCGGTGGTGCCTCAAAAGCTTTCTTATTTCAAACCGCCCAGGGAGATCACCAAAGAAGAGATCAAGGCTTCGCTGAAGGACCATATAGATGCGGCAAAGAGGGCGAAGGCGGCGGGTTTTGACATGATCGAGATATCGGGCATAGTTGGCTATCTTCTCTCAACCTTCATATCCCGTTATACCAATAAGCGGCAGGATGAATATGGCGGCGACATCAGGAGCAGATGCAGGCTGATGGTCGAGGTGCTCCAGGGCATCAAGGCAGAAACAGGGACCATGCCTGTCGGCATCAGGCTCTGCGGCCATGAGCTGCTCGATGATCGGGGCGGCAATACGATGGAAGAAAGCATCGAGAGCTTCCGCATCGCTGAAGAGGCCGGTGCAGACTATGTTAGCGTGACGATCGGCTGGCATGAATCTTCGCAATCCGTTATCACAAGGGATGTCCCTATGGGGCACTGGCTGCCTATCGCTGAAGCGGTCAAGAAGAATGTCAACGTGCCCGTTATGATGGCCTTCCGGCAGTTTACCCCTGATATACCGGAGAGGGCGATCGCAGGGAATATGATCGATTTCTGGGAGATGTGCCGCCCGATGATAGCCGACCCTGAGCTGCCGCGCAAGGTTGCAGAAGAACGCGAAAACGAGATCGTGCCCTGCATCGCATGCAACCTCTGTTTTTCGAGGCTTTATTATCATCAGCCCATCATGTGCTCTGTAAGACCTACTGTCGGTCACGAAAGGGAGCCGGAATGGGGTTATTATGGCTTTCAGAAGGCCCCCGAAAGAAAAAAGGTCGCGATCATAGGAGGAGGACCTTCGGGGCTTCAGTGCGGCGCAATAGCTGCCAAGCGGGGCCACGAGGTCGTTATTTTCGAAAAGAACGATGTCCCGGGAGGAAATATCCGTTTAGCCTCCATGGTCGACGATGGAGCCGTTGAACTGTTGAGGCCGGTAATGACGCTCGAGGCAGAATGCAGGAAATCAGGAGTTACGATCCGTTACGGGGAAGAATGTACCCCTGATGGAATACGGAAAGGGTCGTACGATGCTGCCGTGATAGCGACAGGCGCTACGGTCAGGCAATACGCGGTGATCGACAATGGGTCTTTCCTTACTCCTTCGGATATTATGGTAAAGGGACAAAGGCCCGGGAAAAGGGTGGCGATCATCGGTGGAGGCGGGGCAGGGCTCGGCGTAGCGATCTTTCTTCTAAGACAGGAAGACTACCTTTTGACGATCATCGAAGAAGGCGTCAAGCTCGGACGGGACGTAAACCCCTTTTACCTCTGGCAGTATATAAAGCTGATGAAAGAGAAAAAGGCAGTATTCCTGATGAACACAAGCGTGAGCCGGATAGGGAAGGGCATGCTTTACCTTAATGGAGCGAAGGCGCAGAATGTCGAGACCGATAGCATTGTAGTTGCTGAGATGGATGCAGATGCCCAATGGAAGGACCAGACACTGGCAAAAGAGGTATACGTCATAGGTGATGCAAAAAGGCCAAGACGGCTTAATAATGCGATCCATGACGGATACCGCTTAGGGATGGTGCTTTGATGATACCGAGGATCAATGAGGGGTTGTGCACCGGGTGCAAAAGCTGCATAGAGGTTTGTCCTCCACAAGCTATATGCATGAAAGATGAGAAGGCCTTTATTGACCAGGAATTTTGCGAGGAATGCGGTTTCTGTGCGGCTGAGTGTTCTGCAGGCGCTATCGAGATAGATTTCCCCATCTCAGCAAACAAATAATCATCTTAATTTATAAAGATCCTGCAAGAACGAACCGCCGGAGAGTACTGTATATTGTTTAATTATAGTGTATAAATACTATTTACGTATGTTTTAGACAGTATATAAAAAGCTTCATAATAACAATAATATCAATTTATTGCATATAATATGTAAGAATTTACATGATGTTTAGATCGGCCTGAAGATATGCGAATACATCTTTTTCCTGGACAATTTTTTTAGAAAACAAAATGAGTAATAATAACAATATTTTATAAGACTATTGCGAGACTTCAAGTGAATTATTTTCCAGAACATTAATTTTTTTCTTGACAAATAATTTATACAGTATAAAATAGATTTTATGTTGGCTATAATTAAGTTTTTAAATATTGATAATTATGGATACTTATACAG
>DLMV01000087.1 GCA_002478225.1 Deltaproteobacteria bacterium UBA7527 | reverse complement strand
CCTTTCCCCCCTTACGACTTACGGGTGTTCTGCCATGAGCTATGAGCCAATCCCGGTTCTTACAGTGTGCCCTGTTCTCTGTAAGTACCATATATTCTTAGCATATCTTGTTTTAAATATTTTTTCTTGACATGTTAACGCAATAATATATATAAATATTTAATGTACAGACTTGTATATATACAGTTCTTGTTTTAGCGAGGTCTGTGCTATCTAATCATCTCTAAAGAGGGGTCTGTTGTGATTATTCTTTACCGAAGAACACACCAGTACTTTTTACGTATAGACAAGCATATACCGCTGTATCGTTCATATGGGATCAAAAATAACAAGCCAACCGGAGGTGTTTTATGAAGGATTTTGGATACGCCGCCCCCAAGAATGTTAGAGAGGCCATTGGTCTGCTGGCAAAGCTTGGCGGTAAAGGGAAGATCATCGCAGGCGGACAATCGATGCTCGTCATTATGAAGCAGAACATGCTTGCCCCTGAGTTTCTTGTCGACATTAAGGGCATCTCAGAACTTGATTATATTAAATACGACAAGAAGAAAGGTCTGAGCATCGGCGCCCTTACGACACATCGCACCATAGAAAGATCGCCGGTCATCAAAAAAACCTATCCGGTGCTGAGCGAGATGGAAGACAACCTCGCCGTGGTACAGACACGGAACTGGGGTACCATCGGTGGAAATCTGTGTCATGGCGATCCTGCGGGGGATCCTACCATCGTGTTCATTGTTTTGAATGCAAAGCTGAAGATCCGGGGAACGACCGGAGAAAGGGAGATCAATATCGAAGATTTCTATAAGGATTACCTTGAGGTCGATCTCAATCCCGATGAGATCCTGGCGGAGATCCACGTGCCACCGCCGCCTCCACATACAGGAGTTGCCCACAGCAAGCTGATGGTGATGAAAGGCGATATGGGCATCGTAGGTGCAGCGGCATCTATTACGGTGAACCCGGCCGACAGGAGATGCTCAGACGCACGCATAGCCCTCAGCAATGTTGCTTCAACGCCATGGAGATCCCGGGCCGCTGAAAACGTTCTCACAGGGAAGGTTATTACAAGCGAGTTGCTTGCCGAGGCAGGACGGGCGGCGTCTGCAGAACTGGAGCCGCCTGCCGATGTTCACGGCTCGTCGGAATATCGGAAGGAAATGGCAGGATTGTTTGTGCGGAGAACCGCGGAAACAGCTCTTAAAAGAGCTCAGGCGCAAGGTTGAAATGAGACAGGAGGGAATACTATGAAGGATGACGATTTAAAGGAATTAAGGTTTTCTGTGAATGGCAGGCCTTATGAATTGAAGGTCAAGCCCAAAACGCTGCTTCTCGATGTGCTCAGGAAAGAATTGAAGCTTACCGGCACAAGAACGGGCTGCGAGGTGAGCGCCTGCGGCGCCTGTACGGTCAACCTTGACGGGATGGCGGTCAGGGCCTGTTCGGTCCTTGCACTGCAGGCGAACGGACGCGAGGTAGTGACCATAGAAGGCGTTGCCGACGGTGAAAAGCTCCATCCGATCCAGGAGGCGATGGTAGCGCATGGCGCTATTGAGTGCGGTTTTTGTACTTCAGGGATGGTGATGTCCGCAAGGGCCCTTCTCCTTGAAAACCCAAAACCGACAAGAGAGGACATAAGAAAGGCTATCCAGGGCAATCTGTGCGCCGATTCAGGCTATGCAAAATATATTGAGGCCATAGAAATAGCAGCGGAAAAAATACAGGGAGGTGAATAGAATGGGCAAGGAGCACGCAGGAGAATATTCAATAATCGGCAAACCCATACCACGGGTAGATGCTAAGCTCAAGGTTACGGGTCAGGCCAAGTATGCCGCAGACATTGAAGTGGCCAATATGTTATGGGGCTGCGTGAAGAGAAGCCCTCATGCCCATGCGAGGATACTTAATATCGATACAAGCAAGGCAGAGAGGCTGCCCGGGGTAAAAGCGGTCATTACCGGCAAGGACTTTAACGGTTTCACATGGGGTTGGAGCCAGCCGACCCGCGATGAGGAACCCCTGGCCGTGAAGAAGGTACGATATCTCTATGAAGGTGTAGCGGCCGTGGCTGCAGTGGATGAAGATACTGCTCAGGAGGCCTGTGATCTTATTGAGGTGGAGTACGAGCCGCTTCCAGGCGTTTTTACTCCGTTTGAAGCGATGAAGGAAGGCGCGCCCCTGGTTCATGAGAACCGCCCGGGAAACATTACCGTTGAGTATCACTGGAATTTCGGCGATGTGGAGAAGGCTTTTGCCGGATCATACCTTGTCCGGGAGGATACCTTCCAGACACCCCGTATGGCGAAGGGATATATTGAGCCGCCCGCAACGGTAGCCTACTGGCCTGAGACTGACCGTTTGGTTTTTCAGGGGGCAAAGGGCAGTCCTTACTTTCCGTACAGGATATTATCGAGATGCTTCAATCTCCCCCTCAGTAATGTTCGGATCATAACGCCCTTTATCGGCTGCGACTTTGGCGGCACAAAGAACGACATGACGAACGGTGATTTTTCCGCTGTCATGCTGGCCAAGAAGGCCGGCAGGCCGGTAAAGATAGTGGCCAGTCAGTTCGACGCCCTCACCACCGATCTGAGGCGCCACCCCATGTGGGTTACCATTAGGACCGGGGTTACAAAGGATGGTAAAATAACGGCCATTCACACCAAGATCGTCTCTGATGGGGGCGCCTATACCCGTATGAGCCCGCTCACTCACTTCCTTACAGGCATCTGTATGGGCATGCCTTACCATCTTCCGAACTTTAAACACGATGTTACCTGCTACTTTACCAACAACCCGAGCTCGGCGGCCATGCGGGGACACGGCATATATCATACCACCTTTGCCCGTGAGTGCCAGATGGACATGATAGCCGATGAGCTGGGGATAGACCGGGTAGAGATAAGGCATAGAAATATCATCAAGAACCCTGAGCCGGGTACGATCTATGAGACAATAAACGGCGCGCACATTGCCACCGCCGGCACAGAGGAATGCCTTACAAAGGTCGCTGAGGCGGTCAAGTGGGAGGAAAGGAAGAAGAAAGAGAGGGTCAAAGGCAGTAAGGCCTACGGCATGGGCTTTGCGACAGGGACATATCTCAGCGGGACGCAGCTCAGCGCACACAATGCCTGTGCCGGCATTGTGAGGGTCTGCGAGGACGGCAGCGTAAACTACCTGACCGGGGCCACCGATGTGGGGATGGGCTCTGATACAATTGGTTGCGCCCTTGTCGCTGAGGTGCTGGGCATTGCGCTCGATGACGTGGATATAAAAAGGGTGGATACGGCATTTACTCCTGCCGACCCGGGCAGTTACGGAAGCCGCGTAACGGTGCTTGCCGGGGAGGCTGCGATAAATGCTGCCGAGGATGCAAAGAGACAGCTCCGCGAATTTGCGGCGAAAAAGCTTGGTGCGATGGAGGACGAGATAGTATTTAAGAACAGACAGGTCTTTGTGAAGTCGAACCACGCCAGGAGCATCTCCTGGGAAAGGTTGGTCAGGATGGCGTGCTATGACGCGCCGGGGAGGGTGATAATAGGCCGCGGCCACTCCAAGAGGGCCACAGATCTCCATACGCTGGCCGATTTCAGCACCGGCAAGGGCGACATCGGCACAAACTACAGCTTTACCGCCCAGGCGGCCGAGGTTGAAGTGGATGTGGAGACAGGAGTAGTAAGGTGCACCGACAACAGCGTGATAGCTCACGACTGCGGCTTTCCGCTCAATACCCAGGCAGTAGAAACCCAGGTTCTCGGCGGTTCGTACCATCAGGGGGTTGCCGCAGCCCTGTATGAAGAGTTCAAGATGGATAAAGGGCTGACCCTCAACCCCAATTTTGTAGATTACAAGCGGCCCCGCGCCTATGAGGCGCCGATGACGGAGGTGCTGCACGTGATAACCAATGACCCATTCGGTCCCTTCGGCGCGAAGGAAGCCAGCGAGGGCAGCACATGCAGCGCCCCGCCGGCAATAATCAACGCGATCCATGATGCCACCGGAGTATGGATAAAGGACCTTCCGGCGGAACCGGAGAAGGTTTATTGGGCGTTGAAGGAAAAAAGGGAAAAGGAACAAAAAAAAGAAAAGCAGTAGAAAACAAGGGAAACGGAGATCGTTGTGAAGGTGGCGATACTGCCGGGTTTTTCCGAATTGATCGTCATTATTAATCCTGCCGGGAAGGCGACACGGGAGGGATTGCTCACGATCAATATGCCCTGGCTCTATGCGCCCTGGCCGGAGGCCCGGGAGAGCGGGGTGGTTGAGCTGGCGATGGAGGGCGATACGCTGCGGGCGCTTCTTATCGCGCTTGCAAAGATATACAGGCAGGCGGGTATCGATTTCGAGCCGATCAACCCCGTTACTAATGACATGGACGAGGATTACGATGTCCTGATCAACGGCAAGAACTATGTTGCCATCCCGCACGGCCTCAATGCAAAGCTCAAAGACGGCGATAGAGTGAAGGTGAAGATACTCTGGCGCTGGGACGGTTGACGGACACCGCGGGAACTATGCTGGACAGTGACGAACTTGTCAGATATGACCGGCAGATACGCATTCCGGATCTCGGGGAAGAGGGACAGCAAAGGTTAAAGAACTCCCACGTGGTAATTGCCGGCGTAGGAGGGCTGGGCTGTGCCTCGGCAACATATCTGGCTGCCGCAGGCATTGGCCATATCACTATAGTTGATTTTGATGTGGTAGAATTGTCTAATTTGAACCGACAGGTGCTATACTGGGAAGAGGATGTGGGAATCGAGAAGGTGGCGGTCGCACAGAAGAAATTGTCCAGGTTAAATCCCAGGATAGATATTACCCCGATATGCGCCGAGATAACAGAAGAGAATGTCCATAGTATCATTGGCGGAGCCCAGGTGGTAGTGGACGGTTTAGATAGATTGGCCGGGCGGCTTGTGCTGAATGCAGCCTGCGTGAAGCAGGGGATACCTTATGTATACGGCGGCGTTTCACGTTTGCGGGGCATGGTCACCACCATTATTCCCGGAGAGACCCCCTGCCTTGCCTGTTTTAACCCTGAGGGCCCGCGGGGACTCGGCGTCCTTGGCATAACTCCGGCATTGATAGCAAATTTACAGGCGCTGGAGGCGGTTAAACTAATGATAGGACAAAGGCCGTCATTGGCCGGTAAATTACTATTGTTCAATGGAAATGACATGAAGTTCCGGATCTATGATATAGCGAAGAACGAGGGTTGCAATGTATGCTCGCAGGGACCGTTAAGCTGACAAGATCCCCGGAAACCTGGTTCGAAAAGATCGAAAGGCCCTTTAAGAGAAGGGTTAATGGATAAAACAACCAGGTAAACAAGTGAGCTATGGCATGGAACTTGCTATTTAATTTGCTATTAGTGATAAGGGGAAAGTTAGGCTGCTGAAAGGCTGTAAGAAACCTTAGGAGGTTGAGGTATGGAATCTTATATCTGGTGGACTGAAGAACAGAAGAGATTTGCAGAGGAGGTTCACGAATTCGTCAAAGAGGTGATGCCGAGAGATGCCGAGACGAGATGGACGAGGGAGTTTCCCTGGGACATTTTCCAGAAGATCGGCGAGAAGGGGTTCACAGGGGCGGGCATCCCGAAGGAGTATGGCGGCCTCGGATTGGGCGCGACCGGTGCATGCATTGCAGCGGAAGCGTTCTGCCGGATGCCCGGGCCGGGAAGGGTCTTTGTCGGCAACATGCTCGGGGGCTTGCGGCAGCTCATTGAATACGGCACCGAAGAACAGAAAAAGAGCATTCTTCCGCGCATCGCAAAGGGGGAGCTTGGTGCCATAGTCATTACCGAGCCCTTTGCCGGCACTGATGCGGCCGCGATCGAGACAACGGCAAAGCGGGAGGGGGATGTTTACATACTGAACGGAAAGAAGCGATACATCGTTTCTGCCGGTGTTGCAACGAGGCACATGGTCTACGCCCGCACGAGCAATGACCCTGAGGATATCCGGAACTACCGTCACCTCACCGCGTTCATCGTGGAAAAAGGGACCCCAGGATTATCCGTCGAGAAGATCAACGAGATAATCGGGTTCGAGAATATCCAGAACGGTGTACTGAACTTCGATAAGGTGTCTGTGCCCGTAGGGAACAGAGTAGGTCAGGAGGGGGAAGGATGGCGGGTGATGACCGCCGGACTCAACTTCGAAAGGACCCTCATCGCCGCTTCGGTGGTAGGCTGGATAGGGGAGCTCCTTAAGAACGCGGTGCCTTATGCACAGAGAAGGGTCCAGTTTGGCCGGCCTACGATCGATATACCGTCGAACCAGTTCAAGATCGCCGATCTGATCATAAAGACGAAGATCGCGCGCCTGATGACATACTACACTGCTTACCTCTGGGATCTCGGGGTGGATATCACGGTCGAATCGAACGTGGCCAAGGTCTTTAACTGCGAGTCGGCGATGCAGGCGAGCATTGATGCGATACAAGTGATGGGCGGCGACGGCGTAACGCCCTTTTATCCTCTTCAGGAGATCATGAACGTGGCCAAGGTCGAACATATCGCCGGCGGAACCATGGAGGCCTGCAGGCTTGTCATCTTCAGGACGGCCTTGCGCCAGATGGCCGAAGACCTCAGGATGCAGCGCCGGGTTGTCCATCCGACGCTTGGGGTCCCGGTACCGGTTTACGGCACAACAGAGAAAGCGAAGGAGATCGACGAGGAGAAGCTGCTCGCCGCACTTGCGGAAGACTACCGCGTAAACCCGGGTCTTTTCATAAGCCGCGAGGATATAAAGGAATTATTCGACGTGGACAGCGCCGCACTTGATGATCTGCTCACCTCCCTCGAGAAGAAAGGTCTTGTAAAGCTTTACCGGACGAAAAAGGGTATTGAGCTGGCCAAGGCAACCTATGAAGGTCTTAACAAGGCGCATCCGCTGGAATACTACAAATGGTTCCCTTCCTGGATCAGTAACGGGAAGGACAGGATCTTTTAGAGGAGGTGATGCGGCAGCCTTCACGAAAGCATGCTCCACTGGAGGCAAAGAGAATGATTGAAAAAAGTATTGTTATTGTACAATAGGCTTAAGCAACAAAATATAAGAACAAGGGGGTTATATGAAAAAATCTATCTATGTATTGATCCTTGTATCAATCTTCTGTTTTGTTTCAACAATTGCATTTAGCGCGCCTATAGTTCTAAAAGCGGTCACGGCGTTCCCTAAGAATCATGCCAACAATGACACGGTCCAGATGTTCGTCGACAGGGTCAACGAGCGATGCAAGGGCAAGCTTGAGATACGGTGGCTTGGCGGGCCAGAGGTTACCGCAGCCTTTGATCAGATCAATGCCCTGAAAACAGGCACGATCGACATGATCCTGTACTACCCTTTTGGCTACATGAAGCAATTAATGCCTGAGGCCGAAGCAAAGGGTCTTTCCGAGCTTGCTGATTGGGAAGAAAGAAGATCGGGCGCATTCGAGCTGTGGGAAGAGATATTTGCAAAGAGGGTAAATGCCAAATATCTTGGAAGATTCCACAACCTGATCCCGTTCATGCTCTATACGAACAAAAAGATCACAAAGCTTGAGGATTTCAAGGGAATGAAGATAAGGGTCATGCCTTTATATGTTCCTTTTATAAAAGCCTTAGGGGCCTCCCCGATCCTGATACCGCCGACCGACATCCATACTGCCATGGAGCGGAAAGTGGTGGACGGATTTTGTTGGCCAAGGGTAGGCATGACAAGCTGGGGCCTCCAGGAGGTTACCAAATATATGTTGCTGCCCGGTTTTTTCCAAATGGAGCCGGCAACCATGATCAATATGGATAAGTGGAAACAGATCCCCAAGGACGTGCAGGTAATAATCACGGAAGTTATGAAGGACATGGAATACGTTGCAACCATGCGCCAGATGCTGATCATGGAAAAAGAAGATAACGTGAGACTAAAGGCGGGAATGGAATTTATTCAACTGCCGCCCGAAGAGGCTAAAAAGCTCTTAAAGATCATCAATGATGAAACGTGGAAATTTGTTCTGCAGAGCGCCCCTGATTATGGTCCAAAACTTCAGAAGGCGTCTTCAAAAAAGGCACTGCCTAAAGGGGCATTCCCCTGGCAGGAATAATAAGTGTTAAAGGGATGGATACCCCTCTTCGCCCTTAGAGGGAGGGGTATCCCAACCTTTTTGTGTTCGTAGGTCTTTTACATACTGCTGGTCTAATAGAAGGGAGGATAGGAAGACCGCCGGAGTTTACTATATCTTTACTAGGAGGAATAAATATGGACCGTAAGGCGATCTTTGACCGGATCATAGGAGGCTTTGCCTATCTTGGCGGTATTCTGCTCGGCTGCGCGGTGATCATAAAATTCTGCGATATCATTTTACGGTATTTTTTCAACAAGCCGCTGACCTGGGATATAGAGATCACGGAATATATCCTTTTTGCTGTGGCATTCTTCGGCGCAGCATGGCTTTTAAGGGAAGGCGGGCACGTAAGGATCGATGTGCTGGACAATTTTCTGAGCGAAAAAAGGAAAACCTACCTGCACCTTGTCCATTCCGCGGTCGGGGCCCTGGTTTCAATGATATTATGCATGATGAGCTTCGTGGCGGCAGCATACAGCTACCGTGACGGGCTCACGGTGGTAAAGATCTATACGATCGGCAAGTATTACTTTCTTTTGGTCATTTCCCTTGGATTTTTCATGCTGCTGGCGGAATTCCTCCGTCAGTTCTCCCGTGGCGTCCGTAAGATCAAAAGCAAATCCATCAAGGAAGGAGTCGAATAGCATGGAATGGTACATACCCTTTGGGATAATCCTGGGCAGCCTTGTGTCGCTCATGTTGCTTGGTTTTCCTATCTTCATTGCATTTACCATCGTTAATATCATCGGGATATATTTTTTCTGGGGCGGCGCTGACGGTCTCATGCAGCTTTCCCATACTATTTTTTCATCTATCAGTAATTTTGTACTGCTGCCTGTCCCTGTTTTTATCCTGATGGGCGAGCTTATAGCGAGATCAGGGGTTTTTTCTTTCACAATTAAAACACTGGATAAATGGATAGGAGGCCTCCGTGGGAGGCTGGCAC
>DLMV01000072.1 GCA_002478225.1 Deltaproteobacteria bacterium UBA7527 | reverse complement strand
CTTATTCACTGACACAAGATATGGTACATTGCCCACGGTATGCAGAAGATTGACATCCATTCGAATCTTCACTATACTATGTTGTGTCTTAAAAAAAGGACAACAGGTGCCGGCGAATGAAAAGATCATTGATATGCATCATCACATTCATCTTTCTTATCGTTCTTGCGGGTTTTCCCTGTCCCGCGAAGGAATCCAAGCCCAAGGACATAAAGCCCGGTACGGACCTCAATTTCGGGACCATCCCCGTTCTTCAGGCCCTTCCCCTTTTTGTCGCTGAGGAAAAGGGCTATTTCAAAGAGATGGGGATCGCCGTTCATCTCCAAAGGTTCAATTCCGCCATGGAAAAGGACGTGGCCCTCTCTTCGGGACAGATTGCCGGCTATTTCGGCGACATCATGACACCGATGGTCCTGAATGCCAACAACATCCCCGTAAAGATGGTTGCCACGATCTTCAGCACGCCGAAAGGGCAGCGCATGTTCGCGATCCTTGCCTCGCCCAAGCACACCGGCAAAACGCTCCCGGAGCTGGCAAAGGAGGGGATATCGGTAAGCTCAAACACGATCCTCGAATACCTCACGGCAAGACTTCTTTCGTCAAAAGGGATCTCCGCGAACAAGGTAAAGCTGATAGAGATCAAGAATATCCCCTTGCGCCTGCAAATGCTCTTATCCGGCCAGATCCCCTCTGCTGTTCTTCCTGAGCCGTTGGCGACGCTTGCCGAACAAAAAGGCGCCAGGGCCCTGATTGATGATGCGGGGGCGGGCATCTCTTCAACCGTTCTCGCCTTTGATGAACGGTTCCTTAAGAACAACGCCGATGTCTACGCGGCATTCATGCGTGCCGTCAATAAAGCTTCGGCATACATCAACGGGCATCACGATGAGGTGCGAACGATCATGAACCGCGAATGCAGGGTTCCCGAACCCTTGCAGGCGTCATTCCCGATCCCTTTCTTTAACAAGCTCACCGTGCCTGACCATGCACAGGTCATCGATGTGTACAAATGGCTGTATGAAAAGAAGATCATCAAAAAAGAAATGACGTATCAACAGATAGTATTCGATGGAAACCTTCCCTGAACTCCTCCGCGTTGCAGAAGTACAAAAAACCTTTTTTGATGCGAATGAGTCAAAGACGGTTCTGAACAGGGTAAACTTTACGCTTTCAATGAGCGACTCCCTTGCGGTGGTCGGGCCTTCCGGATGCGGCAAGACGACGTTGCTTCTCATGATCGCCGGCCTTCTGCCCGCAACCAGGGGCGCTATCCTGTTCGGTTGCGAGGTCGTGGAAGGTCCGAACAGGAAGATTGCCCTTGTCCTCCAGCACTACGGGCTCTTTCCGTGGAAAACCGTTGCGGCAAACATTATGCTGGGAGCGAAATTGCAAAAGATTAGGGTTTCAGATGCGGAGCTCATGGATGTCAAAAAAGCGCTCAACATCGAAGACATCGACCATCTTTACCCTGACCAGCTGAGCGGGGGGCAGCGGCAGCGGGTGGCGTTGGCCAGGGCCATCCTTTTGCGCCCCTCTCTTCTTCTTCTCGATGAACCATTTGCCGCAATAGACACGATAACGCGGGAACGACTACAGAACGGCCTCGTCACCGTCTTCAACGAAAGGCGGTTCAGCTTTATTATCGTGACCCACAACATAGAAGAGGCGGTCTTTCTCGGACGAAGGATCATCGTCCTCGAGAACGGGGCAGAGGGGATAAGAACGGTGCTCAACAACCCCGGCGCGGGTGATCTCGGTTACCGCAACAGCCCCGAGTTCTTTAAGCTCACCCTTGCATTAAGGAACATCCTTGAGAATCTTACATGAACAGAAGGCAGTTCCTCGCTTACGCCATTACCGTGTTTCTCATCTACGCGGCCTGGTATCTCCTCTCTCTCGCTCTCGGCAGCAATGTGCTCCCTGACCCTTTCTCGGTCTTCAGCCGTGGGCTGAAGGAGATCAGGCAATACAGCTTTTGGGGACACGTGGAGGCGAGTTCCTTCAGGATAGTCACCAGCCTTGCCATCGCCTTTTTTACGGCGACCCCCCTTGGGCTTCTTCTCGGCAGCAACGAAAGGCTTGATCGCCTCTTCTCTCCCCTCATCTATCTCGGTTACCCTATTCCCAAAATAGTGCTGATGCCCATAGTGTTCGTCCTTTTCGGTCTCGGCGATACAGGGAAGATCGTGCTCATCACCATGATCGTCTTCTTTCAGCTGCTCATCACCACCCGCGACGCCGCCCGAAAGATCGACAGGGAGATCGTCTATTCCCTTCAATCCCTTGGCGGCAACCGCTGGGACTTCTACGTCCATGTGGTATGGCCTATAAGCCTTTCCGGCATCTTCACATCCCTCCGTATCGTCACGGGCACTTCAATCGCGGTGCTCTTCTTCGTCGAGTCGATAGCAACGAACAAGGGTCTCGGATATTATATAATCGACTCATGGGGGAGAGCGGATTACGCCCATATGTTCATTGGGATCATTGCCCTCTCGGTTATCGGCATTGTGCTTTACGAGACCTTTGACATCCTTGAAAGAAAGATCTGCAAATGGAAGAACATTTAAAGAACAAATACCCCTCCGTCTCAACGATGGAGAA
>DLMV01000028.1:326-4481 GCA_002478225.1 Deltaproteobacteria bacterium UBA7527 | reverse complement strand
GGGGCTCACGTCGCCCCCTCCAACTAATATTCTGAAAGGTGAAAGGTGAAAGGTTTTAAACCAGAACACTTCACCGTAGGGCATCGGTTTCGGGCTTTCCTGTAGCAAACCGTTCACGTTGTTTTTCTCCCCTTACGCCTCACGAAGGATTTATCAGCATCCGGCATCGAGCATCCAGCGGCCAGTATCCAGCATCAAGTCTTTCCCCCCTCACGCCTTACGACTTACGCCTCACGAACGATTTATCAGCATCCGGCATCGAGCATCCAGCGGCCAGATTCTGGTCTCATTCCTCTATCGTCTCGCCAAGCTGGAACCTTATAAACCTGTTGACGAGCACTTTTTCGCCCATCTTTACGATAAGCTCTTCCAGGAGCTCCTTCACTGTCATATCAGGGTTTTTAATAAATGACTGCTCAATAAGGCATACTTCCTGGTAGAATTTTTCCAGTTTCCCTTCAGCGATCTTATCAACGATCTTCTCCGGCTTTCCCGATTCCAGAGCCTGTTTGCGGTAGATATTCTTTTCTTTTTCTATCACTTCAGCGGGGATATCTTCTCTTTTGACATAAAGCGGGTTGGATGCTGTTATCTGCATGGCAATATCTTTCGTAAATTCCTGGAACTCTTTTGTGTTGGCAACAAAGTCTGTTTCGCAGTTCACTTCGACGATGGTGCCGACCTTGCCGCCCGTATGGATGTATGAGGCTATGAGACCTTCTGACGCGACCTTCCCCATACGTTTTTGCAATTTAGCGAGCCCTTTTTCCCGGAGATGTTCGATCGCCTTTTCCATATCGCCCTTTGATTGTTTCAGCGCCTCCTTGCAATCCATGAGGCCAACGCCGGTTTTCTCTCTCAGTTTTTTTACCGCTTCAGCAGTTATCTCCATGATAATCCTCCTACCTATTTTACATCATAGTCGTCGTACTTTTCCTCGAAGACGCTTTCGTCAACAAACGGTTTGGGCTCTTCAGACGGTTCTTCCTTGCCCTGGAACTCCTCCAAATAAAGGGATTTCCCCTCAAGAACGGCATCAGCTATCTTCATGGTAATGAGCTTTATTGCCCGGATGGCGTCGTCATTGCCCGGGATGACAAAGTCGATATCATCGGGATCGCAATTCGTATCAACGATACCCACTGTGGGTATGCCGAGCTTCTTTGCTTCGTTGACGGCGATGTACTCTTTTTTCGGGTCAACGATGTAAAGGGCTCCTGGAAGGCGGTCCATAGCCTTGATGCCGCCTATGTTCTTTTCAAGCTTTTCGATCTCTTTTTCGATCCCGAAGGCCTCTTTTTTAGGGAGTACCTTGAAGATGTCGCCCTGTTTGAGCTCTTCGTACTTGCGGAGCCTTTCGATGCTCTTCTCGATGGTCTGAAAGTTCGTCATTGTTCCGCCGAGCCACCTGTTGTTCACATAGAAGGCGCCGCAGCGGGTTGCCTCATCGGCAATGGATTCCTGAGCCTGTTTCTTGGTTCCTATGAAAAGGACGTAATCGTTGTGGGAGGCAACCTCTTTGATAAAATTGTAGGCCTCCTTGAACATCTTCAGGGTTTTTTGCAGGTCGATGATATAGATGCCGTTCCGCGCGCCGAATATGTAAGGTTTCATCTTGGGATTCCATCTTTTTGTCTGGTGCCCGAAATGTACGCCTGCTTCGAGTAATTGTTTAATTGTAAGATTGGACATCAAGACCTCCTGGTTTATTCTTCCGCCTTTCGCACTTTAATGCCCGACAGTTCCCTGCACCCGGATATTAATTGAAAAGCGTGCAAAATGTGATGCGGTCTATAAATACCATATGATTTCAGATAATTCAAGAAAAAATGTAATAACCCGATGCTTGATGCTTGATGCTCGATGCTCGATACTTGATACTGGTTTGAACCAGCATCCAGTAACCAGCATCCAGCATCTATCGGTACATTGAATTCATCGGCGTTCCATGATATATTGATAGAGTTTTTAAACGATAAGGAGGAGACAATGCCGTCGCTTACGAAAAAGACAGATACAAGAAGGGCAAGGAAGAGGGTTAATCAGGGCAAGGCAAGAAAAAAGAAGATGTCGAAGGCGTCAACACCGGCATTTTCGATCCATGTAGGAAAAAAATGACCAACAGGGCACTGAGATACGAGATAGGGCCGATCAGGCCTCCTAATGAGGCATACAGCCTTCTTGTGAGGTTTACCAGGAACTGTTCCTGGAACCAGTGCGCATTTTGCCATATTTACAAAGAGAGAAAATTTGAGAAAAGATCCTTCGATGAGATAAAGCGGGATATTGACACGATCAAGGAGATCGCAGACGATATCAGGCAGATCTCCTGGGAGAAGGGCTATGGGGGCAAGATCACTGAAGCGCTGGTAGAAGAGATATTTTCGAGCAACATACATAACGAGTGTTACAAAAGCGTAGCGGTGTGGTTATACTTCGGAGGAAAAAATGTCTTTATACAGGATGCAAATTCCCTCGCCATGAATTCCCAGGTCTTCATAGATTCGTTGAAATACCTCAAAGAGACCTTTCCGACCATCGACAGGGTGACATCCTATGCCCGCTCAAGGACAATAGCCAAACGATTGACCCTTGATGACCTGAACAATATGAAAGATGCTGGTCTCACAAGACTTCACATCGGTCTTGAGTCAGGGAGCAACTTCCTGCTCAAGTTTATGAACAAAGGCGTTACAAGGACAGAGCATATTGAATGCGGCAGAAAAGTTAAGCAGTCAGGGATACAGCTCTCCGAATATGTCGTCCTTGGTATGGGGGGAAATAAGTGGTGGCGTGAGCATGCCCTGGAGACGGCGGACGTGCTCAACAAGATAAACCCCGATTTTATACGGTTCAGGACGCTCAGGGTGTTAAAGTCCATGCCCCTTTATGAAAAGATACAGAGCAAAGAATTCCTACTCCCCACCGAAGAGGATATCCTTATCGAGGAGAGGCTTTTGATCGAGAGCCTTGAAGGCATAACGAGTTATATAAAAAGCGATCACATCCTCAACCTCCTTGAAGAGGTCGATGGAAAGCTGCCGGAAGATAAGGAAAAGATGTTGTCCGTCATAGATGATTATTTTTCTCTCACGCCTGAACAGAAAGTGACGTACAGATTCGGCAGAAGATCGGGGATCTACCGGAGCATCAATGACCTCAACGATGAGCTTACCTACTTCAGGATCAGGAAGGCGATCAAGGAGATGGAAGACAAAGAGCCGGGCAGCGTGGAAAAGACCATCTCGCTGCTGCTGGAGAATTATATATAAACCTGGATACTCGTCACTCGATACTCGTTACTGGTTCAAACCAGCAACGAGTATCGAATATCCAGCATCCAGAATCAAGAATCCGGTTTACAATACTTAACTATCGCTTCGACGAGGCCCGGTATGTCGTATCTCTTTGCCTCTATGGACGCCTGAAAGCCGTGTGCCGAGAGCGTTTTTGTTGTAACGGGGCCAATGGACGCGATGTTTGCATCTTTCAAAGCACCCTTGCCGTACAGCTTGATAAAATTAGTGACGGTTGATGAGCTTGTGAATGTGACGATATCGGGTTTTTCTTCGAGCCGTCTTATCTTTTTCGGGAGGCAAGTTTTGTACACAGGTATAACATCACAGGTGCCGCCCTGTAGTGTAATGAATTCCACGATGATGTCGCGCGCCTCTTTCGCCCTCGGCAGAAGATATTTTTTATTCCTGACGGCAAGTCCTTTCAGGACGTCTATGATCCCTTCAGAGGTAAACTGCTTCGGCAGGTGATCCGGGACAACCCCCCTTGCAGTGAGGAACGATGCCGTCGCATCACCGATAGGGATTACCTTGATGCCGTGCAGAGACCTCGTATCTTTCCCCTTCTTATAGAGCGCATCGAAAAAGGCCGATACGCTGTTCACGCTTGTAAAGATGATGCAATAATAAGATTCCAGCATATCAATCGCTTTTAATAACTTGTTGTTCGGCGTAATGGCAGAGATCTCTATAGAAGGCAGGTGCATCACCTGTGCGCCCTTCTCGGAAAGGAGCTTTTCCAGCCTTGTTGATTGAAGGGGCGCCCTTGTGATGGCAATCTTTTTTCCGAACAAGGGTCTCTTTTCGAACCACGCGAGTTTCTCCCTGAGGCCGATGACGTTGCCGACGATAATGATGC
>DLMV01000028.1:0-190 GCA_002478225.1 Deltaproteobacteria bacterium UBA7527 | reverse complement strand
TGATGCCGGGAGGCTTTATGCCGGCTTCCCTTGACAGCGAGCCGATCTCCGCGAGTTTGCCCGTAACGACCTTCTGGGTCGGCAGTGTTCCGGACTGGATAATGCACGCAGGAGTGTTGGGATCCTTGCCTTCCCTGATCAAACGCTCTGCAATGATATTCAGGTTTTTGACGCCCATGAGGAACACGAG
>DLMV01000015.1:12648-14018 GCA_002478225.1 Deltaproteobacteria bacterium UBA7527 | reverse complement strand
GCGAAAGATTCTTGACAGTACCCGAATTTATTTAGGATTTAGGTATTCGGATTTAGAATTTGATCTTGCTGTTAGCCGTCAGCCATGAGCTAAGAGCTGTCTTTGTAGTTATACGCTCAGCAGGTGTCTGCGGAACCAGTTCAAGGTGAGATTGATCGCCTTCTCCCGGTGCGCCGGGTTTGAAAATATATGATCGGCCCCCTTTATGATCTCTATGCTTTTGGGCTTCTTGATGTTCTTGTATATTGCCTTCCCTTCCAGACAGGGCACCACCTCATCCATTTCCCCGTGAACGACGAGGGCACATGAAACCTCTTTTGCCTCTGACAGTATGTCGTATTGTGCAAAGTCATCATAGATCTTTTCTTCAAAGGCGATCTCAGATATGCTGCCATCGCCTTGCTTTTCCAGCATGTAGGGTATTGCCCACAGTGATACGCATTGTATCCTCTTGTCCCGTGCTGCTTTTATCAGAGCCGTAGTGGCGCCAAAGCTGCTCCCCACGATCCCGATCTTTTCCTGGTTGACGTGCCGGTGTTGTAATGCGTATTCAATGACGGCATTCAAATTCTCTATTCTGATCGAAAGGGTTGTGCCTTCGATCCTGCCGCCGCTTGCACCGCACCCATGGTAATCAAAGCGGCAGGTCGCAATACCCGCACCGGCAAACCTTTCTGACAGCGCAACATATTTCGAGCTGTCCTTGGAGCTTATCAGGCCGTGCGAGAGTATCACGCAGGGGTATTTGCCGGGACCGTTGGGAACGGTCATCAGACCCGCTATGGTATTGGATGCCGAACTGATCTGAAAATCCTTGATCATGCCGATCCCTTTCTCAGCTCATCAAGTATCTTTTCAAGCGTTATGAGGTTCAATACATCTTCTTTGTTGTATTCAAGGAGGAGGTTGAGGGCATTGACGTTTCCCTTGTTCTTGTACCGTTCCCACAGCCATACTGCTTTGTATCCGTTCACGCCTTCAGTTTTTCTTGTTATGCCGAACATCTTCTCGAGGTCTTTTAATCCTCCTTTGATCCCGAGCTTCTTTTTTTCTTTAAAGAGATCACGGGAAACGCGGTTTTCCTTGAGGTCAACGTTGAGGTGTTTCTTGATCTGCGGGAGGTCAAAGCTGTCCCCGTTAAAGGTAACGATCGTTTTTACGTGGACCAGCTCCTGCTCGACGCTGTAGATATTAATGTTTTTTCCATACCACTGCATAAAGCCGTTGTTTTCTATGGAGAGCCCGATCACACAAATATTGCCGGTCCTGTCCGTTTCTATATCAAGATACGCTTTCAATGAGACTCCTTTCTTTGCATGCGATGAAGCCGTAAACCGTAAGGGGTTAAACCCAGTGAAATGTGAAAGGTA
>DLMV01000015.1:8455-12384 GCA_002478225.1 Deltaproteobacteria bacterium UBA7527 | reverse complement strand
GGAACTCAACGTAACAATGCCTATAACACCTGCCGCAGTAAATAACAAATTTGAAAACCAGGCAGCAAAAAGTGGAGGAAAGATCTCGGAATATCCAAGAGAGAGCGCTACGGAATGAAAGAACCAATATAGTATGCCGAGAGAGATCCCGGAAAAGATACCCTTAGAAATATGTCTTGTTTTTACGTACCTCAACCCCACAGAAAAAGCGGCAAATACCATAATGATATTAATGAAAGGGAACGCCACCTTATTGTAGAGATCAACGAGGTACCGCCGTATGTCATGACCGTCCCGCTTTAGCCGGCTGATATATCGTGAAAGCTCTCTGTAGCCCATCTCCTCAGGATTTTTATCAACAACCTGAAAGACGGACGGAGGCTCCTTTATGATGTCCTTCAACTGTGCATATGTCTTTTTAAAGACCATGCCTTTGGCGTCGAAGGTCCTCTCAGTGACATTAGAAAAATACCATGAACCGTCTTTCCATACCCCTTCTTTCGCATCGTATCGTTTTTGTATGGAGTAGTCCTTTGTAAGCTCAAGGACGGTCAGGCCCTTCATAATATCCTTCTTTGTATCAAAGAAATCGATATTGCTGATGACATTGTCGCGCTTGAACCATATCCTGTCGTTCTTGAAAAAGACGTGGGATTCCTCCCCTTTGATCTTTACCCTATAAATATAGTCAGAGGCGTTGGAAGTAAAAGGGATGACGATCTCCGAGAGGCCGAAGGAAAGCACCATAAGAACAAGGGAGAACGAAATGAGCGGCTTCATCAAAGATGCGGTGCTGATGCCTGAGGTTCTGATAATGATGACCTCGTTGTTTCTGATCATTAAGATGAGCAAGGTAAGCATAGAGATAAGGAACGCGAGAGGGAGTATCAGATTCAGATACAGCGGGGCCCGGAGGAGAAGGTAGGCCACACTGAGAATGAAATTGCCGAAGGAAGATGTAAAGACATCCATGCGCTCAAAAAATTCTATGGTGATGAAGATCACCAACCCGGCCAGTTCGGTGATAAGCAGGAATTTTATTACGTTCGTAATGAGATATTTATTTAGTCTTTTCAAGGCAATATGTCCATACCTGTCGTAGTTTCTGCGATATCGTCGAGTGATCCTCCTCGTTCAAGTTCCTGAGGAGGTACAGTCCCATGGCCGCGATGATAATGTTCGGGGTGAAGGATGTGATGAACGGAGGCAGGTTGATGAATTTTCCAACGTTGTCCGTTATTGCTATGAGGACATAATAAACAATGAAGAGCAGGAGGCTGTAAAGTATACCGGAGAATTTTCCTTCCACCCTCCTTTTCACCCCCAGGGGTATTGTCAGGAAAATAAACGCCAGGGAGGAAAAAGGGATCGATATCTTTTTAAAGATATCCAGAAAAATATCGTATTTCTCACTCTCTTTGGCCGTGAGCAGGGATTTTTGCAATTCGCTCCGGTCCATTTCGTAGGATCTTTTCCGTAATTCTGTGCTGTGGGGGAGCATCGTTGAGAGGTTCATGGAAAACGTGTAGTTCTGAAATGTCACGCTTCTATAAGCGTCCCTTGTCTTTTCCCACCGATGCAGGTTGCCGTTTTCCAGGACGAAATAAAGGTCAAGGGTGACAGGATCAACATTTATATAACCCTTACTGGCAGAGATGGTCTGCTTAACATCTCGATCGCGGTCATCGGAGACCATGACCCCCGAGAGGACCCTTTTCTGGACGTCTACTTTATCAACATAGATGACAACCCCGGGTATCGTATCGTTGAACACGCCCTCCTTGTCCTCGATGGATATGCCTTTTTTGATGATATTGATAAGCGTGTTCCTGAAGAGCTCACTGCTTTTCGGCAAAAGGACATTTGAGTTAAGCAATCCGCAAAAGGTTATGAGGACGGCAATGGCGCTGATAGGGATGAAAAGGCATTTCAGATCGAGACCGCTGGCTTTTAATATAAGGATCTCATTTTCCGTTGAAAGCCTTCCGAGGACTACTATCACCGAAAGGAGGAACGCCATCGGCAGCGTGAACGTGAGGTATGTGGGAGAGGAATAAACGATTAGCAAGACGATATCTTTAACATCTACACCCTTGTTGATGACGAGGTCGGTCATCTTTCCGAGCCTGCTTAAGACAAGGATGAAGGTGAGGATGCCGAGGGAGAGGAGCAGTATGTAAGACAGCTCCTTGAGAACATATATATAAAATTTCTTGTGTAATTTCGTTAGTATGTGCACTGCGTAGTCTAACATCCAATGGTGCTTCATGTCAATGATAGCCGTACCGGCAAGAGGGTGGCGGGGTGGACCCGATGCCTGCTGCAGTCTCGCCGTCGAGTGTTTTCCGCTTATCTAAGCCTGTATACCTGCGTATCTTTCCCGAAATTTATGAGAAGAGGTGTTTGGGAGTGTTGCAGCTTCCTTGATATCTCGGCGGTGCTGTTCTTCGAGTACTCACCGAGCTCGATGATGCTGATATGTCTGTCGCGGTTCATGTCTGCCTGCGCGTTATTGTTGAGCCCCTCAAGCAGCGCATAGGTGAACAGCCCGTTGCCCTGGTACCCGTCTATCGCCTCCTGGACAGAGTTGGCCGATGCGTAGATATGGAGCCCCATCTTCTTCGCAAGGACAGACATGCGGGCGTCATAGAGCCCGCTCACGATGTTGTCCACACCCCCGGCATGACAGGTATCGAATATGTAAAGCTGGTTGAGGGCGCATACCTGTTTTGAGAATTCCACGATCTCGTTCGAGCTGATGAGACTCCCTACGCTGAGATTGCCGTCGAAGTCGTGGGTAACGATGAAATACTGGTTCTGTATGAGCAGTCCATGGGAGGCAACAAAGAAGATGAACATGTCCGTTGGCTTGATCTGCCGCGACAGCTCGTTGATCTTCATCAGGATATTTTTTTTCGAGGCGTTGCTGTCGGTAATAAGCAGATAATGGATGTTGGACGGTTTATAGAGCGTTGATGCCTGCCTGACAAGCATTGTATAGAAATCCGAGGCGTCCTTTGCCGCATATTTGAGGTTTACCCCGCTATCCTTATACTTATCAACCCCGGCGGCAAGGATGTAGAGGTGAGGCTCTTCGGGGCTCGCCCTGGATATGAAGCTTATCGTCTCCAGATAGCTCTGCACCGAATTGTCCTTGTTAAAAGCGGTCACGCTCACCTCGTTGTCGCCGGATATAACGTCGATCTCCTGGCACTCTTCAAAGGTGTCCCCCTTTGCTTTGCTGGCGAGAGGCATTAAGGCATCTTCGATACCTGAGAGGTTACGCTGTTCGTCATAGATGGCACGGCTGTTTAGAGAGGCGATCTTCGTTGTCTGCGGGATGACCCTTGATACCTCGCGGTAGTACCCGTCCGACTTGATCAGCTTCCCGTTGTGAAAGAGGCGAACCTCGCCGATGCCGCCGCCGCCCGTCGTGATGCGGTAGCACACCCTCACCCTCTTCTTGTCCGACTCAGGCGGTACGAGGGTGAACTGTGCCCTCGGCGGCGGGTTCTTGAGGGCCTCCTGAGAGGTTATCTTGATCAGCTTGCTGATGTCCTCGCCGCGGAACTTAGCCTGCACAATGTCCGGGCGATAAAAGACATCGAACATGTTGTTGAGGGTTATGAAGAGCCCTTCCTTGTCCTTCCCCTGGTTGAGGTGGTAGCCGATGACGTCCGCGGCGCCGGGCGATGCATCGAAATACCCTTCAGGTATCCACATGATCCACCGCTTCTTGTCTGCGTGGAAAAAGAGCGCCAGGACCTCTTTCCCGTCCTGCATGCGGTACCAGCGGACCGTGCCGTCATTGATTGCCCCGATGACATATTGACCGTCCCGCGAGATGTTCACCGCCCTTGCCATGGGGACGCGGACCTGCCATCTTTGTCTGCCGTTGCGATGATAGCATCTGATATTGCGGCTTGTGT
>DLMV01000015.1:419-8351 GCA_002478225.1 Deltaproteobacteria bacterium UBA7527 | reverse complement strand
TATTGCGGCTTGTGGCGAGGACAAAGAATTTCCCGTCGAAAGAGACGGCGCGGCTGAAAGAGGACTCCCCGGGGCCAAGCTGCAGAGGCCTGCGATTTACTTTAGGTGAATATGAATTATGCCAATCGGTGATGTTCAAGCGGTCGGCGAACGAGATGGGAGGAAATACATTCTCAGAGGGGGAGGAGATCTCCCCAGGATTGACAAGATCCAGCTGCCTGCCCGTTATAGAGAACCTGGCCTGCGATTTGCTTTTTCTTGCCAGACCGAGCTCTATCGTGGAACCGTCATGGGAGACAAGAAGTCCTTCTGGGTTTCCGCCTAAAAATGATGTTTCGGAGTCCTTATAGAGCACCAACCTCCCATCTTTATCGAAAATGCCGAAGGACGGTATATTGGTAGTAAAGAGGATGCCGCCGTTGAGTATAGGGGTTAAGGACCATTGCACCCATGCCTTTAATCCCCCGCGGCGTTCCTCTGACGGCATCTCGGACCATTTGCCTTTCCCCCCGTCCTCCCATTTGCGGATGAAGAATGGCTTGAACTTGCCGCCCTTTGCCGCATAAAGATATTGACCGTCAAGGGACCAGCAGATGCTGGACGCGTTCCCGGCCCCGATATCCTGACTGAAGAGGTGGCTTAGGTCCCTCCCGGAAAGCACGTCTATCTTGGAGGAATCGCGAAAACCCACCGCAACCCTTGAGCCGTCAGGCGAGAATGCGACCTGTGTCGGGTCATTTCCACCGGGGGCCTTCTTCTTTTCGATAAGCTCAAAGTTGCTGTCATAGAGACGGATGAAGCCGTCGTGCGATGACGTTACGAGCCGGCCCGTTCTATCGAGATCAGCCCTCGATGTAAGCTTCTCGTAATACTTGTCTTCAGCGGCAAGCGCATAATCGCCGGTCCTGTAGATCTTTATTCCATGTGGCCCCGATGTGGTTGCGACAAGGAATTTCCCGTCAGGGGAGTATCTGAGGTTATTTATAGGACTGGGTATGTCGGGTATCCTGTGAATAAGGCTGCCGCTTTCGCGGTCAAAGATATAGATGTTGAAGAGGCGTTCGCCTGCCTGCGTCCATCCGCCGCATGCTACGTGCCTCCCGTCCGGCGATATGGCAACCGCGTTGATGCGGCCTTCCTGGCCCTCGCCGATCGGCGGCCTCAGGACCTTGAGCGCTTGCGCCTGCGGCACTCCCTTTCGCAACCCCCATACCCTAACGGTCTTGTCCGGGGAACCGGTGACGACATACTGGTTTTTTGCATCAATGCTGATCTTTGATATGGGGGCGGTATGCATCCCGGTCTCTATCGCAAGGATAGGCTCTTTCGTGGGCTCGCCCGGATATACGTGGATGTTCGTACAAAAGAAGATCGCCATAAAGATACACATGATCTTGATTGTTCCAGAGAACTGTTTCATAGTTACCCCCCTATGACTGTATATAGTATACCACCATAAAGGGGAAAAAATAACCTCAAGAAGAAACCCATTGCCTGATAATTGCGAATGATAATAGCCGGGGATCGTGTATAATATAGGTAAGGGCGGGTTTACACAAAGGCGAACGTGATAACCGCAAGACATAAAAGGTCACGCTATACCGTACCGGTCATTATTGGTATCGTGGTCATCGCTGTCCTCTGGGCAACGTACGGAATGTGGGAGGCCATCGAACGCAAGGCATACGATAACCGATTCCAGCTCACCGAGTTGCTTGACATCGGGCGTTCACAGACAAGCGGCAACGTTGTTGTGGTAGGTATTGACGAGAGTTCCGTTGTCAAAGCCAAACCGATCATCTTCCTCTATCCTGATATCGGGAAATTTCTTGTGAAGATGCAGGAATCGCAGGCTGCTCTCGTTGCCATCGACATGATCCCCATCCACAGGCAGGCCGAGAAATTAAGAGGCGGCATGGAATCGTTTGAGAACAGCCCAACGGACAAAAGATACGGCAATACCATAGGTGAGATCGGTGAGAAGCTCGACAATGCATTGCTGGAGCCTCTCATAACCATCTCTCAGAGAACTCCCATTGTGCAGGCATACCACGGTGGGCTTGTGCCGTTCTACTATGGCGTAGCGCCGTTCATGAAGAGGTTTTATCCTGCAGACATCGCCTTCTCTGACGGCATGAAAGGGGCAGGGGATGGCGTTATACGGAAACAGGACCTGAAAACAGAGGGCAGAGAAACGTTCGCATATGCCATTTACAGCGTCCTCACGGGCAGGGCTTATGAAGGGAGCTCTATAAGGCTCAACTATGCCCTCGCACAACGCATACCTTTTCATTGTTTTGATGACGTGATGAGCGGCAAAGTGGCGGGCAATGCGTTCCGGGGGAAGGCCGTCATACTGGGATATCTCACGGAGTACGAGGACGTCCACCTTACCCCGATCCAGGGAAAGATCGCCTATGCCTGTTCCCGTCAGGAGAGGAAGGAAGCTGTTCATACAAAGGACAACCGCATGCCGGGCCAGCTCATACATGCCGTTATTGCCGAGACGCTCCTTACAGGCACATCCCTCAGCGACTTCCCCCGTATGGCCAATGTGGTGATTCTCCTTGTCCTCGTCGCTGTCCCGTTGGCCATATCGATGACGATGAAGCCCGTATACTCCCTCGCGTCGATCCTTTGCATAGCCATCCTTTTTCTTGCAGGCAATCTTTTCGCGTTCTCGCGAGGGTATGTAATAAATGTCTTCCCGCAGTTGACAGCGCCCTTCTTCACTCTCATGCTCATCTACCCATACCGTTATGTCACAGAGGAGCGGACAAGGAAAAAGCTCTACAAGGTTTTCAGCTACTACATTGACCGCGAGGTGCTCGATTCGCTCCTGGAAAAAGATATGGAAGGCCTCTTCAGGGGCGAGAGCAAGGACATCTGCGTCATGTTCCTCGATATCCGTGATTTTACGAGGCTCTCAGGGCGCGAGAAGGCAGAGAACATCGTGCAGTTCCTGAACTTTTATTTCGGGGCCGTAACGGGGATAATACAGAAGCACAACGGCTTCGTCAATAAGTTCATCGGCGACGGCATCCTCGCATTCTTTGCCATAAAAGAGGATGCCGTAGTAAATGCCATAGAGGCTTCGCAGGAGATCATCGGCGAGACAGAGCGCATGAAGAACGAGAAGGCATTCGAAAGGTTCATCGGCGACTGGATCGTCAACATCGGCATTGGCATTCACTACGGTACGGTCATTGTAGGGAATGTAGGCTCTGAGAAGAAGATGGACTTCACCATTATCGGAGAGCATGTTAATATTGCTTCGCGGATCGAGGGCCTCACGAAACAGACGAAGGCAGACCTTCTCGTGAGCGATAAGGCGTATATGCTGGTGAAAGACCGATTCAATTTTGTCTATCTCGGCGACTACGAGGTGAAGGGTGTGGACAAGCTTCTGCCAATCTATACTGTCGCTGCGAAACAAGCACATGAACCGGTGAAGCGAGAATAAAGGAGGTCATCATGGTAAAGAGGGCTGCAATTGTGATGTTCCTTGGCGCGGTGTTGCTGTATTGTGCCGGTATTTACGCGGACGCGGCAGAGCGGTTCGGGCTTGTTTTTGATGTCCAGGGAGATGTAGAGGTGCGGAGACCTGACGGAAAGGTGACAAAGCTGAAAAAGGCCGAGCATGTGCTCTTTCCGGTCAGTGAGGGCGACCGGGTGAAGGTTGCCCGTGGAAAGGTTGTTATAGTGTCCGTAAAGGATAATAAAGGCTACGAGCTCGCTGCAAACACAGAAGGGGTCGTGAAGGATAGACGGCTTGTTGCGGTCAGGGGTTCCATCAGGGAGATCGAGGGGCTTAACCCTCCCGGCAAGGGTGTGAGCGGGTCAATTGGCGGGATCGTGCTGCGAAGCATCAGGCCCTGCGTCAAGGCGGTCTCTCCGGTGAATACCTGTATCCTCGATGTGACGCCGGAGCTTATGTGGGAGAACACCTGCCAGGGCGACAAGAAGGTGATCGTCAAGATCATATCCGGCGAGCAGATGATCTTTCATACAGAAAGCGCGGCGAACTCATTGACGGTGCCATCGGGCATGCTCCAGTATGGAAAAGAGTACCGGTGGATCATCGACGGCGGAAAAGACCGGAACATCTCCGGAGGAGGGTTTACGATCGTCCGGGAAGATGAGGCAAAGGACATTTCACAAAGGATCGCCTTTTACCGTGAACGGGGCGATGACCTCTCATACAGGCTTTCCTATATCTTCTATCTGCTCGACAAGAACCTGAACGAGATGGCAAAAGGCGAGATACAGAAGCTCAAAAAGGACTATCCGGAGAATGCGTATATCAGGGAAACCATAAAGACCGAATAGATAAAAGCAGCTCATGGCTCATAGCAGAAGCAAGAACCAGGTAAGTAGTAAGCACGGAAAGCCTTTACTGCATACCGCCTACTCTTTGTTGCTCTTACTATGAGCCATGAGCTATCAACTGCCTTTCTCGCTTACGCTCCATCCAGCGTGTGATGCTCGGCTTTGATGAACCATGATGTGGGGTCTGTGAGATACTCTTCGGCATCCTTGAGGGACAGGTAATGCTCGTGCTCGATCATGGCAAGGAGGTCGAAGAACTCCTTCTCGCGCGGATTTGAAGATGCATCCCTTAGTTCCGAATAGAACTTGACGCCCTTCTCTTCAAAATCAACGGCGGTCCTGATCGCCTCGATGTCGCCGGCATCACCCTTTGCGGTCTTTTCGACCTTCTTGATAACATTTAAAAGGATGTCCTTGACGATCGTGTTGTTTACCTTCAAGGGGACGGATTCAGGCCACTTGTCCTTTGCTGCCCATTTGGCATGGAGCTCTTTGAGGCGGCTGTAATGTTCCAGCTCGTCCTCGGCGATCCTCTCGAACATTGCCTTCCCTACGGGGTTTGTTGTCCTTTCGGCGTTCTTGAGGTAGAATTCCCGCTCGCGCGTCTCGTTGTTAAGCGCCACCTCTAATGCGTTAAGACGTTCCTTGTCGTCCATAATGGCCTCCTTGTGTTTATCGGGCTTACGTTACTTCCCCTGATGGCTATCAGCTATCAGGGGTCAGCTATCAGCGAGATCCCTGCACTTCACCTTCATTCGATCAATACGATGCCGTAGATGTTCCGATCTTCACCGTGCGACCGGACCACGCGAATAGGCAGATCATGCGCCCGCGCCGTCTGAAAGACATCGATCCCGCAGGCCTCCATAGCAGGCCTTGCCCTCTCGGGGTTCCTGCAGGTCCCGCTCGTGTCGCAGGTCTTGCACAGCGAACACGGACCGCTTCCCAGGCCGAGTGCCTTATAGTATCCGTCGAGGAAGACGGCGGTCTCGAGGTCTACGATGGTGTCGTTAAATCCCCCGACGACCTTGTAATCCTTTTTCCAGTGCTTGTGGCAGAGCAGAGCTTGTTTATACGAATCAAGGACGGCCCGCGTCTCCATGTGGTCGGGTGTATGGGGTGGGCAGCAAAGCCTTTTCCCGTATCCCGCGCATCCGAATTTGCACTTCATCCTCACCCAGGGAGCCGTAAAAACCTTTGCGGTATCGACGATCAGGGCATCGTCAACGCCTTTTTCCAGCGCCAGCGCAACATAACCATCGTATTTTTTCATAATGATATAAATATAGGCTGTAACTCACAATTAATCAAGCGCATAAATCCAGACAGTACAGGCCGTATATCGTATTTCGTATATAGTATATCGAGGTTAAAAGCAAAATCCTAAATCCGAATATCGAAACTCTAAACAATTTCAAATGTGCCAATGTTCAAAACGCAAAATTAAGCGATCTTGTATCTGTTTAGAAAATTCGACATTTGAATTTCGATATTATTTAGGATTTGGTGCTTCGATATTAGGATTTCTTGATGTCATCTTAATCACTCGAACCCTTGACTCCTCGGCCCCTTCGCTCCTGATCATTTCCCTCTTGCAGTATGCCCGTATTTTCCATACAATAGTGACATGGCGAAAAAGATGAAACGGGACCCCTCGAGGGTGAAGCTGGGAGAGATCCTCCTGAAAGAAAGATTTATCCGTCAGGAACAGCTTGATAAGGCTATCGAGATCCAGGATGTAGACGGAGGGCACCTCGGCGAGATCCTCGTGAACCGGGGTATGGTTCGCGAGGAAGATGTCGCCTTTGCGCTGTCGCAGCAGTTCAATATACCCTTCGTCTCTTCAAAGGCAGGCACTTTGCGGCCGGATGAAGGCCAGGGTCTGGAGATGCTCGTCTCCAAGCAGGTTGCCGTGAGAAATACCATTCTGCCGATCTCACGGGACAAGAATATCCTTACGTGTGCTATGTTCGATCCCCAGGATTTTATGCTCATTGATGAGCTCCGCAAGATCACCCACTGTGAGATCAGTCCCGTTGTTGCCACCCGTTCCGATATCATGAAGGCAATAGAAGAGTTCTACGGGGCTATAGATCTGGCAAAGGGAGGCGGACCAAAGCTTTACGGCATAGACCGACTGCGACAGGCCGCTTCCGAATCAGACGATGATTCCCTGAGCCTTGACAGCATCATAGCCAGGGCAAAGGCAGCGCCCGTTGTTAAGCTCGTCGACCTCATGCTCTGGCAGGCGATCGACCAGCGTGCGTCCGACATCCACATCGAGCCTTTTGAAGGCAGGATCTCACTGCGATACAGGATCGACGGCAAGCTCTACGATATCCCGCCGCCGCCGCGCCACCTCTACCTTCCTATTGTTTCGAGGATAAAGATCTTATCGAAGCTCGATATCTCCGAGAAGCGCCTGCCGCAGGACGGCACCTACATGGTAAAACTCGAAGACAGGACGATCGACCTCAGGATCTCCATCATCCCCACGATATACGGAGAGAAGGTCGTCATGAGGATCCTTGACAGAAGCGGTGTTGTCTTTGACCTTGACAGGATGGGTTTTGAGTCAAACGACCTTGCAGCCCTGCAGAAGGCGATCAACAGCCCCTATGGCCTTGTCTTCATAACAGGCCCCACAGGGAGCGGCAAGTCCACAACGCTCTATGCTATCCTCCAGGAGATCAAGTCATCCACAAAGAACATCGTTACCGTTGAAGACCCCGTAGAATACCGGCTGGACGGCATCAACCAGGTGCAGGTGAAGCCTGAGATCGGCCTTACCTTCGCAGCGGCGCTCAGAAGTTTTTTAAGGCAGGACCCTGACATTATGCTGGTCGGCGAGGTAAGAGACCTTGAGACTGCCGAGATATGCGTCCGTTCAGCGCTGACAGGTCATCTCGTCCTCTCTACGCTCCATACGAACGATGCCCCGTCTGCTGTGACGCGGCTCATCGACATCGGGGTCGAGCCCTATCTCCTGGCGCCTACAATTCTTATTGTTATCGGTCAGCGGCTGGTCCGCAAACTGTGCCCGGAATGTAAAGAGGCATATACGCCCACTGTGAAGGAGCTCGGGAACGTACCATTACGCGCTGAAACGATATACAGGGCAAAAGGCTGTCCGGCGTGCGGAAATACGGGATATAAAGGAAGGATGCTCATTGCCGAGGTGATGCCGATCTCCGAGGACATTAAGAACATAATCTCTCACAGCGCATCCCACCAGGAGATACGGAGCCTGGCCAAAGGATTAGGGATGTCGACGCTCTATGAATCGGGCCTGCGCAAGGTGGAGCAGGGCATCACGAGCTTGGAAGAGGTCTTCAGCGTCACACTGGGAATATAGAAGTGAAATGTGAAAGGTGAAAAGTGAAAAGCGGCTCATAGCTGATAGTAAATCCTAAGCACGAATATCTAAATCCTAAACAAATCCCAATGTCCAAAAATTCAAAACGTATTGAAGGGCATTTGTTTGGGACATTTGATATTTGAGTTTTGATATTGTTTAGAGATTGGTGCTTAGAATTTCGTGCTTGCTTCTACTATGAACTATAAGCCGTATTTCTTGCCTAACGCCCAACGCCGAACGTTTTC
>DLMV01000015.1:0-239 GCA_002478225.1 Deltaproteobacteria bacterium UBA7527 | reverse complement strand
CCCAACGCCGAACGTTTTCTTTTGCATTTCGATATACGATGTACGAACTACGATATACCATGGCTTCGAGGTCACGCGATCTCTTTATGGTACATCTGCAGCGATTTCACGTCTGTTCCTGCTTTTTGCTTGAGATATGCCTTGATGCCCTCTGCTGCTGCTTTTGCTGCAGACGCTGTCGTTATGTACGGCACCTTGTGTTTGATCGCTGCTTTCCGGATGTATGAATCATCGTACAT
>DLMV01000050.1:69978-70991 GCA_002478225.1 Deltaproteobacteria bacterium UBA7527 | reverse complement strand
TTTGATATTTGAATTTTGATATTACGTAGAAAACAGCGCATCCCGGATACATCGCTCATCGATCCTGATTTATCATCTCTATCTTTGAAACGTCTTCAACAACATAAGGAGTGATGCTTTTCAATTGTTCCTTTGTTGCTAAACCGGTCAGGACACCGATCGATGCCTTCAAGCCCGCGTTCACTCCCATCTGCACATCTGTCGTCGCATCGCCGACCATGACCGCGTTCTCTCGATCTGTTTTGAAGGCATTTAAAATGAAATTGATCTGTTCGGGGTCCGGCTTTGGCCGTGAGACGTCGTCGGCGCCGATAACGAGGTCAATGGCATCCGCAAAACCCAGGCATTCCATCGCGAGCTTCGCCCGTTCCCGCCGGTCGATCGTTGCTATCGCCGTCTTGCATCCATAGCGCGACGCCTTCCTTAAAAGCTCTGCGGCGCCGTCAATCGGCTTGACAAACTGCTTCAGGTTCTTTGAGGAGATCTCATCAACCTGCTGAAAAACGTTAAAACACAGATCATGGACATCATTATACCCCGCATTCACGAGGTAATCTACGGCAGCCTTGAGCACCACTTCTCGCTTTTTCAGACCAACAGGTCCATCAGGCCGCAACCGGCCTGTCCTCAGGTCTGCCCCCATGACATAGGCGATCTTTCCAACATGATCCTTATCGAGTTTAAGATTTTTGCATATCAATTCTGCTCGCAGGGCCACCATCTGTGCCCAGTAATGGTGGAGTTCCATCAAGGTCCCATCCTTGTCGAAGATGAGCAGCCGTATATTTTTTATCACCTCGCTGCCGACCCGGATGTCAACCACCGACCGCCTCCAGGTTTGATCTTACCAATTGTTCAGCAACAGATACCGCTACTCGTAAAGCATCGGTATTTGCATCAAAATCTTCCATCGTCACATATTGTTTGACCAACTTTCTGGCAAAGCTTCCTACCGCAACGCCATGGGCATTGACGCCGCACTGCCTTGCGAGCAGCCCCGTTTTGCTGTTCGC
>DLMV01000050.1:47147-69889 GCA_002478225.1 Deltaproteobacteria bacterium UBA7527 | reverse complement strand
ACAAAAGGACAACAACAGGGATGCCGCTCTTCATCACCACATCGGCGCAAGCAATGGCCTGGAGTGTCGTGTTATAATCATCACCTTCCCCGCTCATAGGGACGCCGTCGGCCTGGACGATCATCCGTTCCCCTGTTATTTCATGCAGCCGCCTGATCCTCTCAACGAGGTGCCTATTTGACAATAGCGACCTGTCGAGGCATACGCTGATGAAGTTTTCCTTGATGATCGTATTCAGCATCTTCCAGTCATGCAACACCGCCTCGTCGTCGTCCGTAACGGCATGAAGCTCCATTGTCTCGACGCCCCTTTTCACGCATTCCGGCAGTATGTTCTCAAAGTCAGCGCGTCTATGGGAATATTGGATTGCGCCTGAGAGACATACCCTTTCGCAATCTCCGCATCCGATGCACCTGAACTCTGTCACAGAGTAATCTTCGATGATCGCTTCCTGTCTGCAGATCTTTACGCATTCGCCGCATCGCACGCATGCGCTGCGGTCGATCAGTGCCTTGCGAACATGCGGATCACCCTTCAGGCCGATGCTCACATTCAGGTACGGTCTCATCTCTATCTTCTTTCCCAGCAAAGGCGCCAACTCGTAAGCCCTTTCTATACCGTCTTTTGCGGCTTCAACAACATCAACGTTCGCAGAGAGGTCGTGCATTGCCACGCCTGCGAGCGTGTATATGGTGGCAAGCCTTTTCACCTCTGTGAGGTCTTCGTTCCCTGCACCGCAGACAAGCTTGAAGAATCGTCTCTCTCTAAAAAGTTTTTTCAAAAGATCATATCGTTCGTTGTTCATGTTCATAGATAGTTCTCTATCCCCTTATAGAACGCCCTGTATCCAGTGGGGGTGAGGATATGGATCCCCTCCTTCCCGTGGTGAATAAGGTAGGCGTCTATCTGTTCAAGAAAGAGCTGGTTGTAGCGGTGCCGCTCAATGACGAGGTCCCTCTCCTCGGGCTCGACCTTCTCGTCGTAGAAGTGGAAGCTTCCCCTGTCATCGGTGCCGATGTACCCGTCGAGGCCGACGGCGAATATCCGTTCCGCGCCCATGACGATGGCGATGCCCATGAGCAGCACCGAGATGGTCCTGCAGTTCGACTGGATGATCCCGTCGACGATGCCGAAGTCGCTCAAGGTGTCGTTGAAGTAGAGGGTCTCGTAGGGGCGGGCTGTGTATTCCCTGACCATCTCCCCGGGGATGTTCTCGCCGATCATGAGGACCGAGTCCTTCGCGACGGTGTCGATGTAGTCGGTGAAGCGCTTCTTGTTGTTAAAGGCGTGGTAATGGGGAGTAAAGAAGCCTGAGATGTAGTTGGCGCCGAGGATGACGGGGTTATGCTTTTTGATGAAGGCATCTATCCTGGGACGGTACTCCTTCAGGGTGGGGCCGTTGGCGAGGATGAGGAACTCCCTCCCTGTATGGCGGTTCGCGTAGGGGACCCCTCCGTCGATGCTCCGCTCAGAGGCTGCCGTCTTCTCAGGTGCGGCAGATCCCTGCCTTTTATGCTTTGTGCTGCCGATCATGCCGCTTTTGATGATGTCGTTCAGGATCTCCTTTGAGAAGCCCACGGGGTTGATCTTCCGTATAACCTCCAGGGCGCTCCAGATGTCCTCCATGGAGTACTCACGGTAATCGACAAGCGTCTTCGGGTAGTAGGGGTGGCACTGGAAGATGCCGGAGAGCATATAGGGGAGCTGGTAGCCCCAGGGCTCGTCGGTCTCAATGTTCAGGAAGAACCGGTCGATGGCGTGGAGGACCGGGATCACGTTGTACTTGTCGGTGGTGGAGAGCTGGAGATAAGAGAGGAGGACCTCGGTGGGGAGGTTGCCTGCGCCTCTGCCCATCCCGTAGATCGTCGAGTCGACGATGTCGATGCCGCACTTGATCGCCTCCAGGGTATTGGCGAAGGCCATCTGGAGGCCGTTATGGGGATGGAACCCCACCTTGATGTGCTTCAGTTCCTGGAAGGGCTCGATGAGGGGGCGCATCTGGTCAGGGAGGATCGAGCCGTAGCTGTCGGCGATGTAGATGTAGTCGATGGAGGAGCCTTTCAGGAAGTCGACAAGCTCCGCTATCTCCTTCTGCGTGTAGCTTGTGATCCCCATAGCGTTCAAGGAGACCTGGAAGCCCTTCTTCTTGATCGCCTCGAGCTGTTTGACGGCGTCGAAGGTGCCGTCCTTGTGGACGGCGATCCTGACGAGGCTCACGTACTGACAATAGTCGTCGGTGATGTCATCCGTATCGAGCTTGCCGAAATCGCCCATGATTGCTACCTTTGCCCCGCTTATCCCCTGCACTGCGTCCTTCAGGTCGTCGATGTCGGTGAACCGCCAGGGACCGTATACGTCCCTCTTGAAGTACTTCTCGGTGCCCCGGAAGCCGATCTCCACGATATCGATCCCCGCCTTCGAGAGCGCACGGTATACCTCGCGGACCATCCTCTTGTCGAAGCGCCAGTTGTTGAGATACCCGCCGTCGCGGATGGTGCAGTCAAGGATCTCATAGTTCCGGCTCATTCTTTCTCCTCTCTTTTTTCTCTTTGATATAACGCATTATAATAACCATTCTTCCCGAGAAGCTCTGCATGCGTACCTTCCTCCACGATCTCACCCTGCTTCATGACGAATATCCTGTCGGCATGCTCGATGGTTGAAAGCCTGTGGGCGATAATGACCGTCGTCCTGTTCTTTTCTACTTCCCTCAGCGAATCCTGTATCTCCTTTTCCGAGATGTTGTCGAGAGAGCTTGTAGCCTCATCAAGAATAAGGATCTCGGGATTCTTTATGACCGCCCTCGCTATGGCTATCCTCTGGCACTGCCCTCCCGACAGCGTTATGCCACGGTCGCCAACGATAGTGTCGTATCGCTCGGGAAGTTCCATGATGAACTGATGTGCATTGGCGATCTTTGCTGCGGTGACGATCTCTTCTTCAGTGGCATCGAGTTTTCCGATCCTGATGTTGTCCCTGACGGAGGCATGGAATATAAAGGCATCCTGGCTCACCATGCTCAGATGACCCAACCACGAAGAACGCGAATAATCCTGGTAATCGATCCCGTCAATAAGCACCTGTCCCGAAGAAGGCTCGTACAGGCGGAGCAGCAGGTCGGCGAGTGTTGACTTCCCTGAGCCTGACTCTCCCACGATGGCTACGGTTGTATTCCTCGGTATGGTGATATTGATGTTCTTAAGGACATTCTCCCTCGCAGGATATGAAAATGATATGCCGTCCAGTTCTATCCCGCCCGTCAAACCGGGAAAATCTTTTCCTCCATCGTCCGTATCATAGCTTGTGTCCGCCAGGCTCTCATAGGTAATGCGGATGCGCGGGGCAAGGCCTTTGAGCCCCATCCATTGGTGCGCTATCTCCTTGACGGAAGGCATGAGCCTCATCAGCGCGCCTACATAGACAATGATGATGGGGAATATCTTGATAAAATCATCGGGCATGTAGAGTTTTGCGTAGATGATCGCGAGGATCGTGCTGAGCGAGCCGACCGACAGTATCAGGTGAGAGGAAAAATATGCCGGGGCCGTGTACGTAAATTGCTGCTTCCGCGCAACGGTAAGCTCTTTCTTCAGCTTATCAAACCAGTACCTGTATGTGTCGAAGAGCTTGATCTGCCTTATACCGGAGAAGGACTCTGAGAAGAGCGTCGTGATGTTCGTGTATGCTATCTGCGCCCTCTTTGCAGAAGGGTTGATGATCTTGTTCGAAAGCACGTAGACGACCACGCTGAATGCGGCGATAACGATGTACATAAGGAGGGTGAACTTTACCGAGATCGTGAGCAGAAGCACAGTTATGATCACGATCCTGAAGAACTCCACGCCTGCTTTGGGGAAGTAAAAGAACATCTCTCCCACCGATCCCGACGCCTCTCTGCCGATGTACATAAGCTCCCCGTGCTTCTTCATGTGGAAATAGCTGTACTGGTTAAGCAGTATCTTTCGGAAGATTCTGTTCTGCAGGTCAGTGTAAAGCTGCAAATGGTACCAGAGCGCGGTGCTCTCCGATATGATCCCGAAGACCCGGCTCAATATGATCAATATAAGAAGCAGCAGGCTCGCGGCAACAAGCGCATCGCTAACAGGCATCAACGATGAGACCGAATCAAGGTACTCCAGTATCTTCCCGCCGTACTGCGCAGCCGGGTCGGCCTTCGAAAGGATCCTGCTCAGAAACGGATAGAGGGCGCCCACGCTGAGCGTCTCCAGGAAGGCATACACAAAAAGCAGCAGGAACACAAAGAAGGCCTTCAGCCAATAAGGCCTCAGGAACCAGATCATGATCTGCATATCACTCATACCGAATTGCCTTCATTCATATAGCTTCGTTGCCTTCGTCGTCATCTCCTCGACGTACGAAATGTACGCCCGGGTACCCGCCTGCGGGTGTGCCTCCTCCTCGTCGTCTCGCTCTATTTTTGATGGCAATTCGTTATCAGGTTTTTTAGTGACAAATGGTTCATTTGAGGTAACGATTAAACCCAGATCTTCCTTTGGGATGTCCCAATGCCATGCTCATCCTTCCTTTCTGTTTTTTATGAATATCCGGAGAAATTTCGAATCGAAGGCATGTTTCTTGGCGTCGTAGGGCTCAACGGGCACGCTGAAATTGTGGTTCTCTCCGTAGAAAAGTCTGTACTCAATGGTGGTGAATCCCAGGTTCCGGTATATCTTTTCGTAGTTGTAGTGAAAAAGCCTCGACCGTACGCTCGTTATGATCGCTATATATTGTTTCGATACCCTTGCTATCTCGTTGAACAGGGCCTTGTCTTCGTACGGGATGTGCTCAAAGACGCCGATGGAGAACACGACATCGTAGCGTTCATCGGGTATCTTCTTTATCTCGTCGAGTGCATTGCCTATGAAGAACTTCCCTTTTTCATAAAGTTCCGGAAAATGTTCCTTCAGTACAATGTTTATCGACGCATCGTTTATCTCTATCCCCGCGAGGTCCGTATATCCGTGTTTCAGGAGGTAGTTCAGGTTCCTCCCGGCATTGCACCCTATCTCAAGGAACGAGGCGTTCTGCCCAAGCGCCTTGAGAAGCCCTTCGAACATGACGTATGTGCTGTTGTCCTCCTGGAGGTAATTCTCAGGCCCGTGTTTTTCGCCCATTTCCCTGGAACGCCAGTACTCTCGCTCACCCCTTTTCCATGGAGGGCTGCTCCCGGCCAACCCGGAAACGGCGGATACGCCTGCTTCGATATTCCTGAAAGCCTGACTATCCCGTATCTTCCTGTCAGGGTCTACGAATCTGTCGAATATGCGCTTAAGCTTCATGGGCCTTCAGCATCTCCCGGTCATTCATAACGGATATGAGGTCATCTTCACCTACATCGCCGTCCTCAATGATCTTTTCGAGCATCCTCTGGACGGTCTTCTGCACCTTCCCGTGGAAGCAATCCGCGTAATATTTTTCCTGCATGGTCTTTATTGTCGCATCATCGAGGTAGATGCCGTTAAGAAAGTCCTTTACATGGCGTTCAAGCCCCTCGTAATCTGTAACAATGATCGGGAGATGATCATAGGGGAGAAGCGTCTCCATAAGGTCTGTCGTCTCATAGAAGATCACCTTCCTCCCTGCCGCCAGGAGCTCATCCGCGAGAGAGGTATGACACGCTATGGTAAGGTCAGCCTTCTCGCTGATGAAATAAGGGTTGTATCTCTTCAGGTCAAGTTCTATTTCCATGTTGTCGATATTGCCTATCTCCCTTACGAGATCTTCTATGAAAGGGCTTTTGTACAGATCAGATATCTTCCCTTTTATGACAATGTGAAGAGATGGGAAAGAACGTGCAAGCCTCATGAGATCCTTATAGAACTGTCTCGTCTGGTGGATCTTTGCGGCCTGGCGATTGGCGTCCTCTATCTCGTCATCCGGCATATGGTAATCAAGTGCAAGGATAAGTTTTTTTGTTTCTTTTATGGTGTCATATTTTTCGTCATAGACCTGCGTCTTCTCGTATTCATAGAGCTTATCCTCCCTTACCATGCCAACAGGTATGCAGTGATCGATATAGCTCGTCCTCAGACCCTCCTCTTTCGCTGCCCTTCCCGCGACAAAATAATAGTCGAACATATAATAATTGTCGGGCCAGAATGCAAAGATAAGCCGTTCCTGGGTAGCACAGACCTTTGCACTGGAAAGGGTCAGCGCCATGGAAAGATATCGTGGGAAAAGGTGATCATAACCGACAATAGCGACCTTGAGATTTTTAAAGCAAGAGCATATGGAACGATAACGCTCGAGAGTGGCATAGAGATAAAGGGCATACATGATATACCAGAAGCTGTATCGCGCCATGTCTGACAAAAGTCTTGTCTTCAGCCCGCAGAGAAGATCGATGACCTTTTTTCTTACTCCTTTCGCGTCGTACTCAATTTCATAAAGGTCCATATAAGGGATCCCGTTATTCTTATAGTATTCGTAGTTCTCGGCCATGTACGGCGCGTTCTTTTCGCCGAGAGAGATATGAAGGATCCTGGATCTATGAAGAGGAGAATCCGCATTGTCGCTGTAGAAATGGTCCTTTGTGAAGAGGTCGCTGTAAAAGATGCCCTGGTGTGGAAAATAAATTACCTCATAGTCCCCGATGTCTTTCAAGTGTGGGCTCTTTTCATAACAGCCTTGCTGTACCGAAGCCGTTTTAGACCGGTCGCCCCGCAGAAAGCCTACCCCCTTTCTGAAAAAACCAATGCCGTACTCTTTCAGGAACCTCGTATAGCCTTTGTAAAAATCAAGGCCGGGTAGCGCGCAGATCTTTATAGCGCCTTCTATCCTTTCTTTCAAAAAGGGTGCGAGGGAATTGAATGCAATAACAGTTACCTTCTCATATCTTCCCGTACTCTCAAGATAACGGGCAGCAGCGTATTGCTCTGCAAAAGGCCATATCATACGGTAGATGTAATATTTCCAGAAAACATCCATCTTCCTTCTCTGCGATCCGTTCTTGATCAGCACATCGGCTATAGCATGGTGCAGGTGGGAAAAACGCAGTTTTTCATATATATGCTCTGAGTACGAGACCGCATCGTACATGCCGGCCAGATATTGCGACGAGTGCCGGTATTCCCTTTTGATCCATTTGATATTATTCTTTTCCAGTTCTTTTATTTTATCGACACTCCTGTATGCGTTATGCATATCAAGGTAGTAGACATCGCCTTTTATAAATATTCTGCGGATAGTTATATACAACATTGCAGGTTTTGTAAGGCGGTAAATGACAAGACACCTATTTTTCATCGATGGGGTTCTCTCTCTATCAGTATATCAGTCCTCACCTATCTGATCCGGCAAGAGCGGCGCTCCCTTCCTGATATCGCACGCGGCTGTTCTTCCCAGGATCTTTTCGTAATATCTCGGATGCATACCAAGTCCAGGCCGGATGATCCTTATATTTTCTTTTGTGAACCTTTCTCCTTTTTTTATATCCTTTATAATATAGATCGAACGCCGGAACCTGAGCGACCCCTTTTCTTCATCGACAGGTCCATAATGAACCGTTCCTAAAGCCTGCCACGACCTTCCCGCTTCCTCCACGAGGCGTTTCAACTCGTCCGGTTCAAGAGAAAAGGCAGCGTCAACGCCGCCTTCTGATCGTGCAGTGGTCAGGTGCTTCTCGATCATGACCGCTCCCAGGGCGACAGCGGCAATACTTACGCCTATGCTGAGCGTATGATCCGAGATGCCCACATCTACCCGAAATCTTTCCCTCATATCCGGAATGGTCATCAGGTTGGTGTTTTCCGGTGTCGCCGGATATGTGCTGGTGCACTTCAGCAAAATGATATCCCTGCACCCTGCCCCACGTGCGGTGTCGAGCGCTTCCCGGACCTCGGCCTCTGTCGCCATTCCCGTCGAAATGATAAGAGGCTTTCCGGTCGAAGCCGCCTTCCTGATCAGGGGAAGGTGGATATTCTCAAATGACGCGATCTTATATGCCGGCGCGCCAAGGCTTTCAAGGAAATCAACCGCCGTTTCATCGAAGGGTGTGCTGAATGCTGCAATGCCGAGTTCCCTGCACCGTTTGAATATGGCCTCATGCCATTCCCAGGGCGTGTATGCCTGTCGGTAAAGATCATAAAGGTACTGGCCTTTCCAGAGGCTCCCGGGGTCATGGATAAAGAAATCCTCTCCCTCGGCGTCGATCGTTAGGGTATCGGCGGTGTATGTCTGAAGCTTGACAGCGTTGGCGCCTGCCCTGGCGGCAGCCTCGACGATCTCAAGGGCACGGTCAAGCGACTGGTTATGGTTGCCCGACATCTCGGCAACAATAAAAGGCGGGTATCCTTCACCTATTAATTGATCGCCGATCTTAATGGGGTTATTCATCCGTTCCTGTTTCTCTATTATATGTGTAAACCGTGTAGGCTTCTTTAAAACCTGCTCTTAAAAAAGCCTTCTTCGATGGCATATTATCGCCTTTTACCTCTGCGATAATATGTTTTCCAGGGTTCTTCTCCTCTATATATCTCTTTGTGGCAAGACGTATGAGATCTGCTCCAAGCCTTTTGCCAATATAGTCCGGATTGAGCATAACGCTGATCCGTATGCCATTCTTCTTTTCTTCAAACCTCGCCGACCCGAGTTTGTTTTCATCCGAACATAAGATGTATATCGTCGTCAGATGATCCGCCAGCCTCTCAGCAAACCATTTTCTATGCTCATCCCAACCGATGGGTTCTGATCGAAATGAGTTCTTTCTGGACAGGGGGTGGTTGCTCCACTCGAATATATCTTTTATGTCATCCATTACAGCCCGTCTCACCATCTTCATTCTTCGCTTCTCCTCAATTCAGCATTTCCTCTGCGACCCGTTTAGCGCCTTCCCCATCGACTATCTCCATCGATCTTTTGCTCATATCAATAAGCCTGGTTTTATCAATAATGAGCTTTTCTATCATCTCTGCTATTGTTGACGGCGTTACGCCCTCAAACCACCCCACGTTCAGCACGATGCCGTCACGGTCAAGTTTTTCAATGAAGGTCTTCTGGTTATCTGCAAGGACCAGGACCATACTCGGCAATCCGAGGCAGCATCGCTCCCAGGTATTGCTGCCCCCGGCTCCGATCGCAAGATCTGCATCGGCCATCAACGGAGCAAGATCGTATACCTGCCTATACAATACCGAATTGGGCAACAGGTGACAAAGGGCCTTTATTTCCTTCCAGTGAGGGTTGGAGCCGCCCACAAGGACGGTAAGGAAAAGATCTGGCCTATCGAGGAGCTGAACCGCCTCGACAGCCTTTCTCGTTTCATCTGTATTGTCCCCTCCTCCGAAAAAGATGAAGATCTTTTTCACCTCGCCATTGCGGGGGGAAACGTTCTTTCGCATAGCTCTGAACTGATCGCGGAGGAGCACATACGATGACCCTGTAAGTTTTCTGCATCCTAGCGGGGTAATACCGTCATACACTGAAGCGTCGATCCCGTAGTTCTGATTGAGAAGGATGTCGCACATATGCTCGCGGTCAACATGATCGTCAATGACCATGATCCTTTCAGCACAAGACTTCATATATTTTTCCCAGGATACGCCGAGGCCGTAGTGGTCAACAATGAGGTAATCTGCCTGTCCTTTCTTTTCTGCAACGAACTTACCTGTATGCGCTGCGTCCTCTTCGGGGCTGATCCCTGACGGGAGGCTGTGGGAATTAAAGCCGCTTTGCTCTATAAAGCCAATGAGGTTGCCTTCATCTTCCCTGCATATGAACGTTACGTCCGCACCTTGCCTTCTCAGTTCTTCCGCAAGGGTGATACAGCGCATAATATGGCCATATCCGATATACCGGGACGCATCTGCCCTGATCACAACATTCACTGGATCCGGGTTCCTTTCAGCTGCGGAAAATATTGAGAGAGTCGCTTCACAAATTTCAGCGGATCAACCGGCTTCCTCTGCTCATCGAGAACGACATGGCTGTTGCCTGATCTCGTGATCATGTACAGGGGTTTTTGAACAAGGCTTTCGGCATAGATATTCACGTCTTTTATCTTTACCTTGGCATTGAGCTTCGCTATCTTTGGATGATCATCAAGCCACGTATATACCTCTTTCAGGCTCAAGGGCTCCCCTCGGTATAATGCTTCATAAATATGACGTACCAAATCGAGATCCGCAGGCTCATCAACGGTCAATCGGTATTCGGGCCTGCACAGGTCGTTGTCGATCTTTATACTGAACGTTTTGAACAATTTCATGTTTTCCCGTATATAAAGACTGACAGCTGGCCCTCTGTAATGCTTATGAACTTCAATAAGCGCCTTATCCGAAATAAGCTCCGAAAGTGTTCCATACATTACAGGCATGTTCGATACATATACGAAGTCATAGTGTCTTTTCTTAAAAAGCTCTACAAATCTCGATGCACTATCTATATCGAAGAGCGGACAATCACAGGTAACCCGTATGACCGCATCGGCCTTTTCTCTCTTACATAATGCAACATGGCGTTCAACGACATCCTGTTCTGCACCGGCATACCAGCCGCATCCAAGTCTTTCAGCCTCTTTGATAAGAGATTTATTAAGAGGGTCTTTTGAGGTTGCAAGAAAAACGCCGTCGAGGCCTGTCACATGTCGCATTCTTTCAACGTGATGGGCGAAATTGGTTTTACCTGCTATTGCCTTTAAAACCTTTCCCGGCAGCCGCGTTGAAGCCATCCTCGCGGTAATAACACCTATAACTTTCCCCATATCCTTAATCTTCTCCCACGCACGATAATGGATAAGAGCCGCTTTTTTCAAGGTTACTTCTGCGTTTGTAAAAATTGATCAAAAACTTTCTGTATAGATATTTATCAATAGATAAGCCGTAAAACATCAATCTGTTCCTTGCTTTTGCAAGTAATGTAAATATGTTATTTTTCAGCCTGTCGATGTTATTGTCGATCTGATGATTGCCGAGCCTTACCATGGATTCCATGTTCAGGTAATAAGCGGCGCTTTCGGAATATCGTCCATTTGCCTGCCAGGGTCGTATATATTCTGCAGATGTATATATATCGATGATATCCCTGTTCGTCCATTCACTAAAACTGGCAGGCTCTACAAGATAACCTTCTTTCAGGAGCTTCACTGTCAATGCGCATCTTGGATAGGGCCTGAAGGTCCCGGTACCGCAGGTAAAATATGGGTATCTTCTTAGCCTGTTAATAAAGGTAACTGTCTTTTTTATATCACCAAGGCTTTCCCCTGGAATTTCAAGCATAAATGATGAACGAGCTATGATCTTATACATATTGCATTTACTTACAGCATGTTCTGCTTGCTCTGTAGTTATACCTTTTTTCATAACCTTCAGCGTATGAGGAGAACCGGATTCAATACCTAAGGTAAGCTGAACAAGGCCTGACTGTTTGCAGAGGTTCAGCGTTTCGTCGTTCAGCATTTTCTCATTGAAATAATCGCAACGGCATTCACCATCCCATGTGATATTAAGTTTATTGTCGATAATACCCTGACAGATATTGCGCACCCGGTTTATATCGACAAAAAAATTATCATCAACGAACTTCAGATGCGTCAGCCTATATCTTTTAACCAAATATACGATTTCGCTTATAACCTTATCTGCGCTCTTTTTTCTGTACTGTCGATTGTTAGTTACGGTGTTTATGCAAAACGTACATTGGGAGGGACAGCCTCTGCTGCTTTCATAAGGCAGCCACCGCATTGGTCTTCTGACATACTCTGAAAGCTTGTCGGTCAGATAGCTCGATATGAACCTCTCGATATCCCTGTCAATGCTATAATCTGGCAAGGGCAAGGATTCTAAATCAACGATCTTTTTTTCGTATATTTTTCTTACTCCACGCTGACCATTCTTTAAACAGCCGGCAATATCTAGTATATGCTCCTCACCTTCACCTGCTACCACATAATCGATGAATTCCGAATCTGCCATCTGCTCCGGGAACAAAGTACAGTGCCAGCCGCCTGCGACAACGGGAATATTTGAATGTGTCTTTATAAATCTTACTAAATCATAGGCATCAGGCACCTCGGACGTGAGTATCGAAATACCCGCAAATAACGAATCCTTCAGTTCATTTTCTATGGTTTTTAAAGGTTCACTTTCAAAAGCACAATTTACTATCTTTACTTTAAAACCTGCTCTCTCGAGCTGCGTACCCAATGAAATAAGGTTGAGGGCAGGATAGTTATTATAGCTGTAGATATTTTGAGGCCGTATCAGTAAGATCTTATTCGTCATTTAATATCTTCATAATAAATTGTGCAGCTTCATCGCACATTAGGGATTTCCTAGCAGCCCCCTCAATTCTTCCACTGTCAGCCATTGGTCATTCGTATTGCTGGCATAAACAAAACCTTCTTTGACGGGTTTCCCTCCGTTCGATATGTGGGTCTTTGCCGTCCACCAGTGGAATTCCGGCTCAACGATAAAATAATCGTCAAACTCGAGCGTATGACGGGCATCGTCCTCTGTCACAAGCACTTCATGGATCTTTTCGCCTGGCCTGATCCCTATGATCTCCTGTCTGCAATCAGGGGCAACGGCTTTTGCAAGATCTGTGATATTCATGCTTGGGATCTTCGGCACGAATAGTTCCCCTCCCTCTGTGATCTCGAGGCATTTGATCACAAATCTGACACCTTGTTCCAGACTTATCCAGAAGCGCGTCATTCTTGTGTCGGTTATTGGTATCGTTCCTGTTTCTCTCATCTTTTTGAAGAAAGGAATTACGCTTCCCCTGCTGCCTATAACATTTCCGTATCTTACGACAGAAAAGCGCGTTTTCCTCCACCCTGCATATGAGTTGCCTGCGATAAAAAGCTTATCGGAGCACAGCTTTGTTGCGCCGTAGAGGTTGACGGGATTTGATGCCTTGTCGGTGCTAAGGGCGATCACCTTCTCTATGCCGCAATCTATTGCCGCGTTGATGATATTCTCTGCGCCGATAATATTCGTTTGGACCGCCTCAAAAGGGTTTCTTTCAGCAGCGGGCACCTGTTTCAGGGCAGCTGCATGAATAACATAATTCACTCCGTAAAATGCGCGATACAGCCTGTCCTTGTCCCTTACATCGCCGATAAAATACCTGAGGCAGCGGTAGTCCCTTTCGGAAAATATTTGCGCCATTTCAAATTGCTTCAACTCATCACGGCTGAAGACTACCAGCTTCTCGGGCTTGTGTTCCTTGAGGATGATCTCAACAAACTTCTTCCCGAAGGAGCCTGTCCCCCCTGTCACCAATACTGTTTTTCCATCAAATATAGACATATGCTCCTCTCTTAAAATCCTTTTTTGAGTCTATTTGCCACGATCTGCCAGTACGGCAGCTCTTCTGTGCCGTCCTTTTTTATGTAGTAGTTCTTGTACCTTCTGTATATATCCTCATCGACCTTCATTTCCTCGTCAAAATCCACAGAGACCTCCCTGTCCAGGTTGTGGGCCTTCTTCCCGAAGAATGACGCCAGCCATTCGATCGTGGGGTCTTCCACCACGCTTGCGTTCACCTTGTCGGTCGTAAAAAAGATCAGCGGTTTCCTGAACATGACAGCGTAGTTGATGGCCGTGCTGTTGTGGAGAAGGACAAATCCGGCCTTTTTCACCATCTCTGCCGTTCTGCCCCTTACCACCTCCCGGCCGCCATAATAGTCTGTGTGTTCATCATAGTGCGACCTTGGATGGGCTGCCACCATAATACGCACATGAAAGCTCTTCTCAAGATGATCAAAAAAACTCCTCAAGGCAGGATAATATTCGTCCGCCGATACCTTCACGGGAAGACCGAGATAGAGATAGTCCGTATGGAACGGGAGGTACTCATCAAGAAAGACACCTGTTCCCGGATCTTCCGATGTCGGAAGGTCCTTTACGGAAAGGTAGGTATCATAATCATAACTGTGCACCCAGAGGAATTCGCTCTCGCCGTTCATCGCGTAATAATTCGCAAGCAGGTACTTTTCCGCCGGCGCAAAGACGATCCTCGCCGGCCTTACTCCGAAATATGTGAAAGGCACCATTCTGAACGACTTATCAAAGACCCTTTTGGGTGTGAGCTTTTTCAGCCTCCTCAGCCATAATTCCCTTGCGCTGGAACTCACCGGCAAAGCAAAGAGCGACACGGAGAAAGGTATGCGGCGCTTTGACAGCATTCTGAATATGGGCAGTGAGGGATAGGTATAGTGCACCATGGAGATAACGAACGTTGAGCCGTCGATGCCGTTGATCGCCTCTATTGCCGTCTTCATATCTTCAAAAAAGCGGTGCCCCTCCCAACGGACAGGATCAGGAGGGCTGCTCGATACATACGCATCAGGGGCAATGAGCTTTGTGAACTCCCATACCTCTGTGTCAAAACCGTTCTTTACCATCGTATCGATGCCGAAGCGTCGCAGGTCCCTTTCGTTAAAGTACTCTTCGAGGAAATAGATGACCTTATTGATCTGCATAGGGCGGTCGTGCTGAGATTATTACCGGAGCGGTTGTATTCTCAAAAAATTATTTATGATCCGTAATCCCACATCGCTGCTCTTTTCAGGATGGAACTGGCACCCGTAAACATTTCCAGACCGTATCACAGCACAGAGCCGCAATCCGTTGTATGAACAATCAGCAAGATCATTTTGAGGATGTGCGGGCAACGCCGAGAAGGAGTGAACGAAGTAAACCGATTCGCCCGGAGATATGCCGTGCAAGATCGTGTTCTCCCAGTTCCCATTATCGTTCAGAGGCAAAAGACCGTTCCACCCAATATGGGGTATCTTATGGGAGGTGCCGTCAGGGCCGTTCTTCGGGATCATGACAACCTTTCCCGGTATTAATGCCAGGCCGTCATATATGCCGAACTCTTCGCCGGTCTCCAGCATCATCTGCATGCCAAGGCAGATACCTAAGAATGGTCTGCCTGTCTTCGCAAATGCCCTGATGGATCTTACAAGTCCCCTGCTATCCAGTTCCCTCATGCCGTCCGTAAAGGCGCCCACTCCAGGCAGAACAAGATATTCAGCCTTCTCGATCCGGGCAGGTGAGCTCGTGATCTTTACCCGTGCGCCGCAATGTTCAAAGGCCCTCTGCACGCTCAAGAGATTGCCCATCCCGTAATCGACGATGACAACGTTCTTCACCTTAACCTATCCTTACCTTAATGCCCCTGCGCAAGCACTCTTCTTTTATCTCACCGACCGAATGGACCCCATAATGGAGGACGTGAGCCATCGCAACGGCATCCGCATGTCCCTCCTGTATCACCATTTCGAGGTCGTCAATGTTCCCCATACCGCCACTCGCGATAACAGGTATAGGTAGCATTTCTGAGATAGTTCTGACAAGCTCGATATCGAACCCTTTTGCGCCGCCCTCCATATCGATAGAGGTAAGGAGTATCTCTCCCGCGCCAAGCTCATAGCCTTTTTGGGCCCACCCTACCACGTCAACGCCGGTCTTTTCACGGCCGTAATCGTAATAGGCTTCCCATTGACCCGCCCCTTTCCTTTTGGCCTCGATGGAGAGCACCATGCACTGGGAGCCAAATCTCTTCGAGATATCGCTGATAAGCTGCGGGTTCTTGATGGCGGCGGTATTGATCGCGACCTTGTCGGCGCCGGCGCGGAGTATCTCCCTAGCATCCTCAACAGAGCGTATCCCGCCGCCCGCGGTGACCGGGATAAAGATATCTTCGGAGGTGCGGCGCACGATCTCCTTTATGTTGTCGCGTTCATAGAGGCTCGCCACGATATCCATGTATATGATCTCATCAATGCCTTCATCGTAATACTTCTTTGCGAACTTGTTCGGGTTGCCCATCTTCCTGAGCCCTTCAAGCTGTATTCCTTTAACAAGGTTTGGCCCTTTCACATCGAGACGGGCTATTAATCTGATGTTGTGCATGCCACGTCTATCTGCTTCCTACTTTCCCTCAACCTCCCATATGGGATACCTGAGCTTCCACTGCCCGTTCTCTTTTTTCCAGAGGTGCGGGGAGCGGAACCTGTCACAGACGCTCATAAAATATTCCCTGTCAACAACGGGATGCTCGAACATCTTCGACGCTACGGGAAATTCCTTCTCCGAAAGGCTTAAATACTTGAAGATCTCTTCAGCAAAACGCTCGGGGAACTCTCCGTCAAATTTCTTCACGAGGGCAATGCCCTCATCCCGTGTTATCTCCTCATTCCTTATCTCCTGGGCAGCGTCAAAGGTTGCACGCCCCATGCCGAATTTCACATAAGTGGAGACATAATGAAAATCGTCGATCCTGTCATCGATGCTGTTATATTTGCTGTATGTGCCCGGTGTCCTCTCCGGCGCGCACCTGAAGCCGCCATGCTCAACGGCGTAGTAATAGTTTCCCTGGGGATGCCAGGGCAGATAGTACCCGAGGAAGTAGAATTTAACATCAAGTTTTTCGATATCTTCAGGCTTTGAAGGCAGGTACGGCAGAAGCTCGTTCTGAGAAAGTCCGTAATCTTCTTTAAGGGAACGGACAGAAACACCTGATATGTAAACATTCTCCGGATCGTCGGCAGTAGCGTAAGACCAGTCCCTGCTCGGCTTGAAGTTGTCTTCGATGGGGTTGCTGTACTCCGCATCGTTCTCTCCGTAAAATATGAGGGGGATCTTGAACTTCAGCGCGAATTTCGGGGCGAAGTTCTTCTGTCCGATAACAAAGGGCTGGAAGGGATAGAAGATGTTCTCTGTAGCGAGCCTGGTAAGAAGCCGGTGCACCCTGCCGTTCGGCGTGAAGAGGTAGTTGTCAAAACCTGCGTGTATCCATGCCTGGAAGTTTCTCCAGCCCCATTCCGTGTATATATGCGGGGCCCATGTGACGGTCAGAGGGTGCATCCCGTATTTATACTTCAGGACGTGGGCTGCATAGAAGCTGTCCTTGCCGCCGGAGCCAGGCACCAGGCAATCGTAAGAACCATCGTTCTTCCTGTATTCGTTGCAGAGCTCTATCAGCTCCTGTTCGCGCTGTTTCCAGTCAACGACGGCCTTCTTCATCTCTGCCCATCTGCAGGCATCGCATACGCCGTTCTCATCAAAGTTGATGGCCCGTTTTACCCGCTGTATGTTGTGCTGGAACTCATTGTCGGATATGGGGTGCTGGTTCGGGTATACGCATTTCTTGCAATATTTCACTTCCCGCGGCAGCCCGTAGTATACTTCAAGCTCTTCTTCCTTGCCGGGTTTGCCTGGCTTTTGTTGGTCTTTATCACTGCTCATACATCCTCCTTGTAGTGCTTACCTTTTAAAGTTAATTTATTGAGAGATTGGTAATGATATATCATCTATCTTGTGTCTCAGGATGGTCTCTATTACCATGAGATCGTAGATGTCGTCCACTTCATAGCACTGCCATCTTTCCACAAAATAAGGGATCGTCCTGGGCTGATAAAAGCTTTGATGCTTATAAAGGGAGCCTGTTTTGGCAAGGTATATTACCCCGTACGGAAAATATGCGGGACTGTATCCCTGACGCCCGGTCGCCTTCTCCGGGTTCTTCACATAGGGGACCATGTATCCCCTGCCGCTTACTTTTTTAATTACCGCAGGATGTTCCAGTGTGACCTGACCAAAGCTGACCAGGCTGTCTGCTTTTTTTTCGTTATCGATAAGTTTCATTATGGCACGATCAATGTCTCCTTTTTTTCTGAGCGGCGAGGTCGGTTCAAGAAGCGCCACATAGTCAAAAACATTTCCCTTGTGCGCGAGATATTCAATGGCGTGGACAACCACGTCGTAGGACCCTACTCTGTCGCCTGAGAGCCGCTTCGGCCTTTTGAACGGCACCTCCGCGCCGTGCTCCTTAGCAACTGCAGCGATCGCATTGCTATCAGTGGATACGACCACTCTGTCGATACAAGCGCTTTCAAGCGCCTTTTCAATGGTCCACACAATAAGAGGTTTCCCCAGGAGCGGCCTTATATTCTTGCCTGGAAGGCCTTTGCTCCCACCCCGTGCCGTTATAACCGCCAGGACCCTTTTATTCTTATACACTGATCCCCTTCTTTATATAGCTCATAATAAAATCTGTTCAACGTTCAATTTAACCCCTTACGACTCACGCCTCACGACTTACGGATCTTCTCTCGGCTGATCAGTATATCGTCCATCCCCCGTCTACTAGGAGGTTCTGGCCGGTGATGTATTTTGATCTGTCGCTAATGAGGAACTTTACCGCTTCTGCAACGTCGTCTGAATCGGCCATCTTCCCCAGCGGCGTCCTTGACGCATAGATCTTCGCGAATTCGCTTCCGCCCCTCTGGGAATCTCCCACACCGCCGGGCGATATTGCGTTGCACCGGATGCCCCATTTCCCGTATTTCGCAGCCACCCATTTGCAGAAATGGATCATCCCTGCCTTTGCAACGGCATATACGAGCGGTGACGTGATGTTCATACCTTCGTAGATCTGGAACGTGGGGGCCACAACACCCTGGATCGAGCCTATATTGATGATGCTGCCGAACCCTTGCTTCTTCATAAAGGGGATCACCGCCTTCGTGAGCAGAAAGCTTCCTACCAGGTTTACGTCAAGAACCTTGCGGAATGTCTCGACGGAATAATCGTCAAGCTCGTTGGTAAACCCCGGTGGCTGGCATGACGCATTGTTGATGAGGCCACAGACCTCGCACTCAATCGATGCCAGGTAATCCTGCAATCTTTTGACATCTTTCTCATCTGAGATATCACACTGGAACAGTTCTCCGCAGATCTTTGCATCACCTGTAATCTCTTTCGTGTCGAGTAAAAGTATGTTATAACCCTCTTTTTCCAGAGCCTTCGCATAACTCTGGCCCAGAACGCCAAGACCTCCCGAAATAATAACAAGCTTCTTCATAGAGCAATCTCCTTGATGGCGATCCATTTCTCTTCCCTGTCAGACACCTCAATGGCATAAATGACCTTCATTGCTTCGACGGCATCGGCAATATTTACCTTGCTTTTCTCCCTGCCATTTATTACATCGATAAAATGTTTCAATTCATCTGCATAGGTCGTATTGAAATCGTAGCCGGGCCCTACTGTAAAGACCTCTTTAGAATCCCTGCTTTCCTTATCAAAATATAATACTCTGCCCTCAGCAGGGTTCCACTGCCACTCAAGTGTCCCGTTCTGTGCGATGATCTGGCCGCCCCTCAGGTATTTATGGGAAAGGTAGTCGAGGTGAACTTCGGCAACGGAACCATCGCTGTATTTCAATAAGGCGGAGCAGATATCGTCTGTGGATATCTCGAGGTCGCTCACCCTGTTCACATATCCGACCACCTTTTCGGGACAGCCTATCAACCAGAGCGTGTAGTCTATGTCATGGGCGAGCTCCACATGAACCCCCCCGCCAAGCTCCTTTTTGGCGCTTGTTGACTCGCGGTAATCGATCCCTTTTCTCCAGTATGGGAGGTAGTAGCCCACGTAGATCTTTGTTGCGTAGACCTTCCCTATTTTCGGCAGGAAATCTTTGATGAACTGTATGACCGGATGATATCTCAGGTTAAACCCTATATCGTATAAGGTGAACTTCTTTGATCCTATGATCTCCTTCATCTCGACGGTTGTTCTAAGTTCATCTGTGGTTGGCTTTTCAAGGAGAAAAGGTATATTGATATTGATCAGTTGCCTCACGTCTTCCAGGTGCATTGTCGTTGGGGAACAGACGATCGCACCGTCGATGTCTTTTTCATTTCTGAGCACATCTTCGAGGCTGTAATATTCCTTGAACCCCTCCTTGTTCTCATTGCCCCTGGCATGCCTGAGGAGGACTGTCTGATGGCCCATGGAAGCCACGTTGGCAGCATGCCTTTTCCCTATTGAGCCATACCCTATAACAAGGAACTTCATATGCCGTTAATTTGACCTCACGCCAAAGGCGCTTATCGGCCTTCCTTCTATCTTATCCCTGAGGGTCCCATCGTCTATCGCCTGCTTCATCATTGACATTACCTCGTCATAGACCTTCAGGGTGCGGTCTATATGCTTTTTCCTGTGCGCGAAGCATATGTGGTGGTAGCCCACAAAGAGGATCCCCCGCTTTACGCATTCCTGCTGCACGAACGATTTTATCTCGTTAACGGTGAAGCCCTTGTAGTCGACCATTACAAAGTGCGTCATCGGGGCGAACCCCACAATGTTGACAAATTCATGGAGGCTATATTTATTGATTATTTTTCTTACCCCTCTCTTGAGGAAATCTCCCATCTTCCAGTTCTGCTCTATGACATTATCTCTCTCGAGTATCTCCAGGGTCTTCAGCGCCGCGTTGAGAGAAGCCTTCTCGGTCGCATATGATCCCGAGAAGAAGCAATTCTCGTCCTCGAACTGCTTCATGAGATATCTCTTGCCCGCAAGCACGCTCAGAGGAAACCCATTGGAAAGCCCCTTCGCATAGACTGCCAGATCGGGCGTAACATTCAAATACTTCTGCGCTCCCCCTATATGGAGGCGGAAGCCGGTCTTCATCTCATCGTAGATCAGCACAATGTTATTCTTCTCCGTCAGTTCCCTTATCCTTTCAAGAAAACCCTCTTTCGGTTCGTAGTTGATCACCGGCTCCATGATCAGCGCCGCTATCTCATTGCTCTGGGCGCTGATCGTCTTTTCTATCGAATCTATATCATTATAGTTATGCGGCAGGATCCATTCCGCCATTACTTTGGGAATACCCTTGTTCCGGGGCGTCGAGACGATAAACCAGTCATGGAAACCGTGGTAGCCACCTACGGTCATGATCTTCAGCTTCTGTGTGTAGTTCCGGGCAAGCCTTATGGCTCCTTCGCACACGTCTGAACCGTTCTTGCAAAAACGCACCATCTCAGCACATGGGATGATCCCGATAAGCTTTTCTGCCAGCATGGATTCTTCCGGTGAAGAGATCGTGTAGACAAGCCCTTCATCTATCCCCTTTTTTGCGGCCTTGTTCACTTCAGCGTTCGCGTAGCCGAGTATGATCGGCCCCAGCGCCATCGAGTAGTCGATGAACTCATTGCCGTCCACGTCATAGAGCATGCATCCTTTTGCCGATTGTATGTAAAGCGGTGAAGCGCCTATGACAAAGAGGTTGGGATTCTTGCTGAACGTCGAGGTGCCCATAGGTATAAGGTCCAGCGCCTTCTCATAGATCTCGATTGAGCGGTCGAATTTCATAATATCTCCTCTTATCTGGATTTAATCCGGCAAGGAACCGGTTCATGGCTGATATCTCATAGCAGATCCTAAATCCGAATATCGAAGTACTAAACAAATCAAAATGTTCAAAATTCAAAACAATTCTTCGCTCCTCGCGATGACAAATACGTTCGGAACATTTGATATTTGGATTTCGATATTGTTTCGGATTTGGTGTTTAGGATCGTGTGCTTCATTCTTGCCATCCGGCTTTCGTTGGGTGTTTGCGGGAAAAGCCTGATACCGATGCTCACCATCGTGGAAGATCCGGGTTTATTTAAGCGAATAGATAGTCTCCTCGATCTCTTTCATGCCAAATGGTACCGGGTTCTGCTCAAAGGCCGCCTTCAGCTGCATCGAGTTATCGATGATCTTTCTTAAGTCTGCCTCGGTCTTTACGCCAAAACCCTTGAGAGAGGTGGGTATGCGGAGTTCCTCGCAAAGCCTCGCGATCTCGTCTGCGAAACGGAGCGATCTCTCCTGTGGGGAGAGGCTCTTTTCATCAAAAACAAGGTCGAAGAGCTCTGCGTATTCAGCGTAGCCTGCCTTTACATTATGCTTTATAACCGAAGAAAGGAACACTGAGCCCGCGAGTCCGTGGGGTACATCAAAATAGACGCCAAGAGGATAGCTCAGCGCACCTGCAGGGCCTGCCCCCGCATTCATCAACGCTATGCCCGCGCATCCGCTTCCTACAAGCAGGTTAAGCTTTGTTTCATTGGAGAGGTCGCCCTTTGCGATCTTCTTCAGGTTCTCGAACAGCAATTTAAATGCCTGTCGCGAGAAGTTCCTCGATAGCACTGTCGCATTCTTCGCAACAAAGCTTTCAAGGGTGTGCGTCATGGCGTCCATTCCCGATGAGGCGTATATGCTGAAGGGACAGCTATCGAGAAAATGGGGGTCGTAGAGTGCAAGCCGGGGGTAGTTATATTCCGTGTTGATGCCGAATTTCCACTTCTCCTTCGTGTCAATGAAAACTGCATATGGTGTTACCTCGCTGCCGGTACCAGCCGTCGAAGGCAGGGCAATGACCGGCAGAGGCACATTCTTCACCTTGCCAAACCCCCTGTAATTGATCGCATCACCTTTATTCGTCTTAAGCGTTGCAAGGCCTTTTGCCAGGTCAAGGGTGCTGCCCCCTCCTATACCGACGAAGCAGTCCAGGTCGTGTTCTTCGAATTGTACTTTCAACTTATCCAGATAATCATACGTGGGCTCAGGCATCTCGCTTACGAGAAGGACGACCTTGCCCAGTTGCGCCTTCAGCAGTTCAATGATCTCTTTTACATACGCATTGTTCTCATACAGGCCGTTATCGATCACCAGCCCTGCCCTGCTCATCCCAAGGTCCTTCAAACGGCTCGGCAGTTCCTTCGCGATCTCATTGCCGATAACCATCTCCGTCCTCACGATAAAACGGACATTCTCACGCAGATAATCTTTCATCAATCCCCCTCCGAATATATATTCTATTATAGGAAAACCACATTACAGCTGATGTCAATTCCCAAAATCAGATTCTATAAATGAAATCCGAAATTCGAATATCGAAATCCGAAACAAATCCAAATGTTCAAAATTCAAAAC
>DLMV01000050.1:46467-47009 GCA_002478225.1 Deltaproteobacteria bacterium UBA7527 | reverse complement strand
TGGTGCTTCGATATTAGGATTTCCCAATATTGTATCATACCTCTTTTATGTCATAGTAAAGATCGGTAATTCGCATATGCTCTGTCATTTTTCTCATTGTAACGTTCATATTCTGGTGCCGATACTGGCCGAGCAGCACGTTCAGGGCCTTCTTCTTTTCTTCCGGAAAATAAAAAAGCAGTTTGTTCTTCTTCTTTTTAAGGGCTCCTTCATATCTGGCCCTCTTCCACCCTGGAATGTCATATGCAAACTCCGCCTCCGCCGTAGCGCTGAGATCTATTCCGTAGCTGAAATCGAGCAATGCATTTGAAGCAAATTTAACCAGATCATTGATCTCATCTTTATAAGCAGGCAGCATTTCAGAGGCTACGGATCCAATATAGGAATCAAAATCCTTTTTACATTCGAGGACAACGCGCCATGTATATTTTCCGTTCATCTTTCCCACGCCGCCGTCGCGGATAAAGGCAAAATTATCAGGTTTGCTGTAGTGGCTGAGAAGGTCCTCGGGAGTCTCGAACCACTCATTTTTTGCCTCGTGA
>DLMV01000050.1:29869-46404 GCA_002478225.1 Deltaproteobacteria bacterium UBA7527 | reverse complement strand
CGCGTCGCGGAAATCGTTGAAAAGAGAGCTGACCGACTGCGGCGCACGCTGTGAATTTTCTATCACCGCAACGATGAAATCAACGGGGTTGACCCCTTTGGAATAGACGAATTTCATCAGATCGAAGTAGCACCTGTAGTTCCAGAAGAACTGGATGAGCCAATGGACAGGGCGAAAAAAAAGAATTTCCTCCTCGGACATGGTCGACGTCGACCGGATGCCTTCCTCGCACTCGAACGACATGATACCGTCATATTGCCCGAAGGCGCTGTCGATAAGCCGGAACTTTGTCGCAAGCTGGAACCTCTTTCGTTGGTCCGGCAACGTCAGCTCGCTGCCATCTATCAGGAGACAGTTGTAGCAGATTATATAGCTGACATCCCAGCTAAAAAGGGTCCTGAGACTGTTCAGATGGCTCTCTTTCGTCTCTCCAGGGAGCGCCAGGATGATCTCTGTGCCGGAAACCCCTCCGGCCCTGTTGACATGATCCACGATCTCCCGGAAGTATTTACCGTCGATGTTGCTTCTCTTGACGTTCTTTAATGCCACCGGATCAAGTGACTGTAAGGATGACACAAGATATGTCGCCTCCCCCATTATCTCCGCTACCTCGATGCTCTTTCTTGTTTTTACCCAATTGATCGTGCACCGTCGCGGATAGCCTCTGGTCTGCTGGAGTAGCCTGATGCGCTCCGCTATCTTGATGTCCCTCCCAGCAATGCCAAAATTCGCGTCTGCGAAACAGAGGAGGTTCGTCTTTTTCACGTGGTTTGCTATATAATCGAGCTCTCCGAGGACCCTGTCGATGTCATACATCTTGACCTTGTGCTGAGACACAAGACCCTGAGCACAGAAGGTACAGGTAAAAGGACAGCCTCTGTTCGTTTCAACGATGGGGATCAGGTCATGATCAAAGAACTTGTCGAGCGTTCCGGTAAGATAAGGCGATGGGATGCCGTCAAGATCCTCTATCCTCTCGAGCATTTTCCCGCATACCGGCGCTCCATTATTGACAAATACACAGCCGTCTATCGGGTCCTGCTTGCTTCTTTGGATATCGGCACCATTTTCAATGAATCGACCGAGCAGGTTCGCAAATCCTGGCTCCCCTTCGTTGATAACGTAAAGATCCACCATCGGGTTCTTCCTGAAAAATTCACCGTATCCGTCATTGGTCTGATTAATGTTTGGCCCGCCCCACACTATCATGGTAGTTGCGTCAACAGACTTCGCAAACCGGGATATCTCCCTGTTCAGGTTCGCGCTCCACGTATAATTGCTCAGGCCAAGGATGTGCGGCGGATCGCTCTTCGATCTCTCAATAAGCTCCCCGGGGTATTTAAAAAGCTCGATATCGATCTCATCACCGAAGATCTTTTTCGCGTATGATGCCAGAAAACCTACATTGAGAGGGAACATATAAGACCCTCCGCCGAGGAAGTTATGGACAAGGTCGGCGAGATATATATGGAGCTTCTTATTATCTTTCATGCAGTGCCTTTCGGATCATTTTTCAGCATAGCCAAGGAGCTGAACCTCTTTCGAAAATCTGATCAGCTTTTTGAATTCCGTCAGTTCGGTGGTCTGGGTATATTTCAACGGCATGAGAGCAAAGAACCTTGTGAGGCTTTTAAAGAACGGGTTCTTCCATGTAAAAGGAAGGTGATAGAAGTGCTCGACGAAGAAATTCCTGAAGTCGAACATCTTGAACATGTCCTCCATTGATGCCTTGGTAAAGGGAGTTTTATGCGTGTAGTCATCATAGAAGACCTTGTAATTCTTTTTCCAGTCGCATGTTGTAGCCAGAAAAGATCCTCCCGGCTTGAGCACCCGGTATACCTCGCTCATCACGTGATCGATATTGCGGATATGCTCAATGGCGGACTTCATCATGATCACATCGAAAAAATTGTCCTCAAAAGGGAAGGGCTCGTGCTCGATATTGACGACGGCAACGTTGAGCCCCTTGTCCTTTGCCACTGTATCCATGTCGATCCCATAGACATCGTAGCCTATCTTTCGAAATATCTCCATGTGCTCGCCCCTGCCGCAGCAGAGGTCCAGAAGCTTTCCTGATCTTCTTTTAAAATAATGATCTGCCAGGTGGTTGCAGAGTCTCTCCGGGTATACTGTGTAAGGGCGTAATTCTTCATTGTAGTGGACTGTGGTATAACGGTTTTTCATGAGAGGTTCAAGCCTCCGAATTGTTCAACGCTCTTTTTATATTCTTCCCATTGGCCGATGTCTATCCAGCCTCCGTATATGGGGTATACGACAACCTTTTTGTGCCCGGATACTTTCTCAATAAGCTCGTTCATATCCATGCGTTTCTTTCTGCCGAGATATTTCAGGGTCTCAGGTTCCATAACATAGACGCCCGTATTGATGATCGTATCGTGTACTGGCTTTTCGATGATCCCTTCGAGCACACCGTTGCTCATGTGGAGAACGCCGAAGGGGATCTTGATCTCGTTATGACAGCCGACGATGGTGATGGCGGCGCCGTTGGACCTATGCCACCTCAGCACGTCGCCGTAATCAATATTAAGAAGCGAGTCGCAGTTCGTCACAAAGAATGTCTCTTTGATGTTCTTCTTAAGCAGGAAAAGGCTGCCTGCAGTGCCGTAATAATCTTCTTCCTCGATCCAGTCGATCTCATAGGGAAGCTTTGCCTCCCTGAGAAAGAGCTTTATGTATTCTTTTTTATAATTAAGAGAATAGATAAACCGGTGAAAACCGAATTTATAAAAGCTCTCCATGATGAGCTCGATAACGGGTTTGTTCCCTATGGGGATCAATGGTTTCGGAAGTATCCTGGTAAATGGGTCCAACCGCGTGCCTTTGCCGCCGGCCATAACAACGACGGGATTCTCAAGGGCCTTTTTCGGTCTTGTTCCCTTCCCTTTTCCGAGGATGTCCGTCCAAAGAAGGACGTCAATGATTATGTTGTCATCGTCGACCACCGGTATCTGCTCGATCTTGTTCTCTACCATGAGCGCCTTTACGTACTGTTTCAGATCGGGCGTACCTTCTTTAACGGCGGTAAACTGGCGGTTCATGACCAGTTCGATAATGTCTGAGAATTTAAGCCCATTGATGAGGCCTGTCCGGATATCGCCGTCTGTGAGCGTGCCAAGAATGGTTTCTCTGTCATCGACAACAAATAGTATCCTCTCCGATGTCTCACTGAGCCGCCGCATGGCCTTTTTGATCGTCGTATCCGGCGGAACGAGGAGTGATCTCAGTTTTATTTTGTCCATGCTGCACCTTTATTGCCTTCAATGAGGCATTTCGTAGAATTGTTTCCTTAGTATACCGCTTAGCGATACAGTCCTCAGCGTCTTCACGATCTTCTCGCTGGCATTGCCTTTTCCATAGGGGTTCTTAAGCCCTTTCAGCGAGCTCTTGAAATCATCGCCTGTCGCTTTATTGATGGCCTTCACAATATCCTTCTTTCTGCACACAGGAACATCGATGATGTTATCCGAACGGATCCTGCCGCCCTGTCTGTCCCCGATATTCACTACAGGAAGCCTGAATGAGGGCGCCTCTACGATGCCCGATGATGAGTTCCCTACCATAAGGTCTGCGTGCTTAAGGAGGGAGAGGTATCTTAACTGGCCGAGAGACGGGAACATCTTTGCCCTGGCGCCGTTCTCCATGACGAACTTATCCAGCAGGGCCTGTATGGACCTTCCGCCAGGGTCTGCGTTCGACATGGTGATCACCCAGAAGATGCCGCTTGTTCCCAGGAGGGCATTTAAAAGTTCCCGTACCTGGGATCCAACAGGGAAATCATCGACGATCTCAGGATGGAACGTGACAACGCCTGTCTTGCCTTTCTCGGGGAGACCGAGCTCACGGATGATCTCCGCCCTGTTCAGCAGTTTAAGCCTGCGGATATTGTCCAGCCCCGGGGCGCCGAAGGAGTAGACCCTGTCAGGCCGCTCCCCCATCTGTATGATCCTATCGGCGTATCTCTTCGTTGCGGGAAAATGGATCGAGCTCATCTTGGTGATGGCGTGGCGGAACTGCTCGTCCATGACGCCTTCCGTGGCCTCGCCTCCGTGGATATGGGCAACGGGTATTCTCAGCGGCACTGCTGCTGCAACTGCGGAGAATATCTCGAAGCGGTCCCCGAGGACAAGGATGATGTCAGGACCCAATCTCTCGTAGGCCCTTGCAAATCCGGTAATTCCCACGCCCATTGAGATGGCGGTCGACACACCGGAATCTGAGGAAAGGAGCATCTCGACCCTGTCGGCAATAGGAAAACCATCTTTTTCAATATCCTTGACGGTATTGCCGAACTCGGCGGACAGGTGCATCCCGGTGACGATAAGCTGCAGATCGAGTGCGGGGTCTTCGTGTATACCCTTGATGATCCAGTACAGGAGGCCATACTCCGCCCGTGTACCCGTGACAACTGCGATCTTACGCTTCGACCTATTCATACCTCAATCAACTCGTCCGGGCTGAAATGCCGCTTCGCCTTTTTGCCGATCACCTTGTACCACATCATCGGATCGATGCCCGTGCCCGGCCGCTTTGTGGCTATGTTCTCTTCAGAGAATGCTTCGCCTTTCCTGATATCCCTGGAGGCAACGATGCTCTTTCGTGCAATTGCCCGGTTCTTGATCTCGGAGGGCGAAGGTTTCTTGATCCCGTCCCCAAGGGCCTTCTCGATATTTCTTATGGCGGCGACCATCGCTTCGAGCTCCTTCGGTTGAAGGGATGCCTTGTGGTCCGGCCCCTTCATCCTCCTGTCGAGGGTAAAATGCTTCTCGATGATCTCTGCGCCAAGGGCAACGGCTGCCACAGGAACCTCTATTCCCGGCGTATGATCAGAATAGCCTACTTTCACGCCGAATCTCTTTCTCATTGCGGTCATCGAAAGGAGGTTCACGTCCTCAAAGGGCGTAGGGTATTCCGTATTACAGTGAAGCAGCGTGATGTTCCTTTTCGCTGTCCCCGCTTTGATAAGGACCTTCAAAGCCCTGTCGATCTCTTTCATATCGGCCATCCCCGTGGACATGATGACCTTCTTTTTCAGGCTCCCGATCTTTTGCAAATAAGGAAGGTTCGTTATCTCACCCGAGGGTATCTTGAGCACAGAAAGACCGAGATCTTTGAGCAGGTCGATGCTTTGCATATCGAAGGGGCTGGACAAGAAGGCTATCCCTTTCTTCCTGCAGTGTCCAATAAGTTTCCGATGCCCGTCTGCATCGAGGGCGAGCCTCCTTAACATATCGAGCTGAGAACCCTTGCTCCCTGTTGTCCGCTTCTGATATTCCGCCTTCGGGGCATCTCCGCATGCGATCTCTTCCGGCACAAAGGTCTGGAACTTGACGGCATCCGCGCCTGCCCTCGCCGCTGCGTCGATCATCCTCTTCGCAATATCGACGCTTCCGTTGTGGTTCACGCCCGCCTCCGCGATAATGTATGTCCGTTTAATCTTCGTCAATGTTTTAATCTTTCAAGGAGGATCTTTTTGCCCGACGGGACGCTTCTTCTCACGCTTATCCCGCTGTTGATCAGCGAACCCTCGCCTATCTCGATATACTGCTTCGTATCGCAGTTGCTTCCCAGGAATGTCTTTGCGCCTATTTTCGTGCCGCCGTTCACCACCGCCGCCGTCGAGATGTGGCAGTGATCCCCGATGACGGCGTCGTGCTCGATGATCGCGCCCGTGTTGATTATGCAGTTCCTGCCTATCTTTGCGCCTGCATTTACCACCACGTTGTGCATGATGATCGTCCCTTCGCCGATAACTGAATGCTTTGACACGCGGGCAAAAGGCGAAACGATGACCGGGAGGCTTGCTCCCAACTCCATCAAACACATGAATTTCGCCACCCTAACATCAGCGCTCCCTATCTGCCCGATGGTGACAAGGAAATACCGGTACTTTTTTACCAGCTCTCCCAGGTCGTCGTCCGTTCCAATAATGGGGTAGCCAAGCACAAGCTGGTTCACCTTTTCAGCCACATCAACGATCCCGGCGATCCTGTATCTTCCCTCTGTTTCGATGACATCGATGCAGGACCTGCAATGACCGCCGCCGCCAAAAAGCATCAGATCTTCCATCATGATGATACAAGCTCCTTTATCGTTTTGCAGACATAGCATATGTCCTCTTCCGAGTTGAGCGTTGAGCTGGGAAGGCAAAGCCCCCTCTCATATATCTCGCGTGAATTGACGAACACAGAGTTGTCACCCGCAAAGGGCGGGAATTCAGTGACCGGCATGAAGACCCTTCTCGTCGGCACGCCCTTTTCTCTCAGGGCCTTCTGGAGCGAAGGCAGGTCTGTCTTTTCCCCAAAGGTCACGCAGGTCAGCCACCATGAGCTTGCGGCGCCCTCGTACTGCCCCTGAAAGGAGATATCCGGCATGCCGCTCAACTCTTCACGGTATATCTCGCTGAAACGCCTCTTTTTGTCAAAAAAGATGTCGAGCCTTTCCATCTGGGCCATTCCAAGCGCCGCCTCAAGGTTCGTCATCCTGTAGTTGAACCCTATCTCGGGATGGTAGTAACCTTTCGATTCATCACGCGCCTGGTTGACGAGGAACTTTATGTGCTCCAGGCTTTCTTCATTTCTGCCGACGATCATCCCTCCCCCGCCTGTCGTGATCGTCTTGTTCCCATTAAAGCTGAAGCAGCCCAGGTCGCCGATCGTCCCCGTATAACGTCCTTTGTATACTGCTCCAAGGCTTTCAGTTGCGTCCTCGATAACGACGAGCTTATGCTTCCCGGCTATCCTCATTATTGCGTCCATGTTGCATGGGTTGCCGTAAAGATGTACCGGTATGATCGCCCTGGTCCGCGGCGACAAGCATTCTTCTATCTTTTTTGGATCGATGTTCCATGTGTCCTTCTCAACATCCGCGAAGACGGGCCTGGCATTTACGTACATCACGGGGGTGACCGTTGCGACGAAGGTGAGCGCGGGCACTATGACCTCGTCACCCTTTCCGATCCCCATCTCATAGAGCGCCATATGAAGCGCCGCGGTCCCGCTCTGGGTGGATACCGCCCTTTTTGTGTTAAGGTATCCGGCAAATCTCTCCTCGAACTCCGACACAAAGGGTCCGAAGGTGGAAACAAAACCGGAGTCAATGACCTTTGAAAGGTACCCTTTTTCTATCTCGCCCAGGTTGGGCGCATCAAGCTCAATGTGCAACTGGACCCTCCAGCCTCGGTTTCGTATTGTAATATATATCGGCGTCAGGGTCTTCGATGATGCCCAGCGACAGCATATCCACGACCTCTCTCACGCCATCCTCTACGGTAAAGGTGTTCTTCATGCCGAGGTATTGTTCAAGCTTTGTAAAATCCACCTGGTAGTCCCTCAGGTCTGTGCCCTTCTCAACAACGTTGATCTTCAGGTCCGGGATGAACTGCTTCACGATATTGGCGATCTTTATCTTCTGATAGTTCTCTCCGTTGAAGCCCACGTTGAAGACGTTGTTCCGCACCTTGCCGAACTGTTCGACCATCGTCATGATCGTCCTCGCCGCATCGTACACGTGGATATAGGGCCTGTATGTATACGGCAAAAAGACATCGAGATATCTCTTTCTGTATGCGTTCATTGCAAAATCATTCACTGTAAGATCGAAACGCATCCTCGGGGACGCGCCGTAAACAGTGGACATCCTGCAGATCACCCAGTCAATATCAGACACCCTGTCCATGAGGAGCTTTTCGACCCTTACCTTGGTGTCGGCGTAAAGAGAAAGCGGCTTCAAGGCGCCGTCCTCCCTCGCAAGCCCTTCGGTTATACCGTAGTTCGAACAGGTGGAAAGGAAGATAAATCCCTTTACGCCCTGTTTCGCGGCAAGCCCGATGATCTCCTTTGCCGCAGCGTAGTTTGTCTTTTCCGTCAATTCGGGGAATTTGTTGCTCGCAGGCTCCCCCACTATCGCTGCAGTGTGGATGATATAATCAACGCCCTCCAGGAGCGGCTTCAGGTCTTTACTGTCGCCGACATCGTACCTGAAGAAGTCATAATGTGGGTTCCCCAGGTTTATGAGAGGGACCCTGTTGTCGAAATACAGGGAATCGATCACCACGACATCATGGCCATTGCCGAGTACGGTATTCGTTAGGACTGAACCGACATAACCGGCGCCCCCTGTAATAAGTATCTTCATCGGTCTTCATCCCCTTTTACTGTACCCTCCGGTATGCTCTCTACCAGATCGGAGACATCCTTTTTCAATTCGTCTATCTCCATCTTCAGCTTCTCGTATTCCTCCATCTTTACCTTCAGGAAGTACTGGGTCTGCTTGACGCGCGCGTTGATGCCTTGAGGGGTCAATACGTAGATGTACGCCACCTTATTGTACGCGTTCTTAAAACGCTGCGCCTTGACATAACCCTTTTTTATCAATTCCTTGACAATGTAGTTAACGCTCCCAAGGCTCAATCCTATCTTTTTAGAAAGGTCGCGCTGTGAAATAGTACCTTCCACAGAAAATTCTTTCAATGTCTTGAATTGCGCTTCGTTCATAAAGATAGCCGAGAGCGGATTTAAAACTCTTCGCTCTCTGCTCAAGACTTGTATTTAAGGCAGGCTACCGCCGTCTGGGTTGGTCTTAAAATCAAAAAATAATAATGATTTTATAAATGTTCATTTACTGAACGTATTAATCATGACAAGAAACAATAAATATGTCAAGACATATTTTCAACAATGAATAGTGGCTCATAGTTCATAGCTCATGGCTCATATCAGAAGCAAAGATTTGACATACAGCGAACACATAAGGATATCTTTTACTACCTGTTCTCTATAGGTATTAACTGGTGATTGGTGTTTGATTATTCGTTATTGGGTATTTATGGGAGGATCAGCTATTTTTCTTTGCATGTATGATCAGGATCTCCCCTTCCAGTATCTCCCTTGAGACCATAAAGGGGTCGCCCGGATATTTCTTTCCGGTCAACGATATGACCAGTTTCTTTATGATCGGATAGAATATGCTCCATCTTTTTGCCTTTACAAACCTATTCGTGAATAACTCTGCAATGATGAAACCTGCCTTTTGCATCGCATACCTGAGTTCCATAAAGGTCATGGGGTTAATATGCTCATGCTCATACTCCGGCAGGTTGTGACGAAAATCCTCGGCTGGCTTTATAAATCGAAAAAAATCGTGATAACTGTAAAAGAAGAACCTGGTGCGGCTTTTTACAGACATTATATTGGGGGTTGTAAGAATAAGGCTTCCACCCCTCTTTAGTACGCGGGAGAACTCCCTTATGCAAAGAAACGGGTTCTCGAGGTGCTCGATCCCTTCAATGCAGGCAATATAGTGAAAAGAACCGTCCTCGAAAGGAAGGGGTTGGTCGAGATCCACCTTCCTGAACGGAAGACCTGATAATTTAAAATAATTCTCATCGATGTCGACAGGTACAACATCGTGGGTCTCCATCAACCGCTGTGAGAGCGCCCCTTCCCCTGCGGGTGCATCAAGGAGCTTCCCCGGGGGCATCCTTTCCAGGATCGACAGTACCTTCTCCTGCGTTCCCGGGGCATTCTTATCAATAAGAACCTGTCTGTCGGCTGATCTTTCCATCATGTCACCATTCAATTTTTGCCCGCCTTGATATGTTTCTGCAGGATATCCTCCAGCATCTTGCCGATAACCTCTATCGAATACCTGTTCGAGACCTCAAAACCCCGTCTGATCAGAGAACTCCTCAGCATCTCTTTTCCGGCAATATCCATAATGGCCCGGGCGATCTCCTCCGGCTTATGCACATTTACAAAATATGCGTAATCGTGAACCGCGTCGAAGGCAAGGAAGGGTGATATTCTGGTAAGGATCACCGGCGTTCCCGTGCTCATCGCCTCTACCGGGGGCAGCCCAAAGCCCTCTATCTCGGTGGACGCCGAGATAAGAATATGGCTCTCCCGGTAGAGATCCGCCATCTCTGCCTCCGATATCCTCACAAAAAAACGATCAACTGCTCCGTGTCGTTTTTCAGCATCGGGGATATCTGCCGGAGATACCCTTGTCAGCATTATATCCTCACCCTGATCCTTTAAGATCTTCACCGCATTGAGAATGTCGGGTATCGCTTTATATTCAATGTTAAAATTGCCCACTGAGAGTATCTTCAGAACTCCGGAATAGTCCAGTTCGTCCGTTTTGGGAAAAAAGACATTCCGGTCTATTCCGTTCGGCAGGAGGCTGCATTGCATGCCGTATCTATTTTCAACGGCTGCAACAAGATGAGGAGAGATGGCGATCTTTATTGTAGGAAGCCGGTAAAGCGCGTCAAATCTCCTGAGCTTGCGTCTCCATCCCAGGATCTTTCTTGCATATCTTATTCTTGTCAGGACATCCTTTGATCGAAAGAACTCCGGCACCACATCACCCCTGATCCTTTCGAGGGTATAATCCGGCTCAAAGCCTTGCATGAAATGAAAGAGCGGTATCCTTCGTTTCCGGGCTATCTTCCAGAGATCTTCCACGTCTTTCGGCGTTGTAACAACGATCCCGTCAGCCTCGGGCACATACTTCCCGGTAAAGTCCGGGACGATCTCCGGCGTCACCTTGAAACTCCACTCCTCGTCTATAAATCTCGCAATAAGGTATACCGTATGCCCCATCTTCCTGAGGAGCTCCACGTGCTGGAAGAAAACCTTTACTCCTCCTGTCATCCCAACGTGCCTTATCGCATATACTATCCTCATTTGAAAATACCCTTCAGGGATCACGTCTGAGATCAACGATCTCTATAAATCCGTTTAAAAAAACTACCGTAAAACATCAGACAGGATCTTTGCTATTTTCTCCGATGCCTTGCCGTCCCCATAAGGGCTTGCGGTCTTTGACATCTTTGAATACGCGTTCTTATCCTCCAACAGCTTTAATGCGGCGTCGATAATATCCCTTTCCGCTGTTCCGACGAGCTTCAAGACACCGGCTTCTATCCCTTCAGGCCTTTCGGTCGTATTTCTCATAACGAGTACCGGTTTGCCCAATGACGGCGCCTCCTCCTGGATGCCCCCTGAATCGGTCAGGATGAGAAATGACGTGCTCATCAAAAAGACAAACTCCTCGTATCCAAGGGGTTCGATAAGATGGACATTCTTTATCCCGCCGAGGATCCTTCGAACCGGTTCTTGTACATTCGGATTCAGGTGAACGGGATACACGATCGTCACATCCTTCCTCTGTTCGGCGATCCTCCGCAGCGCATTGCATATGTTCTCAAAACCCTCCCCGAAGTTCTCCCGCCTGTGGCCGGTGACCAGAATCAGCTTCAAGGTTTGAGTCTTTAGATCCAGATCATATCGCCTTTTAAATAATTCGTAAAATGCCTTTTTCCTGACCCCTGACCCCTGACCACTGACCACTTCCAGGAGCGCGTCTATCACCGTATTTCCGGTTACCCATATCCTGTCGTCAGGAACACCTTCCTTCAGCAGGTTCGACCTGCTCCATTGCGTGGGGGCAAAATGGTAATCGGTCAGAACGCTCAGAAGGTGCCTGTTCATTTCCTCCGGGAACGGGCTGTGCTTGTTGTGTGTACGGAGCCCTGCCTCAACATGGCCGATGGGGATCTTCAGGTAAAAAGCTGCAAGACCGGCGATAAAAGCCGTTGTCGTATCGCCCTGTACCAGTATTACATCGGGGCGAACTTTTTCCAGAATATTTTTAAGCCCTTTCAGTGCTTTCTGTGTGATGTCGAACAGGTCCTGGTTCGCCTTCATGATATTCAGATCATAATCAGGGGAGATCCTGAAGATCGAAAGCACCTGGTCGAGCATGTGCCTGTGCTGCGCAGTAGCGCAGACGATCGTGGTAAATCGCGATTTTTGCGCCTTAAGCCTGTTGATCACCGGCGCCAGTTTGATGGCCTCCGGCCTTGTACCAAGTACTGCCAGCACCTTCTTTTTCATAAAACCCTGCAACCTCTTATGTTGTTTTCAATCATCGCTGCCGGTTGAATTTTTCCTTGCGATAAAGATCAGGTCCTCCCCGTCAAGCAGCGTATCCGATACATAAAAAGGGTCCCTGGGAAATCTCTTTCTTGTTTTATGCCTGATGATCGACTTGATCACAGGGTACATCAATCTCCATTTCTTCACTGTCTTGTTCTTCTCAACCTTTTCTATTGAAAAACCATATTTTGTAAGGATATGCTTCATCTCGCCGTAAAAGACAGGGTTTATATGCTGGTGATCGTATTCTTCAAAAACAAATCTCGATTCCCCTTTAATTGGCCCGAAATACCTGAAATAATCGAGGTAGCTGCAGAAGAGGAACCTCAGGCGTGATTTGATGGTCATTACGTTTGGGGTTGTAATGATCAGGCAGCCGTTGCCTTTCAACAGCCTGGAGCATTCTCTCACGAGATGGTGCGGGTTCTCTATATGCTCCACCCCTTCAATGCAGACCACATAATCAAAGCTGCCGTCCCTGAAGGGAAGGTTGTGGTTCAGGTCAGCCTGCGCTACCCTGCTGTTCCGGTATAATATATTGCTCACATCCAGATCGCCGAGGAAGACGGTGAACCCCATCTCCTCGAGGTCCTTTGAGAAGGCCCCTTGCCCGGAAGGGATGTCGAGAACGGCCCCTCTTGGATTCTTTTCCATATAACCCAGGATCAACTCTTTCGTGCCGCTCAAGGCATAGCTTTTCGGCTCTGTCATTCTGTCCTATGTCCTCTTCTACTTCCCGCTTATCCTAATATCCTCAACAAAAAGGGACGGCGAACCGTATGTTCCGTAGAACATCATGTCCGTTCCAACAGCCTTTACATTGTTCAGTAATTGAAAGATATTCCCTGAGAAGATGACCCCCTTGAAAGGCATCGACGTGCCGCCTTTATAGAGATGCCCGATGGCGCCGAGAGAAAAATCTCCCGTTACGGGGTTTGCAGTATGCGTTCCCATCAGTTCCTCCACTACTATGCCGTTCGTGAATGAGCTCAGGATATCTGCGGCGCCGCGTTCTATGAAGATCCCTCGGGGACCGCATTTCGGCGGTTCCTTTATACCGGTTCTTGTTCCATTGCCTGTTGAAGGCACTCCAAACTTTCTGCCATAATATGAGTCGTAGAGGAATCCCTGGAAACTGCCGTTCTTTACAACGACGTTATCCCTCGCCGGCACCCCTTCTCCGTCAAAATAAAATCCGCCTGTCCCTGCCAACCCTGAATCAACGATATTGACCACGTCGGCGAAGCATTTCTCCCCTACCCTGTCTTTGAGGCGCGTTTTATTCTTATAAAGATTCTCCGCGAGAAAAGAGCTTGACAATATGCTGAGCAGATCGCAGGAGGCCTGGGGTGTCAGTATTCCTTCGTATGTTCCTGTTTCCAATTGCCTGCCCGAAAGGAAGGAGAGGGTCTTCTGAGCGATCCTCCTGCCCAGCTTCTCACCGTCTATTTCGCCCCAGTGATTTGACCATGACCAGTCGTACCACGAGACCTCATCTTCGTCTTTGGCCACGCACATGCCGGTAAGTATGTAGAGCGTCTTTTTGCCCTCGAAGGCAAGCCCTTTTGAATTCAGGATCCTCGCCTCTATCTCAATCTCATGAAGCTCGCAGTTGCGCGTCGCAACGATCCGTTTGTCATAGTCGAGAATTGCCTTTTCCATCTTGAAGAGCGTCTCTTTCTTGTCTGAATTACCTGCCCCTTTATCGTCGTAAAGGTCTGCGTCAGGATACGTTTCATATCTCATGGGAAAATCCTGGTCCTCGTCGTGGACCGCGAAAGGCATTAGCTGCGTAAGGTTCCGCACAAGAGATTCCGCCCCCTCTTCCCCCTGTTCATAGGTATACGCAAAGGTCATCCGGTTATCCTTGATGCCCCGCGCCGCTACGCCTTCTTCTTCCTTAACCTCGAGGCCGTAGAGCTCTTTTCCCCTGCTTTCGATCTTTCTGTTCTTCTCTTTCAGATAGTAGATCTCATGATCATCGAACAACCCTGATATCGCTGCTTCTATTTTTTTGCAGTCGACCATCTGTTATATCTCCAGTATCATCGCTATCTCGTCGCATTCGGGGAATTTTGGACACTTCACACAATCCGACCATATCTTTTGCGGAAACACCTTTTTGTCTGCGATCTTAAAACCGCACTTTTCAAAGAAACCAACCTGGTAGGTAAGGAGAAATATCCTGCCGATGCCGTAACCCCTGGCTTCTTCGATGCAGGCATTGATGAGAGATCTGCCAATGCCTTTTTTTCTCTCTGACTCAGCAACGATCAAAGAACGGATCTCCGCGAGGTCTTCCCAGCAGATATGGAGAGCTGCTGTCCCGATAATGGCTCCTTCTCCTTCTTCATAGATAAAATAATCGCGAAGGTTGTCGTAGAGCTCCCCGAGGGGTCTTGGCAGCATCTCTCCGCGGGAAGCGGCATTGTTCACCATAGTGTGGATCTTCCTGATATCTTCGATGTTTGCCTTCTTAATCATCCCTGATCATCTCCTCAGCCCTCTCCATCGTTTTTTTTGTGATGCCTGCGCCGCCCATCATACGTGCGAGCTCCTGCACTCTTTCCTCTTTTAAAAGCTCCCGTATCCCCGTCCTGGTTCTGCCATGCTCGTAGTATTTTTCTACCAGGAAATGATGGTCGGCATATGCTGCTATCTGCGGCAGATGGGTAATGCAGATCACCTGCTGCCCTCGCGCAAGCTCCTTTAGCCGTTTTCCTACCATATCCGCCACCTTGCCTCCAATCCCTGAATCGACCTCATCGAATATGAGCGCCTTGTCCTCTTCGCCTCCCACAACCTTCTTGATCGCAAGCATGATCCTTGACAGCTCACCGCCGGAGGCGATCATTCTTAGGGGTTTTAAGGGCTCTCCGGGGTTCGTGCTTATCAAAAATTCTATATCGTCTTTGCCGCTGCCGTCAGTAAAGCCTTTGTCCATGATGTCGATCTTGAACTGCAGCCCCTTCATGGAAAGAAAGCTGAGCTCGTTGATGATGGACCTTTCAAGCTTAACGGAACCCTTCTTCCTTTTAACGGAAAGTTTTTCGGCCAGCTCCTCCACCTCTTGCATAAGCGCGGTCTTCTGCTTTTGAAGCCCATCGATATCGGATGACAGCGAATGCAGGTACTGGAGCCGCGCCTTTGCGGATTCGCTGTACTTCCGGATCGCGTCGCACGTCTTTCCGTATTTTTCCTTGAGCCTGTATATATCTGACAACCGGTCTTCAAGCACTTGCAATTCTTCAGGATCAAAAAGCAGGTTCTTTTCAATGTTGCGCATCTCCAGAAGGATGTCTTCTACGTCAAAGGATATCGTCTCGATCTTTTTTCTCAGTTCTTCCATTGCCTCAAAAGCAGTAAACTGCTTAAGCATGCCCATGTAGCCTTTAAGCATGCCCTGCATTGATGATTCACCCTCATAGAGGCCATTCGAGATCTCTGCCAGGCATGCGTTGATCTTCTCGGCGCTTTTCAGTGTTTTCAGCCTCTCCCGCACAGATTCCTCTTCGCCTTCCCGGATGTTGCACCTTGCTATCTCCTCGATCTGAAACTCCAGCAGTTCAGCCTCTTTTGTTTTTCCTTCAGCCTCCTTCATTTTCCTTTCGAGCTCGGAATCCACCTTCTTCAACGCATCAACCCTTTCCTTGAGCAGCGATTGATCCCTTTCCAGCGAAAGAAGCCTGTCGACGATTCCAGCATAGTTTTCTTTATTTAACAGGTGCTGGAACTCGTTTTGACCGTATATGCTTATATTTTTGCCGCCAACCTCTTCCAGTCTGCTTGATATAACAGGGTCGTCGTTGACAAATGCCTTCGACCTGCCTGTCTTCCCGATAACCCTTTTAATAAGATACTCCTCCTCTCCCTTTATAAAATGGCCTGTTATCTCAGCCTGCGCGGCGTTAGTTCTCACGACGTCGCCAGGCATCTTCACGTTCATGAGCGCTGAAAGGGCATTGATGATGATCGATTTCCCCGCGCCTGTTTCGCCGGTAATAACGTTAAAGCCTTCCCCAAACTCAACGCGCAGCTCATCTATTATTGCAAAACCCTTCACACTAAGGAAGGTCAGCATGACTACCTTTCACCCCATTTCAGCTTTGTTCTCAGGATCTCGAAATATCCCTTGGAAGACGATTTCACAAGACTGGCGCTGTAAGGGGACTTTTTGACTATCACCTCGTCCCCATACTCCAGCGGAAAGCCTATCTGACCATCGATGGTAAGCAGGACCTTTTCATCCTTCGATGATAGTACGGCCCTGGCAGTAACGCCCTCAGGCAGTATTATCGGCCTGTTTGTGAGCATGTGAGGACAGATGGGCGTAACAATGATGTTGGTCAATGAAGGATAGATGAGAGGTCCGCCTGCTGCAAGCGAATAGCCTGTTGAGCCTGTCGGGGTGGAGAATATCAGGCCGTCTCCCTTGTATGTCGTCAGGTATTCATCATTTACATATGTTTCGATATCGATGATCCGCGCAAGGGCATCTTTGGTAATGACAGCGTCATTCAGGATAGAAAATTCAAAGACATGGTCTTGCCCGCGCTTAACAGTGACCAGCAGCAT
>DLMV01000050.1:12637-29770 GCA_002478225.1 Deltaproteobacteria bacterium UBA7527 | reverse complement strand
GCTTAACAGTGACCAGCAGCATGATGCGTTTGGAAACATCAAAATCTTCTTTTATTACATTTTTCAGCATTGACGGCAGCTCTTCGACAGATGTTTCCGTCAAGAAACCCAGACCGCCCAGATTAACGCCGAGGATCGGCACGTCCCTGCCCTTCAAATGTCTTGATGCGCTCAAAAGGGTCCCGTCGCCTCCAAGGATGATGATCAGGTCTGTGTCTTCGCCAACGTGTTCCAGTTCGAAGGTTTTGTCATAATGCATGGTCTTCGCGGCAACGTCATCGACAAGAATGTCGCACTCCTGTCCGAAAGAATCCACAATGGTCTTCGCTATCCTGACGGCATCCTCGTTGTTCCTCTTGCAGACAATATGGATATTTTTCATATATTGTGCTTCTCCTTTACGTAGTCCGATAATTCGTTGAGGAGTAAAAAGGACTTTTCAACTGTAGCGGTCTTATCTGCGTTCGTAAGGTTGCATGTTGCAGGTGCAAGCATGCTGCTCCTGACGATGGCCATGATGTCCAGACCATTCTCCACAAGACGCTGCCACATATTCTCAAGCCTCCCTGCGAGGCTTTCGACATCCACCCCGGAGAATTCCTCATAGTGGGTAGGCACAATTCCCCAGCTTATTATCTTCCCCTCTTCCAGAAACGTTTTCACTTTATCGTATGTTACAAAAATGTCGCCAAAAGCATAGGCATTGAATGAAAGGATCTCTATGTCAAGCGACAGGAGGAAATCCCAATCGGGTCTGCCGCAAAGATGGAGCCCGCGCGGTCCTTCTATACCGCTGAAAAAACCCATGAGCTCATCCTTTGCCTTAACGTGATCATAGCCGCACATCGCATTGAAGACAAATTCAAGCCCGGGGTCATCAACCCAGACAAACGCCCTTCGATTCTTCTGACAGAGCTCCCTGTACTGCACGTTCACCTTTTTTTGAATAAAAGAAAATATGAGTGCACGTATCTCATCATTATAAACTATAGGTTTGCCATTCTCATCTGTTATTTTCAGCGAAAGGCTCACCGGGCTTATGACCTGCCCCCTTGCAGACTTGTAAGAAGAGAGATCCCGCGAGAGGAAATCATTATAAGCTTTGGAAAACCTTGTAGAAAACCTGTATAGCCCGGGGTCACCTTCTTTTTCAAGATATTGAGGTAGGTCATGGAGAAATCTCCCGCTGTCTATAAATATCTTCGCACGCTCCTCGTCGATGACAACACCGGGGAACATCTCCATAGCCTGAACATACATATCCTCATAAAAAGAAAGCCTGGGCAGTTGCGGCCAGAACGGGATGTCCAACTGAAGTGCGAGATCCAATGCGTCACGGACATCCTCATGGGGCATGATGCCCATGGCTGTCGTAGACAGCTCACCGCTGAAATGCAGCCTATCGTTCATAGTAAATCCTTAACAAAAGCAATATAAATTGTCAATTTTATGGTAAAAAATCCGTAGGTCGTGATGCAAAAAAGAGCAGTAAACAGTATATCGTACAAAGTATATAGTGGACTACAAGATACTCCTTGCGATACACGAATGACGATATACGGTTATCTCCGGCAAGGTAAAAATAGTTTGACTCCTGTGTCCGTTTATAGTATTGAAATAGGCCATGCGGTTACCGTTAAGAATGAAGGGCATTGTGCTTGTATCAATATTTGCCGTTCTTTCCTGTTTCATAGCTTTCCTACCTGTTGTGAATGCCGGTGACGGGGAGGTTGATAGCCAAAAAGAGCTTATCGTTACAAGAACGTTCGAGTATTTGAGAGATAAAAAGGTCAAGGGGAGCGATGAAAAGCTCATGACCATCGCCAACAGCGTCTACGAGGAATCACAAAAATACGATATAGACTACAGGCTCATACTTGCCGTCATGAAGGTCGAGAGCAATTTCAGGAACGACGCGATCTCCAGGAAGGGTGCGCGCGGGCTCCTCCAGGTAAAGCCATCCCTCGCGAGGCACATCTCGAAGACATCGGACATATCTGTAAAGAGCACCAAATGTCTCCACGAGCCTGAAAAGAACATCAAGATCGGGGTCTATTACCTTTCAAAGCTGCTGGACAGGTTTGAAGACCTCCACACAGCCCTCCATGCATACAACGTCGGCCCCAGAAAGGTGAAATATAATGCCTCCGAAGATGAGATCCCCAAGAATCGTTTCACGAAGAAGGTCATCAAAGAATATCATCAGATCACCGATATCCTGCCCTAGCCTCAAGTAGAGTAGATTCCCGTAAACAAATCCGTAAGTCGTGAACTGTGAGATGTAATACGTGATTTTCGCCAGCATCAAGCATCCAGCCGCTATCTGCTGCTTTCATTTTGGAAATATCTTTCCCGGGTTCAGGATGTTGTTGGGATCGAAAAGCTCTTTTACCTTCTTCATTGTTGTGATCACCTCGGGAGAAAGCTCCATGCCGAGATAGGCAGATTTTGATGTTCCTATCCCATGTTCACCAGAAAGCGTACCGCCGAGCCTTATCGTCTCTTCGAATATGGCCTCGACCGCTTTTTCCGCTTTTGCCCTGTCTTCGGGCGTATCCTTGATCATGATGCTCACGTGGAAATTGCCGTCCCCCGCATGTCCAAAACTAAGAATGGGCACGCCAAACCGCTTCTCCATCTCCTCAAGCGCCCTGATAAGCGTCGGTATATGAGACCGGGGCACCACAACATCCTCGGCGATCTTGACCGGATTGAGGTTGTACGTCGCCTGGGAAAGAACCCGCCGCGCCTGCCACAGCCTGTCAGCCTCCTGTGCGTCCTCGGTTACGTCGCACCTGACCGCTTTCTTATCAAGGACGATCCTTCTGACCTTTTTCACCTGCGGCTGGATCGACTCCCTGTCGCCGTCGACCTCGATGAGCAGCAGCCCCCCTATCCCTTCAGGCAGTCCCATGGGTGATGCCTGCTCGCTGCATTGTATCGACGCCTTATCCATGAACTCTATCGTCGACGGCACGACCTTTGCAGCTATGATTGCTGAAACTGCCTTCGCAGCATCCTCGACCTCCTGAAAAAGGGCGAGGATCGTGGCCTTTGCCTCAGGCAGCGGGATAAGCTTCATAATGATCTTCGTGACGATGCCGAGCGTGCCTTCGCTTCCCACGAAAAGTCGCGTCAGATCATATCCGACGACGCCCTTCATGGTTTTTACCCCTGTCCTGATGATCTCCCCTGTCGGCTTCACCACCTCAAGCCCCAGCACATAATCCCTTGTGACGCCATACTTCAATGAGTTGGGGCCTCCCGCGCACTCCGCAACATTCCCGCCGATGCTTGAATACTTGAATGAAGCCGGGTCAGGCGGATAAAATAGCCCGTATTTTGCAGCCTCCTGCTGCAGGTCAAAGGTTATTACTCCGGGTTCTACAACGGCAATAAGATTTTCTGCATCGATCTCAAGGATCCGGTTCATCCTTGTAAAAACCAGTATGAGCCCTCCGTACATCGGAACAGAGCCGCCGGTCAATCCTGATCCCTGGCCTCTTGGGATTACCGGAAAGAGGTACTGGTTGGCAAGCTTCATGATCTTCGAAACCTCTTCGGCTGATGACGGAAAAACAACGAGGTCAGGGATCACCCCCTCGTTCCGCGCGTCATAGGAGTAGCATTTTCTCTCTTCAAGAGACGTCAACACATTTTCCTTACCGACAGCCCCTATGATCTCTTCTATGACCTTGCCTTCCATATAAATCCTTTAAATCAGCGATCAGCTTATATCGTGAAAAATGAAACGTGAAAAGTTTTTTAACATTTTACATTTTACCTTTCACATTTCACGGGGGTCATCCCCTCACGTCTTACGACTTACGGGTTTATTACCAGTATCGAGCATCCAGCATCAAGGAACTATTCTTTAAACACCGCCCCTGTCGCCGCCGAAGTAACGAGCTTCGCATAACGCGCCATGTAGCCCTCTTTGATCTTCGGTTCGGGACACTTCCACGCCTTCCTTCGCTTCGCCAGCTCTTTTTTATCCACGCGTAGGTGCATGGTCTTTTTCACCAGGTCTATCTCGATGATGTCCCCGTTCTTTACAAACGCTATGGGGCCCCCTTCTGCAGCCTCAGGCGACACATGGCCGATGCACAAACCTCTTGTCCCGCCCGAGAATCTCCCGTCGGTGATCAGGGCGCATACCGTGTCAAGTCCCCTGCCCGCGAGGATGCTCGTAGGGGTAAGCATCTCGCGCATGCCGGGTCCCCCTTTGGGCCCCTCGTACCTGATGATGACCGCATCGCCTGCCTGTATCTTCCCTTCCATGATGGCCTTCCCCGCCTCCTCCTCGCTCTCGAAGACCTTTGCCTTGCCTTTAAAACACCAGAGGCTCTCTGAGACGCCTATCCTCTTTACTATTGAACCCTGAGGCGCAAGGCTTCCGGTCAATACGGCAAGCCCGCCTTTTTCGTGATAAGGCGCATCGATGCGGTGAATGACCTCATGATCGGCAACATTCGCATCCTTCAGGATATCGCCAACCTTTCTGCCCGTTACTGTAATACATTTCTTATTGATAAGGTTCCGCTTCCCCAGTTCCTTTATGATCCCGTAGACGCCTCCTGCCTCAAAAAGATCTTCAAGGTGATGCGGCCCCGCGGGGCTCATATTGCAAATGTGCGGTACCTTTTCAGATATCTCATCAAAAACTGAAAGGGGCAGTTTTATCCCGCCCTCGTGGGCTATGGCGGGGAGATGGAGCGCCGTGTTCGACGAGCCTCCGAATGCCATATCGACCGCTATGGCATTCCTGAATGCATCGGCGGTCATAATGTCCCGCGGCCTGATGTCTCTACGCACCAGATCGAGTATCATGTGACCGGCCTCTTTTGCCAGTCTGATCCGCGCCGAGTGGACCGCGGGAATAGTCCCGTTCCCCGGCAACCCTATGCCCAGCGCTTCTGTGAGGCAGTTCATCGAGTTCGCGGTAAACATGCCTGCACATGAACCTGCGCCAGGGCAGGCACATTTTTCCAATGCGCAGAGCTCCTCTTCGGTCATGGTCCCTGCAGCCACCTTTCCTACCCCTTCGAAAACAGAGATGAGGTCCACTTTCTTACCCTTGAAGCGTCCTGTAAGCATGGGGCCTCCACTTACCACAATGGCCGGGATATTAAGCCTCATAGCCGCCATCATCATGCCGGGTATGATCTTGTCGCAGTTTGGGACGAGGACTATGCCGTCGAAGGGATATGCCTTTGCCATCACCTCAACGGTATCACAGATAAGCTCCCTTGATCCGAGCGAGTATTTCATTCCCTCGTGGTTCATAGCGATCCCGTCGCATATGCCGATCGTCGAGAACTCCATCGGCGTGCCCCCTGCCATGTGGATACCGTCCTTTACCGCCTTAACGAGCGTGTCAAGTCCCATGTGACCCGGGATCAGTTCGTTCGCCGAGTTGGCAATGCCGATAACAGGACGCTCCATCTGTTTCGGGTGGTAGCCTATTGCATAGAACAGGCTCCGGTGCGGCGCCTTCTCTATGCCTTGTTTCATTTTGTCGGATCTCATCACGGTACCTCCGCTTTAAAAAAATATGATTTTTAATTAAAAATTAACAATCCAACGCTAAGTTATACAAGATTATTATACGGAGACCCACTTTGCAACAGAATATTATGAAGCATAACACGCGGTCAGAAAAAAAACCTTTGAAAAACCTGGGCAATGGAGTAATCTGATTTTATGGGCAGCGAGTTGATAGCTGTTGTAGATGACGAGCCTGATATCCTTGAACTTGTCGGTATCAACCTAAAAAAATCAGGTTTCAAGGTAAGCGGTTTTACCGATGTGGAAAGCTTTTACCGGTCCCTCCAGACCTCCTCGCCCGACCTCATCATCCTTGATCTCATGCTTCCCGACGTCGATGGCTTCGAGGTTTGCAAATACCTGAAGAACAATGATAAATATTCCTCCGTCCCCATCATCATGCTCACCGCGAAGACCGAGGAGACAGAAAAGGTCCTCGGCCTCGAGCTCGGCGCCGACGACTACGTTACAAAACCCTTCTCGCCTAGGGAGCTCATAGCAAGGGTCAAAGCAGTGCTGAGAAGACAGGGACATAAGAAGGTAACGAAAAAGATCACGGTAAGCGGCGCCCTTATGATCGATGCGGAGAGGTATGAGGTCGAAGCAATGGGGAAAAAGATCGATCTCACTGCGACAGAATTCAAGACCCTTCATTTTCTTGCTTCCAATGCGGGCAGGATCTACTCCCGGGAACAGATATTGGACCATCTATGGGGAAAGGATAAGTTCGTTATTGACAGGACCGTTGATGTGCACATCCGCCACCTCAGGGAAAAACTCGGCGATGCCGCCCGGTTCATTAAAAACGTCCGCGGCATAGGGTACAAGTTCGAAGCATGAGAAGATCGATATTTTTCAAGATATTCGCCGGCTATCTTATTGTAATTGTCATTCTCTCTGCCTTGATCCTTGCTTTTTCCTTTTCGATGATACGCCACTATCACATTGAGACCGTTGCGAGCCATTTAAAGAACATGGCTGTGCTGCTTGTTGTACAATTATCGCCTATGCTTATCGACAACAATACGAAGGGGCTCGATGCAGCGGTGAGAGAATCAGCACAAGGGGTCAATACGCGTGTTACCGTCATAGCAGTCGACGGCAAGGTTCTTTCGGATTCGGAAGAAAATCCTTTGAAAATGGAAAACCACAGAACAAGGACCGAAGTTGCCCAGGCGCTTGAAGGCAATACGGGAAGGTTTCTCAGGACGAGCGAAACTCTAAGGCAGGAGATGATCTATATAGCGGTGCCGATCGTTAAGAATAAAAAGATCATTGGCGTTTTAAGGCTAAGCCAGTATCTGAAGGACATCCAGGCGATAGTCAATGAGATGAGGCTCAGAATATTACAGATAACCTTTATTATTATCGGCCTATCCCTATTTGCCGCCTACGTCTTTGCAAGAGGCCTTTCGAATCCCCTGAAAGAACTGATTGCAGCCTCGGAAAGGGTCGCAAAAAAGGATTTTAGCTCAAAGGTCTTTCTTAAGAGCAGGGATGAGTTGAAAGACCTTGCGGAAAGCTTCAACTTCATGGTCAGCGAGATAAATTTGCTTGTTACGGAATTGTCGCAGCAGAAAGAAGAATGGAACAGCATGATGCTTTCCCTCAGAGAGGGATTTCTCATATTGGACAGGAATGAAGGGGTCGTGTTCTGCAATAACAGCTTACTGAAGATGGTCCCCCAGGGTCTTGAGGAGGGCAAATTCTACTGGGAGGCGATCCGTGAACCAAAGCTGAGCGAACTGGTCAGACAGGTCCGGGAAACTAGACAGGACTGCATAAAGGAGATCGAGTTCAACGGCAGGACCTTCTCCTGCAGCGCTACGTTTTTGAATTCGCAGGAAGAGATCGCAATAGTGTTCCATGATATTACCGATATGAAAAATCTCGAAAAGATCAAAACCGATTTTGTGCAGAACGTTTCGCATGAACTGCGCACACCTCTTACTTCCATAAAAGGGTTTATTGAAACCCTTGACGATACGGTTAAGGATGAGGAACAAAGACGCTATCTCGATATTATGAGACGCAATACCGATAGGCTGATCAATGTTATAAACGACCTCCTTCTTCTTTCAGAGCTTGAGGAAAAGGGTATCGAACCTGAATATATACGAGTAGATCTGAAGGCTTTAACAGAGAACTCGATCAAGATATTCGAACGTCAGCTTGCAGAAAAGGGTTTCTCTCTTATCGTCAGGATCGATCCTGCTACGCCTGATATTAAAGGTGATCCCTTCAAGCTGGAGCAGATGCTTATCAACCTCATTGATAACGCCGTCAAATACACAGAAAAAGGCGGGATCACACTTTCCCTTGAACCCGGCGAGGGAACGGCAATATTCACTATCCAGGATACGGGGGTCGGGATACCTGGCGATCATCTTCCAAGGATATTCGAAAGGTTTTATGTCGTCGACAAGTCCCGCTCGAAGAGACTCGGCGGCACAGGCTTAGGGCTCTCTATCGTCAAGCATATTGTCATGTCGCACAACGGGAAGATTGATGTGGAAAGCACTCCCGGTGAAGGCACCAAAGTCACCGTCATCCTGCCTCTTGACCTTTCGGAGTCACCGTGAAACATGGATAAATATATCTTTAACCGGAACTCGGTAGTATAAAAAGTTTATTTGTGGTACAATTATCTACAAACAACATAAAGGGGGCAACAATGCCAAAGAAAGAGACAAAGAAACGGGTAATTTTCAAACTGGATAATCCTTCAGCCCAGGAGGTCTTTCTCGCCGGTTCTTTTAACTCCTGGAGCCCTGCAGCTAAACAGCTCAAGAAAGACAGCAAAGGGATATGGAAAACCACGATGATGCTGTCTAAGGGCGTTTATGAATACCGTTTCGTCGTCGATGGCGTGTGGCAGGACGATCCTGAAAATCCCGATAAGAGCATGAACGAGTTCGGATCATATAATTCCGTATTGAACGTATAATATTGAAAAGATTAAATCACGACTGTCATGCCCTCTCAGGCCTGTCAAGCTTCACCTTGGTAATCCTTCTCCCTTCGATCCCCACCACGGTAAATCTGTGAACGCCATGGAGGATTATCTCTCCGCCTTTTGGCATCTCCTGCAGCTGCGCAAGGACAAAACCGCCAAGCGTTTCATAATCCGGAGACTCTAAAAGTTCCAGATTAAATCTATTGTTCAGGTCTCTTATTGAAAATGAAGCATCAATGATAATGGATCCGTCCTTCAATTTTTCTATGCGGTCGTCCACATCTGTTTCGTCCAATATCTCGCCGAATATCTCCTCCATGATATCCTCAAGCGTTATGATCCCCACCGTTGTTCCGTATTCGTCTACAACAATAGCAAGGTGCTGCCTCCTTTTTTGCATTTCCTTCAGGAGAATGCTTATCTCCATTGTGTCAGGCACGAAGTACGGCTTTCTGAGCAATTTATCCAGGCTGAACGGGGATTTGAGCCGTATCTGCTTTGCTATGTCCTTCTGATAGACAATGCCGATAACCTTATCGAGATTTTCTCTATAGACTGGATATCGGGAAAACTCATTTTCCACGATATACTTAACGATCTCATCTTCGCCATCTTCAATGTTTACACCGTAAACATTCGGCCTCGGGACCATGACCTCTTTTACAGACCTGTCGGCAAACTCAAACACGCCTTTTATCAGTTCTTCTTCCGTTTTGTCGAAGACGCCTTTTCTGCGGCCTTCCTCGAGCAATATCTTAATCTCGCCCTCGCCGATATGTTCCTCTCCTCTTTTAAGGTTCAAAGCCTTTACGACGAGCAGGGTGGAGAAAGAGAGGAAATTGACAAAAACAAAAAATGTCTTTGCGATAAAGTGCAGGAAAGGGGCGATCGACAGCGCAACCTTTTCTTTATAATTTATCCCAATATATTTCGGGACCAGCTCGCCTATCACAAGGAAGAGGTAGGTCAGCACCCCGACCACGATTACAACCGACAGGGTATCATCGAAGACGCGGAGGTAGGGAATTTGTCTCAACACGGGTCTTATGTACTGTACCGCAACAATGCCCCCGATAGCCGACGCGAGTGTGCCGCAGAGGGTAATACCTATCTGAACGGCTGACAAAAATCTTTCCGGATTCTCTTTCATCTCAAGGAGCTTCTCGGCCCTATGCTCCTTGTCTTTTTTTGCAATCTCCTTGATCTTGCTCTTTCTTGACGAGATAATTGCGAATTCACCCGCAGAAAACAATCCGTTCAGCACAATCAGGGCTATTATGAAAAAGATTACAAGAACAGGTACATCCATTTTTCTTTACTCTCCTGCCGGGAATTCAATAATTATGCTTCATAATTATTTTCTTTAATTATATCACGATCCCGTGCAAAGTTAATAGATTATCCTGCGCCAAAGGTCATGTCCGACAAATATCTTCAGGCAGAATTAACTTTAAATTAACGAAGATATAATATTTAATTAAATTATTTCATGTAACAATAATAGCGAGGGCTGTTTCTAAGAAAAATATGGTAAGGAGGTGTGTATGTTGATCATCTTTTTTTGCAGCGAGTTTGATGAAAAAGCCATGGATCTGTTCTCACTGACCGCGGTCAACATCCCTGAAGGTGCGATCCTGAGAAGATATGTCTCTGTGGAGCATTTGCAGGACGCTCTCTGTGATACAGAAAGCCGGGAAGCATTCATCATTATCGCGGCATTTCATGAAGAAGCGCTGGTCGATGCATACTTTCTCAAAAACCACCTCTGCAGGTATCGTTCAATGGTTATCCTTCCTGACCGCGGAAAGCTCTCCACTGCCCTCGGGCATGTACTAAGGCCTGCCCATACATTCTATCGTGACGACGATCTCAATGATATCGTCTCTGTCATCCGGGAGTTTGCCGAAGTCTCATCTGCACGAAATCTGAACAAACAGGTAATTTCAATGAAAATGTCCTTTGACGTGCCGTGTATTAACTATATGGAAAAAAAGGTCTCAAATCTGTAAAAAACAGTAAATAGCCGTCAGCAGTCAGCACACAGTGATCGGCAACAAACCCATGAGTTGTAAGGCGTAACGGGCTGTGAAATAAAATGAGCATGTTTGCGGGGAAAGGCCGACACCGATGCCTTCAGTTACGCTGCGCAACTTTCCGTCTCGTTGATACCGTGGAATTCAAGAAAATGACGCAGCTCTTCTTTACCCATATAATGTGCCAGCAGCTTTCTGTTGCATTGCGTGAGATCAGCGATGATCAACCCGTCAAGGCCATTGCTAAATGAAGGATCCACATTGAAACCCATCAGCTTTCCTCCCAGTTTGATATATTGTTTGAGAAGTACCGGGAGCCCTTTCCTATCATGCTCAATGTCGGATATCAGGGCGGACAGTTGTTCAATGTCCTTTGCGAGGACGTTTGCTGTATGTGCCTCACGCTTTTTCACGGTACTGCTGCAAGGAGGCAGTTTCGGTTTTACGAAACGGGCGATCGCCGGGATATAATTATTCGACTTCAAGAAAGATATTATGAGCTGACGGGAGAGTTCGCTGTAATTGTTGCTTATCGTTACTGGTCCAAAAAGGATCTTATACTGCGGATTCCGGGATACAAAACGGCATATCCCCTTCCAGAGAAAGAAAAGCGGTGTGTACTGTTTCTGATATGAAGGGCGTATAAAGGATCTGCCCAGTTCGAGACCGGAAGACAGATGGTCCCTTAATCTGGGCTTATAATCAAAAAGCGTATTTGTATATAGTCCATTCATGCCAAATCGTTGAATGATCTTGTCTGCCGGTCCTATCCGGTATGCGCCGACAAGCTCCCTCTTGATCTTGTTCCAGAGAATGAGATGAATATAATAGAGGTCAAAACAATCCAGATCAATGGCCCTTCCAGTGCCCTCTCCTGCACTTTGAAACGATATCTCTCTGATACGACCTATCTCATAAAGCAGGTTTGGTATCCGGTCTGCCGTTGAGTGAAATACGACATATTCATTGTTTTCCAGAAGCGTCTGGTCTTGTGGAAGAAGGGATATTTCCCGGTAAATCAACTCCGGATCAGGCCCACCCGTTATCGCACCGACATCTCTCATCGATTTCTTTTCCCCGATTATATTATCTTCCCCTGTCTTTAATATCTTGTCTTTCCTTGCATGTTTTAACGCATAGGTTTGAAACCTCAGATACGCGGTCAATTCCTGTGCCGTTCGGAAGGTCTGGATCCTCTCGAAGGGGATGAGGTTCCCAATTTGTAAACGCAGGAACCTGTTGCTTTTGTTCAGCAACTCCCGCGGCAGCAAGGCCGTCCTCAACCTTCTGTGAACAAGCCCGGCCAACTGGAAAAACAGACCATTACTACCGTCAAAATAAACAGGGAGCACACTGGCTTTGCCCGATCTGACGATACCCGCAACCGTTTCACTCCATTCAGGGTCCGTAATCTCTCTCTTCCTTAAATGAATGTGTGATACGCCACCGGCAGGGAAAATACCCAACATGCCGCCACTCCTCAGCCAGCCTATGGCATCTTTCAACGGCCTGATATTCCTTTTCGGGGTCTCTTGCCCGCCGAAAGGATCGACGGGGATCAATATCCTCCTCATTTCGGGAATACACTGCAGTAGATAATTTGCAATGATCTTCGCGTCGGTCCGGACCGAAAGAAGTACGTGCGCTAGGATAATACCTTCTATAGAGCCGAAGGGATGGTTTGCAACGACAACAACCGGGCCCGTTTTGGGTATACGGGAGCGATCCGGATCCGATATCTCATATGCTACGCGCAATGTCCTGAGGACATTATCCAGGAAAGAACCATTCTCATCACCGTTCATCAATATGCTTTCGTAGATCTCGTTTAATCTCTGTAAAAGCAGAAGACGTTCAAGCGTCGAACTGCAAAAAGAGAAAAGCCTTCTTTGTAAGGGATTCTGGAATCTCATGTTTAAAGCGAATATCTTGTCGCTGTCTTCGTTCCTCATTCTGTTCGTTAACTCCTTACACAAAAAAGGTCACCACCGACAGCATCGCCTCCCCCATCTTCGAAGCCGCGTTATAGATACACTGATCATTTTTCATCGCTTTGGAATAATCAAAATAACTTTTCCCCTGGAGCAGGTTGACGATCTCGTGGATGTAGTAACTCATTTGTCCTCCTCCTTGATGACGTTATCTTCTCTTGATATCTTTATGCAACTTTTACATACCGGGTATCCTGAACACCTGTATCGCACAAAAAGGCTTTCATTCTGATATATGCACATCTTCCTTCCGCATTTTTTGCAGACCGGTCTCGCCTTGGGAAAATGCCTCTCATGGCCTGCGATAAACTGCCTCCCGCATATGATGCAAAAAAACGCTTTTTCTCTCTCGCCTTTCCGTACCTGTATAAGGCTTTGACCTGCATGAAGTGCATTGTATATTGCCGTTGTCAATGATCGGTACCTTTTTGTCCACTGTATGTTTTATATAATCGTTTAATATGCCTCTATTCATCTCACATGGAATAATATTGAATGTTTGTTAAGAAACTATGATAAAATCGGTTAATTATTCTCGAAATTACAGACTATATCCTGTCCTTACGGACATAAAAGGATATTGTCGCGCCTGTCACTTTGCTTTTTCCCAAGTAAAAAAACACGATTATCCATATGGACTGCAGGCACAGTATCAGAAGGGGATTCACCATTCCCTTCAATCCCAGCATAATATCAGGGACAGGTGCCTGCCCTGGAGGAAAAAAAACCGTTACTGCGAAAGGGCAACAGACAAGTGACAGGGACATCATCTGGTAAACGCTTAGCCTGCTCCCGCCCCTGAAATCAGCCCGGAACAACTCTGATGCGAACCTCCATAGCTGCGTGCAACAGATCGCGATAATCAGGGCAATGGCATAGGATGCGCCAAGAAAAAACAGCATTGCAACGATGCCGGTGCTCAGATATACTATCGATGTGAGCGCCTGGATAGGGATAACCTCTTGCCCGTCTAAGCCGAATTCGTAGGATATCTTCTTCGTCTTCCCGCTGAAAACAAAGCTGGTCTTCGAAAACAACCTTCTCACGAAAGGACCGCATTGTGAAAGAGGCTTGCCGTAACAGCACCCAAAACTAATGCAGGCAAGGCGCCCGGCACCCTCACCGAACGCATACGATATGGCTATTGCCGCGAGGAAAGGGATAACGGGAATATTGCAAAACCCTGTCATATTGACAGCTGACAGGACAAAAGGGGCTGAGAGCATCCCGATGAACGAAGCACCGCCGACCGTAAATGTATTGGTCTTTTTTTCCACGACCCTCGCCGTCAACCGGGAGGCGGGGATGCATACGCCGAGAAGAACAACGACAAGAGATAGCGTTTCCGTCCAGGTATGATTCAGCGCCCCCATCAGTATCAGCATGATCGATACGGCAAATACCAGAGCGTTTGCCGTAAGCATGCCGTAATAGGTTATGTTCAAACCTTCCCAGGTCTCGCTGTCCTTCTTGTAAAGTGGAACGGCTGCAAGGATCTGCCGGCCATCTCCGGGGAGCTTTTTGAACCCCCACCAGAGGGATATGGCCAGCAGCAGGGAAAGGACGAGGACAAAGAGGATGTTCGTCATCGGGCGAAGGACGACAGGCTGTCTTCCGGGTCCTTCCGGTCCCAGCGTTGCGGGATGTTCTTCTTCTCCCACTCCTCCTGTTCATCCGAGCCGTTCCGTTTCGGGTAACCTTCATAAATACGGTTCCCGCATTTGGAGCAGACACAGACTTCAACACCGATGCTGGTGTCGCGTTCCAGATACATATACAGGTCATGGGCATTGCATTTTGAACAGGTCATCAGTTACCTCCGGCCTTCTTGGATATATCATGCCGAATTTCATTCAAAAATAGAGTGGGGCGAGGAGGAGGCGCCGGAGGCATAGATTTTAGTACGTCGAAGCGATGACGACGAAGGCAACGAAGTTGTATGAATGAAGGCAATTCGGCATCACGCGATAAGACGATCATACTGACTCTCTTCATGGTAATACTCCGGGAAGTTGAAATGTGACGTGATTGAAGACGGCGCCATCAATGCCGCCTGCAGGAACGACTCCAATCCGTATACGTCCCTTATGTCGACCTCTGAACCCCATCGCAGTAATCGCGCTATGATCTGCCTTTTCTTCGGCTGCATCCAGTTCACCGAAAATCTGTCGACACCCCGTGAACGAATGACCGCCAGGGTCTCTTTTGCACACACCGGGTCGTTCAGGATAAGAGGGGCGAGATGGTCAACCCAGCATTGGATGATCATCTGAGGATACTCGCCCCGCAGGATTTTCATACTCTCATCACTATCCATGACGGTTGGAATACCCACATCAAGGCAAATCGACGAAGCATCGAATCCATATTTTGAAAGTGCCCTGAGCGCCTCTGTCGGCATCACCCCTCCTTCGCGGAGAAACAGTTTTATCTTTTTGCCGTGTTTTTTCATCAGGCCCAGGCACAGGACAGGGTTCGGTAGTCCGGCATCATTGAATGTCTGCTGCATGTACGATGCAAAGAAGCGGGAATCGAACTGTATCCAGTGAACGTTCGACCGAATAAACTGATCAAAGCTTCTTATGCCGTCAGTGCAGTACCAGACAAACTGAGTATGCTGCGGGAGTGCATTATTCAGGATCAGAGCTGTTAAGTCATACCTTTTTCCGTTAACGGCGTGCCCAGGCACGTTTGCACGCTTCGATTTGAAGATCGTATCGGCATGGAGCAGAAGCATCTTCTGTTCAGGGTCTGCCTGAGAAACGGCATAGAGGTTCTCGGGTTCATTATCGACGACAGCGCAGACCCGGTAACCTTTTCTCTCAAAGTGCCGTATCCCGTTTACCTTGACTTCAGGGATTGTCAGTTCCGAACCATCAGGTTTCATATAGAGAAGGTCATCGTCAAAATTTACCCGGTATTCATCTGCCAGTCTGTTTAAGGTATTCAGGGTCTGGAGCCTGAAAGACTCTGGTCGTCCGGTATTGAGCGCTACGTATGTACGGGGCTGCATCTGGAACCACCTGATCACCTCCAGAACACCACGGAACGGACGATGCGCCTCAAATGCCCCGGCAGACGACCAGAAAAAATCTCTATAATGTTCCAGAATCTCCCTCTGGTCGCCGTTCGATATATCTGAATGATCAAGAAAAGACCTGATGTTCTCTTCGTGAAAATCGATATCGGAGACCTTAAGGTCAATAAAATGCCGGGTGTTGTGGCTTTCATCAAAGGCCTTCAGTGCGTAAAGGATTACGTACCTCATATCAAGGATCGTGCCGTCAATATCAAAGACGATCATAATCCTGTCGTTCGGGTATCTGTCCCTTGTTCTGTTGTAATGAGATGCAAGTTTAGTCATCCAGTTGATCATCGTATGATCCTTTGTGTTTTACCTGACTATACTACCGCGATGTTAACCGCCGGTAAATGTTCAAAAAATATTTGGTTAATCAGCTTTCAGCTATCAGCCGTCAGCTTAAAAATATTTTTTGTTGCTGATCGCTGAGAGCTGTCTGCTATACACTGCCTTTTGCTATCAGAGACCGTACCTTTACATCCGTCTCTACCATCGGCTCTCCAAATCCTAACGTATAGCGGCTCATTGCATTGCCATTAAGCCTGTTGATCAGAATATCTTCAGTAAAAACTATTCGGTCCTTCTGGAATATGAGTATGTCGGTGCTGCTTCCCGGCCTGTAAAGACTCTTGGGACAGCCCCTCTTCAGAAACATCCCGCTTGAGACATTGACCGGATTGTCGTAACGCTCCTCAGAATAGCATTGCGTTATCTCGCCTATCATAAACGCCACGACCTCAACCATTGCAACGATGCCGACCTGCGAGCCCCCCGGGACATCGGTATCGATCACGGTGACGACCCTCTTATTCTTTGAGTAGGGTGTAACGGTCATTATGACCGCGCTTGGATTACAGGAATGATAACGACCGGGTATCTCGTAAAGATCCATCACAATCCCTGAGACAGGCGTATGGTTGTAGTGATACTTGTCCGGTGTAAGCCGGAGGATCGCGAAATCTCCGTTACGGAAGACCTCAAGCCATTCACCCTTGTCATGGCCAAGAAGCTCCTCGTATTCAAAGAACTTTTCTTTGATGAAAATGGACTTGCCCTCGCTCAATGACCCTATAAGGACCCTTGCATCTGCCGGGGATACCACCGCCTCACAATCCTCACACATAGGCCTGCATTCCCAGTATCTGATCTTTCTTTCAAAGATCTTTTTCGGGGTATCCAGCAGTTTCGGGTCTTCGAGGCATTCGTCGAGATTGATGCCGCTTTGTCTAAGGAACTTCATATTTCCCGAGAGTTTTCCTGTAATGAAAAGCTCATAATTCAGGAAACCGAGCAGGCTTGATGTGCGCGGCCCCGTCACGATACGGAACAGTGACGGGACGTTTTCTCTTACCTTAGAGTAAAGGAAACCTATTACCCTGTCCCAGTAAAGCCGCTCAGTGCTGATGTTAAGCGTTTCCCGCTCGATATATTGGTGGGGTGTCATGGTCTTTCTCTCGTCTCCTTTGCACCAGCCGCTCAAAATACTCAACGATGATAACAAGATAGATTAACTGTACAACACCG
>DLMV01000050.1:0-12519 GCA_002478225.1 Deltaproteobacteria bacterium UBA7527 | reverse complement strand
CTGTACAACACCGTCAGGTGATACCTTTTCGTCTATCATTTCACCCCTGATGCGCTCCAGGAATCGTTCGGCACTTTCTTCCCTGAGGGTGAACGCCAAAGCCTTCCTAAGGGCATCATCACGGTAAAAATCCCTGTACATTGCCTTCAGGTCCTGTTCGAACAATTCGAGGGCCTCCCTGACGTGACGTTTCCTCAGGCTGTCCCTGTAATACCTCTCCGCAGAGAGATTGAATTCATCGCTGTTCAACCTGAAAGGCGAATCGGCATTTGCTTCAGCCAGTATCCCCCTTGTCAGTCTTGATGTCGCAGTTTCCCTTTCCGCATCATTTATTCGAAGCCTGAAATCGCTCATGGTATCCTCTATGCCCGTCATCTCGATCAGTTCCTGCCCGTCTTCCAGCACGATATCTGCAAGCGCCTTGAGGTACTCGTTAAGTCTGATCCTCAGATAACCGGGATATCTCCTGCTCTGGCGGACTTTTGCAGTTCTTTTGATGATCCTTTTCATAAAGGCATTAGGCGTGTCGCTCCTCACATAAAATGTAGGCAAACCGATCGCGGAGCAGAAGATGATCTGCCTCCTCTCGCTTTCGAGGAACGGACTATCCGGTATATGATCATGGGTTATCGTTCCCTCAAGCACATATCTATAGGCCATTGCGGTTACAAGATTCTGCATGTTCACGCCATATCCGAGATCCCTTTCAAAACTTTCGAAGAGGCTGTAGTATCGCCCCTCGTAACCGGAAAAACCCGTCATTTCATATTCCCTCGGTTTATAGAGGAGGTAGAGAGACATTTCGGGATGGAATATCCCGAGCTCGTTGAGGTCGTTCTTCAGTTTCATCGTATTCCCGTACCTGCCGTTCAAGGCGGGGCTCTGCTCCGTGCTCATGGGAGACACAAGATAATCGATCATGCGGAAATCGGGTACGAAATCGCCTTTTAAGTGAAATACTGAGCCTATCAGCCGGTCGAGCCACATCGGCCCGAAAGGCGTGATCGAGTTGTTGAAGATCCTGATCTTCGCCTTTTTTTTCCACCGCCTCCAGATCATCCTCAAATGGGTAAAGTCCAGTTCGTGAGGCAGAAAACCGAGGACACGTTCAGGATGGAAATCCTGGAAATCGATACGGTATGGGGACGCGCTGTAGATACCAACAAACAACGGGAGGAAATGCTCGACGATCTTTACAACAAGGTCTCCCATATATTTCTCATGAATGCCTGCAAAACCCGATGTCCTGTCCTGAAGGAGCCTTGACAGTGTTACGCTCCCAAGACTAACGTGCGTGCCGTTATTTGCAAGACTGATGTTGGAGGCGTTGGGAAGCACAGCAAGGTTATTCATGATGATCCCCGCATCCTTCAGCTTCAGGACCGCATTGAGCTGGCTCCTGCTCAACACCTCATGACAGAGGTGCATGTAGTTATGCTTCGCCTCCCCCTGGTCCCACCCTGAAAGGCAGGGGCTCATGAAGAGCTCCCTGTAGAACGTATCCGATACGCACTCGTTCAGCCTCTTCTGTCTCACGGGCGGGTGCGGGGAAAAGAATACCATCGCCTCCTGTCCGTTTTGCCTCAACAGGAACCTTTCATTTGCATAGATCACGAGCAGTTGCGTCAGCAGGAACCTTCTTGATGTTTCACTGGCTATCTTTCTCCCGAGATCATCTCCAGGCAAAAGACGGGTCACGTGGAATGAAGAGGTCTCCGGCGAAGTATTATCGTTGGTAAAGTGGTGCATCATATCGTAGCCGGACCTTTTTATAAGACGGGGCAGGCCCTGTCGCCGACCTATCACGTCCGCAAGGGCCAGTTTCAGCAGGTAGCTTATGGGTACCCTTACATGCTCTTCACCGTTCTTGGAGACAACAAACTTGTGGGCATCGCCCCGCATGCCCTTTTTTCTTTCGCTCTTATCGGACAAAAGATCGCGTCGAAAAACGGCATCTGTGAATGGCGACAACGAGGAACGTGGAAAACGGACCAAGCTGTTTTCCCAGATACCCTCGTAATTTGAATGAATGAATCTATCGAGATCGCTGACCAGTCTTTTTGAGGTATCACCCGAGGCGGCCCTTCTTACAATATTCGCATAATAATTGGATTCTTCAATGGTCATTGCAAGGTCCACCGATCTTTTTTCGCCCCTGACCGCGGCCTGGAGTTCGGTCTCGGTCCCGGCAGTCGTGTCATTCAATGCAAAAGGTATCGATTCCGGACATTCAGGGAAAACGCCGTTCCGCCTTAGGATCGTAGTAACATCACCGATAGACACGCGCTCCCCGGACTGTCCTCCGAAAATGTCTATCAAGCTTTTTGTTGATGACATCCTGCTCCTCCCATATTCCCTTATTAGTATTCCCTTCACAAAAGCTCAGCGGCCAATGAAGCCAAGGGGCTTCGTATCGTCCTGTTCAGGGTAATGTGTCCGTACAGAGGCTGCCCTTTGAACCTGTTTACGAGATAGCTAAGTCCGTTGGAGCCTCCATCGAGATAGGGCGAATCGATCTGGTATATGTCTCCGGTCAGGACTATCTTGCTGCCCTCGCCTACTCTGGTCAGAATGGTCTTTACCTCGTGTGGCGTCAGGTTCTGCGCCTCGTCTATCATGATCCAGGACCGCGCGATGCTCCTTCCCCTGATGTGCGCGATCGATTCGATCTCGAGAAGGTGCGCAGTCTTCATGTAATCAAGGGTCATCTTCTGATTGTTCATGGAAAGCGGGGCAAAATTATCGAACACTGACTGTATCCACGGCAGCATCTTCTCTTCTTTGTCTCCCGGCAGGAAACCGATGTCCTGTCTTCCTACCGGGACAACAGGCTTCGTGATAAATATTCGCTGGTACATACCCTCTTCGAGCGTTTTATGCAACCCCGCCGCAAGTGCAAGGATCGTCTTACCCGTACCCGCCTGTCCTATGAGCGTTACAGCGTGAATGGAGTTATCCGTAAGCAGCTGCAGCGCGAATTGTTGTTCCTTGTTCCTTGCTTTTATTCCCCAGAATGAACTCTTGGAAAGTGAGATCTTCCTTATTCTCCCGTGCTTTAAGATTCCCAGAGAAGACGATCCATCGGCGGCGGTCAGCAGAATGCACTGATTTTCAAGGATGGGCTGTTCAGCGCTGACATTGTCGGCGGCGATATCGCCCCTTGCGTGGAGTTCATCGATAGAATTCTTAGATATGACCGCAGAGGCGTATCCGGAATAGATCTTTGATATGTCTACCTTGTCGCTTTTATAATCCTCGGTCTGTATGCCAAGTATCCTTGCTTTTATTCTTGCGTTGATGTCTTTAGACACAAAAATCGTGTTGCCATTATGTTTTTGTTTGTAAAACAATGCTAAGGCGATGATCTTGTTGTCTATAGCGTTAAAATAAACGGCCCGGGGGTCTGCTGGCGGTTCTTGGAGCCACACAGGATACCCTACTCTGATCACTCCCCCCTTCCCGCAGATGTGGTCATCATCAATGCTCCCCGTATCAATGAATTCTCCCAAATTTCTAATTAATTGGCGGGAATTTTGGCCAATCTGATCAAAACGTTTCTTTAGCTTATCAAGTTCTTCGAGGGCTTCGAAGGGTATGACTACCTCATGACCCTGAAAACTATTCATACTTTCGGGGTCATGAATAAGTACATTGGTGTCGAGAATATATGTCTTTCTTTCTACCAATCCTTGTTGTATGCCGACCTTTCTGAATATATAGTCTTATTCATCGTTATCAAGCTTACACAAGGTTTGTTAACTTTAAATGAAAACGATATTAATTTACTGTTAAAGACTTCCGGAAAAAGGCGCCTGCAGGAATTTTGTGAATATTAACCAAATCTTAACAATTTATTTACGTGAACATAACAATAGTTGTTTAGGATACATTCAACAATATTAAACTCAGGAGGTAAGTATGTTGAAAGCATGTAGCGTTTTGATTATAGCATTCGTCATCTTGTGTTCGGCCTTTGCCGGGGATCGCGTCCTTGCCGCTGATCAGGAGCTTCTTGGAGCAGGTGCAACATTTCCACAACCATTGTATTCCAAAATGTTCGACGCTTATAACAACCAATACAAAGTAAAGGTAAACTATCAGGGGATCGGATCAGGCGGCGGCATCAACCAGCTTATCAAGAAGACCGTTGATTTCGGCGGAACGGATGCGTTCATGACGGAAAATGAATTGAAAGAGGCCGGCGCCCAGGTGCTCCACATACCCACATGTCTCGGCGCAGTAGTCGTCACCTACAACCTGCCGGGAAACCCCAAACTGAACTTTACCCCCGACCTTATCGCCGACATATTCATGAGCAAGATCACAAAGTGGGGCGATCCCAGGATCGCTGCGGTCAACCCAAACGTTAAACTCCCCGATCTTCCTATTATTGTCGTCAACCGCGCCGACGGCAGCGGCACCACCTATATATTCAGCGAATACCTGACAAAGGTCAGCGCAGAGTGGAAAGAAAAGATAGGTACCGGGAAATCCCTGAAATGGCCTGCAGGACAGATCGGGCAGAAAGGCAACCCCGGAGTGGCAGGTTACGTAAAACAGACCCCTGGTGCGGTCGGCTATGTCGAGCTCCTTTACGCACTCCAGAACAAGATGGCATTCGGCAATGTCAAGAACAAGTCCGGCAAGATCATCGAACCCACCATCAAGGCAGTGAGCGCGGCCGCGAACATCAGGATACCGGATGATACAAACGTGTCTCTCACCGACACCGATGCCGCGGACGGCTATCCGATAAGCAGCTTCACCTGGCTTATATTCTACAAAGAGCAGAATTACGGCAACAGGAACGCAGAGAGGGCCGAGGCGCTCGCCAAGATGCTTCTCTGGATGGTCACCGATGGTCAGAAATACGTGGAGCCTCTTCAGTATGCGCCTCTTTCCAAAGAAGCTGCAGCGAAATCCGTAAAGCTGATCCGCTCTGTGACATATAACGGCAAACCGATACTGAAATAGCTTGATCTTCTGCAACCATGAACGGGGGTTTACGCATTCCCCGTTCATGGTGTACAATAAAATAGATGAAAAAAGATGAACGGCAAAGCGGCACAGACCGCTCTGAGGCACGATTTGCAAAGATACTGGCGATCTCTGCGGTACTCATCGCCTGCCTGCTCTTCGCGATCGCTCTTACCCTTTTCATACAGTCTCTGCCGGCGATCAAGACCTTCGGCATCGGCTTCTTCGTCGGGAAGACGTGGGATTCAGCTTCAGAGCAGTTCGGCGCCCTTCCCTTTCTTGCAGGCACTCTGCTGACCTCATTTTTAGCGCTCATCATATCCATCCCGTTCTCGATCGCGATATCCATCTTTCTTGGCGAGTATTTCAAGGAAGGTGCGGCCTCTACATTCCTCAGAAGCTCCGTCGAGGTCCTCGCCGGGATCCCCTCTGTCATATATGGCCTGTGGGGTCTCTTCCTGCTTATGCCTATGGTGCGCGTTATTGAAACAAAGCTTGGCGTTCCGCCTCACGGTGTCGGCATCTTTACATCCGCACTCATATTGGCCATCATGGTCATACCCTTCTCGGCCTCGATAGGCAGAGAGGTCATTACCCTCGTACCTTCCGATCTGAAAGAAGCGGCATACTCGCTCGGCGCCACACGTTTTGAGGTCCTGAAGAACATTATTATCCCCTATGCACGCTCAGGGATCATTGCAGGGATACTGCTCTCGCTGGGGAGGGCTATTGGCGAGACGATGGCCGTTACCATGCTCATAGGGAACAGCAATTTCATCCCCACGAGTATCTTCAGTCCTGCGAACACGATGGCAAGCGTCATAGCAAATGAGTTCGCGGAGGCTACAGGGCTTGTCTCCTCTTCGCTGATCTATATCGCTCTCGTGCTGTTCCTTGTCACCATGCTCGTCAATATCATCGGCAATTATGTCATTCAAAAGATCAGCATCGAAGCGTCGAAAGAGGTCACATAATGGAAGGCCACGTTCGAGCAAGGCTCGTTAAAAACCACATATTCAAAGGCATTGTCATGCTCTTTGCATTTATCTCCCTGCTCCCGCTCTTGCTCATTCTCTATTACATCACAAAGAACGGCATCTCTGTAATCAACTGGGATTTCCTGACGCATCTCCCGCGTCCCATAGGAGAGGCAGGGGGCGGCGTATTCAACGCCATCACGGGAACGATCATGCTCATCGTTCTGTCATGCGTCTTTTCCATACCCTTCGGCATCATCGCCGGCATCTACCTTTCCGAGAACAAAGAAGGCAAACTGAGCAGCCTCGTGCGTCTTTGCGTCATTGTCCTTCAGGGAACGCCTTCCATCGTCATAGGCATCATTGCATATGTCTGGATCGTAGCGCCTCTTCGAACATTTTCCGCTCTGTCCGGAGGCATCGCTCTCAGCATCATGATGCTGCCCGTGATCATCAAAACGACCGAGGAGACCCTCAAATTGATACCCTATCATCTCAAGGAGGCTTCGCTCGCTCTCGGCGTGCCTTACCATAAGACGATCCTGAAGGTCATCCTTCCTTCGGGCCTGAGCGGCATACTGACGGGCATCCTTCTCAGTGTGGCAAGGATCACCGGGGAAACAGCTCCCCTGCTCTTCACCGCCTTCGGGAACCAATTCATGAACTGGAACATATTAAAGCCTATCGATTCGCTGCCCTACCGGATCTTTTATTATGCCATGAGCCCCTACCCGGAATGGCATACGTTCGCATGGGGGGCATCGTTCATCCTAGTGGTGCTCACGCTGGCTCTTAACCTCATCGCAAGAGGAGTTTCGATCAAATGGAAAATTCAGTTCTGACAGTAGACAACTTTTCAGCATTCTTCGGCGACCATCAGGTGCTGAGAGACATCAATCTTTCCGTGCCGAAAAATGTCGTTGCCGCCCTTATGGGCCCATCCGGATGCGGCAAGACCACGCTTATCCGCTGCGTGAACCGCATGCACGAGCTCCTTCCCAATACAAAGGTGGCGGGCAGGATGTTTCTCAATGAAAAGGATATCTACACTATGGAGCCGATCGTCCTCAGAAGAAAGGTCGGCATGGTCTTCCAGAAGCCGAACCCCTTCCCGACGATGAGTATCTACGATAACGTCATTGCAGGGTATAAACTGAACGGCATACGTCGTTCAAAGGAGGATTTCAATACAATTGTCGAACAATCTCTCCGGGCAGCGGCCCTGTGGGATGAGGTGAAGGACTTTCTCCACAGGAAGGGAACCTTTCTTTCCGGGGGTCAGCAGCAAAGGCTCTGCATCGCCCGCGCCCTCGCGATGAACCCCGAGATACTCCTTCTTGACGAACCGACGTCAGCGCTTGACCCTAAATCCACCTCGCAGATCGAGGAACTCTTTGTTGAACTGAAAAGGAACGTCACCATGCTTCTCGTGACCCACAACATCGGCCAGGCGGCGCGCGTATCAGATCTTACTGCCTTCATCTACCTTGGCGAACTAATCGAGCATGGCCCCACAGAAAAGATGTTTACCGTTCCCAAGGACAAAAGAACCGAAGAGTATCTCACCGGCAAATTTGGCTGATCAAAAACTCGTTGTAATCAACAGGAAAAATTACTATACTCTGAGTACCCCTTATAGGAGGACATATGCTGGAAGGACACATCTACAAGGCTTTTGATCTGGAATTAAAGGAACTAAAGGAAAAGCTTCTCTACGAAGGCGGCCTCGTTGAAAAGGCCATTCAGAGTGCGATCAAATCGCTCCTCGAAAGAGATTCAGAGCGCGCAAAAAATGTCATCGATAATGACGATGTTATCAACAGCATCGAAATTGAGGTGGACGAGCTTTGCCTGAAGCTCCTGGCGCTCCGGCAGCCGGCGGCGAGGGACCTAAGGTTCATCACGACAGCGATCAAGATCAATTACGACCTCGAACGAATAGGCGATATGGCAGTCAACATCTGCGAGAGGGTCCTGGAATTAAACCAGGAGCCGCAGTTAAAGCCTTATATTGATATACCAAAAATGGCAGAGATCGCGCAGATAATGGTCAAAGAAAGCCTTGACGCCTTTGTAAAGGAAGATGTCCATCTCGCCTTGAAGGTGACAAGAGACGACGAACAGGTAGACCAGCTGCTTGACCAGATATTTCGGGAACTGTTGACCTATATGATGCAGGACATGCGGACGATCTCCAGGGCAACACGCCTCCTTTTCATATCGAAATACCTTGAAAGAATGGCTGACCACGCAGTAAATATTGCCGAGCTGGTGATATTTATGGTTGAGGGGAAGATCATACGGCATTTGAAGGACCCCGAGGAATAAAAAATGGTCGGAAAGATCGGAATTATCCTTGTTGCGCTTGCAACATTGGTGATCTCCTGCAGCAGCAAACCGCAAGATAGGGCAAAGAACAATAAACAAACCATTACCATTGCGGGGTCAACTTCGGTTATGCCTTTTACGGAAAAGCTTGCGGAACATTTTATGATCGATAACCGCAAGTTCGTTATTGATGTTCAGGGCGGCGGATCTACTGCCGGCATCCAGGCATGCGTCAACAACACCGTAAACATCGGCATGTCGTCCAGGGAATTAAAGGAAGAAGAGAAGATGCTCAATACCATAACGATCTGCTATGATGGTATTACCATTGTTGTGCATCCAAAAAATCCACTGAAGGCGCTCACGCTGCAGCAGGTAAGCAGAATATTCAGCGGTGAGATAAGGGACTGGAAACAGCTGGGATGGATCAACAGAAAAATAGACGCGGTGACTCGCGAGGAAGGATCAGGAACAAGGAGCTCTTTCGAAGAGCTTGTCATGAAAGGAAATGAGATAGACGACGGCATTATGGTGCAGGACTCTAACGGATCAGTAAAAGAAGTGGTTGCCACCGATCCTTATGCAATAGGGTATATCTCTCTCGGACTGGTCGATCAAAGGGTAAAGCCTTTGACTATCGATGGCGTCGTTCCAAGCATCAGGAACATTAAAACAGGAAGATACAAGATCGTGAGGCCCTTCTTATATGTAACCAACGGCGAGCTTGACGAAGCAGGAAAGAAATTCATTAATTTTGTACTTTCAAGGGACGGACAAAATATCCTCAAGAAAGAGGGCCTGGTTGGTTTCTATGACTAACAATCCTATAAGAAAAGAACGTTTCGTGAAGTGGGTGCTGGTCGTCTTCGCCCTCTCATCACTCCTGTTCCTCTTCCTGATCTTTATGTTCATTTTCTTTGAAGGGTTGCCCCTTTTCCACAAGGTCGGCCTTAAGAATATAATTCTCGGCTTCAAGTGGGCCCCCACAAAAGGTTTCTTTGGCATATTCCCCATGATCGTCTCCTCATTTCTCGTCACCTTTGGCGCCCTCGTCATAGGCGCTCCGATGGGACTTTCCTGCGCCATTTATCTTTCCGAGTACTCGGGCAAGAAGATGAAAATGTTCCTCAAGCCGGCTCTCGAGCTTCTTGCCGGCATCCCCTCGGTTGTCTACGGTTTTCTGGGGGTTGTTTACATCGTGCCCATCGTGAGGGATCACATCGGGGGATCGGGCTTTTCACTCCTTGCAACCTCTATTATCCTTGGGATAATGATCCTACCCACCATAATCAGCATCTCTTTCGATTCTATAATGAGTGTTCCAAAGACATACCGGGAAGGTTCGTTGGCCATGGGAGCAACAAAATGGCAGACGATCTACAAGGTCATCCTCCCCGCGGCACGATCAGGGATCCTTGCAAGCTTTATACTGGGCATGGGGAGGGCCATCGGGGAAACAATGGCTGTCATCATGATCGCGGGGAACGCCCTCAAGATACCTTCAAGCATTCTCGATCCTTTGCGTACGCTCACGGGCAATATTGCCCTGGAGCTTGCGTACGCAACAGGAGACCACAGGCTTGGACTATTTTCTACCGGTGTCGTTCTGCTCGTCATTATAATGATACTGAACTACATAGCCAATTTCGGGATCAAGAGAAGAACGTAATATGAGAATAAACCCGAGGTTCACTAATAAGCTTGTACACATCGGACTAAATCTCCAGGCCTTTTTTACCGTGGGCATACTTGTTATCATTGTTGCCATTATCTGCTTTAAGGGATTCCCTTACGTAAATTTTGAATTTATCTTTGCTTACCCCCAGGATATGGGGAGGATCGGCGGTATTTTCCCTTCGATCGCCGGAACAATATTTCTGGTGCTCCTCTCCATTCTCCTTGCGACGCCCCTTGGCGTTGGAACCGCGATCTTCCTCACCGAATACACAAAAGAATCCGTGTTTACCAAGATAATACGCTTCGGCGTTGAATCGCTCGCAGGGATACCGTCCATCCTGTACGGTCTTTTCGGCTTCATCTTCTTTGTCATCAAATTAAAGATGGGCTGGTCTCTGCTTGCAGGAGTTCTGACCATAACGATCATGATACTTCCGACGATCATCAGGACCAGCGAAGAGGCCATCAAGGCCGTACCGAGAAACCTCAGGATAGTCAGCTATTCGCTGAGCGCCACAAAATGGGAGACGGTCACTAAGGTTGTGTTGCCCTCAGCGATCCCTGGGATCCTGACAGGGATCATGCTGAGCGTTGGGAGGGCTGTTGGGGAAACAGCAGCGGTGATATTCACCATGGGCAGCTCTCTGAGGCTCCCAACATCTTTATTTGATTCCGGCAGGACCATGGCAGTCCATTTCTACATACTTGCACGTGAAGGGATTTCCATGGAAAAGGCTTACGGCACTGCATTGGTGCTTGTCGTGAGCATACTACTGATCAATATTCTCGCATACTACCTTATGAACAAGGCTATATCAAGATACTCCTGATGATTATGGACATAAAGATAGCGATCAGAAGACTTCGCGTCACTTTTTCGAAAAACGAGATCCTGAAGGGCGTCACAGTGGACGTCTATAAAAATACCATTACCGGCTTCATGGGACCTTCGGGCAGCGGCAAGTCCTCACTTATATCCATCATCAACCGGATGATCGATTTTGAGGATAATGTCCGCATAGAAGGCGAAGTGCGCATAGATGGGCAAAGCATCCTGGATGGCGGGCATGACAACGTTGAATTAAGAAGACGCGTGGGCACCGTCTTTGCTGTTCCTATCCCCCTCCCCCGCTCAATATATGAAAATATTGCGTACGGCCCGCGCCTGAAGGGCATCGGAGACCGCGCCACACTTCACTACATTGTAGAGGACAGCCTCAAAAAGGCATTCCTCTGGGATGAGGTAAAAGACAGGCTCGGCATTTCTGCCCTGAAATTATCGGGAGGACAGCAGCAAAGGCTGTGCCTTGCCAGGACCCTTGCGTTGAAACCGGAGATCATCCTGCTCGACGAACCCTGCTCAGGGCTCGATCCTATCTCAACGGCAAAGATCGAGGACGCTCTGAGCGAACTGAAAAAGGATATTACGATCATCCTTGTTTCCAACAATACGAAGCAGATCGCCCGCATTACGGACTTTGCCGCCTTCTTCTATCTGGGAGAGCTCATCGAGTACGACGCGACGGAAAAGCTTTTCACTACCCCGTCAATGAAGAAGACAGAGGACTACATCCAGGGAAAGTTCGGATAATGGACAACTTCGTTCTGAGAACAAATAGCCTCAATCTCCACTACGGCAACTTTCAGGCCTTGAAAGACATAAATTTCAATGTCCATAAGAACTCGATCACAGCACTCATCGGACCTTCAGGCTGCGGCAAGTCCACCCTTTTGCGCTGCTTTAACCGTATGAACGACCTTATTGACGACATCCGGATATCAGGAGACATTTTTGTCAACGATCAAAGGATCGAGGATGTCGATATCATAGAGCTCCGCAAAAAGGTGGGCATGGTGTTCCAACGCCCGAATCCTTTTCCTTTTACGGTCTATGAGAACATGATATACGGATTGAAGATACATGGCCTGGGGAACAAGAAGAAAAAAAGGGATATGGTGGAAAGTTGTTTGCAGGCCGTCGGCCTCTGGGAAGATTTAAAAGACAAGCTTTCTGTTTCTGCGCTCAACCTCTCTGAAGAGATGAAGCAGAGGCTCTGTATTGCCCGTCTCCTTACTGTGGAGCCGGAGATCATTCTTCTCGATGAACCATGTTCTGCTCTTGACCCTATCGCTACCATGAGGATCGAAGAGCTTATGATGGAGCTGAAAAAAAAATACACCATACTGATCGTAACGCACAATATGCAGCAGGCTGCCAGGGTATCGGACTACACCGGCTTCATGCTCCTTGGAGACCTTGTTGAATTTGGCGAAACGCCGCTGATCTTTACTTCGCCATCGGATGAGAGAACTGAAGGGTATATAACAGGACGCTTCGGATAAACTAGGCAGCCGTCAGCTGAAACAAAAAAGGCTTTTGGCTGATAGTTTATAGTTCGCGAAAAAAACAAGCACTAATATCTAAACACCAAATCCTAAACAAATCCTAATATCGAAGCACTAAGCACAAAACAATATCAAAATCCAAATATCTAAATGTTCTAAACAAATGCATTTTGTTTGTGTTTTGATATTTGAAGATAACGTAAAATATTTTTCG
>DLMV01000081.1 GCA_002478225.1 Deltaproteobacteria bacterium UBA7527 | reverse complement strand
CTCAGCGAATTATAAGAAACACCTGTCATATCGGTGTTTCTTATAATTCGCTGAGGATACAAGGATACAATTACGGGGCAAGCGGTCTGCGCAAGGGGCTTAAGAACAATCCCGACGACTGCATCTTTCCAAACGTCAATGTCGAAACCGAATTCGGGAGCGATGTAAAGACAAAATGCAGGATCCCGATCATGACCGGAGCCCTTGGGTCGACCTTTATCGCAGCAAAATACTGGGATTCCTTTGCGATAGGCGCAGCCCTTGTCGGCATTCCCATCGTTGTCGGTGAGAATGTTGTCGGCATCGACCGTGAAGCCGTAATAAAGAACGGGAAGATCGCAAAGGCCCCTGAGCTTGACAGGAGGATCGAGACCTACCTCCGCTATTTCGATGGTTACGGCGCTATCATCGTCCAGATGAACGTTGAGGATACCAGGAATGGTGTTGCGGAATACGTTATCAACAAATACGGCGAAAAGGTTATCATCGAACTGAAATGGGGCCAGGGGGCAAAAGATATCGGCGGCGAGATACAGGTTGATAACCTCGGCTATGCGCTCTTCCTGAAAGACAGAGGATATGTTGTGGACCCTGATCCGACAAAACCAGAGGTGCAGAAGGCCTTTGAGCACGGCGCCATCAAGTCTTTTGCGCGCCACAGCAGGCTCGGCTACACCGACCTGTCGTCCCCCGAAAAGGTGCAGGAAGCTTTCATGGAGTCAGTCGAATATCTGCGCAAGATCGGCTATAAGAGGATCTCCCTCAAGACAGGCTCCTATGGCATGGAGGCGCTCGCGATGGCTATCAAGTTTGCTACAGACGCAAAGCTCGATCTCCTTACGGTTGACGGCTCCGGTGGCGGAACAGGCATGAGCCCCTGGAACATGATGGAAACCTGGGGTGTTCCTTCGATCATCCTTCACTCCAAAGTATACGAATACGCTTCTATACTCGCTGCACGGGGCGAAAGGGTTGTCGATATCGCCTTTGCCGGAGGTCTCGCAAGGGAAGACCACATCTTCAAGGCCCTCGCGCTCGGTTCACCGTTTACCAAGCTGGTCTGCATGGGCAGGGCAGCCATGATACCCGGGTTCCTCGGCTCCAACATTGAGGGCGTCCTTAGACCGGAACGGAGAAAAGATGTGAACGGCAACTGGGACGACCTTGCGCCTTCTGTAAAAGAGCTTGGTACGAAAGCACAAGAGATCTTTGCAGGATACTATGATGTACAGAAAAAGGTCGGAGAAGCAGAAATGAACAAGATCCCCTTTGGCGCGATTGCTATGTGGACCCTTGCGGACAAACTTACCGCTGGGCTTCAACAGCTCATGGCAGGCGCACGCAAATTCAGCATCCCGGAGATCTCGAGGAACGACCTCTTTTCAGGGAACAGAGAGACAGAGAAAGAGACCAAAATTCCTTTTATATCTGACGTCCTGGATGAGAGCGCAAAAAAGATATTGAACTCTGACTATAGGGTCCATGTAAAGAAGGTTCGCTCAGCATAACCCTCCTCCCCTTTTTATAACCCTGGACGATACCGGGGAAATAACAAAGAAGCCGCAAACCCCTTGCGGCTTCTTTGCGTTTGTGACGCCTGTCATTTCTTTTTCATTATTCATCCTGTATATATAGACTATGATCACGCAAATTTCATATAACAGTTTCATTATTTTTACACGGTGTGTGCCTGCACTATTAATAATAAGTAATGGCCTCGACAAGGCCGTAACACGCTATTAGGAGGTGGACACCATGATAAAAGAGATACGCTTTATGGTAACAGGGGAAGTAAGAAAACCAAAAATGGGTGATTGGTTCCTCAACACCAAGAACCTGCCTATCTGTGCGGCGCAGGATTTTAATACAACCTCCTTCCCGATCCTGAAGATGGAAGTCTTGCTGCGGGAAGAGGTCAACGATCTGCCTACCTCGCGGAATCCCCGTGTCTAATCTTCAAAACAACGTCCGGGAGTATCCTCCGCTTCCGGGCGTTGTTTCCCCATTGACCATTCACTGCCTTATTTTCGGCTGGTAATCGGAACGTTTCTTGCGTAATATATCTGCGGGGAGGTAACTGATCGGCATGAAGCTTGACCATATCGGTCTTGTCGTTGACAATATCAAGGAATTAACGGAGCTTCTCCGCACCATTGGCTTCCGCACGATCACCGAGGCCGTTCCGTTCGACACGTTGAACGTCACCGCATCGTTCGTCAACGCCGGGAATGATACGGATGTCTACATAGAGGTGCTGGAGCCTACCGCCGACAATTCCCCGATCTCGAATTTTCTGAAAAAGAAGGGCGGCGGCCTGCACCATCTCTGCTTTGAGGTTGACGATATCGAGAAAACATCGAAAGAGCTTGTTGAGAAAGGGCTTCAAATGGTGGAACCGCCTGTTGATTGCCGCGCATACGACATCAACCTGCAGCGCAGGTCTAAGAATACAAGCAGGATAGCATTTTTCCTTGTATCAAAAAGGTTGCTCATAGAGCTTATAGAAAAAGGCCGCTAAGGGGGAGGTTCCAATCCTATGACAAGAGACGACGCACTAATGCTGCTCAAACAACATGTTCAAAACGAGAGGATGCTGAACCATTGCTACGCCTCAGAAGCGGTGATGAGGGCGTTGGCGAGGAAGCTGGGGCACGATGAGGAGAAATGGGCCATCACCGGGCTTCTCCACGACATCGACATAGAGCTTGTCGATGGCGATCTTAACCGACATGGTCTTGAGGCGGAAAGGATCCTCAAAGAAAAAGGGGTCGACCCTGAGATCATTGATGCCATCGTTATGCACAACGAGACCGCTGCCGGCAGAAAACGCGAGACCGTCTTTCAGCACGCGCTCGCCGCAGGCGAGACCATAACGGGACTCATCGTTGCGACCACACTCGTCTACCCCGATAAGAAGATCGCAAGCGTGAAACCAAAGTCAGTGGTGAAGAGGATGAAAGAGAAGGCGTTTGCGGCATCGGTCAACAGGGATAATATCACGGAATGCGAAGCGATCGGCATCCCGCTCAACGAATTTGCCGAGATCTGCATCAGCGCGATGAATGAGATCAGCAACCAATTAGGACTATAGGTTGAAGACAAATCTTAAATGTAAATCTCTAATTTCTAAGCACCAAATCCTAAACAATATCAAAATTCAAATCCCTAATGTTCAAAACGTTGTGTCATCCGACTATGTTATTTTGTTTAACTGTTTTGAATTTGGATCATTTGAATTTGTTTAGGATTTCGATATTAGGATTTAGAATTTCAATTAAACAAACGATATGCCGATAAACTTCGCACCATATCTGAAGGTCTTCACGAGCCGCCGCATGGCGGTGATGTTGCTCCTCGGCTTCTCTTCCGGGCTGCCCCTGCCTCTCACCAGCGGAACGCTCCAGGCATGGCTCACGGTAGCCGGCATCGATCTTAAAACGATCGGCATCTTCTCTCTCATCGGTCTGCCCTACACCATCAAATTCCTCTGGTCCCCCTTCATGGACCGCTTTGTTCCTCCGTGGCTCGGAAGACGCCGCGGCTGGGTATTTCTCACCCAGGTCGCCCTTCTGATCGGCATCGTGCTCATGGCCCTTTTCTCTCCGGAAAGCGCTCCTCTCATGCTTGCCGTAGCAGCCATAATCGTGGCCTTTATGTCTGCCTCGCAGGACATCGTTATCGATGCATACCGTACCGATGTCCTGCCTGATGTGGAGAGGGGCATGGGCGCCGCGGTCTTCGTCTTTGGCTACCGCATTGCAATGATCGTGGCCGGAGCTGTTGCCCTTATCCTTTCAGAGATCGTCGGCTGGCAGATAACATATCTTATCATGGCAGGGACCATAGTGATCGGCATGTCCGGTTCCTTCATGGGGAAAGAACCCGATAAAAAAGTAGCGCCGCCGAAGACCATGCAGGAAGCCGCGTGGGGACCTCTTAGTGATTTTTTATCCCGAAGGTCGTCCATACTGATGCTTCTCCTCATAATCCTTTACAAGCTCGGCGATGCTTACGCCGGCGCGCTTACGACAACATTTCTCATCAGGGGCGTGAATTTCTCCCCGACCGATGTCGGGACGATAAACAAGGGCATGGGGCTTGTGGCAACGATCGTGGGGGCGCTCTTTGGAGGAGCCCTCATGGTAAAACTCGGTCTCTTCAGGTCCCTTTTGACATTCGGGTTTCTCCAGATGGTCTCCAACCTCTCATTCATGGTCCTCGCCTGGACAGGAAAAAATTACGCCATGCTCGTAGTGGCCGTAGCGTTTGAGAACTTCTCCGGCGGCATGGGCACAGCAGCGTTCGTCGCGTTCCTCATGGCGCTCTGCAACCCCCGCTTCAGCGCCACCCAGTTTGCCCTCCTCTCTTCCCTCTCAGCCCTCGGGAGGGTCCTCGTCTCTCCGACCTCCGGCTATGCCGTCGAGATGATCGGCTGGGCGAACTTCTTCCTTTTGAGCACATTCACCGCCCTGCCCGGCCTGTGGCTGGTATGGCATCTCCGCAATGAAATACTGGCAATGCAGAATACGGAAGCGTCCTCCTGATCCCTGATAAACCTGCGCGCCGCATTATGTCTTGCATTCTGTCACGTGACATATTACAAATATTGTATGATTAAAACCTTTTCAGACAAGCATACACCGGGGCCGTATAAAACAGGAAAATCAAAACGGCTTCAATCTGATATACGAAAAAGAGCGATATGCAAGTTGGAATATAGTTATCTCGCGGCAACCCTCGACGACCTGCGGATACCACCCAGTAACCGGCATTTGCTAAGGAGCAAGCGGAAGGATCAATACGCGATTTCGATCAACGACCAGTGGCGTATCTGTTTCCGTTCCATAGATGGAGACGCTTACGATGTCGAAATAACCGATTACCATTGAGAGGTGTACAATGAGCATTAAAAATACAGGATCACGTACCATCAAGCCTACACACCCGGGGGAAATGCTTCGCGAGGATTTTATGGTAGACTACAGGTTAACGGTAGCAAGCCTTGCTGAGGCGCTGGGAACATCACGCCAGACTGTAAATGAGATCCTTCGTGAGAATCGCGCCACAACCCCGGCCGTGGCATTAAAATTGAGCAGACTGTTCGGCAATACACCTGAGTTCTGGTTGAATGCCCAGCGAGCCGTTGAACTCTGGGAAGCGGAAAAGCATTATAAAAAGCAGATAGAGCGTATCAGGCCTCTCAACGCCGCATAGATATAATTCAGCATGATAACACTCACGCATATCAAGCTTTTCGTCGACTGCACCCTCGCCTTCCTTGCGCTCATCAACCCCGTGAGCAAGATCTTTATTATGTCAACGCTCCTGAAAAAGAACGATCCGCAGGAGCTGAGAAAGGTCGCATTAAGGGCCTCCGTGATCGCCATTGTCATCCTCCTTCTTTTCGCGCTCGGCGGCGACATACTTCTGCGGAATGTCTTTCATGTCCAGCTCTATGCTTTTAAGATCGCCGGTGGGCTTGTCTTGCTCTATCGCGGGTTCGAAGCGCTCAATAAGGGGATATTCTTTGAGTTCGATGAAAAGATGCATCTTGCGGATATGTCAATTGTTCCTCTTGCCTCGCCAATGATAGCCGGGCCCGCTGCCATCTCCGCGTCCCTCTCTTTCCCGGTAAAATACGGCCTTGCCATCGTTCTCATCTCCATCGTTGTCTCTGTCCTGATCAATCTTCTCATCATGCTCTACGCAAAGGTCATCAGCGCCTTTCTAACGCGCTTAAATTTTATGGAGGCGTCGATCCGCATTACAGGCTTGGTCGTGGCCACGATCGGCATCCAAATGGTCCTGGACGGGATAACGGACTACATCAGGTTTTAGCTTCTGCCGTAAATTATTAGCCGGCAACTATGAAGACAGCCTATTTGGTTCAATTAATCTGTTTCGTCTGTTTTGTTTTAACGTTGAACGTCGAACGGGATTGTCCCCTTACGCCTGACGCCTTACGGCTCTTTTGCTATGAGCCATGAACTATCAGCCATGAGCTACATCAGCCACCGCCTCTGCCAATACCTTCTCGCCATAAACACGGCCATAATGCATTGCGAGAGGTTCATCGTCCACCAGACCGATGCAGCGCTTAAGCCAAGAAGAACAACGCAGATATAGCTCAGGGGGATCCTGACCAGCCAGATGCCGATGATCACATTATACATGAATGACCGCGTATCCCCAGCTCCGCTTAAGCCCCCTCCGAGTATGACCCACAGCGCCATGAACGGCTCGCTGAGCATGTTTATATAGAGATACCTGATAGTCTCGGCGATGACGGTCTCGTTATTCGAAAGCAGCGGCGCGATCCACCGGGCGCTCGCTATTACAACAATTGTAAGGAGCGAGACGATACCCACGCCCATGAGCATCGTGACAACTCCTCCCCTGAAGGCATCATTTTTTTTCCCCTCGCCTATCAGGTTTCCCACGATCACCGCGTTTGCCATGTTGAACGCTATCGCGGGCAGGGTGATCGCCGACTCTATTCTGGTGCCCGCTGCGAGCGCTGCGAGTATCTCTATGCCTTTTTCCGGCAACGAGCTGAGGATGAGGAACATGACCATCGAATGAACCTGCCACAGCGCCTGCGTTGCCCCTCCCGGCCACCCGATTGAGACAACATTACGAACCACCCTGAAGGAAAACATCCTGTCTTTGCTTATAAATATTCTACAATGCCGGAGGTTGATGATGCTTCCCGCAAATACGCTGATGGCCGTTGAGAGGGCTATGCCCCAAAAACCAAGCCCTGTGTGAAAAACAATAAAAAAATTAAGGACAATGTTCAGTAAGCAGACAATGGCCATCGTCATGAGCGACCTGCGGATCATCCTGCAAGAACGCAGGATCCCGTTCGTGCTTATGAGGAGGTAATGAAAGGAGAGCCCGCAGGCATAGATCTTCCCCAGTTGCGCCCCGAAGGGTTTAAGCTCTCCGGGTATGTTCACGATCTCCATGAACCGGGAAGTTGCAAAGATGCCCGCAACGCTGAAGGCAGCGCCGACGCTCACCGTCGTCACGATGACGGACCAGACGGTCTTTGCCAACGCGCCGCTGTCACCAGCAGTAAATAATCGTGAGACAACAGAAACAGTCCCTATGGAAAGGGCATTTGCAATAATGATGAATACAAAATAGAACTGTATGACAAACCCGTAGGTTGCCTGCACCTCTTTTCCAACGCGCCCAGCGATATAGATATCGGTCATGCCGATAAGGAACTCAAAGAACATGATAAGCGTCATCGGCCAGCTATTGGTCCAACTCTGGGATATGTACGACCTGATGTCCTGACGCCGCAAGATTGTCATTATGGCAACTGTCTTTTATTTTCCGGTATTTTCGAGCTTGCTATATTGCAGCAATGGTTGCGAGAACAATAAAAAATATAAAGCACACTTCTATTGTTCGTACAGATATTCCACAAGCATCCAGTCCGTGAGCCTCAGCCTGTGGCTCATGAGCTGGGCGAGCTTCGAAAAGATGACAATGCCGAGCTTCGGGTTATCGTTCAAGAGGAGCTCAAAATTCTCCTTTGTCAGGACAAGCATTGTCGTATCTTCAGCTGCCGCTGCAGAGGCAGAGCGGGGCAATCCGTCAATAATGCTCATCTCGCCGAAGGTCCTGCCCGGACCGATCTCTGATATCATCTTTTCCTGTTTGCGGGAATCTCCTTTTGCGATCCTGACGAGCCCGTTCACGATAAAGCACATAAACGGTTCCCTTGTGCCTTCATTAAAGATCTGCGAGTCCTTCGCTACCTTTGCGGCATAGACATACTGGGCGAAGCGTTCAAGCTGCTCGCTTGTCAGCTCCTTGCCCCATTCTGTCTGCTGCAGCATCCCCATGCGCTCCGTTGCCGACGATGTGATATGATCCATAACTCCTCCTTGTCCCTTTTCGTTATTCTCTTTATTCGTTCTTTTTCAGCTTCTTTATTGCTACGTTTGCCGCCACCAGGATCGGGTCCCAGACAGTTGCGAACGGCGGCGCGTAGCCAAGGTCGAGCCTTGCCACGTCCTCGACGGTCATTCTGCTGTAAAGACACGCCGCCAATGTGTCGATCCTGTGCGCCACGCCCTCTTCTCCCACCATCTGCGCTCCGAGAAGCTTGCCTGTTCCCTTCTCAACAAAATATGAGACGGTGATGCGCTTGCCGGACGGGTAGGCGCTGCTTCTCGACCGGCCCTTAATGGTTGAAACAAAGAGATCGTATCCTTCCCGCCCCGCCTCCAGAGGAGAGAGTCCGGTACGGGCAACCTCAAGGTCAAAGACCTTTGTGATCGCTGTCCCCACAACGCCCTCAAAGATGTTGTTCTTGCCTGCCGCATTCTCGCCTGCTATCCTTCCCTGTTTGTTTGCCGTTGTGCCAAGGGGTATGTAGACCTTTTTGCCGGTGACAAGGTGCTTCGCTTCCGCGCAATCTCCCGCGGCATAGACGTCAGGTATGTTCGTCCTCAGGTAGTCGTCAACCTTTATGGCTCCGTTGGCTCCAAGCTCGATCCCGGCCTCCTGGGCCAGTTTCGTGTTAGGCCGTGCCCCTATTGCAAGGAGGACAAGGTCCGCATCGAAGACGCCTTTGTCCGTCCTGACGCCTGTGACCATTCCTTTGCTTCCTTCGAAGCCTTCAACGGACGTCTCCTTGAACAGTTTCACCCCTTCCGCCTTGATCTTTTCTTCGACGACATCGGTCATGCTCTTGTCCATGGTACCGAGAACCCTGTCCATCTTCTCAATGACGGAGACATCGAGCCCTCTCTTGCGGAAGGATTCGCACATCTCCATGCCGATATAGCCGCCGCCGACGATGATCGCCTTCATGATCCGCTTTTCCGCACCATAACGGTTTACATAGAGGCACTCAGGCGAACCCACGCAGACCTGGAAAGAACCCCATTCACCAATGAACTTTTTCATCTCTATGCCGTCAATAAGGGTCCTGATGGTGAAGACATTCTGCAGGTCAATGCCCGGCAGCGGAGGTTTGACGGGAAGCCCGCCGGTTGCGATCACGAGCTTGTCGTACGGGATCTTTGTCTCCTCATTCTTGTCGAGGTTCCTGACAGATACCTCTTTTTTGCTGAAGTCGATCGCGGTTGCTTCGTGCCGCGTGAGCACCGTTATGCCCCGTTCTTCCGTTGCGACCTTCGGCGTCAGCGATATGAGGTCCTGAAAATCCTTCACATCATCAGAAACATAATAGGGAAGGCTGCACGCGCCATAGGAGATAAAATAATCCTTCTCGAGAACGATCGCCTCCGCCTCAGGCTTCAACCTCCGGTAGCTGCTGGCAGCGCTCATCCCTGCCGCCACACCTCCGATCACGAC
>DLMV01000034.1:4319-13260 GCA_002478225.1 Deltaproteobacteria bacterium UBA7527 | reverse complement strand
TGCCCCGGCCCGTGGAGCCACCCGCACCCGCAAGCGGGTACCCGGCCCGAGAACGGGCTACAAAATATTATATTTTTTGGGGCTCACAGTAAACCAGATACTGGATACTAGATATTTGTGGAAAGTCCAACGCCCTTTACATGGTCATTCTCTACATCCAAGATCAAGCATCAAGCAACGAGCATCAAGTATCTGGTTCTCCATGAGCCATCAGCTATGAGCCGCCTTTCACGTTTCACAATTCACGTTGCCTTTGCCCGCGAATATGGTATATAAACTGTCATGAAAAATCCTAAGGTGAGATGGGTCGAGGCGCACCCGATCGTCCAGGATGGCAAGGAGCTGATACTCATAAGGGATACAGAAGGCATAACCGAGCAGGCCCTCATTGTACCAAAAGAGGTAGCATTCATGATCTCCCTCATGGACGGAACAAGGTCCCTCAGGGACATTCAGGAAGAATATATGAGGGTTTGCGGCGAGCTGGTCTACCTGGAGCATATCCAGGGACTTGTTGATGCACTTGATTCTAACCTTCTCCTCTTCAATGAGCATTACACGGACTGCCTCGCGCAGATGCGCGAGGAGTATACAAGCGCTCCGGTCAGGGAGCCGTTCCTTGCCGGCAAGAGCTACTCGGCGAACAGGATGGAGCTTATCATGTTCCTCGATGAGATGTTCAAAGGGGCAGACGGAAAAAGCTATGCAAACAAAGAGATAACCGGAATACTTGCCCCTCACATAGATTATTCAAGGGGCAAGGAGGTCTACAGGGAGACTTACAGCCACCTCAGATCTGTTGAAAAATCCCTCATCATTGTCCTGGGGACATGCCATCGCCCCACAGATAGGATCTGGAGCATATCCGTGAAGGACTTTTCAACGCCCCTCGATGTTATTCCTCATCCTGAAGGGTTGTGCAGGCTGATACGGGAAAACGATGTACTGAAACGCTATATCGATGAATGGCCGCACAGGAGCGAACACTCTATTGAACTTCAGCTTCCGCTTATCCAGTTCATGGCGCGTAACGATTTCGAGATGCTCCCCATCCTTACCGGCTCCATGCATGAATACATAGAGGGAAAAAAAGGCATAGACGATGGGGAGATAGCGGAGATCGTGGAGAATTTCAAGGCAGCGCTTCAAGACTACGGCAAGCCGTATGTTGTTATTTCAGGCGCCGACCTCGCGCATATCGGTGCGCAATTTGGAGACCAATACGCACTTGACATCGGTACCCTTGCCGTTTCAAAAGGAAAGGATGAGGCAATGCTTGGTTCCGTGAGCAATGTCGACCCGAGAGGGTTTTTTGAGGCTGTGAGAGCGGAGGGTGATTCGAGGAGGATATGCGGCCTTACGCCGATCTTCTTCCAGCTCTGCCTGCTGCAGGACAGCCTGTGCGATGTTGTCAGCTATAAACAGTGGACCGATGGAAGCTCCTCGGTAAGCTTCGCAGGCGGGGTGTTCTATAAACCGTAAGCGATTGATATAGGAAAAGGCGTTATAACCCGTAAGTCGTAAGGCGTTAGGCGTAAGGGGAAACTGCAGCAGAGAGCCGAGAGCAGAGAACTAAGGTTTTTATTATATTGCCATTGCGATGGCTCACGGTTGTCACGCTATGCTCCATGCCCCTTGCACTACGCTTTAAGCCACTTACGCCTTACGACTTACGATTGTTTCGCTATGAGGTTAAGATATGAAAAGGATCTATGAGGACAACTCGTATTCGATCGGCAGGACCCCTCTCGTACGGCTCAACAAAGTGACCTATGGCGCACAGGCGGCCGTCCTAGCCAAGATCGAAGGCAGAAACCCTGCGTATTCGGTGAAATGCCGTGTAGGCGCCTCAATGATCTGGGATGCTGAAAAAACAGGAAAGCTGAAGCCCGGCATGGAGATCATCGAGCCAACATCGGGTAATACGGGGATTGCGCTTGCCTTTGTTGCCGCTGCCAGGGGGTATAAGCTTACCCTCACCATGCCCGAGACGATGAGCATCGAGCGACGCAAGGTACTGAAGGCCCTTGGTGCAAGTATTATCCTCACCGAGGGGCCAAAGGGGATGAAGGGTGCTGTCGATAAGGCAGAAGAGATCGCAAGGAGCGACCCGGCCCGCTATTTCCTGCCGCAGCAGTTCGAAAACCCCGCAAACCCGGCCATCCATGAGGCCACAACGGCTGTTGAGTTGTGGAAAGACACGAAAGGAAAGATGGATATTTTCGTAGCCGGTGTCGGTACCGGCGGAACGATCACCGGCGTGAGCCGTTATTTCAAGAAGACCAGGGGCAGGAAGATCATCTCTGTTGCCGTCGAGCCGGTCCATTCGCCGATACTCACACAGGCGAGAAAGGGCGAGGAATTGAGGCCCGGTCCCCACGCGATCCAGGGCATCGGAGCGGGATTTATCCCCAAGGTGCTCGACCTCTCTCTTGTTGACAGGATCGAGACCGTCAGCAACGATGAGGCCATGGAGATGGCGCGCCGCCTGGCGCGGGAAGAAGGGATATTGAGCGGCATATCCTGCGGCGCCGCAGCGCACGTGGCGGTAAGGATCGCCCATGAGCCGGCTAGCGCAGGGAAGACGATCGTGGTCATTCTCCCTGACGCAGCAGAGCGCTACCTTTCAACGGCATTGTTCGAGGGAATATAGGTGTTTACTCACAGCGCAACAATCGATACAATATAGTCCGGTGACAATGAATACCGGCAGGGCAGAGAAAAAGATCGTTGCTGTGGGCTTAAGCGGCGGCGTTGATTCCACCATGGCCGCCCTGCTCTTGCTGAAGCAGGGTTTCAATGTCATAGGCCTGACGATGAAGATATGGGACGATTCCCTCCAACGCGAGACCACGAAGAGCGGGTGCTACGGCCCGAACGAGGTACACGGCATCGCCGATGCCGGGAAAGCAGCCGCCAGGCTTGGCATTGAACACCATGTCATAGACCTTTGCAATGAATACCGGGGAACGGTGATCGAGTATTTCCGCAAAGAGTACGCGGGAGGGAGGACGCCAAACCCATGTGTGATGTGCAACACGAGGATCAAGTTCGGCGCGCTTCTCGAAAAGGCTGCAACAAGCGGGATCGCCTTCGACCTTTTTGCCACCGGCCACTACGCTCGGATTACCTATGATACCGACAAGAAACGGTATCTTTTGAAACGCGGCATTGACAAAGCGAAAGACCAGTCCTATTTCCTCTACAGGCTTTCCCGGGAACAGCTTGGAGGGATCGCGCTTCCGCTCGGTGAGTACAGGAAGGATGAGATCAAAAAAATGGCGCTGGAGGCAGGTTTCGGGGAATACGCGATGAAGAATGAGAGCCAGGACTTCCTGGAGTGGGACGATTACAGCGTCCTTTTAAAGGATCGGGGACGACCCGGGAACATAGTTGATGCGGAAGGGAAGATGATCGGAAGACATGCCGGCGCCGGCCGCTACACGGTGGGACAGCGCAGGATGCTGAACCTGGCAGGCATGAAGGAGCCGTTCTATGTCCTTCGCATCGATGCAGAAAAAAATGAGATCGTTGCGGGGCCGAAGCGGTCGCTTCTCCATGCAGGATTGATCGCCGGGGACCTGCATTGGATCATCCCTTTCCGGGAATTGCAGGGTGAAAAGCTCCACGCGCAGATACGCTACCGGAGCATACCTGCCGAATGCGCTGTGCGGCAGGCCGATGGCGAGGGAATGGCAGAAGTGGAGTTCACGAAGCCCCAGGAGGCCATCACTCCCGGCCAATCGATCGTCTTCTATGTCGGGGATATGGTCGCAGGCGGCGGCATCATTCAAAGACCCATATCAGACAAGGAGGTACGATGCAGGAGATAAGAGAGATCAATGCTAAGAGATTCAGCGTCCAAGAAACCTCAGAGGTCAGCGACAGCGTTCTTGTCGAAGAACCGCTTGAGATATATGTGAATGACAGATTCTATACGCTTACAATGCGGCTTCCCGGCGAAGAGATCCCGCTTGCGGTCGGACTATGCTTTACCGACGGCCTTATCAGATCGGCCGGCGACCTCAGTATGATACGCTACTGCGGGGAGGATACGGGGAACAGGATCGACCTGTACCTCAATGAAGGCGCGGTAAAAGAAGACCTTTTGGTGAGGCGCGGCAGACAGGCCTCTTATTCGAGCTGCGGGGTCTGCGGTTCCGAACTGGCCACGGATGCCTGCGCGTCCATCGGAAGGATCGAGGGCAGCGCACGTTTCAGCGCGGCGAAGATCATTCAATGTCAAAAGACCATAGAAGAGATGCAGACCGCCTACAAGGCCACAGGCGGCACCCACGCGGCAGGGATATTCGACAGGGACGGCAGCCTCCTCTCCTTTTCCGAGGACGTGGGGAGGCATAATGCCCTTGACAAGGCGATAGGGAAGGTCTTGCTGTCGAAAGGCGCCGGCAAGGCTTCCATCATCATCCTGACCTCACGGGTCAGCTACGAGATGGCGCTGAAGGCCGGCAGGCTGGGCGTGGAGGTGCTCGCGGGGTTTTCAGCGGTCACATCCATTGCGGTGGACCTGGCGTCAGCGATCAATATGACGCTTATCGGCTTCCTGCGAAAGGGGAGCGGGAGCATCTACACCGCCCCGGAGAGGATCACCTTTCACCAATAAGCTATACTGTTCTCAAAGAAGTACCGGATCAGACTACGATGTCTTCCTTAGATATATTCGGTAACCGCCGATCGGTTCTTCGGTAATTTCGACAGCGCAGCCAGAATGCATTCCCAGGGCCTTGAGATTCTCAAGGGCAGGCCGTTCGTCCACAACGATGGCAACGTCGTCGTACATTTTCAGCGCGTTCTTTGCCAGAATGACCGGCCGGGCACAGCCAAGACCTTTTGCGTCGATCGTCACAGACGTACTCTCTCCCCGGCTTCCCATGATCTCCGTCATATGCATATCTCCAGCAGGGCCTGCACGCGTGTGCGGATCTGGCCCACATCGCTCTCCGCGAAATCTGTTTCAATCTTTAAGAAGGGCAGGCGGTGCTTGCCGCGGACGTGCTGCTCGATCCTGTAGGACTCGATGTTGTAAGAGTGGCAGGCCTGGAGGATGACGTCCACGACCGCATCGGGCCTGAACCTGTCGATCATCGCGTCGAGCGAGTCGAACCGCCTCTGGTTCGGCGTCATGCAGGAGCACGGTATCTTCAGATATGCCTTCGCAAGGGCAGCGATCGGATCGCCGGTACCCTCTTCGATCCCGATCGAATACCCCTTCATGCCGCTGCATGCCTCCATTGCGACCACTACGCCTCCCGCCGCCTCGATCGCCCGGAATATCTTCGCGGCATCACCTCCAACGGGACAGCCGCTCACAAGGATGCGCGGCGAGCTCCCGTTGCCGGCAAATTCACCTTTGCTGAGGCGCCCGTCGAGCTTTACCGCAATGGCGTCCAATAGCCGCCGCAGTTCATCCCGATCTGAAACCATCTCGACGCTGATCACATCGTACATCTCGCTCCAGCTCAAAAGCGGCGGGGAGTGCGCAGCATACGCGAAGAATTCGTTCATCATGCGGTTCTTGCCGTTCGTCTCCTTTATCTCCGACTCAATGCGATCTTCGGTAATCTTTGTCTTGAAGGTTCTCTCGAGAAAAGCCTTCAGTTTGTGCACCATGGTGGTCCAGTTTCTGAGGGCCTCCCTTTCGTCGGGGAGTTGCGGCAGGTCCATGATGTGCGTGGGCTTGATATGCCGGATAAGCTCGAACATCTTCTTCTTCCCATCGCAGGTGGTCTCGCCGATGATCGCCTCCGAGAGGGCATAAAAGGGACAGGAGTCTGTTCTTATGAACCCGAAGCTTGACTTGATGAGGGGGCAGAGGTTCGCGGGAAGCACCATCTCGGCCGCCGGGATCGTTCTCCTGGAAAAGGCGCAGAGGAAGACCGGCACCGCTCCCATCGCACGGACAAGCTCCACGGGAGCGTAGCCGCAGTACATGCCGACGATATGCTTTCCTGCATTTCTCTTCCCGATCACAGCATCAAGGACCCTTTCGTTCGGACTGTTGGTGTATCGATCATTGATGAGCGGCTCCATAACTGAATGCATCCCTTTTTTCTCCCGGGGGTCAGGCCTAACGGACCGTTTTGTCAACTGCGTCCGGCACGATGTATTTACATCCATTATGCTGATTAGTCAAATAGAAATTATGAATGATAAACGCGCTTGCCATTGCTTTTCACTATACCATCGAAACCAAAACCCGTTAAAAGCAAATAATGCATTTTTTATTTGCCTTGAGGGGGACATTTATCTTAGAATAGACCCATGGATAAACTTGACCTGCGTGGAAAAACGTGTCCTGTCCCGGTCATTGAGACGAAGCGGCTCGTTGACTCAAAACCGGTCAAAGAGATCGAGATCATTGTTGACAACTCTACCGCGTCCGAGAATGTGCAGAGGTTCCTTGCGTCCAATGGTTTTACCGTGCAGTGTAAAGAGGCGGGCGGCGAGTATCATATCCACGGGACAAAAGGATCAAGTGAGACCCGCAGTGCCGGTCAGGACAGGAAGGTTGTCGTTGTCGTTGACGGCGAAACGATGGGCAGAGGGAATGACGAGCTGGGCGCTATCCTCATGAAGGCATTTCTTTCTACCCTGAAAGAGATCAAACCGGCGCCGTGGAGGATCATCTTTCTCAACGCGGGGGTGAAGCTTGCTGCACAGAACACTCCTTTGGTCCCTATGCTGAAGGACCTGGAAGGCGCCGGAGTTGAAATTCTTTGCTGCGGCACATGTCTCGATTACTTCGGGCTTAAAGAAAAGATAGGCGCAGGAAGGATAAGCAACATGTTCGAGATCGTTTCTTCCATGGTTGAGGCCTCCATTATCATTAAGCCTTGATGCCGGTAGCCGCTTGGCATACGATCAGCAATACCATACCACCCGCAACATACCTGCCGAATAAAGATGGATGGATGAAAAGATATATTTTTTCTTAACAATATGCTGCCAATGATCATTGCTTTTAAGGAAAAAGAGGCGGGATGAGCGATCACGGTCTTTCAGGCAAAACGATAGAGATACTGCATGAGATCAGAAGGCGCAAGCCCCTGGTTCATCACATAACCAATTTTGTCGTAATGAACAGCACGGCGAATACGACGCTTGCCGTCGGCGCCTCGCCCATCATGGCCCATGCCCATGAAGAGATGGAGGCCATGGCGGCGTTCGCCGATGCATTGAACCTAAACATCGGGACGCTTACCCCCTACTGGGTTGACTCGATGATCGTGGCAGGAAAAGCCGCAGGCAAGCGGGGCATCCCGATCATACTTGACCCCGTCGGTTCCGGCGCCACCCCGCTCCGGACAGAGGCCGCCAGGAGGATACTGGAAGAGGTACCCGTAACGGTGGTACGGGGCAACGCCTCGGAGGTGATGTCTCTGTCCACCGCCGGGAAGGAGGTAAAGATCAGGGGGGTAGATTCCCTTGAGACCGTTGATGCCGTCCGCAGCAGCGCACATGCCATGGCAAAGGAGTTGAGGAAAGTGATCGCCGTTACCGGCGAGATCGACTTTATCACAAACGGAGAAGAGGCGATAGAGGTCCATAACGGAGACCCCATGTTCGGGCTCGTCACCGGGACGGGATGCGCGGCAACGACGGTGGTCTCATGCTTCTGCGCCGTCGAGCCCGACCATCTCGTTGCGACGGCATGCGCCCTGGGGTACTACGGGCTTGCAGGGGAAGAGGCGGCCCGCGCATCAAATGGGCCGGGGAGCTTCCAGACGGCTCTCTATGACGCGCTCCATGGCATGTCCGAAGAGACGATGATGGAAAGGCTGAGGATCAGGCAGATAGCGACGAAACCGTAAGGCGTACCTGTAAGTCGTAAGGGGAGAAAGGCAACGTGAAACGCAAGGCACAAGGAGCGAGGCGCGAGGAACGAAATGTTTTGTGTTCATCTTTTTCGCCTAACGCCTTACGCCTAACGATTGACGAACAGAAGAGATAGACTAAATAGAATAGAACGTGATGAGGAATGAATAAACCCAATTTAAATGATTACCGGTTATACCTCGTCACCGATCCGCGCCTGCACAGGGGATACACCGTTCTTAAGCAGGTCGAGCTTGCCCTTCAGGGCGGCGTAAGGATCATCCAGGTGAGAGAGAAGGAGATGCCCGCAGCGGATTACATCAAGCTTGCCGCCGACGCCCTGAAGCTGACCCTCGCCCACGGGGCATTTTTGATCATCAACGATTCTGTGGAAGTAGCCAGAACAGCAGGGGCGGATGGGGTGCATCTCGGCCAGGAAGATATGCCCGCTGCCGAAGCCCGCAAGATCCTTGGACAGGATGCTGTTATCGGGGCCTCGGTCAAGACCGTCGAGGAGGCGGTCCAGGCAGAAAAGGATGGGGCCGATTACCTTGCGGTCAGCGGCGTGTTTCCCACCAGCACCAAGGAGGACCTGGGATATTGCCCCGGCCTGGACGGTGTTAAGCAGATACGGCGAAGCACCCGTCTTCCCGTTATCGGGATCGGGGGGATCAACCTTCACAACTGCCGCAGCGTTATCGAATCGGGGGCGCACGGCGTGGCAGTCGTGACTGCCATAACCATGTCGGAGGATATCCCGGGCACCTGCCGGGCGTTTCTCGAACTCATGGCGAAACAACCGTGAGGCGTGAGGGGATAAACCCGTAAGCCGTCAGGCGTAAGGCGTGAGACGTGATAGAAAACCTGTTCAATGTTCCATGTTCAACGTTAAAAACAGATACCTGATACTGGATACTCGATGCTGGTCGCTCGATGCTCGACCGGATGCTGGCGAAAATACGTGAGGCGTGAGGCGATAAACCCCGTGAAATGTGAAATGTAAAAGGTGAAATGTTCTAAACCTTACAAACTTCTTTGCTATGCGGTTTGCGCTATGCTGATTTTGGGCTTAATATCAAATGTTCAAAACGACTGTCATCGCGAG
>DLMV01000034.1:0-4053 GCA_002478225.1 Deltaproteobacteria bacterium UBA7527 | reverse complement strand
AGCGTAAGCGACGTGGCGATCTCTTCTGGATACTTGATGCTGGATACTGGTCGCTGGATGCTGGTTTAAACAAGCATCGAGTATCGAGGATCCAGTATCAAGGTACGAGGAGCGAAGCGACGCGGCGATTATCACCTATCACCTATTACCTTTAAGGATGAATGATACATATGAATTATGGTCGGGATGACTGGATTTGAACCAGCGGCCTCTTGCTCCCGAAGCAAGCGCTCTACACCATGCTGAGCTACATCCCGTGCCAATAAAGATAGCAGACAAATACAAAAAATTCCATTGATTTTTCGCGGTATACATGATACTTATTCACACTTTTGCCAGGGGGATTAACAATGGCGGTCACAAAACCCATCCGGATAACCGATCTGACGCTGCGGGACGGCCACCAGTCGCTCTTTGCGACGAGGATGACGACGGATGACATGCTTCCCATAGTTGCCACAATGGACAGCATCGGTTTCTATTCCATGGAGGTGTGGGGCGGCGCAACGTTCGATGTAATGACAAGATTCCTGAACGAAGATCCGTGGGAAAGGGTCAAGCGCCTCAAGGAAAAGATGCCCAACACAAAGCTGCAGATGCTCCTGCGCGGCCAGAATCTCGTAGGATACCGGAACTATGCCGATGATGTTGTCGATGCATTCGTTGAGAAGGCTGTCGAGGTCGGGATCGATATCTTCAGGGTCTTCGACGCGCTCAATGACGAACGGAACTTCATCGCGGCATTCAAGGCGATCAAAAGGTGCGGCAGGCACATACAGGGGGCGATCTCATATTCCCTGACCGAGAAGAGGCTCGGCGGACCGATCTTCAACATAGACTACTATATAGGCAAGGCAAAGAAGATCGAGGATATGGGCGCCGATTCCCTCTGTATAAAGGATATGGCAGGGATCATCTCTCCCTATGATGCCTTCGAGCTCATCTCTCAACTGAAGGCCAATCTCACGATCCCCGTGCATCTCCATACGCATTACACGAGCGGGATGGCCTCCATGTCCTTGCTGAAGGCCATCGAGGCAGGCGCCGACGGGATCGATACCTGCCTTGCGCCGTTTGCGCTCAGGTCTTCACACTGCGCCGTGGAGCCTTTTGTCGTAACGCTTAAAGGAACACCGCAGGACCCAGGCTTTGATCTTGAGAAAATAGCCGAAGTGGACGATTACCTTGAAACGATAATTCCCAGATATATGTCATTTGCGGACACAACGAGGTTCTCGGTCATCGATATCGGCGTGCTGATGCACCAGATACCGGGCGGCATGATCAGCAACCTCGTGAGCCAGCTCAAACAGGCAAAGGCGATCCACAGGCTCAAAGAGGTCTACGAAGAGATACCGGCAACGCGAAAGGATATGGGATTTCCGCCGCTGGTTACCCCTACGAGCCAGATCGTCGGCGTTCAGTCTGTCTTCAATGTCATCGCAGGCCGCTACAAGATGATATCGAACGAGGTAAAGGATTATTTTTACGGGTTGTACGGGAGACCGCCGGCGCCGGTCAGCGATGAGATAAGGCAGAAGGCCCTGAAGGGATATGCAAAGGGGAGCACGCCGATCGAAACAAGGCCGGGCGACATCCTTGAGCCGGAACTGCCCAAGGCGCGGGAGGCGCTGAAGGGCATCTCAGATGATATGGGCGATATCCTGATCTACGCCCTCTATCCCATGACAGGGCTTGAGTTCCTGAAAAAGAAGTATAACATATAGCTGTCTGGCGCCACATGAACAAGCTCATCATAGCCGTCGGATCGAAAGAGAATGTCCTTGAAGATATTCATGCCCTCGCAAAACGTTTCGTTAAAGAACCTGAGATAATAATTGTTACCGGGAAGGATATCAGGAATGCGGTCATAGAGCATGCGTCCAATCTGTTCCTTGACGAACGCCGCGTTCTCGCCATCATTGATCCTGAAAGAGACCGCGTCGAGGAGCTTAAAGGGCAGCTTGATGTTTTAAAAGAGAAGATCTTCGTCATCCTCTATTCGATCGGCAAGGAGTCAAATCTCCATCAGGTTATTGAGGGCGAACAGATCGTGCTTGAGCAGGACAAGGAAAAGCGCATCCGGGAACAGGTCCTGAGCGTTGTGAGATCATACGGAAAAACGATGACAAAAGAAGGTTTTGATCTTTTAAAAGAGAGAATAAAGGACGAATCGATCCTTGAATCAGAGCTCCTGAAGCTTATTAATTATGTTGGGAACAGGAAGGAGATAGGATCGAAAGATGTCCGTGCTATTGTTACAGAGACGCACGAGGAGAGTTTTTTGAGGCTTTTTGAGGCTTTTGCGGCGTCGGACAGACAGAAGATGATCGGGATCTTTGAGAACCTTCTTGAAAATGGTGAGGATATACTCGCCATTCAGAGCTACCTCGTGAACCAGATACGGCTTTTGCTCCAGGCAAAGGACATGGAAGAGGTCTTCAGGGCAGGGCAGGGGTTTCCGCTTTTTAAGAAGACCTTTCTCAAGTGGAAAGAAAGCCTCGACCTTGAAGACTCTGAGAAAAAGCGTTACCTCCCCTATAAACACCCTTATTATGCATTTCAGCTTTCACAAATAAGTCAGAAGATGTCTAAAAGGGACCTCATTGCCTTTCTTCATATGCTTGCCGGCTTTGATGTCAATGTAAAGAGAGGCACCAAACATGGCCGTACACACCTTGAATACGGCCTTTTAAGGAAATAGATGATACAGGTTGTGCTTTTTATTCTCACCGTTGCCTCAACATTTTTTGTCGGAGGCTTCTCATACAGCGTTGCTGTCATGGCAATACTTCTTGCCCACGAGATGGGGCACTATCTAATGAGCAGGCGGTACAATATCCCTGCAACTCTTCCCTATTTTATCCCTTTTCCGCTCTCTCCGTTCGGCACGTTCGGGGCGATCATTAAGATGAAGGGCGTCATTATCAACAAGAAGGCGCTTTTCGATATCGGTGTAGCGGGGCCGTTATCCGGTTTTATCATCGCCATACCCTTTATCATCATCGGCATAAGGCTGTCGCAGGTCCAGCCTGTTCCTGCGAGCATGTCGTATCTGCAGCTCGGCGACCCGCTGCTGTTCAAGATCCTGCAGGGGATCCTCATCGGGGAGATTCCACAGGGCCATGATCTCGTACTCCATCCATGCGCGTATGCCGGATGGGTGGGCTTGTTTGTTACGGCGCTCAACCTCTTGCCCGTGGGGCAACTCGACGGCGGCCATGTTGCCTATGCGGTTTTCGGTGAGCGGAGCAAGTGGGTCTTCGGGGCATCGATCATACTCCTCGGTGTTCTTGCTGCATTTTACAACCCCGGTTGGCTGACCCTCGTGATCATTCTTCTTATTTTCGGCATGAGGCACCCGCATCCGGTAGACATGGATACAGAGCTCGATACGAAGCGAAAGGTCCTTGCCTTTGTCATGCTGGTTATATTCATTCTTTCCTTTACCCCATCGCCGTTCCCGGGGTTGAACATTTTAAAACAGGAAGGGATCCTGACATGAATTATCAGGAAGCCATATCATTCATGCTGTTGTTCGTCACCATGCTTCTGTGGGGGACTACGCCGCTTCTCGAAAAGATAGGTCTGAAAGATGTGGAGCCGCTCACCGGCATACTCATAAGGAGCGCTGCGATCACAATTATACTGCTTATTGTGTATGTCCTTTCAGGAAAGATCCAGGAGCTGACAAAGGTGTCGCTGAAGAACTACGCGCTTTTTTCGGCAAGCGGCGTTATGGCAGGCCTCGTGGGCATGTGGACCTATTTTTACCTCCTCAAGTCCGGAATGACCTCGAAGATCGTCCCCATAGCCGCCTCTTATCCACTGATAACGGCTATCCTGAGCATCGTTATGCTCGGAGAGACCGTGACCTTGCAGAGGGTTATCGGCATCATCATGACGATAGTCGGCATCGTCCTTATAAAGCAGAGCTGACAGCTTATAGCAAACTCGATGCTGGTCACTCGATGCTCGACCGGATGCTGGCGAAAATACGTGAGGCGTGAGGCGATAAACCCCGTGAAATGTGAAATGTAAAAGGTGAAATGT
>DLMV01000012.1 GCA_002478225.1 Deltaproteobacteria bacterium UBA7527 | reverse complement strand
TGCGAAAAATATTTTACGTTATCATTGCATGACCTACTATACCACAATGTACAGTTTTTTTCGCTTGAAGCGTACATGAAAATGGTTGGATCAATATCTATTGCCCGGCCGTTATGAAGATATTCGCCCTAATACAGAACCTGGCGAATGATTTTAGAACATATACCGCCGCATGCTGATGTTCAGGAGAAGCCCTATTGATATGAGGGTCGAAACGAGGGAAGAGCCGCCGTAGCTGATGAGCGGCAGGGGTATGCCGACGACAGGCGCGAGGTGGATCGCCATCATGACATTGATGGTAAACTGAAGGTAGATGATCGACGCGAGCCCGAAGGCCATGATCGCTCCGAGCTCATCGTGTGCATCCAGAGCAACCTTGAGACAGCGGTGTATGAAGGAGATAAAAAGGGCAAAGAGCACAACAGAGCCGACAAAACCCCATTCCTCGCCAAAGACCGTAAAGATAAAATCTGTGTGGTGCTCCGGAATGAACTGAAGCTTGTGCTGGGTCCCCGACATGAAGCCTTTGCCGAGGAATTTCCCCGAACCGACGGCGATAAGGGCCTGTTTCGCGTGGTAACCGAAACCGGCCGGGTCTGCATCAATGTTGATAAAGCTGAGCACCCTCATCTTCTGATATGGCTTCATAAGGTAGTTCCATGCTATGAACGGCGTCAGCAGACCGAAACTGATCAGGACGGCATAGGTAGACTTTTTGAGGCCCACGAACCACATGATCGCCAGGGTGGTAAGAACGATGATCACGCCGGTGCCGAGATCCGGCTGCTTCACGATGAGGATGAAGGGAACAATGGTCCAGACAATCGGCTTTATGATGTCTTTTAAGCTGAGCGGGATATTTTCCCGTTTCCTTTCATAGAGCATATTGGCCAGGACCATCACCATGATGGGCTTCATAAATTCTGACGGCTGGAAGCTAATGCCGAGGATGCTGATCCACCTCCTGGCTCCGCCGGCGACCATTCCGACGACCAATACGAGGATGACAAAGACCAGCCCTCCCAGATAGAACCATTTGGAATGGTGCGCGATGAGCCGGTAATCATAATGGGTGATGACGACAATGAGGATTATACCTAAAGCGAAGGCGATGAGCTGTTTAATGAGATAATTGAACGAACCGCTGTAGAAAGAACTTGTTGCGCTGACAAGATTCATGATGCCTATGCCGAACAGGATCAGTCCATTGAAGATCAGGTACCAGTCGAGGTGGTATAATCTGCGTTTATCTATTCTCATGCGCTTTTGCTTCCTTTATCTCTGTTCTTACCCTGAAGAGGTTTTCGGTGATCGCCTTTGCTATAGGGGCCGCTGCAGATGATCCGTGCCCGCCGTGTTCGACAAGCGCGGTGATCGCGATAGACGGTTCTTCTGAAGGCGCATACGCGATGAACCACGCATGATCGTGACCGCCTTTTTCCAGCGAAGTGGTCTGAGCTGTGCCTGTTTTTCCGCTCATTGCCACGTTCTGAAGGCGGGAACCGTATGCGGTGCCGCTTGGCTCATTGACAACGCCTCTCATCCCGTCCTTGACCAGCTTCAGGGTCTCTTTCTTTAATTTTATATTAGAGTTCGTAACCGGCTCGAAGACTTTGAGGACCTTGCCCTCAGGCGACACGATCCTGTTTACGAGCTGCGGTTTGAACGTTACGCCGTCATTGGCAACGAATGACGAAAGCTGGGCAAGCTGTATCGGTGTGAGCCAGACGGCGCCCTGACCGATGGCAACGGAAACGGTTTCCCCTTCGTACCAGGGCTGACCGAATTTCTTCTTCTTCCATGCCGGAGAAGGTACAAGACCCTGTACTTCACCGGGCAGGTCGATGCCTGTCAGTTTCCCGAGGCCTATCGAGTCCGCGATTTCGTGTATCCTGTCAATCCCCAGCTTTAAACCCACGTTGTAGAAGAAAACGTCGCAGGATTCGACAATGGCTCTGTGTATTGCGACGCTTCCATGTCCGCCTTTCTTCCAGCATTTGAAGACCCTGTTGCCGAATGGAAATCCGCCGCGGCAGATAAAGGTGGTCCTTTCATTTATGATGCCCAGTTCCAGGGCCTTCAGCGCCAGGGCTATTTTAAAGGTCGATCCGGGCGGGTACCTCCCCTGGGTGACCCTGTTCTGGAGCGGGTGGTTCTTATCGGTAGCAATGGATACCCAATCCCCTTTCATAATGCCTGATGCAAATTTATTAGGGTCAAAGGCGGGCCTGCTCGCAAGCACAAGCACTCCCCCTGTTTTGGGATCAAGCGCGACGCAGCCGCCCCTTTTGTTCTCCATGGCCTTTTCCACAACCGTCTGCAGGTCCATATCGATATTGAGATGAAGACTTTTACCCGGTACTGGTTCTATGATGTCAAGGGTCCGCACCTCCCTTCCCCTGGCATCAACCTCAACCCTTTTCTCTCCGTCGATGCCCCTGAGGTAGTTCTCGTAGTTCTTCTCAAGTCCGTATTTTCCGATATAATCACCCGGAGAGTAGTTCCTGTATTCTTTTGTCTTCAATTCTTCATCGTTGATCTCTGATACGTAGCCCAGCGCATGGGCTAGCATCTTGCCGTAAGGATAGTTTCTTTTCGGCTCTATCTGGATGCTTACTCCCGGAACATAGACCCTGTTCGCCTCGATCTTTGCAACCTCATCCATCGGTATGTCAGGTTTGATCTTGACAGGGAATGACGGGGGCATCCTGCTCGCAGCCTTGAGCTTATCGATGATATCCTCCCGGTCGACGCCCAGAAGCCTTGCGAGGCCATCGACGGTCTGGCTGAAGTCCTTGATGTCTTCAGGGGTGATGTATACGTTGAACGATGGTCGTGTATCGGCAAGGATCCTTCCAGACCTGTCATATATGATGCCGCGGGGTGCAATGACCTTCTTGACCCGTATCCTGTTCTGTTCGGACAATCTCCTCATCTCCGATCCTCTCATGATCTGGAGATCCCAGAGCCGTATAAGGAGCACCGTCATCGTTATGATCAGGATGAGGTTGCACCATTTGAACTTGCTGGCAGGCGTTTCTTCTTTCATTCCCTATCCAGATATCTGGCGTTAAGATATTCTATGAACGAAAAGATAAAAATGCCAATAAAACCCGTAAACACTGCGTTTGGTATGGTATAGAATAGAATGTTAAGGGCGTTGCGCGCCTCGCCTCTTGCGAGCAGAGAGAGCGTGATCAAGAGAAATGATTCAAGCACGACGAATCCGCTGCAGACGAAGGCAAAGCTGTATTTCGAGTCAATATAGAGCTTTCTCTTTAAGAAAATGGTGATCAGGAATATGGCGACCTTAACGAAGAGTATCGAACCATGGGGAGCAGCTGACAGGCCTTCCTGCATAAGCCCGATAAAAAGCGTTGTTATTACCCCGGCTTGAGGGCCCAGGAAAAGGCTTGTATAGATTATAAGCGGTACGCCAAGGTCCGGTTTGAAGATCTCCGCGGGAACGAATGACAGGAGTGATGATTCAACAAGAAGGAGCAGAAGCCCTATGAATGTATATATGGCGATCTTCATTGTTTCTTTATGACCAGGACCTCTTCAAGGTGCTTGAAATTGCTGAAAGGCATAATATCTATATCCGCAAAGATGCCCGGTTTATTTCTGTTGACGGTGATAACGATGCCTGCCGGAAGCCCCTTTGGGTATATCCCGTCCTTTCCCGACGTGAGGAGCTTATCGCCGATCTCGATATCGTCATTTTTTAGTACGTATTTCAATTTGAGCACTGTCTGTCCCGTACCCTCCAGAAGCCCCCTCGTGTTCTTTCCTTCGGCGCTGACGTCCACAGAAGAGTTGGTGTCATTGATGACCATAACCTTAGAGTGCCACCTGTCGACCTCTACTGCCTGCCCGACGATCCCTCTCGGGGTGATGACGGGCATCTTTTCTTTAATATTGCTGGTGCTTCCTTTATCGATGATGATGCACTTATACCAGTTCTTCAGGTCTTCTCCCACTACCCTTGCGGCGATCATTGACCTGGGATTCTTTTCCATGAAATTGAGAAGGGTCCTCAAGCGCTTGTTCTCGCGTTCAAGATCGGGAATTTTTTGGTTTTCCAGCACAAATGCATCAAGCCTCTTTTTCAATTCGGCATTTTCCCTTTTTGCCCCGACGAGATTGATATAGGAGTTGAATATGTACCGGACCAGATCCGTGGGCTTGGCGATAAGCCTTAACATGGGCCCGATCGTTTCGCTGAAGCCGCCTTTGAATGCAGAATATCCTTTGACAATAAGCGGGGTATTTGTGAAGGCGAGAAATGATATGATCAGGATAAGTATGGCAATGATTATGGCAATAGAGTTTTTCAATTCCCTACTTCATCAAAAGTATGTTGCGATCTCCTTCAACAGGCTTACTTCGTCAAGGGCCTTGCCCGCTCCCTCAACCACTGCGGTGAGCGGATTCTCGGCGATGATGACCGGCAGGCGCGTTATTTCCTTTATGAGAAGGTCAAGATTTCTCAGGAGCGCACCTCCGCCGCTGATGACAATGCCCTTATCGACGATGTCTGAGGCAAGTTCGGGGGGCGTTCTTTCGAGGGCGATCCTCACTGCCTCGACGATAGCATTGACCGGCTCCGTAATAGCCTCCCGCATCTCTTTTGACGATATCTCCAGTGTTTTCGGTATACCGCCGACGAGATCGCGGCCCTTGATCTCCATGCTTAGCTCCTCCTCGTTCGGATTGGGGTATGCGGAACCTATATTAATCTTGATCATCTCGGCCGTCCGCTCACCGATGAGGAGGTTGTATTTTCTTTTCACGTACTGGATGATAGCCTCGTCGATCTTGTCGCCCGCAACCCTGACAGAGTTGCAATAGACGATCCCGGCAAGGCTGATGACGGCGACCTCTGTTGTGCCGCCGCCGATGTCAACGATCATGTTGCCGCTCGGCTCTGTAATGGGAAGCCCGACGCCGATCGCCGCTGCCATTGGCTCTTCAATGAGATATACCTCTCTGGCGCCGGCGGATTCTGCCGATTCCTTCACAGCCCTTTTTTCAACGGGTGTAATGCCGGAAGGTATTGATATAACTATCCTTGGCCTGGCATATGACTTCTTGTTATGGATCTTCTGGATGAAGTATTTGAGCATTGCCTCGGTGATCTCGAAGTCGGCGATGACGCCATCCTTTAACGGCCGTATCGCGACGATGTTGCCCGGTGTTTTTCCGAGCATCTTTTTTGCCTCTTCCCCGACGGCGATGACCTTTTTGGTCCCCCGTGTATCTTTATGGACTGCAACGACAGACGGTTCATTGGACACAATTCCCCGGCCTTTTACATATACCAGTGTATTTGCAGTGCCGAGATCTATTGCCAAATCTTTTGAAATAAAGCCGAACACCGACTCAAGCATCTATTGTCCCTTCTCTGAAAAATTTAAGATATTGAAAAAACAGTCTTAATATACTATTTTAAATAGTTCAAATCAATATATTACGGAGAGTTTTAATGCTGAAATTCATGAGAAGGCATGCAACAGGCTATATGGTCAAGGCCATGTTCGGATTGATCATCGTGGTGTTCATCTTCTGGGGTGTGGGTTCGTTCCGTGACAGCGAACGGGTAGTGGCTGAAATAGGCCGTTATAAGATTGCCGCCACGGAATATCAGGAAACCTACAACAGAACGCTGGAATTTTACAGGATGATATACAGGGATAAGCTTGATGAGAATATGCTGAAAGAGCTTAAACTGAAAGAAAAGGTGATGGACGAGATCGTTAACAGGTACGTGCTGCTGATCACGGCGGATGAGCTTGGGCTAACGGTCTCCGAGAGGGAGTTCCTGGAGCATATCCACGGGATCAATGCTTTTCAACGGGAAGGAAGATTTGATGAGAAGTTGTACGTTGCTGTTCTTCAGAAGAACAACATAGATCCTAAAAAGTTCGAGGCATCTGAGAAGGATACCATGCTTGTCCGGAAGGTGTCGAATTTTATTAAAGACAACGGAACGTTCTTCAGCGAAGCCGATGTATGGGCAGGCTATGTAAAAGAAAAGGGTATGGTCAACCTCTCATACGGCATCTTCGATCCATCATCGTTCAGGAATAAGGTAGAGGTCGCCGAAAAGGAGCTCCTTGATCTTTATGAGAAGGAAAAAGAAAGCCATAGGAGCGAGAACGTCTACCATCTGAAATATCTGGTGATCGACGAAAAAAGTCCTGTGAAAGACGATGCAGCATACATGGATCTCCTGAAGGCAAAGGACATCGACCAGTACGGGAGGCAAAAAGGGTTAAATGTAGTTGATCTCGGCATGATGAAGGAAGGCGAGGCCATGAAGCGGCTGAAAGATATAAGAATCAACGACTGGCTCAAGGGGCTCAAAAAAGGCGACATAACACTGCCGGTCAGGGAAGGCGGAAAGTCATACATATTCCAGCTGGTCGATGTACAGGACGGAAAGCCTCTCGATAAAAGCACCGTTCTGGCAACGATAAAAGAAAGGATCATTGCCGAACGATCAAAGAGCCTGGCAAAGTTGGCTGCTGAAGATGCCGCAGGACGAAGATCCTTTGAAACAGGGAAAGAGACAGGTTTCGTATTGCGCAATTCGCGAAGCATCAAGGGAATCGGCGATGTGCCGAAAGAGCACACCGGCCTGTTCTCCCTTTCAAAGGACAAGCCTCTCTATGAGAAACCTGTTGAGATATCGGGAAAGTTCTACGTCTTTTCATTTAAAGGCGAAAAATCTCCCGACACAAAGGAATGGCAGAAGGAGAAGGAAAGCTATACGCGGTATTTTGTGACGAAGAACCGGGAGGACTTTTTTACATCATTCCTGACGGAGATGCGGACGAAAGGGAAGATCAAGATAAGCTGGAAGGAGATATGAGAGGCGAGCTATCAGCTATCAGCACCAATAACCCCGTAAGGCGTAAGTCGTCAGGCGTCAGGCGATTTTTTGACTCCTCGCTCTTAGCTCCCAGCTCTCTGCTTTTTTCTTCCCCTCACGCCTCACGCCTTACGGCTCACGAATGTGTTGTCAGCCATGTGTTGTCAGCCATGAGCTGATCTGTTATGTTGATCCTCGGCATAGATACCTCCTGCGATGATACCTCTGTTGCGCTTCTCAGGGGTGGAAGAGAGATCCTTTCCAATATTGTTTCCAGCCAGGTAGACCTCCATGCTGTTTTCGGAGGCGTGGTTCCTGAGATCGCCTCACGGAAACACTTAGAGCTTATCGACATCATTGTAAGAGAGGCGCTGAGGGAGGGGAAGGCGGATCCCCGCGACTTGGACGCGGTCAGCGTAACGGCGGGACCGGGCCTCATCGGTTCTATCCTCATAGGGCTCTGTTTTGCCAAGGGGTTTGCCTTTTCACTACAGAAGCCGCTCATCGGGGTGAACCACATCGAGGCGCACGCGATGAGCATCTTTCTTGAAAGGGATGTTGATTTCCCCTTTATTGCCCTTGTGGTATCAGGAGGACACACCATCATCCTCCGCATCGACGAGCCGTGCAGGTACAGTGTTCTGGGAACGACGAAGGATGATGCGGCAGGAGAGGCATTTGACAAGATCGCGAAATATCTCGCCATCGGTTATCCCGGCGGCGGGATCATCGAAGAGTACTCCCGGAGAGGCAGGAAGGACTACGTGATATTTCCGAGGCCCATGATGGATGACAATACCTGTGATTTCAGCTTCAGCGGCCTTAAGACCGCCTTCATCAGCTATGTAAAGAACCATGGGATCAACGGGGAGAATATGCCGGATATCCTTGCCTCCTTTCAGGAAGCGGTCATTGATGTGCTGTTCCAGAAGACAGTGAGGGCGGCAAGAAAGACCGGGATATCAAGGATCGTCGTGGGAGGCGGGGTGGCGTCAAACAGGAGACTGCGCGAAGTATTCCTTGAAAGGGGCGGCAAAGAAGGTCTTGCCGTAATGTTCTCTTCGCCGGAATTCTGTACCGATAACGGCGCCATGGTTGCCATGCTCGGCTACTGCTATCTTCAGAAAGGCATTGTCTCCCCGCCGGATGTGAAGGGATTTTCAAGGATGAACCTCCGGTGAAACCTTTGTTGCGAGTAAACATGTTGAACGTTTCGGGGTTAATTCTAAAAAGCTTTCAAGATGATGTAATAGGGAAAACCATTTCTCC
>DLMV01000014.1:4767-22642 GCA_002478225.1 Deltaproteobacteria bacterium UBA7527 | reverse complement strand
CCAGCATCGAGCATCCAGTATCCAGCATCAAGCATCCGGAAGGGATCTCCGCGTCGCTTACGCTCCTCGCGATGACAATGAGAGATAGGCCGCCTTACGCCCACGACCTACGGGTTTCTGCTGTTTTTCAGTTGACAGGTTATCCCTTACGTACTAAAAATGAATTAATAATAAACTGTCCACGAACTGTTTCCGTACCTTGCAGCTCACAGCATGAGCGGCAGCCGGAGACATAAGGAGGAGCATATGAAAGCAGCTATCCTTGTATTGTCGATAATGATCCTTTGCGGCGCCCCGACAGCGGTGTTTGCTGCCGATCCAGCGACGGCAACCCTTGATGAAGCCGTCAAGCGGATCCATGCTGTCCTGAAAGAGGCGGACAAAGGCCTCTCAGAGGCAGCCGGCCGTATAGGTAGGGGACTCGATGCCCATTCGGATCTGAGAGGGACCATAAGAAGTCTCTGCGCGGGAAGGTCCTACGCCATTGATTGTTCTTTCCTTAATGCGAAAGGGATAATAGAGATAATGGAGCCTGAAAAATACAGAAAATATGAAGGATCCGACCTATCCGCACAGTCTGTGGCGGCGCGGTTCTTAAAGGAGAAGAGGCCCGTTTTCACCGAGCTCTTCATCGGCATAGAAGAAACGCAGGCAGCTCTCCTCAGATATCCTGTCTTTAACGCTAAGAAAGAATTCGTCGGCTCTGTCGGCATATACTTCACCCCGGAGCTTCTCATCAAAGAGGCGCTGAAGGGATTCGCATTGGGGAAGGGTTTGATGGTCCTCGCCATTCAGGGGGACGGAACGCATGTATTTTCTTCCGATCCTGCTCAGGCAAGGAGGAATGTCCTGAAGAGCGCCGAATATCAGGGTTTTCCTGAACTAAAGGGGCTTGTGGGGTATATCGTCAGCCAGGAGGAAGGATCCGGCTCCTACCGCTATGTAAAACCGGGAACGCAGCAGGTGATCAAGAAGAAGGCCCACTGGAAGACGGTGTCGCTTTACGATGGTTTCTGGCGAATCGTGGTGACCGAACCGGCGAAGCAGTAGACGCTGTATCGTGAAAAGTGAAACGTGAGAAGTGAAAAGTTTACAACATTTCACTTTTACCTTTCACAGGTTTTTCCCCTCACGACCTACGCCGAACTGTTTTCTTTACACTTCGATATACGATCTATGAACTGACAGCGCGGTTCTGCCCGTCGGCATCGATGAGCTTTTCAATGTGGGACCTTACTTCGAGCATTAACTTGTTCTTGGCGGGTTTTTCTTCTTCTGCCCAGCATACCGGCCGGCCGATCTTTATCTGTATCAATCCCCTGCCTTTCGGAACTGAACACCCTTCCGGCTGCAGCTGACCTGTTCCCCATATGCCTACAGGTATGATCGGCGCCTTTGTCCGGAGCGCAAGCGAAAAGCCCCCTTTTTTGAACGGAAGGAGGGTACCGTCCGGGCTCCATGTCCCTTCCGGGAAGATCACGATATTCATGCCCTCGTTGATCCTGCTGGCCGCTTCCTGCATAGCCTTCAGGGCCTTTCGCGGGTTCTGCCTGTCGATGCTGATGTTCTTTCCGGCCTTGAGCGCCCACCCCAAAAAGGGCACCACGAAGAGCTCTTTCTTCGCGATCCATTTGAACGATAAAGGGAGTGACGAGAGAAGCGCGAATATGTCAAGCACGCTCTGGTGGTTGCACATAATTATATAGGGGGGTTCGGTCATGTTCTCGGCCCCCTCCATTGCAACCCGGATACCGCATGCCTTGAGATGGATCTTTGCCCAGATCCTGCCCAGCCTGTTCGTTCCTTTTCCTTTCCGGTCGAAGGGAAATATTATAAGCGCTATCATGGAAAGGAATATTGTAGTGAAAACAATATTCAGTAATGGAATGGCCTTTCTCATTCTCCCCGCCTTTTTTTGTTCTAAATTTTCCTGCAATTTGAGCAGGCTGTCAAGATTTTTAGTTGCCGCCCCGGCGATCAGCTGTCATCTAACAGCTGTCAGCTCACCTTTCACATTTCACGGAGTTCATCGCCTAACGCCTCACAGATGTTCCACGTTCTTCGATAAAGGAGCGATCGGCAGTCAGCCTCATTATATTGCTTGAGAGCTAAATAACCATTGTATTTAATCTTTCTCTAATGTTACTTATTCATTATGAAAAAGACGCTGACTGTCGTTGATGCCGCATCGCTCATAATCGGCATCGTTATCGGAGTGGGGATATTCAAGACGCCGTCGCTTGTGGCCCTCCATACCGGCAACACATTCCTCTTTTTCGCGGTATGGATCGCGGGAGGAGCGATCTCGCTCATCGGTGCGCTCTGTTATGCCGAGCTGGCAACCGCCTATCCGCATCCCGGCGGAGATTACCATTACCTCACACTCGCCTTCGGAAAAAAGCCGGCATTCCTCTTCGCCTGGGCGCGGATGACGGTCATGCAGACGGGCTCAATAGCGATGCTCGCCTTCATACTGGGAGATTACCTTTCTCAGGTTGCGCCTCTGGGCGCACATTCCTCGTCCATATACGCCGCGGCGAGCATAGCTGTCCTGACCTTTATCAATGCCGCCGGCATAAAGGAGGGGAGGGCCGCTCAGAAACTGTTGACGCTTGCGATCGTGACCGGGATAATTTTTATAGCCGCAGGCGGCCTATTTTTTGCTTCCCCCCTGCCGCCCGGAGCGCCTCCATCCTCGCCGGCCAGGCCGCTTCTTGGCCTCACAATGGTCTTTGTGCTCCTCACCTACGGCGGATGGAACGAGGCGGCATACATCTCGGCGGAATTAAGGGAACCAAGAAAGAACATGGTGCACTCTCTGATCTGGAGCATCTTGATCATAACCCTTCTTTATCTGCTTATCAATCTAACGTATTGGAAGGTCCTCGGGATGCACGGCACGGCAAGTTCGAATGCCGTGGCATATGATGTAATGGCCAGGATAACGGGATCAGGAGGGGCGGCCCTCATCAGCCTCATTGTGGCTGTATCTGCGCTGAGCTCGATGAACGGCGTGATCATCACGGGCTCGCGCACGAACTACGCGCTTGGGAAGGAGTTCGCGCTGTTCCGTTTTCTCGGATGGTGGTACCAGGACGCCGCAACTCCGGTGCATGCCCTTGTTGTACAGGGCATCATCTCTCTCCTTCTCGTCCTCTTCGGCACGCTGACGATGAGAGGCTTCGTGACCATGGTGGAGTTTACTGCGCCGGTATTCTGGTTCTTCTTTTTTCTGACAACGCAATCGCTCATCGTCCTGCGGTTAAAGGACCCGAAAGCAGCACGCCCGTTCCGCGTTCCCCTGTACCCTGCGACGCCCATATTGTTCTGCTGCGTGTGTTTGTTCATGCTCATATCGAGCATTCAGTATACGGGCATAGGCGCATTGGCAGGCATGGCGGTTCTGTGTGGAGGCCTCCCGTTTCTTCTGATCTCAAAATATCACAACGCTCAGGAGAGGTGACATGATAACAAAGATGGTCATCCGCATTATTTGTATGTTCCTTGTGCTGCCAGGTATTGCGGCGTGCGACCTGAAGCCCGGCAAGAAGGTAGAGCCCGACGTTGTCTTTGCCACCACGCCGCACAAGGTGGTCAGGGAGATGCTGAAGCTCGCCGGCGTCACAAAGGATGACATCGTCTACGACCTCGGCTCAGGAGACGGCCGCATCGTGATCGCGGCGGCAAGGGACTTCGGCGCTCGGGGTGTCGGGGTTGAGCTCGACCCGGAACTTGTTGCCGAGAGCATAGAGAATGCGAGGAAGGCCGGAGTTGGGGGAAGGGTAAGGTTCATCAAAGAAGATATCTTTACCGTAGATATCCGCGAGGCCTCGGTCATTGCGCTCTATCTGCTGCCCGAGCTGAACAAGCAGCTTACTCCAAAATTCTTCCGGGAACTGAAGCCCGGCGTAAGGGTTGTCGCTCACAGGTTTGGCGCTGAGGATTGGAAGCCGGACATGGCGCTTGCCGCCTTCGATACATGGGTGTATTTGTGGATCATCCCTGCAAATGCACAAGGAGAATGGAGGGTCACCTTCAGGAACGAAAAGGAGACGAAGGAATATACGCTTTCCCTGCGTCAGCGTTATCAGATGGCGACAGGAACGATCAAAGACGAAGAGAAGGAGTTCGAGCTGCGCGATGCCAGGCTCTACGGCGAGGAGATCACAATGAAAGTAGAGGATACGATCGCAGGCCGACGGTTTCAGATGAACCTGGAAGGCATTGTGAGGGGAGATTCCATGGCAGGAACGGCTACCATCGCCGGAGGCCGATCACCCGGAACCTATGCGTGGAAAGGAGCGAGGATCGCGCGGTAAGAAGGGAATGCCAAATTAGGGCAATATCTGGTATACTCTTCGTCATATTCTCAAAAGGGGGTGTAATGTGACATTCAGGTTCGGCAGGCTGCTCTTGCTGGCGCTTATCGTCATCTTTCTGTTCTCTGCGTCCAGACTGGTCGGGCTATACGTGGACTGGGTCTTTTTTCGCGAAGTTGCATACGAAGCGATGTTCACGAAGGTTCTGTCCGCCGAGGTGCTGACAGGCCTTGCCTTTGGCCTGATCTTCTTTTTCTTTTTCGCCGCCAATATCTTTGTCGCATCCGCCGTCAAGGTGCCGGCCATCGACATACTGTTCATGGGCCAGATCAGAATACCCTTTGATCCCGGTAAATTTAATAAAACATTTACAGTACTCGGTTGGTTTGCCGCTATCTTCGGCGGCGTGTTAAGCGGCCTCTGGGGGAGCGGCCTCTGGGCGCAGACGCTGGTCTTTCTCAATAGCGTCAATACAGGAACAGTTGACCCGATATTCGGCAGGGACCTCAGCTTCTACCTTTTTAAGCTTCCGCTGTATGGATCGCTCAACGGTTATGCGGGCTTTCTCCTTTTCATCACGATCCTTGCCGTGGCCGCGGGATACGCTGCCCGCGGCGGCTTCCTTATGCTCGGCAACAGGGTCTCTTTCGTGAAACGCGCTAAGGAGCATTTGACGCTCCTCATTGTTCTGTTCTTCATAAAGCTGGCCTTTGGATTTTATCTCGATAGATTTGAAACGCTCTATTCCGTCCATACCGTGATCACAGGCGCCGGATACGCCGATGTGAACGCGCGGCTCATTACGCTGGGACTGCTGATCCCCCTGACGGTCATCGGGGGCATGATGGTTGGGTATGCTTTCCTGAAGGAAAGGTGGCGCATCGCCATCTACCCGGTGATCGGCCTTATCGCGGTGTATATCCTCGGGGTGGCGATCTATCCGGGTCTTCTCCAGAACTTCAAGGTGGCGCCGAACGAACAGGCGCTGGAAGAGCCGTTCATCAAGCATCATATCGCGTTGACGAAATACGGCTATAACCTCCAGAACGTACAGATGGTGCCCTTTGACGTGTCCTTTAATCTTACGGCGAAAGATATACAGAAGAACGACACGACAATAAAGAACATACGGCTCTGGGATGAATCGCCGCTCCTTAAGACGTACAGCCAGCTCCAGCAGATCAGGACCTACTACCGGTTCAACGATATCGACAGCGACCGGTACACCATAAACGGGCAGTACCGTCAGGTGATGCTCTCCGCCAGAGAGCTTTCGTATAACGATCTCCCAAGCAAGTCATGGATCAATGAGAAGTTCGTCTTTACGCACGGCAATGGCCTTGTCATGGGGCCTGTAAGCAGGATCTCAAGGGAGGGCCTGCCTGAGTTCATTATAAAGGATATTCCGCCTTCTTCGGCCGCAGGCGTAAAGATAACTACGCCGGAGATATACTTCGGCGAGCTTACGAGCGACTACGTCATCGTGAACACGAAGGTCCCCGAATTCAGCTACCCTACATCGGAAGGGAACATCTATACCTCGTATAAGGGCTCCGGCGGCGTCCGCCTCGATTCCCTCTTCAAGCGGGCGGTCTTTGCCTCCTATTTCCGTACCGCGAAGATCATCCTTTCCTCAGAGATCACACCGGAGAGCAGGATCATCTATAACAGGAACGTTGTCCAGAGGGTGCGCAGCATTGCGCCCTTTCTGCTCCTTGATTCGGATGCCTATGTGGTGGTCTCTGACAACGGCAAGATATACTGGATGATCGATGCGTATACCGTTTCGACGCGCCTGCCTTATTCGAAGCCGCTGAAGAACAGGGTAAACTACATGAGAAATTCGGTGAAGGTCGTCATCGATGCATACAACGGCAAGGTGAGCTTCTACGTCAGCGACCCCGCGGACGCGATCATACAGGTATACGGCGCCATCTTTCCGGGCGCTTTCAGGCCCATCGGGGAGATGCCCGACGATCTCAAGAGGCATATCAGGTATCCGAGAGATTTCTTCAATGTCCAGACGGCCATGTATGCCACGTTCCATATGAACGATCCGAAGGTATTTTACAACAAGGAAGACCTCTGGGAGGTCCCTGTCCATAATGAGAAGACAATGAGCGCGAACCACATGATCATGAAGCTCCCGGGCGAGCAGAAAGAGGAATTCGTCCTCCTCGTTCCCTATACCCCGGCCAAGAGGGACAACCTCGCAGCGTGGTTCGCTGCCCGCTGCGATGAGCCCAATTATGGTAAGCTGCTTGTCTTCACTTTTCCGAGGGACCGGCTTGTCTTCGGACCGCGGCAGATCGATGCGAGGATTGACCAGGATTCGTACATCTCGCAGCAGCTCACGCTATGGGGCCAGCGCGGCTCCCAGGTGATCCGCGGCAAGCTCCTCATCATCCCCATTGAAAGATCCCTCCTCTATATCCAGCCCCTCTATCTGGCCGCGGAGGACAAGGGAGGGTTGCCCGAGCTCCGGAGGGTTATCGTGGCATATGAGAACGACGTGGTGATGGAGGAGAACCTCGAACAGGCGCTGGCGGCGCTGTTCGGCGGCAGGAAAGCAGCTCCGGCTGCGGCAGGGGCGCCGGCAACGGCGAAAAAGGCCTCTATACAGGATCTCGCAAAAGAGGCGGCGCAGATATTTGAAAGGGCAAGGACGCTTCAAAGACAGGGCGACTGGGCAGGCTACGGGGAGCAGCTCAAGAACCTGGAGCGGATACTGAAACAGATGACAGGACAGTAGGGAACATATTTGGATATCGTGACTTGTTGGCCTTTCTTTTTACGATCCCGTCCCTTCTTTTCGCTTTGCTATATTACCCATTTCGTGCATAGCGCAAAATGGGTAATATTTTGAGCAACCCTTCTCCCGACCTTTACGAAAGTTATTTAATTTCTTAAGAATGTCACCTTCCTGTCCCCGTTCGAGCAAAAAGATACGCATAACGCTGGATATTGCAGAATCTCTTGTGCGGGATATTGACGCAATTCGTGAAACGATAGGTGTTTATCGAGGCGCCCTTATCAAAATATGGCTTCACGAAAAGGTTATAAAGGAGAAATCCTCACATTAATCTTTTTTGTCCCTACCGCTGACCCACTTTTCAATCTCATTGCGTTTGTTGTATACAACGAGGGCGGACACAAGCAGGAGGATGCCGGTCATAAGGTTCGCAAAGTCCTGGTGTTCCCTCAGGAATATTGCAGAAGAAAATACGCCGCCAAAGATATAGAACCATATAAGGCCTCTGATCATCGCCCCGTATCCTCCATTGCTATGCTATTCCTGATTGTGTCATATTGGCAGGTGATTTTCAACCATAATATCCTTGCAGAAAATCCTAAATCCGAATATCGAAGCACTAAACAAATTCGAATGTTCCAAATTCAAAACGTGAAAAGCATGCACTTGTTTGGAACATTTGATATTTGGATTTAGATATTGTTTAGGATTTGGTGCTTAGAATTTTGTGTTTGCTTCTGCTATGAGCTATGAGCCATGAGCTGTAGTTCTATTCTTCTTGATTTTAACCGGCGAGGTATATTAAGTTGTTTTGCGGCGCGCAATAAAGCACAGAGGAGATGGGTCATGGCAAATGTAGGGGTTATCGGACTTCAGTGGGGCGACGAAGGGAAAGGGAAGGTCATTGACTATCTGAGCGATTATGCGGACGTGATCGTACGGTTCCAGGGCGGTCCCAATGCCGGTCATACTATCGTTGCCAGTGGACAGAAGGTCATTCTCCACCTTATCCCGTCAGGCATACTTCATGAGGACAAATACTGTGTAATCGGGAATGGTGTAGTGCTTGATCCGGCAGTGCTTGAACAAGAGCTCGCGGAACTCAAAAAGCTTGGCTTTATTAAGAACGACAAGAAGCTTTTAATAAGCGGTCTTGCCCACGTGATCATGCCTTACCACAAAAAGCTCGATGTTTTGAAAGAGTCAAAGGGCGCAAAGAAGATCGGGACGACTGGAAGAGGGATTGGCCCTGCATACGAGGACAAATCAAGCAGACTGGGGATCAGGGTCATCGACCTGCTTGACAAAAAGGTTTTTGCCGAGAAGGTCAAGCAGAACCTGGAGATCAAAAATTACATTATAAAAAAATATTACAAGGATGAAGGTTATAAGCCGAGGCAGGTCATCAGGGATTTCAGCCAATACAGGAAACTCCTGCGGAAATATACGACCGATACCGTTTCGTTCCTCCACAAATGCCTGGACAGAAAGAAGGCTATACTTTTTGAAGGCGCCCAGGGGACATACCTGGATGTTGACCACGGAACCTATCCCTATGTGACATCTTCAAATACGATGTCCGGGAACATATCCTGCGGCTCAGGTTTTCCTCCTACGGGCATAGATCGGATTGTCGGGATCACCAAGGCGTATACGACAAGAGTCGGCGAGGGGCCCTTTCCGACAGAGCTGACAGGTCCAGAAGGCGAACTGATGCGCACGATAGGCGATGAATACGGTGCAACGACCGGGCGACCAAGGAGATGCGGATGGTTTGACGCGGTGATCGTAAAGAGGGCGGTGAAGCTGAACGGCGTCACAGGATCGGCCCTTATGAAGCTTGATGTCCTTGATACATTCGAGAAGCTCAATATCTGTGTAGAATACAAGATCGGCAAACGATATTATTCACAGCCGCCCATGGATATCCGGGACTACTACCGGTGCGAACCGCAGTATGAACAGCTCGACGGATGGAACCAGTCAATACGAGGCATCAAGGAATATGAAGCGCTTCCAGCGAACGCAAAGATATACCTAAAGAGGATCGAAGAGCTGACCGGCGCTCCCATCGACGTCATCTCAACGGGCCCTGAAAGGGAAAGCACGATCATCCTGAGAAATCCATTTTCAAGCTGACAGCCGCGACAAGGCCTGTTGTGCCTTAACGTTGAACGGGCTTTTTTCTGATATATCCGATTTGTTACATATAGATAGGTGATAAATGTATTGACTTCAGGTTGTCCTTTGGGTTTAAATTTATGGTTTAAATAAAGCAAATAATGCAGAGCCTTGCATAAGGAGGGAGGGAAAGATGAATGACAGCAGTTATCGTAAGAGAAGGCGAATCCTTTGAGAGTGCGTTAAAAAGGTTTAAAAAGCAGTGCGAAAAGACAGGTATACTGTCTGAGATAAAGAAGAGAGAGCATTTCGAGAAACCAAGCGTCAAAAGAAAAAAGAAGATACTGGCGGCCAAGAAAAGGGCCTTGAAGAAGATGAAAAGGTCGATGGACAAAGGCCTCTATTAAACCGGGATGGAACATAGGTCGAAGGTAGAGGAAGGACTTAAAGAAGCATTAAAGCAAAAGGACAGCATAAGAGTATCCGTTCTTCGGATGCTCTTGGCTGCCATCAAGAATAAAGAAGTCGAAAAGATCAGGGCCTTATCAGAAGACGAGTTCTTCGCGATCGTTAAAACATCTATCAAACAGCATCTCGATTCCATAGAAGGATTTAAAAAGGGTCAGAGGTTCGACCTTGTGGAGAAGGAAGAAAAGGAACTGCAGATCCTTAAGGAGTTCCTGCCTGCCCAGCTCACCGAGGAGGAAATGACGGCAGGCATAGACGAAGCGGTGAATGCGGTGGAGGCGAAAGGACAAAAAGACATGGGGAAGGTCATCAAGTTCCTTATGGAAAAATATCCAGGGAGGATCGACGGAAAAGTGCTCAGCGCCATGGTGCTTAAAAGACTATCTTCACAGTAGATAGTTGAAGCCATCTATGGTTGATAAAACCTTATCATACCTCGATTTTTTAAAGCTCCTTAATATTATTGTCCAATATTCTTCAACGCCTTTTATTCATGATCTTGTCGCCGGTATAAGGCCGCTGAAAACGCATGCTGAGATAACCGGGAGGCAGGAAAAGATCGATGCCCTCCTCGAGGTGATCAAATGGGACGGCAAGGTCCCCCTGTCGGACATCCCCGATATAGGGGATATCGTGAAAAGGGTCATTATCAAAGACTCTGTCTTGGAAGCCCAGGAACTGCTTTTGACGGCAGGATTTATCAGGGTCTGCGATGACACCCTTTCGTTTTTAAAGAGAACACACAACAAGAAGCCTTTCGTATCAGAGCTCCTGGAAAGGATAAAGCGTCTGACAGCGCTCAGCACGAAGATATCCAGGGCGATCAATATCGAGGGATATATAGAGGACAGCGCATCCTATGAATTGTCAAGGATCCGCTCGGACCTTTTTATGCTCCGTGAAAGGATCCGGAAACAGCTCGAGAAGATCATGGAAAAAGAGCCTGTGCGTCCCATTATCCAGGATTTCTATATATCGCTTCGCAACAACAGGTACGTAATACCGCTGAAGCCTAACTTCAACGAGGTGCTGAAAGGTATAGTCCATGACTATTCCCATTCACTGAAGACATCTTTCGTTGAGCCTGTTGAGTGCGTGGAACTGAACAACAGCATCAATATCCTCGTTGAGGAAGAAAAAGAGGAGGAGAAGAGGATACTGAGGAACCTGACGGAGTCCGTCAGGGAATCTGCTGAAGACATCAAGGGAAACCTTGCAGCGATACAGGAGTTGGACTTCTATCATGCGATAGCGCTCTTCTCCATTGAGTACGGCTGCACGCGGCCCGAGGTGACAGATAGTACGGGTGGCATAGAGATCAGAAACGCCGTGAACCCCTTTATCGCTATATCGAAAAAGAGCCAAACAGTGCCCGTGGATATAACGATGGAGAGCGGCAAGCAGGTGATGATCATAAGCGGGCCGAACGCCGGCGGAAAGACCGCAGCGCTCAAGACGATAGGCCTTTTGTCGGTAATGGCGAAGAGCGGTTTGTACATACCGGCATCGGGCACGCCTGTCATCCCTCTCTTCTCGAATATCTTCGCGATCATCGGCGACGAACAGGACATCGCCATGGAACTGAGCAGCTTTACGGCGCACATGTATGCCATCAAGGACCTTTACAACCATGCTGACGGGAATGAGCTGGTCCTTATCGACGAGATCGGCGGGGCCACTGAGCCGCAGGAGGCATCTGCCATAGCGATGGGTGTCATTGATGCCTTCATAGAAAAGGGCTGCAGGGTGGTTGTGACAACCCACCTTAATCTTTTGAAGGCGTACGGATACACGCGGGATTTTGCGATCAACGTTGCCACTGCCTTTGACATGGACAACTCTAAGCCGCTCTACAAACTCCTTTATGGAACCGCGGGATACAGCAACGCCATACATGTGGCGAAGAACATTGATGTGCCGCCAAAGATCATTGAGAAGAGCTATGAATACCTTGGCAAGCAGGAATACATGCTGAACAGCCTCGTCAGCTCCCTTGAAACTGAGAGAAAGAATATGGCTGAGGAAAGAAAGAGACTGACAGGATTGAAAGAGGAGTTCAAGAACCGACTCTCGCTCCTAAAGGAGAAGAGAGACGAATATATGCAAAAAGTAGAGGAAAAATGCCGGAACCTGCTCTCGGAGATCGAGATCGAGATAGAAGAAATAAAAAAAGAGGTTGCAAAAAAAGAAAGAACGTCTATAACAAGAAGTAAGGGGAAATTGAAAAACCTTAGAAAAAGGTTTCTAAGGGAAGAGATTCCTGAAGAAGAAAAGATATCCGTAGGGGATTTTGTCAAAGTAAAAACCCTTGGAAGCAGCGGGTATGTCGTCGATGAGGACAGGGAAGGCGATTCCTGCGAGGTAGTGATAGGCAACGTCAGGACAAAGATCAAGAAGGTTTATCTCCACAAGATACCATCGGAAGGCAGAGTTCCCCTTAAAACCCCCATCCAGGTTGATGTCCAGAAGATAGAAGTTCCGCAGCTAAACCTTATAGGCATGAGGGTCGAAGAGGCCCTGAGAGAGCTCGACACCTTCATGGACCGGGCGATCGTTCAGGGTGTGTCTTCGGTAAAGATAGTCCATGGCATAGGAACAGGGAGGCTTATGCAAGCCGTAAGAAGCCACCTCTCTGATACCGGCTACAGCAAGAAAGTGCATGGTGATGAAAAGAATACAGGTGTTACAATAGTAGAGTTGCTATGAAGACCACCTTAGAAGAGCTGCTCGCACGAATTAACATCCTTGATGTCGTCTCTCAGCATATAAAATTAAGGAAAGCTGGTAAAGATTACGTTGGGTTATGTCCATTTCATAAGGAAAAAACTCCATCATTCACTGTAAGTACTGAAAAGCAAATATATTATTGCTTTGGTTGCCGTGAAGGAGGGAATGCGATCAACTTCCTCATGAAATATGAGAATCTAAGCTTTCAGGAGGCGCTGGAAAATCTGGCAAAGGAATACGGCGTAGAGATACAGAGGAGAAGCGATCCGCGAAGGGCAAGCCATTTCGATGCCCTTGGGAGGCTTTCGGAATATTACTTTGATAACCTGAAGCATGCCAGATCAACCCTCGAGTACCTCATCAGGAGAGGGATCGATGAGGAAACAATAAATGAGTTCAGGATCGGTTATAGCGATCCGTCAGGCAACAGGTTGAAGGCCTTCCTCAAAAACTCCGGCATCCCCAACGATGTATACCTGAGCACCGGCATTGTACGGATGAAGGACAGGGACCTCTATGATATGTTCAGAGGGCGGGTGGTGATTCCGATATTTGACGTGAACAAAAAAGTGATCGGGTTTGGGGGAAGGACCCTTGAGAAGGAAGGCTTGCCAAAGTACGTCAATTCACCGGAGTCATCGGTGTTCTCGAAGAGGACGGCGTTGTTCGGGATCGATAAAACAAGAAAACATATTGCCGAACAGAATGAGGTCTTCATCGTGGAAGGGTATTTTGATTTCATCTCCCTCTATAAGCACGGTGTCAGGAATATCGTTGCCACGTTAGGAACTTCGGTAACAGAGCAGCAGGTCTCGAAATTAAGGAATTACACAAATAATATTACCCTCATGCTTGACGGTGATGAGGCCGGGATAAAAAGCGCATTGCGGCTTATCGGGATGTTCGCAGAGATGGATCTCAACGGCGCCATGGTCCTTCTTCCCGGGGGGCACGATCCCGATAGTTTTATCCGGAAAGAAGGTGTTGAAGCAGTAAGAAGCGTTATTAAAACAAAAAAGCCGATCCTTGATTATTACTTTGATCACCACATGAAAAAGGAGGGGGTAAAGACCCTCGAAGGGAAACAGTCGCTGATCAAGGCTGTTATGCCCTACATAGAGATGATCAATGACGGGGTCAAGAAGAGACTCTACATTAAAAGGCTGTCGGAGCTGACAGGTGTTGAGGAGGCGTATTTTGCTCAGTATGACCGGGAAAGAGAAGATGGCGAATCCTCCGGAGAGACCGATCCGGTGAATATCATAGGAAAAAAGATTGTCAGCGCTTTTATTCATAATCCCGACCTGCTGGAATTTTTGAAGGGAAAGGAGATGATAGAGTACATCAGGGATGAGGATGTAAAAGTGATACTGACAAAAATGCTGGACAGTTATAACGAAACAAAGCAGCTGGAGATGAAAAGCTTTATTGAGGTCCTCGGGAAGGAGGAGCTGAAGGAATTTGTTCTCAGCGCGGCGTTTGACACGGCAGAGCTTAACGATGATGAACTGGAAAAGGTGCTGCTTGATTATTTCAAGCATCTCAAAAAGCAGTTCGTCAGGGAAGAGTCAAAAAGGATCACCGAGCAGCTGTCAGAAGCAGAGAAAAGGGGAGATGAGGGGGCGATTATGGAATTACTCGAAAAGAAGAGGCAGGTTCTAACAGTTATAAAAAATAATTTTTTATAGTGAGGTGACCATGCCTGAGAAAGTGAGGAGGTTGTTTCCTTATGATGAGCAAGCGGAGAATAAGGAGCTTTATGTATTAATCTCAAGCAGCGACAAGACAGAAAATCTGCTGGATGATATCGAATTGTTCGACATCGAGGGCGAGGGTAATATCGGCGCCATTGAAAACAGCGAAGTCGAAGAGGTATTGAGCGAAGAGCTTGACGAAACATATGGCGATGAACTGGTCAACCCGATACGCCACTACATCAAAGAGATGGGGGGCATGTCGTTGCTGACGCGGGAAGGGGAAAAGGAGATCGCCAAGAAGATGGAAGAATCGAAAGAGAAGATCAAGCAGATCATCCTTTCTTTTCCTGGAACAGTAAAAGAGCTTCTCAACGCCCTTGTAGCGCTCAAGGCCTCAAAGACGACGGCAAAAGATATTACCATGGAAGTCGACGACGAAGAAGAGATGGATACCGAGCTTGAATTCCAGAAAGAAAGGGTGGTGGCGCTTCTGGAGAGGCTGAAAGATATCCATGCCAGATCAATGCAAGGCAGTCCCAAAGCGAGGGAAAAGTATCGGCAAGAGGTTCAGAGGATCATTACAGAGGTCAATCTGAGCAGGAAGATTGTTGACAAGATCATACAGAGAATGAAGCGTTACCTTGAGAGGATACAGAAGATAGAACATGATATCGAGAAGTGCAAAAAGCTCAAAGGCCGGGAAAGAAAGAAAAATCTGGCGTTGATGAATGCGAGGAAGGCAAAGTTTGAACAGGAGATAGGCATTACCGCGCGGGAGTTGAAAAGCAATATAAGAAATATTGGAATTGCTGAGATGGGTTTTGCCGGCGCCAAGAACGAACTGGTAAAGGCAAACCTAAGGCTTGTTGTGAGCATCGCCAAAAGATATGTGAACAGAGGCCTCTCACTTCTTGACCTGATCCAGGAGGGAAATATCGGTCTCATGAAAGCTGTTGACAGGTTCGAATATAGAAGGGGCTATAAGTTCAGCACCTATGCGACGTGGTGGATACGGCAATCCATTACAAGGGCGATAGCGGATCAAGCCAGAACAATACGGATCCCGGTTCATATGATAGAGACGATCAACAAGATCATCAGGGTCTCAAGGGGGCTTGTTCAGGAACTGGGGAGGGAACCATTCCCCGATGAGATAGCAGAACGCATCGGTTTTCCAGCGGACAAAGTGAGGAAGGTTTTGAGGATCACCAAGGAACCTATCTCGCTGGAAACCCCGATCAACGACGATGAGGATACTCATCTCGCTGATTTTATTGAGGATAAGGGTACACTTACGCCCCAGGATTCGGCAATATTCGATGATATGATAGAGCATTTAAATACGATACTTGCTACCCTGTCACCGAGGGAAGAGAGGGTAGTGAGGATGCGCTTTGGTCTCGGCGAAAAATATGATCACACGCTTGAAGAGGTCGGCCAGGTCTTCGATGTAACACGGGAGAGGATCAGGCAGATAGAGGCAAAGGCGCTGAAAAAGTTGCGGCACCCGACAAGGTCGAAGCAGCTTAAGTGTTTTGTGGAGATATAATACCGAGCTGCCTTCATGCATGTAGCTTCGTTGACTTCGTCCGGGTACCCACGTTAGTGGGTGTGGCTCGACGTACTAAAGTGTACGCCTCCGTCGCCTCCTCCTCGTCGCCTCGCTTCATTTTTGAATGCAGCTCGGTATAATAGATTTTCCCAACCCTGATTTTACTAAAAAATTGTCTTTTTAAAAAGCCCAGAAATTCTTGGTGTTATTCTGAACAGTGCGTCATTAAAAGGTGAATTTTTTCTTGACAAAAATTGACCATTCAAATATTGTATACAAAAATTTCCTTTAAACGTTCTCCAAGGAGGAACAGAATATGGATTTCAGATTGACCGAGGAACAGGAATTTTTTAAGAAAACGGTAACAGATACGATAGACAGAATGGTTGTGCCGAAGGCGCAGGAGATAGATGAGAAAGATGAGTTCCCCATTGAGCTATGGAGAGATTTTACAAAACTCGGCTATCTGGGCTTGCGGTATCCTGAAGAGATAGGCGGTTTGAATGCCGATAAGATCATGTGCATGATCTTTTACGAAGAGATCGCCAGAGGTTCTGTCGGTTTTGCTCAGAGCGTTATTATGAATATCCTTATGGGCACATACTTCCTTTATAGATTTGGCAGCAAGGAGATCAAGGAACGCTGCGTGTACCCTGCCATGAGGGGTGAAAAGATCGCCACCATGTGCTTTACGGAGGACCAATCCGGTTCCGACCTTGGCGCAACGAGGACCACGGCGGTAAGAGATGGAGACGGATGGAGGATCAACGGTACCAAGATGTGGATAACGAACGGCCACATTTGTGATTTCTGCACCGTCCTTGCGACAACAGACCCTTCAAAGGGATTAAAGGGCCTCAATTTCTTTCTTGTTGAGAAAGGAACGCCGGGTTTCTCCAGCGGCCAGATCCTCCACAAGCTTGGATGCAGAGGCACGGTAACGGGCGAGCTCATCTTCGATAACGTATGGGTTCCTTATGAGAATTTTCTTGGCGAGGAGCTTGGAAAAGGTGTTTTTTATGTAAGCGATATACTGGACGAGGTACGGCTGATGACAGGGGCAATGGCTCTGGGCATAGCAAAAGGCGCCTATTATGAAGGTATGGAGTTTGCGAAAAAAAGGATAGCATTCGGCCAGCCGATCGGCAACTTCCAGCTGATCCGGGAGAAGTTCGCAGATATGGATACGCTGATGAATGCGGCGCGGCTTTTAGTATATTATGGCGCATGGCTGCTCGAGAACGGTATGGATGCAAGGGTGTTGGCCGCTGAAGCAAAGATGTATGCAACAGAGGTATGCGTAAAGGTCGTCGATGAAGTGACGAGGATCTACGGGGCGAATGCCTTTGCGCATGAATATACCCCTCAGAGGTATTTCAGGGATGCCAGGTTTCTCCTCTATGGCGGGGGTACGCAGGAGGTTCTGAAAGATTTTATTGGCAGAACTATCCTTGGGAAATTGTAATAATCGTCGCACATCAGATGCTGGTCGCTCGATGCCCGTCGCTGGATACCGGTCCAAACCAGCGACAAGCATCGAGTAACGAGGGATAAGGTTTTCACTTTTCACCTTTCACAGTATTATTTGGAGGGATAATCCCGTAAGGCCGGGACAGGCTGCGAGCCTAAGGAAAAGGTTGACGACGGAGTCAACATAAGGTTATATCAATGAAAGCGAATTAGTATTATACCCTGATGACAGTAGAACAAGGAAGGAGGTAGAGCGTGAATATCCTGATCTTTATCAAACAGGTGGCCGATACAGAGGCGCGCGTTATCATAAAGAGCGATCAAAGGTCGCTGGAAATAGAGAACAAGTACAATATGAACTTTTTTGATGAGTTTGCCGTTGAAGAGGCGGTGAGGATCAAAGAAAAACAAAAAGATGTCCAGATCACAGTGTGCACCATTGGCTCTCAGAAGGCGGTCGAGGCGCTGAGGACCGCCATAGCAATGGGCGCTGACAGGGCCTTTTTGATCGACGGCGGCAGGATCGCAGCCAATGATTCGTTGGCCATCGCCAGGGTGCTTGCTGCATTCGCCAAAAAGGAAGGGTTTGATATGATCCTCTGCGGGAGACAGGCCATTGATGACGAGAGCGCAAATGTGGGCGCTATGGCATCGGAGCTGTTGGGGATACCCCATGTCAGCGCTATTCTCAAGATGGAGATCATTGACGGAAATACTGTGAAGGTCGAGAATGAGATAGAGGGAGGACGCGGGATATGCGAGGTCAAAC
>DLMV01000014.1:0-4647 GCA_002478225.1 Deltaproteobacteria bacterium UBA7527 | reverse complement strand
GAGGTCAAACTGCCTGCTTTGTTCACGGCCCAGAAAGGGTTGAACGAACCGAGAGTGCCGTTGATCACCGGCGTCATGAAGGCCATGAAGGCCTCTATCCCCATCGTCGATCCTTTGTCGCTCGGTGTTCCTGAGGAGGCTGTTGCAGCGGGCGCTTCAAAGGTAATGATCCTTTCTTACGAATCGCCGCAGGAGAGGCCGCCGGTGAAGATCATTGAAGGCGAAACTCCTGAAGAGAAAGTAAAAAACCTGATCAGGACATTGAAAGAAGACGCAAAGGTTCTGTAGGAAGGAGGGAATATGCCGAAAGATGTTTTCGTATTTGTTGAATTGAAAGAAGGAGCGGTCAGGAAGGTGTCCCTTGAGCTGCTGTCAAAAGGGAAGGAGATCGCCGGCCGCTTTTCTTCTGCCCTTTGCGCGGTTCTTATGGGGCATAACGTGAAAAACGTTGCCGCGACGATACAGTCTTATTCGGACAAGGTCATTGTTGTAGACAACGAGAACTTGGCAGACTACCGATGGGATGCCTATACGAGTGCTTTTGAAGGTCTTCTTAAAAAATACACCCCCTTTGCCATACTTGGCGGCTCCACAATAACAGGCAAGGACTTCTTCCCAAGGCTTGCGGCAAGGTTCAACGGGGCCATGGTGTCAGATGCAGTCGGCGTAGATTTTCACAACAGCGGCGTAAAGATAAAAAAACCGTTATTTGGTGGAAAGATCATATCATGGATCACCTGCAGCGAAGATTCGATGATCTTTATAACCTTCCGGCCTAATTCATTCGGCGTGGAAAAAGGGTCACTGAACGGCGAGATCATAGAAGAGCAGTTCGAGGTCGTAAAAGACCCGAAGATGAACATCGTTGGCATAGAAAAAAACGTCTCGGAAAAGGTCGACCTGCAGGAAGCGGATTTCATCATATGCGGAGGCCGGGGCATGAAGGGGCCGGAACATTTTCAGGTCCTCGAAGAGATCGCCGGCATCATGGGCGGCAGGGTAGGCGCGTCCCGTGCAGTTGTTGACAGCAAATGGAGAGAATACGAGGACCAGGTCGGAAAGAGCGGCAAGACGGTATCGCCAAAGCTGTATATCGGCTGCGGGATCTCCGGCGCGCTACATCATACAATGGGGATGGATACTTCCAAGGTGATAGTAGCGATCAATAAGGATCCCAACGCCCCTATCTTTCACTATGCCGATTACGGGATAGTCGATGATGCCTTCGCCGTACTCCCGGTTCTGAGGGAGGCATTGAAAAGAACAAAGGAAGAGATCTGACATGGACAAGATCGACGTTGTCATCGTAGGCGGGGGTCTCGCAGGGCTTGCCTGCGCCTACAGGCTCGCCGATAAGGGACTGCAGGTAATTGTCGTCGAGCGGGGAGATTTTGCCGGAAGCAAGAACGTGACCGGCGGACGGCTCTATCTCATGCCGATAAGATCATTGGTCGGCGATATGCTGGACGATGCCCCTTACGAAAGAAAGGTGGTAAGAGAGCGCTGGAGCCTTCTCGGGAAAGGGAACTCCCTCAATATTGATTTTACCGGCGAGAGGTTCAGGGGAGAAGACCACAGCTACACGCTTCTCCGCGCCCGTTTTGACAGATGGCTGTCGGAAAAGCTGATGAGCAAAGGCGTATTTGTTATTCCGAGGTACAGGGTTGACGACCTTTTGTGGGAGGGCGACTGCGTAGCCGGCATCAGGGCAGGCAGCGAGGAGATCGCCGCCCACGTTGTCGTTGCCGCTGACGGGGTCCTCTCGTTCATGGCGAAGAAGGCAGGATTGAAACAGAAGATGACCCCGAAGAATTACGCTGTAGGGATGAAAGAGGTCATTGAACTGCCCGAGGAGAAGATCAACGACAGATTTAATGTCAACAGCAATGAAGGTTGCGCCCAGCTCTTTCTGGGCGACGTGACGCAGGGCATCTTTGGGGGAGGGTTCCTCTATACCAATCGCGATACTGTTTCGGTAGGCATTGTCGCCGGGATACAGGGACTGATGAAAAAAGTCCCTCCTATCGAAGTGCATACGCTGATGGATGCCTTTAAAGAAAAGTACGAGATCAAAAGGATCCTCGAAGGAGGGAACCTCGTCGAGTATTCCGCCCACATCATACCGGAAGGCGGCTATAAAGGGATCTCTAAGGTTTATGGCAACGGCATCGTTGTCGTCGGCGACGCAGCGGGATTTGCACTGAACATGGGGGTAACGGTGAGAGGCATGGAGTTCGCCATCGCATCGGGGGTCATCGCAGCAGAGACAATTGTTGCGGCAAAAGAGGCAGACGATTTCACAGCACAGACCCTTTCCGGTTATGAAAAACGCTTGCGGGAAACCTTCGTATTGAAGGATCTCGCTGCCTGTGAGGAAATGCCGGAGTTTCTTGATAATGAGTCGTTCTTCAGCTACTATCCGGATAATTTCTCCGGTTTTCTTGAAAAGATCATGTGGTTCGGGGACGGGCCCAAAGAGAAGATCGGCGCGACCCTCTGGAAGGAGTTGAAAGGATCCGGCATGCTGAGCTTTAAGAGGTTGAAAGAACTATACAACATCAGGAAGATCTGAGGTGCATGGTATGAAGATCGACGAGAAGCTTGCCCTTGATGCCTTTAAGACGGACAAGGAAAGCCATATTATCATTCGCCACGAGGTATGCAGGAAACAATGCACTGCGAAGCATTGCCTTTTCGTGTGCCCGGGCCATCTCTATTCATACAACGAAGAGCTCAACGAGATCGTCGTGGAATTCGCCGGATGCCTTGAATGCGGCACCTGCATGGTTGCCTGTCAGGAGGGCGCTATAGAGTGGGTCTACCCGAGAGGGGAATACGGCGTTCAGTACCGGTACGGCTGAAACGTTAAAGACAGCTCATAGCTCATAGCAAGAGCAAATCCGAAATCCTAATATCGAAATCCTAAACAAATTCAAATGTTCAACATTCAAAACGTTAGAAGCATGCACTTGTTTTGAACATTCCATATTTGGATTTTGATATTGTTCAGTGCTTCGTGCTTAGGATTTCGGATTTCATTACGATATACGATATACTGCTCTATATGTTATGCTATCGTTCCATGAACATCGTTGTTGCAAAGAAGCTGACGAAGGATTTTAACGGGCTGCGGGCCGTTGACTCCGTTGATTTTGAGATCAAGAAGGGCGAGTGCTTCGGTTTTCTCGGCCCCAACGGCGCAGGCAAAACAACGGTCATGCGGGTGCTCTATTGCTTAATCGAGCCGACATTGGGCGATGTGAAGGTCTTCGGCATCAATGTAAAGGACAAGCCGACGCTTATAAAATCACGGCTCGGCGTGATGCCTCAGGAGGAGAACCTTGACCTCGAACTCTCCGTCATCGAGAACCTGATTGTCTATGCGAGGTATTTTAATATACCGAAACAAAAGGCGGCGCCTGTTGCCGCAGAGCTTCTTTCCTATGTGGATCTGAGCGAAAAGACGAATGCGAGCATAAAGAACCTGTCAGGGGGAATGAAAAGGAGCCTCCTTCTTGCGAGGGCGTTGTTAAACAGCCCGGAGATTCTCATCCTTGACGAACCGACAACAGGTCTTGACCCGCACACGAGGCAGGTGGTGTGGAGGAAATTGAATGACCTGAAAGCGCGTGGTACGACGCTTATCCTTACTACGCACTATATGGAGGAGGCTGACAGGCTCTGCGACAGGGTAGCAATTATGGACCAGGGCAAAATCATCACTATCGGTTCGCCTGCGTGCCTGAAAGAAAAGCACGGCGGGAACCTTGAAGAGGTCTATCTGAAGCTTACCGGGAGGCCGCTTGAAGATTAAACGGGCGATGCGGGTCTGGCAAAGGCATTTTGCTGTCTATTCGAAGCTGTATAAGTCGAGCATAGCCCTCAATTTTGTCGAGCCTGTCCTCTATCTTGTCGCGCTTGGCTTCGGGCTTGGAGCCTTCGTGAAGGAGGTGCACGGAAAACCATATATCCAGTTCATAGCGCCCGGCATCATCGCTTCTTCGTCGATGTTTGCGGCCACGTATGAATCTACATATGGTACCTACGTAAGGATGACCTTTCAAAAGACCTTTGACGCGATCCTTGCCACCCCCGTGAACATTGATGACCTTGTGGCAGGCGAGCTGATGTGGGCGGCGACAAAAAGCGTCTTATACGGCACCATTATCATTGTGACGATCAGCCTTTTTGGTCTTGTTGAATCGGCCTTGGTGGCGATGCTCCTTCCGGTGCTCTTCATGAGCGGTCTTATCTTTGCGGAGATATCAATGACCTGTGTCGCTATTGTGCCGGGGATAGATTCCCTGAACTATTATTATACCCTTTTTATGACGCCCATGTTCCTCTTCTCGGGCATCTTCTTTCCGCTTGACCCTTTGCCGCCGTTCGTGACCCATATCGCTTATTTTACGCCCCTTTTCCATCTCACGAACATCTGCAGGTCCTTTGCCGCCGGCAACATCTTCGGAGTGATCGGTGATATCATATGGCTCTGCGTTGCCGTCATCGTCCTGATCCCTTTACCGTTCCGGCTGATGAGAAGAAGGATAATAGGGTAGTGAAAAGTGAAATGTGAAGAGAGGACCTCGTTAGTCGTAAGTCGTTAGGCGTAAGGCGATTTAAACCCCTTACGACTTACGCCTTGTA
>DLMV01000005.1:25313-69766 GCA_002478225.1 Deltaproteobacteria bacterium UBA7527 | reverse complement strand
CTCATCAAGGGGTGCAGTCCATCCCAAAAAAACCGTTCGGGAAATGTCCCACATAACGATTGACAGAACATCCATTTGAAGCTATTAAGAGGATATGGTGTACGGTTACGATTAGATAATATCATAACAAGCTGCGCGATGTAATGAACATAACGCCTTCGGGGGCACAACGTGGAAGGGCCAGATCCTCTTATCCGGCTGCAGGGCACCATCGAGGGCAAACTTCAAGAAAAACTCCGGAGCATCCATTCATATAAGGGGCTGCCGGAAAAAGAGAGGCTTCGTATTGCACGCGAGCTTCTTGATCCCCTCTTTTCCGATCTGTCCGGCCGCACAAAGAACAGCTTCATGCGTTACGTCAAGAGCCTGCTGAAAGGGTCTGCCGCACAGGACCAGATCAAGCGGATGCTTGAGACCCTGTCGGCGCTCGAAGCTGCGATAAAGCCCCACGTGAAGAACGTAAAGACCGCCGTCTTTCTTTGGAATATTCTGTCTGCCGCCAGGACACAACTGACCGAACATGCATTGCAGCACCTTGAGGGGGCAAGGACGGATCAGGGACCGGCTTCGAACATAGCGAAGGCCGATAAGATCCTCATGGCGGCAATGCTTGATTGGGAAGATATCTTTCAGGCGATAGCACAACCGGTGACCATCATCGATGTCAGACATACTATCGTTGCAACCAACAGGACCGTAAAAGAAAAAATCGGCAAGACCGACAAAGAGCTTCTTGGCAAAAAGTGCTGGGAGGTCTTTCACGATCCTCATTCGTGTGGGCCTCCTGCCGGATGCCCGCACGAGCGAATGCTTACAACGAACAGCCCTGAAACCGTAGAGATGGAGGTGGAGGTCCTGGGCGGTGCGTGTCTTGTTTCCTGTACCCCCATGTTCAATAAGGAAGGGCGGATCGAAAAGGTGATCCATATCGTTACCGATATCACGGAACACAAGAAGATCGAAAGGGCGCTCAAGGCATCAGAAGAGCGATACCGCGCCCTTGTCGAAGGGACAAATGAATACATCATGGTGATCCAGGAAGACAAGATAGTATACGCAAATCCGAAGATGATCAAGGACTCCTCTCTGTCCCTGCAGGAGCTGCAACTGAGATCTTTCACCGATTTTATCTATAAGGACGACCTCCCTGTTGTAATGGATTATTACAGCAAACGGCTTGATGGCGACCTCGCTCCTCATAATTATTCTATGCGCATTGTAGACACGAGAGGCAGCATACGCTGGATGCAGGTGAGCTCCATCCCCATCTCCTGGGATGACACGCCGGCATTCCTCGTTCTGCTGACAGACATCGGCCGCCTCAAACATACGGAAGAGGCATTAAGGGAAAGCGAAAAAAAATTCAGGGATATCGCCCAATTGACCCCGCAGATCATCTACGAGATCGATGCGGAGGGCCACCTGACATTCGTCAATAAGGAAGCGGAGAGGATGCTGGGCATCACCGAGGAAGACGTGCACCGGGGCCTTGATATCTTTACCTTATTCCCTCCGGAGGAGCATTCAAGGGTACGCCGTCATTTAGAACAAATGACCCAGGGGAGCTCGACTCACGGCAATGAGTATACAATGGTCCGCAAAGATGGCACGACGATCCCCGTGATCGCCTATAGCTCTCCTATATTACGAAACGATAATATCGTCGGGTTTCGTGGTACCATCATCGATATTACCGAACGCAAAAAGACAGAGGAGGGGCTGAAGCTCAACGAGGAACGCCTCGAGGCAGTCCTCAGATTAAATCAGATGATCAACGCGGATATCCATGAGATCACCGATTTCGCGTTAGAGGAGGCAGTGCGGCTGACAAAGAGTCAGGTAGGATATCTCGCTTTTATGAACAAAGACGAAACAGAGCTTACCATGTATTCCTGGTCAATAATCGCAATGGGTGAATGCGCCATCACTGATAAGCCGATCATATATCCCGTACGCAAAACAGGACTCTGGGGAGAAGCGGTACGCCAGCGGCGCCCCGTCATCACCAATGACTATAACGCGCCGAACCCATTGAAAAGGGGATATCCTGAAGGGCATGTCAAGCTCACCCGGCATATGAATGTACCGATATTCGAAGACAACAGGATAGCCGTTGTGGCCGGCGTGGGCAACAAGACCAATGAATATGACGAATCCGACGTTAGGCAGTTGACATTGCTCATGCAGGGAATGTGGGGCCTGATCAGCCGCAAGCGTGCCAGTGAAGAGCTCAGGCAAAGCGAACAGATGTACCGGAACGTGATCGATAATATTAAGGATGTCTTTTACCGGTCGGACAGGAACGGAAGGCTGCTGATGGGAAGCCCGTCAGGCGCAAGGCTTTTCGGTTATGACTCTATCGAGGAGATGATCGGCCTGCCCCTTGACAGCTTATGGGTGCACACTGAGGACAGGGAACGTTTGCTCAACGAGGTCCGTCTGCACGGCAAGGTGGAAGACTTCGAAGGGCTGATGAAGAAAAAGGACGGCACGCCTTTCTACGCATCATTTACAACCCACTTTTATTACGACGATGCCGGGAATCTTCTCGGCACGGAAGGAGTGATCCGCGATATCACCAAGCATAAAAAGGCAGAACAGGCGCTGCAGGAATCGGAGGCGAAGTACCGGAACATCTTTGAAAGCGCCGTTGAAGGTTTTTTTCAAAGCACGCCGGAAGGCAGGTTTTTAAGCGTCAATCCTGCGATGGCGAAGATGTGCGGGTACACATCGCCCGAGGAGATGATAAACAGCATCACTGACCTCGGGCCTCAATTTTATGTCTACCCGGAGGACCGCAAGGCTTTCATGGAGAGAATGGAGGCCTATGACATTGACGAGAACTTCGAACACCAGGTATATCGTAAGGACGGCGCCATCATCTGGATATCTTCGAAAACGCGGGCAGTCAGGGACGATTCCGGAAAGATCATCTTCTATGAAGGCACCAATGAAGATATTACCAAGCGCAAAAAGGCCGAGGGCGAGCTTACGGCAAGCGAGCTGTTCCTGAAGCAGACCCAGTCCATCGCCCGCCTCGGCGGCTGGAAGGCAAATCCCCATACCGATTATCTTGAATGGACGGACGGCATATATGAGATCATCGGGGCGCCGAGGGATTACAGACCGGGGCTTGCAGAGGGGCTGAGATACTTCCTCCCCCAGTATATCCCTGTTATCCGCGATCACGTCATCAACTGCCTTGCAACAGGAGAAACGTTCATCATTGAGACAGAACTAATCACCGATACAGGCAAAAAACTGTGGGTAGAGGTACGCGGCCTCGCCCCCATCGTTGAAGGCGGTCGTTCCTATGTGGCCGGCACGCTTCAGGACATTACGGAAAGAAAGCAGCTCGAGTCCCAGCTATTACAGGCGCAAAAGATGGAGGCCGTGGGCACCCTCGCAGGCGGGGTTGCCCACGACTTCAACAACATCCTCAGCGCCATCATGGGATATGCAAGCCTTCTTCAGCTCAAGATAGACCGGGACAGCCCGTTATCATCTTATGTCGCCCAGATACTTACTTCGTCAGAAAGGGCTTCTCAGCTCACACAAAGCCTCCTCGCCTTCAGCAGGAAACAACAGATCGCCATGAAGCCTTTTTCCCTCAATGATGCTATCGCGAACATACAGAAGCTCTTAACGCGGCTCCTTACAGAGGACATTGAGCTTAAGACCGATCTCGTACATGAAAGGCTGGTCGTTCTCGGGGATGTGAACCAGATCGATCAGATCATCATGAACCTTGTGACCAATGCGCGTGACGCCATGCCAAGGGGGGCACCATCTCAATACATACCTCCCGCTTTGTTATGGACAGCAAGTTCGTCAGCGCCAATGGCTTTGGAAGGCCAGGAGAATACGCACAGATCATGGTATCCGATACAGGGACAGGGATAGATGAACATGTCCTGCCAAAGATCTTTGAGCCGTTCTTCACCACCAAGGCGGTGGGCAAGGGCACCGGGCTCGGGCTTTCTTTGGTGTATGGGATCGTTGACCAGCACGACGGATACATCAATGTAAAAAGCAGGCCGAGCGAGGGCACTTCGTTCTTCATCTACCTGCCGCTTATCACGCAGCTCGTTGAAGCGAAAGATGATAAGGGTACCGGCGTTGCTCCAGGGGGTACCGAGAAGATCCTCTTAGCAGAAGACAATGAAGCGGTACGAAGCCTTATCAGCATGGTTTTGAGAGAGAACGGCTATACCGTCATCGCAGCGGAAGACGGCCTTCAGGCGATCCGCTTATTCTCTGAACATGCCGTGGATATGGCGATCCTTGACGTGATCATGCCGAAGATGAACGGGAAAGAGCTGCTCGAAGCGTTAAGGAAGCGGCAGCCCTCCCTGAAAGCCCTCTTCATGAGCGGTTATACCCATGATATCATCCAGGAAAAGGGCGTACCCGAACAAGGCATCGATCTTATCCTGAAACCTCTCAAGCCGGATGAACTGCTCAAAAAGGTGAGAGAGCTGCTCGACAGCTAAGGACATAATCTTTCACTTCTTATTGCCCTTCTTTCTTTTTGTTGATTTTTCAGCCTTTCCATGTTATGTAATTGCTGCAATTTCAAGCCCTATCGCTGTATCATCGGCACATTTAAAGGGGAGCATGGAACAGAGCAGGATAAGAAATATTGCGATCATTGCACACGTCGATCACGGCAAGACAACGCTCGTTGACCAGCTGTTCAGGCAGAGCGGGCTGTTCCGCGACAACCAGGTCGTCGAGGAGCGCCTCATGGACTCGATGGACCTTGAGAAAGAGCGCGGCATTACCATTGCCTCCAAGAACGGCTCATTCATATATAAAGATCATCTTGTCAATATCATCGACACCCCGGGCCATGCCGATTTCGGGGGTCAGGTAGAGCGCGTCCTGAAGATGGCTGACGGGGCGCTTCTCCTTGTAGATGCGGCTGAAGGCCCCATGCCGCAGACATATTTTGTTCTGAAGAAGGCCCTTGCATTGGATCTCCCCGTGATCGTGGTGGTGAACAAGATCGACAAGCCAGCGGCACGATGCGACTGGGTCGTGGACGAGGTCTTTGACCTCTTTGCAAGGCTTGGCGCGCCTGATCATATCCTTGATTTCCCGGTCATCTATGCCTCCGCGAGGGACGGATATGCCACCCTCGATCACAACGTAAAAGAAGGGTCCATGATACCGCTCTTTGACATGATCATCGGGGCGATCCCTGCTCCCGTTGGAGACCAGGACGGACCGCTTCAGATGCTCGTGAGCTCTCTCAGCTATTCCACTTTTCTGGGCAGGCTTGCGACAGGAAAGATCACCTCCGGGAGGCTCCATATCGACAAAGAGGTTGTCGTTGCAGCGCCCGGCGCCACGGTCCGTCCAGCCAGGATACGGAAGATCTATCGATTCAGGGGGAACGAGAAGATCGAAACTGAAGAGGCGGGTGTTGGCGAAATAGTGGCGGTAGCCGGCATGGAGTCGATCACCATCGGCGAGACCCTCACTGACCCATTAAACCCCATACCACTTGAAGGCATTGAGATAGACCCGCCTACAGTATCGATGAGTTTCGTGCCCAACGATTCGCCCTTCTACGGCAAGGAAGGCAGGTTCGTTACCTCCAGGCATTTAAGGGACAGGCTCTTCAGAGAAACTCTCTCTGACGTGGCCCTTTTGGTCGAGGAGCTTGAGGATGCGCAGGGATACAAGGTCTCGGGGAGAGGAGAGCTCCATCTGTCTATCCTGATCGAAAAGATGAGGCGCGAAGGCTACGAGTTCCAGGTCACGAGGCCACAGGTAATATTCAGGGAAGAAGGCGGCAAAAGGCTCGAGCCCTATGAAGAGCTGACGATCGATGTAGATGAGAACTACATGGGCAGGGTCATCGAAAACTTAGGCGGCAGAAAAGGCATCCTTCTTGAGATGCACCAGGACAACGGGATGGCACGGCTCAGATACAAGGTACCCACCAGGGGGCTTCTCGGCTTCCGCTCCGAATTCCTCACCGAAACACGTGGAATGGGCGTGATGAATTACGTATTCCTGGGCTTCGACGAATATGCCGGAGAGATCAGGAACAGGACAAAGGGGGTCCTCATTGCCATGGACCAATGCACAACGGTTGCCTATGCCCTTTTCAACCTCCAGGAAAGAGGGAAGCTCTTCCTCGGACCCGGAGAAAAGGTCTACGCAGGACAGATCATCGGTGAGCATTCCAGGGACGCGGACATCATCGTCAACCCTGCCAAGGGAAAGAAACTGACCAACATGAGGGCTGCCGGCTCCGATGATGCGGTGATCCTCACGCCTTATACCGATATGAGCCTCGAGGAATGCATCTCCTACATCAACGATGACGAGCTCGTGGAGATCACGCCCAGATCAATAAGGCTCCGCAAGATGATACTCGACGGCATTGAGCGGAAACGGGCAAAGATCGCCGCCGCCTGAACAATATGGCTGGTCCTTCTTCAAACAATAACCCGGCTTAACCCCCACCACGCAACTCGCAAAGACGTTTTTATCAGGAGCAACGCCCGTTCGAACGGAGTGCCCATACGATCAAAATAAGGTATGGCAATAGGCGTTGATGCTCTATAATAATCAATTAAAACGATATGTTACATATTTATTTAGAAAATCATAAAAAATTCTTGACAATAAAATTGAAATAAGTTATTTGTTAATAATTAAACTATTAAACAGTTTGTTAGTTTGTTCTGCTAACAAAAATTTATGAACAAAGAGGAGGTTATTATGGCTGACAATTATTTAGCGAGCCTCAGGGCCACCATCGATCACCTGAGGTCCAGGGGAAAACTCCTGGAAACAGACGTGGAGGTCAACCCGGAACTGGAAATGACAGGTCTCCAGAAGCATTTCGACGGAGGGCTCCCCATTCTGTTCAACAAGGTCAAGGGCTATCCCAATGGGAGGCTTTTCACCAACCTGTACGGGGACGGCAACCTGATCGCCGAGCTTTTCGATGCGGGGACCGAGAGAACGTTCAAGTTCAGGATCCTCGATGCAATCCGCAAACCCCTTCCGCCGAAGGTGGTAAAGTCTGCGCCCTGTCAGGAGGTGGTCATCGATAAGAACATCGATGTCTGGCCTATCGTCCCCATGATCAAGCACACTCCGTCTGACCCGGGCAGGACCTTGGGCGGTGGGAACACGCTCGCCACAGGGAAATGGTTCTGGGGCGGCACGCACATAAGCTACAACAGGATGTTCTTCCGTGGGCCTGATTTCTCTACCTTCCAGATCTCACCCGGTTCCCATACCGATATGATCGCGTCAAAGTTCTACCACAAGGAGCCCATACCTCTGACCATCAACATGGGGGTCCCGCCAGCCTGTACCCTGATGGCCGGCGCCGGTTTCGTATACACGATCCTCCCGGCAGGATGCGACGAGCTCGGGATCGCAGGGGCAGTGCAGGGTTTCCCCGTCGATATCGTCAAGGCAAAGACCATCGACGCCTATTCTATCGCTCAGGCCGAATATGTGATCGAAGGATACCTCGACACAACGAAAAAGGTCTGGGAGAGCGAGCTTGCAGAACGCGACCAAAAGCAGGGCGTCTACCCGTTCCATCCAGAATGGTCGGGGTATATGGGCAAAGCATACCGCACCTATAAGTTTGTGGTAACCGGCATCACCTACCGGAAGGACCGCCCCATCTACTATCCGCTCTGCGTGCACAGCTACGATGACCACAACATCGACACCATGGTGAGGACCGCTACCTTCCTCGAACTGGCGGAACGCGTCTGCCCGGGACTGACCGTGGACACCAACATCCCCATGGCAATTCCCGACTGGGGCGGCGTGATCTTCCAGGTCAAGAAGCGCAGACAGCGTGACGAAGGGTTCGTCAAAAACATCCTCTCCACCGCCCTTTCCTGCTCTATCGGCGCCCGGATCGCCATCGCCGTCGATCCCGACATCGATATCTACAGCATGGATGACATCATGTGGGCCATCGCGACCCGCGTCGACGCCAAAGATGATATCATGATCGTGTCGCCGGGGGGCGCGGGACAGACCTTCCAGCCTGCAGAGAGAAGTTCGGCGGGAGAGAAGGACTGGACCCAGACCAATATCAGATTCTCAGGCGCCATCGCGCTCGACGCCACTGTTCCTTTCAGATACGTAGATGCCTTCGAGAAGGCGAAATACCCGATCGGGGCCGTTGATCCGACAAAATGGTTTACCGATGAGCAGATAGCAAAGGGGAAGGCGCCTCAGACAGAATACGCGAAACTCTTCGCAAGGACAGGTTTTTAGATATACGAATTGCGGGACCCTGCACAACGTGTGCGGGGGTCCCCACTATGAGAAAGGGGGTTCATTCCGTTGGAACAAGGGAAAGATCAAAACGTTTATCAAGATTGGGTGCAAATAATCGAGCGCAACGCCAAGGATCTTACAAATAAGATCTACATCGAAGGTCTGGATCAAGGCAGGGGCGTTACCTTCGGCGAGATGAACACTTACTGCAACCGGATAAGCGGATTCCTGCAGAAAAAAAAGATTGTTGCCGGCGACAGGGTGAGCCTCATAGGGAAGAATACGATCGAAACGCTTATTATCTATTTCGGGATATTGAAATATGGCGCGATCGTAAATCCCATCTTTTTTGAGGAGAGCGAGAGCAATTTTTACCGTATTGTCAATATGGTCAAGCCAAAGATTATCTTCTTTGATGAGGACCTGAACCTTGATGCGACTCAGTGCGCATCGTCGGATTGGATAAAATTCTCTGAGCATGGGACCGGGCCGGACGGCGACAGTTTCTTCAAACAGCTTAAAAAGTACGACCCGATATTCAAGGGACAGGCCGTCAAGAAAGAAGATGTCTGTGTTATCCTTTATACATCCGGCACAACTGAAACCCCGAAAGGGATCCATATATCGAGGGAAGGCCTCTTCTATATGACAGATGAGATCGTTGATAGAACAGGGATCACAAGCCAGGATAAAGTGCTTGAATACCGGGCCTATAACTGGGCATCAGTGCAGCTTCTCACCGTGCTTTCCTCTATGCTCAAAGGGGCCACTCTGTGTCTCGCCAAAAAGTTCTCCCGCAGGCATTTTCCCGATTGGCTGAAAACGCACGGTATCACGATCTCGTCAGGCGTTCCCGCCATTATAAACATGCTTATAAACGAGCCGGTTGGATTAGGGCGCAATGATGTGCCTTCACTGAAATATATAACCTCCAGTTCGGCCCCCCTGAGCGTGGAAAGCCATCATCGCTTTGAGGAGCTTTACGGGATCCCGATCCAGCAGATGATGGGAATGAGCGAGGCAGGGTGGATGGCGGGAAACCCTCCGGGCAGGCGCAAGATCGGTTCGGTCGGACTTCCTATGAAGTATAAGGAGATCAGGTTCCTGAACGAGCAGGGTGCGGAGTGCGCACCCGGCGAGGTTGGGGAGATGGTTGTGGGCGGCAGGTCCATGGGTCTTTGTTATGTGAAGGATAACGGCAATACCGAACGGTTCCCCGAGGAGGGCTTTCCCACCGGCGACCTGGGCTACAAGGACGAAGAAGGATATATCTATATCACGGGCAGGAAGAAGGACCTGATCATCCGGGGCGGCATCAATATCTCTCCCATGGAGATCACGTCCCGCGTAATGGAGCATCCCGCGATCCGCGAAGCGGCAACGCTGGGGGTGCCTGACAGCATCTACGGGGAAGAGGTCGTCTGTTTTGCCGTGGCAAAGACCGGAGCAGGGGCAAGCGCCGACGAGATAATAGGCCATTGCAAGAAGACGCTTCCCGATTTTAAGATACCGAAAAAGATCATCTTCCTGGATGCATTACCACGGAATCAGCGCGGAAAAGTGGCAAAGAATGATCTCTTAAAACTGTTTGAGGAACAAGGCAAATAATATATAAATAAAAAGAAGGGGGAAGAAATGAAAAAAGATCGTATTTACATGGGTAAGGTAATCTTTTCTGTTCTATTAGTATGCCTTCTCGCAGTGTCTATGGCAACCGCAGCAGAAAAACCAACAAAGATAGTGATAAGCGGCGGGACCGCGGGAGGAGCGTGGTCGGCCGTAACAGAAGGGGTCGCCGAATCATTGAGGCGAAGCCTTCCTTCAGGCTCTTCAATATCAACTACCACCGGCACCGATTCGACCAATTTCATTCGTTTGGAAAAAGGATCGTCCGATCTCGCGATAGGTGTCTCGTCAACAGCCATGAGCGCGTTGAACGGCAAAGAGCCTTATAAATCGCCGATGAAGAACATCAGGGGCGTCACCGCCCTGTTCGATGAACCTTTCCAGTTTGTTGTCCTTAAAAAGACGGGGATCAAGGACTTCGGGGATATAAAGGCAAAACAATACAAGTTGCGCCACTCGCCCAATAAGAAGGGCAATTTCATGGAAATAGTCTGTGAGAAGATATTCGAGCAGTACGGTTTCGACTATAAGGCGCTGCAAGGCTGGGGCGGTAAGATCTTTTACAACAGCTACGGGGAATCGATCAACCTGATGCGGGGCGATAGCCTCGATTCTTTAAGCGGCTGCAGTCCGGTCCCGACCACCCAGTTCGTGGAACTTGGGGGTACGCACGACATAACCATACTCCCTTTGAGCGAAAAGGCTATCAGTGCGCTAAACAAGGAATTCGGAACAAGCAAGATGGTGATCCCTGCCAGCGCCTACAAATTTTTAAGCGCTGACGTTCCAACGATAGCCGCCAGGAATATTCTCGCGTGCAAGGCCGACCTGCCCGAGGATCTTGTCTATAAGATCACCAAGTCGATCTACGAAAAACGGGATTACCTCTCCAGCGTCCACGTGGTCCTGAAAGGGCTAACCCCCGCTTTCATGATGTCTACAGGGGGAGTCCCTCTGCATCCGGGTGCAATAAAGTTCTATAAAGAGATCGGCGTTCTGAAATAACTGGATGATACATGGCTCCCGGGGCTATGCACCTCCAAGAGGCATCGTCCCGGGGCCTGCCCGCTGATGAAAGACAAGGTCTGTTTTAAGGATTAGCCTTAATGGAGGCGGATAATGAGATTTGACTTGGTTATGAAGAAGGTGGCGAAGACCATTGCGATTCTCGCTACCCTGTACCATGTGTACATTGGCTTCTTTGGCCTCACCAGGCCCCTCGCAAATTACGCAATTACGCTTTCACTGTTCATGTGCATCGCTTTCCTTTATGTCCCATTCAAAGGGAAAGGGAAGAGGATCACCATATTCGATGCCGTCCTGGCGCTTTTGTCGCTGGTCGTCGGATTCTATGTCGTCGCTAATTACCAGGTAATATCTGAGCGTCCCACAATGGTGGGAGAGTTGACGACAATCGAGTACGGACTTGGCACCCTGGCGATCTTACTGGTATTGGAATCAACGCGCAGGACGATCGGGATGCCCCTTGTCTACATCGCGGTATTCTTTCTCGCATATTGCTACTCTGGAAATTACCTGCCCGGTATGTTCAGCCACAGCGGGTTCTCGGGCCGCGATGTCATCGAATCGATGTACCTGACGCTCGACGGCATACACGGCACTCCCATAGCGGTCGTGGCAACACTCGTTATCCAGTTTGTGCTCTTCGGGGCTTTTCTCGAAGCCTCAGGCGCCGCGAAGTTCTTCGTTGATATATCAATGTCATTGATGGGGCGCCTGAGAGGCGCTGCGGGGCACATCGGAAATTTTTCAGCCGCTCTCTTCGGCACGATGACGGGCAGCCCGACAGCAAGCGCGGTAACGGTCGGCTCCTTCAGCATCCCCATGATGAAAAAGACAGGGTTTACGTCCATATTTTCCGGCGCGATCACCGCCGTATCGTGCACCGGAGCTGCCTTAATGCCCCCGGTCATGGGAACAGCAGCCTTCCTTATGTCCGAGATGACCGGGACCCGATATATAGATATATGCAAGGCCGCCATCTTTCCTGCAATACTCTATTTTTTTTCATGCTCTCTCATCGTTTATTTTGAAGCGTCCAAGACAGGCATCGTAGGGTTCCGGAAGGATGAGCTGCCGAGCTTCATTAAAACGATCCCAATAAGCTTGCAGTACATGGGCCCGATCGCCGTCCTCATTATACTCCTGATCATGGGATATGCGCCCGCCATGTGTGCCGTTGTCGCTTCCTTTTTGATCTTTCTCGCAAGCTTTTTCAGGAGGGCGACCCGCATGAACCTGGACAGCCTTGTCCGCGCACTGGAGTCAACCGCCAAGACATCTATATCGGTTGCAACGTCCTGTGCGTCTGCTGGCATAGTCGTCGGCGCGATCGTCCTGACGGGGCTGGGCGGCAAATTTGCCAGCATAGTGGTCGCCATATCCCATCAAAGCTTATTCCTGGCGCTCTTTCTTACCATGATCGCCTCGCTCATACTGGGCATGGGCATGCCGCTTCCCGTTGTGTACATACTGACCGCCGTGCTTTGCGGCCCGGCGATAGCCACGCTCGGCATTCCGGTAATAGCCGCCCACCTGTTCCTCGTCTACTTTGCCTGCATCTCGGCCGTTACCCCGCCTGTTGCGGTCGCCGCTTACGCAACGGCAGCAATAGCGGAAGATAATCCCGTGAAGATAGGCTTTGCGGGATTCAAATATGCCGTAGCAGGGTTCATTATCCCCTACGTTATGATATACGAGCAGTCAATACTGCTGGAGGGGAGTATTGTCAAGATCGCCATTACGGTCGCGTCCTGTTCCCTTGGCGTTTTTGCCCTCTCCTCGGCTGTATCAAGCTGGCTGTTTACCTCATTGTCGCGCTGGGAGAAGTTATTGCTTTTCGCAGGCGGGATCCTGCTTGTTTACCCTGAGCTTATCACAAGCCTGATAGGCATCTGTTGCATAGCCCCCGTATTGCGTATAAATTACGGTAAGAAAGTTCTATCAAAACAAGTGGCGATAAACAAAACAGGAACCGCCGCCTGAACAATTTCCTTAGGAGGTACTCAAATGGCAAAAGATCCTGGTTTAGGAAAAAAGATCAAGGCAGAGGTCATAGGCCTGAAAGGACAATGTAACGCAGGCCACAAGGTCGGGGAACAGTTCGAGGTCAGTTGCTGGAACACCGGGGGCATGTGCGGCTTTCTCTATCATGCCATATTCCCGACACTTCAGGTGATGCAATTTGATGGAAGCTACCCCTGGGGAACAGACGAAGCAGTTGTTCACTGCCCCGACAGCTACAACCTGCTTACCATCAAGTTGCGGAGGGTAAAAGAACAATAAAAAGTGAAACAGGAGGTACCGTGAAAAGGATCGTGGTAGGAATTACAGGAGCGACAGCCGTCATTTACGGGATACGACTCCTTAAGGTCTTGGCGGACCTGAATGTGGAAACCCATTTGATCCTCTCTGAACAGGCCAAGAGGAACATATGCATAGAAAGCGATCTTGAGGTCAATGCCGTGGAAAAGCTTGCCGGACGGGTACATGACATAAAGGATATGGCGGCCCCTATATCGAGCGGGTCCTTTAAGACGGATGGAATGGCGATAGTCCCATGTACGATAAAGACACTGTCGGGCGTTGCCCATTCATACAACGACAATCTCATCGTGAGGGCAGCAGACGTTGCCCTGAAGGAAAGGAGAAAACTCGTTCTCATGGTAAGAGAAACTCCCCTTCACAAAGGCCATCTTGAGATGATGGGCAGGGTCGCCGATCTGGGGGGCGTTATCCTTCCGCCAGTCCCGGCATTCTATAATGCCCCGAAGACCATTCAGGACATCATCGACCACACGGTAGGAAAGATCCTTGATCAGTTCGACATCGACCACCGCCTGTTTCGGAGGTGGGAGGGAGTTGAAGACGACACGCAGATTGCAGGATTAAATATAGTTCGCTCTTGTTAGACGGGGAAGAGAAGTACTTGATAAGACGACGTAAAATTGTTATCATGGTTTGTTGTCTCATCCTTTTTTTGAGGTGCAATTGTGGTGAATGGCAAAATAAGATCTGTTTTTAAGACGGTCAAAAGAGGAGGGCTCTCTGACAATGTTGTGCATCAGATAAAGAAGAGCATTATTGACGGGGTATACAAACCGGGAGAAAAGCTGCCGTCAGAGAAATATCTTCTGAAAATGTTCAACGTCAGCAGGGGCTCTCTGCGGGAGGCCCTGAAATCTTTGGAGCGAATTGGGTTCATAGTCATAAAAACAGGCGTCTTCGGCGGTGCATATGTGACCGATAAGGCAATGCATTCATTCTCAGACACCCTCTATGACATAATCAGGATGAACAAGGTCAGTTTTCATGAACTGCTGGAAACAAGGGAGATCATCGAACCTGGGATCGCAGCTCTTGCGGCCTCAAAAAGGACCAAAGAAGACATTAAACAATTAGAGGCACTGAATGCCCTTAGAGAAAAACCAATAAAGGCGGACAAGGTTCCGATCATCGTGAACATTGACTGGCACCAGGCTGTGGCGATGGCCTCAAAAAATCAGCTGCTCTGCCTTGTGATCGACGCCATAGCGATGGCCCTGAACGACGAATTCAAGAAGATCAGTTTAAGCCTGGAGGATCACCGCGTCATCCTTGATTACCACAAAAAGATAACTGCCTGTATTAAAGATGGTGACGCAAGGGGCGCCTCAATATTGATGAATGAGCATATTGGCGATGTATTAAAAAGATTGACCTAACGAAACTTACGATATCGCAGGAATTATCAAAAAATTTTATTATATTATAATGTTGTTCATTATGATGAATGGTAATATTATTTTCTTGAATATTTTGGTAATTCTGTTGACAAATGGGCTTAGGTTTACTATAAAAGTGTTTAAAATCTCATTATTCCAGGAGGGTTGTGTATGAAACATTCAGGGGTAAAGTTTTTTCTTTTGTTCTTCGTTGTATCCATCTGCCTTATATCCATGCCGGATCTTGCCGGCGCGCAGCAGAAGGTCATTACGCTCAACTTCTCGAACTTCTTCCCGGCACAGCACAAGAACAGCATCCTTGCTGACGCATGGTGTAAAGAGGTAGAAAAAAGGACGCAAGGTAAGGTCAAGATCACCTACTTCGCAGGCGGCACACTGACACCGGCTGCACAGACTTATGACAATGTCGTAAAAGGCATAGCTGACATCGGAGAGAGCGTCTTCGCTTATACGAGAGGCAAGTTCCCTCTCATCGAGGTCTTTGACCTTCCGCTGGGCTATAAGAATGGCGTCCAGGCAACAGGTCTTGTCAATGCATTCTATGCAAAATTCCAACCAAAAGAGCTTGATGAAGTAAAGGTACTCTTCCTCCATGCGCATGGTCCGGGAATTCTCCATTCAAAGATCCCTATAGCGAAGCTCGAGGACATGAAGGGCAAGAAGATCAGGGCAACCGGTCTCGCTGCAAAGATCGTACAGGCCTTAGGTGCAGCGCCTGTCGGCACCACTATGCCGGAGACCTATGACGCCCTTCGTACCGGCGTTGCGGAAGGCGCAATGGCCCCCATTGAAGCCCTCCAGGGCTGGAAATGGGGCGAGGTCGTCTCCTCTACGACCCAGAACTTCGGTTCAGCCTATACGGCAAGCATGTTTGTCGTCATGAACAAGGCAAAATGGAACTCCCTGCCGCCCGATGTGCAGAAGGTCATGGAAGATGTGAGCAAGGAATGGATAGTCAAACAGGGTCAGACCTGGGACGAGATCGATAAAGAAGGCTACGAGTTCACCAAGAAGAGGGGCAACAAGATCATTGCCCTCTCCAAGGAAGAAGATGCCAGATGGGCAGCAGCGGTGAAGCCGATCCTTGACGAATATGTCAAGAACATGAAGGCAAAAGGTCTTCCCGGCGAAGAGGCCCTGAAGTTCTGCATCGACTATCTGAAGACACACTAACAATAACTCCGCATAAGAGAAAAAAGGGGCGCCTGCTGAGTGGCGTCCCTTTTTTTATGAAAGATGCGTTATAAGCTCTGGGAGAGGTTTACAACACAATAATTTTGATCACGCGCAAACGACTATTTACATTCACTCATTGAGCCTGATTTGCATTTCCTGCCGTCAACCCATATGGTATTCGACAGCTTCGCACCGGCAAAATTTGTCCCCTTAATGTTTGCCCCTTTAAGGTTTGCATCGTTAAGGTTTGCATCGTTGAAGCTTGCACCAGAAAGGTTTGCGCCTGACAGGTTTGCGCCTGCCAGGTTTGCGCCATACATATCTAAATTAGCAAAGTCCGCGTTCGACAGGTCGCACTTTTCGCACTTGTTAGTACTGTTGAATTTCTGAAGGTCTGCTGCGTTGAATCCGAAGCCAATCCCTGCTAAGAACACTGCCTGGAGCACCATGATCGCCAAAAACAGATACATTGATCGTTTCGCCATATTTACCTCCCTTTTGATTTTAGATTCACTAAAAACCCATATTATATTGCTATACCCTATATCATGCTATCCAAAGCTGTTCTTTTATCCATCTTTGTCGCCGGGTCATAACAAAATAAAAACCGCCACCCGAATTTTCTTCTGGTGGCGGCCCGACCATCCTTTTTCAAAGCACCTTCAGAAACGCGCTGTACGTTTCTGAACCCATCAAGTCAGCCTTATTCAGTTGTATAAAAAATATCCGATAATACCCACAAAGTCAACCAGAATTTATATTATCCTTGACAATAAAAAAATCTCCGTGCTAATGAAATAGCATGCTTGGATTTTCTGATGCTTGGATCTTTGCAGGGTTTATCCTTGCCTTTTTCTCAGCTCTCTTCTGCATCATTTACGGGGTCATTAACTGGCACAAAGGATCAAGTGAAAAGGATGGGGATTACAGAGAAGAGGTGCGCTGGGAAAAAGAAGAGATCGACCTGATAGAGAAGCTTCCCTGAAACCATGTTCTATCTCATAACATTTACCCTTATCTATCTTATTATAACAATTTATTTAAGTTACCTCGGATACCGTCGCACCACAAGCGTATCCGACTATATGCTCGCCGGCAGGCAGGTCCACCCCGTAACGATGGGATTAAGTTACGGCGCTACATACATAAGCACATCTGCGATCATCGGGTTCGGCGGCGTAAGCGCCCTTTACGGCTTCAGCCTGTCCTGGCTGACCGTTCTCAATATCATGATCGGCATCTGGATTGCCTTTGTTGTTTTTGGGAAGAGGACCCGCAAGATGGGCAAGGCGCTCGATGCCCACACCTTTCCGGAACTGCTCGGCAGGCGATATGGATCAAGGTTCGTACAGGGATTCTCCGGCCTCGTGATCCTTATCTTCATGCCTGTTTACGCGGCAGCGGTCCTCATCGGCATCTCCCGTTTTATTGAGGTCTACCTGAATATCCCCTTCTCAACAGCCTATCTTGCCTTCCTCCTTATCACTGCATGTTATGTCATCTGGGGCGGCTTAAAGGGCGTCCTCTATACATCGGTGTTCCAGGGCATTATTATGGTTGTTGTCATGGTCGCCATCGGCATCTACACATATCATGCAGCAGGCGGGATCGTGAGCGCCCACGAAGCCCTCACGAAACTGACACCTTTTATTCCGCAATATCTGAAGGAGGCGGGGCACCGCGGATTCACGTCCATGCCGGCGGCAGCATCACCCCTGTGGTGGTATGTCATTACAACGATGATAATGGGTGTCGGGGTGGGCGTTATAGGGCAGCCTCAATTGAATGTACGTTTTATGACCCTCAAATCAGACAGGGAAATAAACAGGTCTGTCCCCTTCACCGCGATCTTTATTCTCCTTACCACGGGCATTGCCTTTGCGGTCGGAGCGCTGACCAACGTGGTCTTCTACAGCGTTTACACCGAACTGCCGATTACGGCCGTTCAGGGGAACATCGATAAGATCATACCGCTTTATATCGACCGCTTCTATCCCCAATGGTTCGTCGCCCTCTTCCTCGTCACCCTCATGTCCGCCGCCATGAGCGCCAACAGCAGCCAGTTCCACGCCCTCGGCACATCGCTCTCAAGGGACATCTTCGAGCAGGCCCTCCTCAGGGGCAAATCCATTGCGGAGATCACGATCGTAACGCGCGTCGGGATCGTGTTCAGCATCTTCTCAACGCTTTTCATAGGATTAATACTGCCGGAAAGCGTCATTGCCGTTGCCACAGCATTCTTCTTCAGCCTCTGCGGAGCTACATTCATACCAGCATACTTCTTCGGGCTCTACTGGAAGAAAGGAACAAAGGCGGCGGCGAAGGCCAGCATACTTAGCGGTTTTTTCATTTCACTTTTCTGGATGCTCTTTTTCCACGAGCATGAGTCGCAGGCTTTCGGTCTATGCAGATTCTTCTTCAGGTCGAACTCTCTCGCAGGCCACCCCTGGAACATGATCGATTCTCAGATCATCGCCCTGCCGATCTCGTTCATCGTGTTTTTTGTTGTTTCTCTCGTGACCAAACCTGTCAGGGAAGAGACCGTCAGGAGCGCCTTCAGACATATCTAAAAAAGCTCATCGTTCATGGCTTACAGCGATACACCTGTGATGCGTTCCGCTTAATGAGATGGGCGTTCCGCGAGAAATACAGCACAAAGCTGAAAAAAAGAGCTGTTAGTGGTTGCGGGTTGATTGATGATTGGCTATCAGCGAAAACATGAAAACGCCCGCCTGAGTGGCGGGCGTTTTGTGTTCCGCGTAATTGGGTGCGTGTATTACGACTGTTTCTTGAATTCCTTTTCCATTGCCTCTTTAGCCGGTTTTACATAGATGTCTCGCAGCTTCGGCTTCTCTATCTTTCCTGCCGGGTTTCTCGGGATAGCGGTGTACACCATCTTCTCAGGCCATTTGTACTTGGCCATACCTTTTTCTTTCACGAAGTTGATGACCTCGTCATCTGTAATCGTCTGCCCTTCCTTCGGCTGAATGATCGCCATAACAATCTCCACAAGCCTCGGGTGAGGATAACCGAGCACGGCAACGTCCTGGATCTTGGGGTGCTTCCTCAGGACGTCTTCTATCTCAGCCGGGAAGATGTTCTCGCCGCCCCTGATAATGAGGTCTTTTGCCCTGTCGGCAAAAAAGATGAAGCCTTCCTCGTCTTTGTACGCAAGGTCCCCGGTATAGAGCCAGCCGTCTTTGATCGTTTTTGCCGTCATCTCAGGATTGAAGGCATACTCTTTCATAAGCCGCGGTCCCTTGAGGAGCAGTTCACCAACCCCTCCGGGAGGAAGCTCTTTGCCTTCGCTGTCAACAACCTTTGCCTCCATAAAAGCTGTTGCCTTTCCAATGGAACCGGGTTTTTTCATGATGTCTTCATCGTAGCAGTTCGTGAGTCCGCCGCCGCCGCCCTCTGTAATGCCATAGATGTTTGCTATCGGGAGCTTGGGGAAGATCTTCTTCGAATCCTCAAGGAGGATGTAAGGAACGGGTTGTGCGCCGATCTCTATATGTGAAAGGGCGGAAAGATCATATTTTTTGAGGTCTACCTGGCCTGATTTGATGGCATTGATCACGTCCGACCATGTAGGGACGGTATTCCAGCCGCCGGTGCATTTTTCCTCTGCGATTGACTGTAAATAGAATTCCGGCTGCAGCTCCATCGGCATCAATACCTTTCCTGCCGCTATGTAGCACGGAAAGGAAAGGAAGAGCGTGCCGCTGTGATAGTACGGGTGCGGCGCCAGATACACGCTGTTATAGCCCTCATTATAGGTTAGGGCGTTGCCTATACCGATAAAGAAGAGCGTCTTGTGTGTGTGGGAAACGGGTTTCGGCGCGCCTGTTGTACCTGATGTGAACATAAGCTCTGCCATATCGTCGTCGTTCGTTTCGACGCAGACCTCTGACCTGTCACCTTTTTCAAGGATCTCGTTGTAGGACTTTACGCCTGCTGGTATAGCGTTGCCGAGACAGATGAAGTGCTTGCAGTAATCCATCTCTTTCATGATCGGCTCCATCCTTGCGTTGAACTGCTCGCCGAACATGAAGACCTTGCATTTTGTAACGTCCGCTGCGTATTTGATATCTGCGCTTGCGAAACGGAAGTTAAGAGGTGTTACGGTCGCACCTGTTTTCAGCACCCCTATGTAGCTCGCGTACCATTCCATCGAGTTCATCATAAGATGACAGACGATATCGCCTTTTTTGACACCACAATCCTTCATCAGGTAGTTGGCGACCTTGTTCGCCTGGTCGTTGAACTCTTCCCATGTGAGGCTACGCCGGGCCTTCTTCGACGGATAGCTCTCGATAATGAACTCTCTCTTGGGAAATTTGCTGGCATTTAGCCCCGAAAACATTGCAAAATTCATAATACCCTCCTTTTACCCCTGTGTGTTTTTATATTGCTTTACGATTTTTAGCATGATAAATTGAACAGTGTTATTTGTCAACACTAAAATTACCTGATAACTTAAGGAGGGAGCAACAATGGGTGACATATATGTCCATATAGGCGAGGTCCTTGCGAGAAATGCGCGCAGATTTCCGAATGACGTAGCGCTTGTCGAGAGGGTGCCTGCTGAAAAGAAAAGGGTAGAGTTTACATGGAAACAATTTGACGATCAGGCAAACCAATTTGCCAATGTCCTTGTAGCAAAAGGGGTGAAAAAGGGCGATAAGATCATTCATTTTATGATGAATTCTATCGACTGGCTCGTCGCATACTTCGGGATCGTCCGGACAGGCGCCTGGGTGGTGCCGCTTAACTTCCGTTTTACTGCCGAAGACGTGAAATATTGCTGCGACGTGGCAGAGCCAACGGTCGTCGTGTATGACGAAGAGTTCGCAAAAAGGATCGATGCAATAAAGGACCAGCTCCCGACAGTGAAACACTTTATCTGCGTGGGGCAGAACATTCCTGCCTATTCGGAATCATTCAGGAAACTTGTTGATGCCGCCAAATCGACACCGCTTGACCTAGAGATCAGCTTTGCTGACCCCTGCGGCCTTTATTTTACATCCGGCACAACAGGTCAGCCAAAGCCGATCCTTCTGACCCACAAGAACATGGTGTCTGCATGCATCACAGAGAATGCCCACCACTGGCAGAGAAAGAACGACGTGTTCATCCTTATCCCGCCGCTCTACCATACGGGCGCAAAGATGCACTGGTTCGGGAGTTTCATCGTAGGAGCAAAAGGCGTGCTCCTGAAAGGCGTCTCACCGGAATGGACCCTTGAAGCGATCAGCGAAGAAAAGGGAACTCATATCTTCCTGCTCGTTCCATGGGCCCAGGATATACTCCTGAAGCTCGACAGCGGCGAGCTCAAGCTTTCCAACTACAAGCTTGATCAGTGGCGGCTCATGCATATAGGGGCGCAGCCAGTTCCGCCGGCGCTTATCAAGCACTGGAAAAAATACTTTCCCAACATGCAGTATGACACGAACTACGGGCTCAGCGAATCCACCGGTCCAGGCTGCGTACACCTTGGCATCGGCAACGAGCACAAGATAGGCTCTATCGGCAGGCCCGGGTTCAACTGGGAAACGCGCATAGTTGACGAGAACGGTAAGGACGTAAAGAAGGGTGAACCGGGAGAGCTTATTGTCCGCGGCGACGGGGTTATGAGAGAATACTACAAAAATCCTGAAGCAACGGCAAAGACGCTGGTAAACGGGTGGCTCTATACCGGCGACATGGCGCGGGAGGATGAGGACGGCTTTATCTGGCTCGTTGACAGGAAGAAAGATGTCATCATCACCGGCGGCGAGAATGTCTTCCCTGTCGAGGTCGAAGATTTCCTTCACACAAATCCGAATGTAAAAGACATTGCAGCGATCGGGCTGCCTGATGAGCGGCTCGGCGAGATCGTCGCTGTTATCGTTGACGTTGTGCCCGGCAAGAAACTGACCGAGGAAGATGTCCTGAAATTCTGCGAAGGGCTCCCCAAATACAAGAGGCCGAGGAAGGTCTTCTTCGGAGAAGTACCAAGGAACCCGACGGGCAAGATAGAAAAACCAAAATTGAGAAAACAGTACTCAGGAAGAGAAGAGGCGTTTAAGATATAGTATGGAGCTAAGAGCATAGAGCGGAGAGTTTGAAAAAACAATTTCACCCTCTCTGCTCTTTGCTCGCTACTCCAAGTTGCGCGTTATGCATCCCACCTCCTTAGAAAAAACCGTTCATTACGTATTCAAGAACAAAGGCCTGCTCCACGAAGCAATTACCCACAGCTCCTGGTTCAATGAAAAAAAGGGATCCCGGCAATCGCAAAATGAAAAGCTCGAGTACCTCGGTGATGCCATACTGAACAGCGTGATCAGCATACTCCTCTATAAAAGATACCGGGAAAGAGACGAGGGGTTTCTCAGCAATGCCCGGTCAAGTCTCGTTAAACGGGAAACCCTTACGGAAATAGCAAACAAGATAGATCTGTGGAAACATATGGCCTACGGCAACGGCGAAAACAACGTGCCGGAAGAGTCCAAGGTCTTATCAAACATGCTCGAATCACTTATCGGCGCCATCTACCTCGATGGCGGCATGCGTAAGGTAACAAAGGTAATAAAAGAGTTCTTCCTTCCTTATTTCAATGAAGAAAAGCTGACCGAGAAGAACCCGAAAAACATCCTCCAGGAATACTCCCAGAAACAATGGGGGCTTCTCCCAAAGTATAAATTTACACGAAAAATAAAGGAAGGCTTTGCCGTATCCGTCCACGTCGGGAAAGAATTTCGCGCAAAGGGCACAGGAAAAAGCAAAAAAGAGGCGGAACAAAACGCGGCAAGGGCTCTCCTGAACCAGCTCCGGAGCGAAGAACAGAAACAGTAGTCATCATGATAGTCCCGATATTTCTCACCCATCTTGGCTGTCATGACCGCTGCATCTACTGCGATCAGGGATACATTACTGCTCAAAACGATGCTGACATCCGACGCTTGATACAAACAGCTCTTCAGCAGAAGGAAGGCGCCTATGAGGTTGGCCTCTTCGGCGGGAACATATTCGGTTTAAGCCTTGATCGCCTCAAGCGATTGTTCGGACATTTTGATGATTACCGGGACAAGATAACAAATTTCAGGATCTCCACAAAACCTGCACCGCTCAACGAAGATCTGATCGATATTCTCAAAGAACAGCGCGTGACCGTTGTCGAGCTCGGGGTACCTTCTTTTAACAATACTATTCTCAGAAACCTCAACAGGAAGCACACCGCCGAAGACCTCTTGCTGGCCTTTAATATCCTGAAGGGCAAAGGGTTCCAAGTCGCCCTCCAATTCATGGTGGGCCTGCCGGATGAATCGTTTGATGACATCAGGGAGACCGTTGCGAACATGGCCCTTCTCAAACCCAATTATATAAGGATCTATCCTCTTGCCGTTTTGAAAGGAACCCCCCTTTGCGACCTTTATGAAGAGAAGAAATTCATCCCCATCGGATCCAGTGAGGTACTTGAAAGGGCGCTCTATATCTATCTCAATGCGCTTCGCCTTGATATAAAGGTCGTCAAGATGGGCCTCACTGATAATGAGGTCCTGAAAGAGAGGATCGTGGCCGGCTATTATCATCCTGCCTTCGGCTACCTGGTAAAATCTCACGGATTCTATTGTGCCGTCCAGACAGCCGTTGAACGTGCATCGATGAAGGGAAAGGTAACGGTCATTCTCAACAAGAGGGACGTCCCGCATCTGCTCGGCCACAAACGCAATAATATCAAGGGATTTGAAGAACAGGGCCTGAGGATCTCGTGGGAGGAAGGCGACATGCCGGTAGGGACCTTCCGGCTGGTCAGCGCCTCCAAGCACGCAGAAGGAAACATCTTCGACGCGGTCTCAACACTTGCAGGGGAACGCGGTTAGACCCCTATGCAGCGGTTCACGGTTCGGGGTTCGAAGTAAGACGGGCTGTTGCTTAAATAAACTGCATAATGAGCAGGAAGGAGCTTTGCGCGAATCGCGACTTCGAGCCATCAAGTGGGTAAAAAGCGCAGCGGAGCATTGAGCGAAACAGTGTTCCTGCGAATACAAGATTTGGGCAACAAGCCTTACCACTTCTCTTCTTTCAGTCCCGTCAGTCCTTCATAGACTATCTCGCCCTTGAGGGACTCTTCGACGACCTTTTTAAGGACCCTCTTCCTGTCAATGTTCAGAGATCCGGTCAGTCTTGCGAAGAACCTCAGCCTGTCGCTGACAGCGATCCTTTTCGGTATCGTATTATTTAACTGCACGAACATCCTCAGCAAGACTGCCTCATCTATATCGCCAAAAGCCATATCCTCAACATCGAGAAAGAAAAATTGATCGTTGTTCACCACGAAGATGTTGCAGCCCTTCATGTCGTTATGCATGATGCCCTGCGCGATGACCCTTTTCATGAACGCCGAGAAGGCATCAATGAATCTGCGCCTTCGGCCAATGTCCAGGCCATCATAGAAGCCGTCAAGATGCCTGTCGAGCTCCCTCCCCTGGCTCCCGAGATCCTCCATTGCGATGAAGCCGTCTGAGAAAAGCGAAGGCAGCTTCACATAATACGCCCGAGGGATGATCGCTGCATTAAGATACAGGAGGACGATATGGTTCTTCCACGCCCGCTCTAAGCGCCTTCTCCCTCTGTATATCTTCCTGATGTGGTCGCTGTATCGCTCGACCTTTACCTTCCTGTCGCTTTTGATCGTTTCAACGAATGCGCCGCCTCTGCCGCGGCCTTCCATTCCCGCAATGTAGAGGCGCTCTCCTCTGCGTACGATCTTGGAGGTCTCCTGGAATGCCCTTCTCTTCTTGTTCTCGATCCACTTTTTTCTTAACCTTTCTATCTCCCCTTCAACGCCCTTCTGTATCGCCTTGTTTCCATACAATTCAAAAAAGTGCGCCTTCTCTTTCTCGCTGAGATCCTCATAGATCATGGTAAGGGCGTGGGTCAGGTTGGAAAGTTCATCGTTGTCGCCAAAGGCGCCCTTCATCTTCGTCTTGTGGAGGTCGATAAGATACAGCTCATCTCCGGATACAAGCACATTGTCGAGATGGAGGTCGTTATGACAGACGCCTTTCTCCTTCAACCTCTTAAGAAGCTCTGCAAGCGCCGGGATCAGTCTTTCCCGGTACCCATGCCGGAAGAACACATGGACAAAGCCCTCTCCGTCGATCCAATCCTGGATCACGCAGGAGCGGTTCCTGCCGACCCCGTAACCAAGACACCCCGGCGTCCTTATCGCGATCGAGGCCAGCCGTTTCCCTGTCTCGTATTCCTTCCGACCCCTGGGAATGGTCCTGTTCCTCAGCGCGCCAAGGGCCCCTTTCTCAACAAAGGTCTTTATAAAGAGCTTTCCGTCCTTATAGGGCACGGTAACATAATGCCTCCGCGTGTCAGATACTTCCGGCAGCTGTTCCAGTACGTCTGAGAGCCCTTCGTCTTCAAGAAACCATCTCATGTCTTTTATCCGGAGTTCTTTCATCGCGTTAATCAGCCTACGAGGGCATCCAGGATCTCTGCGACCCGTGGTCCCCAGATATGCAGGGAATAGCTTTCCTCCACCATCTTCCTCGAGACCGCCCCCATCCTCCTTCGCAGGTCAACATCCTTCTGAAGCCTATCGATGGCGTCCTTCCAGCCTTCTGCGTCCTTCCTCAAAAAACCGTTATACCCGTCTACGATCATGTCCTGCGCAACACCAACGGGATGCGTAACGGACGGAAGCCCTGCCGCCATATACTGGATGAGCTTGAGACCGCACTTTCCCTTGGACCAGATATCGTCCTTGACCGGCATGATCCCCATATCGAAGCTCAGGATGGATCGCTTCTCGGTGTTGTAATCCCACCGCTCAAAGACCATCCCTTTTTTCATCCCCTCCAGGGGTTTGTCGGCGACTATCTTGCACTGCATGCCATCCTGATCAGCGTAATGCTCCAGTAATCCCCGTATATCGCCGAGATACCTCAATGTCGCGCTGCTTCCTATCCAACCGATGACGAAGGGCCTTTGCGGTTCATGCCGCTTTACCGGATATTCGTCAATATCGACCACTGTGGGAACATAATATACATCTGTCGATCTATATTTCTTTGCCTCACCTGCAAGAAAATGGTTGCCGCACAACACGGCGTCGCAGGACCTTGCCATGCCTTCGAATCTTTTCTGCCGTGTTGCGCTTGCGCCACGGCTTCCATACATTACCGCATCGTCGAAATCGTAGACCATCTTTTTTGAGAGCTTTCTGAAGAGGGACAGCTTGAACGGGTTGAGCAATACCCTCTGGACATAGGTCACATCCGACTGCATGATCTCGTTGAGCACCGTGGCAAGCCCGGCCTTCGTCGTCAGCAGTTTGACCGTGAAGCCTCTTTGCTCCAGATAGGGAAAATATTGCTGGATCCTGTAGCCCCGCGGGTTCTCTTTTGTGAAGATATTGTGGGTGAAAAAAAGGATCTTCTTCATAGGATTCTTAAGAGAAATCAGCCCTGCCCGCTGCCTACCGCTTCTTAAAACCCGTAAGCCATCTCTTTAAACCCCCGCCCCTGATATCAACTGCCTTCAGCTTGTTCTCATCGGCGACAGGTCCTTTGACAAGTTCCTTGGGGCCAGCAGCTTCAATAAAGTAGTCCTCAATGATCAGGTAGTCCATCTCTGTGGACATAAAACATTTCAAGGCATCCTGCGGTGTCTCCACAATAGGTTCACCGGCTATATTAAAAGAGGTGTTCAGTATGACCGGAACACCTGTGATATTGTAAAACTCCTTGATGAGGTCGTAATACCTGCCGTTGTCGTTCTTCGTCACCGTCTGGATCCGTGCTGTGCCGTCAACGTGGGTAATGGCAGGAACTATTCTCTGCTTGTCGCTTTTCACTGCTGCAATGAGGAGCATATAGGGGCTGTCGCAACTGAGGTCAAAATATTCGGAGGCATATTCAAGAAGGACCGAGGGAGCGAATGGACGGAACCCTTCCCTGTGCTTCACCTTTGCGTTCAGGATATCCTTCATCTCCGGCTTTCTCGGGTCGCAGACGATGCTCCTGTGTCCCAGCGCACGGGGACCGATCTCGCTCCCGCCCTCCAGCCAGCCGAGTATCTTCCCCCCGGCCAAAAGCGCGGCAGCTCTTTTTACAACATCCTTTTCCTTTGCGAACCGGATATTGGGCGTATTATGCAGCGCTTCGAGTATCTCTTCCTCGCTGTAATCCCTGCCGAGGTACGCATTCCGGAACCGGTATCTCCCCGGCTCCTCTTTTTCGACAAAGTGCGCCCCGTAGAGCGCGCAGCCGAGGGCTATGCCGGAGTCGCATGCGCCGGGCTGGATAAAGATGTTCTCAAAGGGCGTATTATCGAGTATCTTCTTGTTTGCCACGCTGTTCAGACCGACGCCGCCCGCATAGCAGAGGTTCCTGCTCGGGCTTATCCGGTAGAGATGTCTCGCTATCTCAATGAGCCCGTCCTCGGTCTCCTTCTGTACGGCATAGGCGATCTCGGTATAAATGTCGTCGGGCAGCTTCTGGTTCTCGCGGCGGGGCAGGTCGGGAAAGAACTGCCTCTGGTAGTGGTCGTTGTGCCGCACAAAGTTCTTTTCACTTTTCGTGAGCGCAACGCCGTCCACAACATCGAAGAATTTCGGCTCCACTGTCTTGCCGGGTTGGCCGCCGTAGGGCGCAAGTCCCATCACCTTTCCTGATCCAAAATCACCAAAATTCAAGAATACCGATGTCCCCATATAGACGAGGCCCAGCCCGTTCATGTATCCCGGAACAGTACAGTCCTTCCGTATCGGGGTAAGCTCGTTCCCCTGCGCCCTGTAGAATGACTGCACCTCTTCACGGTCTTTCTGTTCTTTGACCGTCAATCCCCGGAGCGAAAAGGGAAGCTCCTTGCCGGTCTCGATCTCAACGGACTTGCTTCCCAGCCCGTCAATGACCATTATGGCGGCCTCATCGAAAGGCGATGCGCAGAATGCGCTCGCCGCATGGGCATCGTGGTGGGAGACCGTATGGATCCTGCCGGTATAACCAAGCTCGTTCCTGATCGAGCTGACCGTAACGTTCTTTCCTTCCTTATTGTACCGGGTGACCCCCACGATCAGGTCGATCTCGTTGATGCTCTCCAGCCCGGCAGCCCGAAGGAGGTATCTCACCGAGAGGTGAGGGAAGTAACCCGAATGCTTTCTCCTGTCGAGCCTCTCCTCGCCGATGGCCCAAATGCGGCCTTTCGATATGATGGCGCCGCCGGTGTCGTGTCCGAATATATGGAGGCCTAAGATATTCACAAAATACCTCTACAGACGTCTTTACTGGAATACCGCAACATACAAATTTTCCTAATATAACAGGAGAATCCTGGTCAGTCAATCGCAAAAGCAGCCCCGTCTGTAAGAGAAAGGCAGCAGAGAGCGGAGAGCTAAGAGCTGAGAGTGAACCCAATAAACTTAATTAACCAGATGAACGCAGGGAATGCGAGCGGCACAAACCAGCCCACATCCCAACAAAATCCTTGACAAGCTGCAGGGTATGGCCGCATTAATATCAGAGGCACCGCAGGCCGCGCATAGTATGGAAGCACCTGACAACAACCCCCTCGTATCGATCGTCATCCCCACCTACAACTATGCAAATTATCTGCCGACAGCGATCACGTCATGCCTCCAGCAGACATACGGGAACATCGAGATCATCGTTGTTGACGACGGTTCAACAGACAATACCCGTGCTGTCATTGAAAAGTTTAGCGACAGCACCCGTTACATCCATCAGGCCAACCAGGGCGTCTCGTCGGCGAGGAACAAAGGGCTTGAGGAGGCGCGAGGCAGCTTTATCACCTTTCTCGATGCAGACGATGCGCTCACGACAGATTCCATCGAAATGCGGGTCAGTATCCTTGCAGAGAATAAGGACGTCGACTTCGTCATCAGCTCCACCCTTTCAAAACACTCCTCAGATGAAACGCCGTACCTCCATGACGAAACGGGGCAGAGCTTTTTTTCAGATAAATTATATGAAGACCTTCTTTGCAGACGCATCTCCTTTGCCACCTGTGCCGTCCTCATGCGCACCGTCGTCGCAAGGACGTTCTCTTTCCCGACGCACATATCAAATGGTGAGGACATCGTCTATTTCACCAAGGTCTTCTTTCGCAGGAAGGGTTATTTTCTTGCCACGCCCACGGCCATCACCTTCAGCCATCCCGACAGCCTTCGTCATAATGTGGAACAGCTGAAAAGACAGGGCATAGACTTTGTAACGGCCATTATTGACGATCCATACTATAAGGGCGCCCTCGACCACCTCCGCAATGATCTCCTCTCCAACCGGTATATAGAACTTTTCCGGAGGTACTACGCGGCCGGTGAGAAAAGGCTCGCCAGAGAGTGCTATATAAAAGGGATCAGGACGAATCCCGGCAAGCTGTCCAGGATCGATTATCTCGCAAAGTTCGTAAAGACGTATTTTTAACTCGGGTTTTTCATTATAATGAGCAGGAAGGAACTTTGCGGCTCCTATGCAGTTCGCCGGGAACCGTTTCCCGAGTCGCGAATTCGAGCACAGTTGGGCACCCTCTCGATGAGGGAAAACGTTCCGAAGGACAATCTGCACTGTCTGAGCACGAAGTGCGAGTTTGCAGATTGAGTGCATCCCGAATCGACAGAGGGTAACTGCGCGCAGCTGAGCAGCGAGGGAAACAGTGTTCCTGCGAATATGATATTTGGGCAACAGGCCATTGATTTGATTCATCTGATTTGCTGTGAGTTATCGCTTGTGATCCAGACTTAGAATTACTTTTGCTTTGAGTCTGCGGCTTCTTTGCATATCCTTTCCATCGCTGCCGCATTCTTCTCGATGGTGAAGTTCTCGAGCTTCGCCCGGGCGGCTTTGCCCATTGCACGTACCCGTTCCCTGTCAAGCAGCTTCCTTATCGCTGACGCGAGAGCAGCAACATTTCGTGGTTCGTCAATGACATAGCCATCGCGTTCGGAGATGAGGGTTGCAGCGCCGTTCCATTTCGTTGTTATTGTCGGAAGTCCCGATGCCATGGACTCCATCGTTGTCAGCGAGCAGGCGTCATAGAACGTTGGATGGGCAAGGATATGTGCGCTGCGGTAAACATCCTCGGGCGCTGATGATTCTCCGAGGAAGGTCACGTTGTCTGCTATGTGCAATGCGTCTATCATCTCCATGTACCGCGCCTTTCTTCCCCTGCCCATGACAATGAGGCGGAAGTCCTTTGTCTCCTTTGCAACCTCGCCGAGCGCAGAAAGGAGCGGGGAAAGACCTTTGAGCCTGAAATTCCCTGCCGAGAAGAGTATCCTTGCCGGACCTTCGGGCATTGCTGCTGCCGGCCTGAAACGCTCCGTATCCACGCCGTTATACACAACGTCTATGTTTTCGCCGGACAGTCTATAATGTTCGGCCATGTGCCCCTTCACCATATCGGAGATGGCAACGATCCTTGCATATCTCTTGCTCCTGATGGGGAATTCCTCGATCCATCGCTGCGTCATCTGGTTGATGCTTCTCTTCAGAAGGAACGCCTTCACCGAGCGCTCCCGCGTATTATCGTAGCTTGCGATCTCCCTCTCCATCCAGATGCGCTGGACGCCGCCGTGGCTCTGGTACACATCAACGTCGAGCGTGTTGCCGAAGCCAAGCATCACGTCAAGGTTAAAGAGCCTCACATATTTCCTGTGCTTCAGGGCGAAGGAGAGGTTCCTGAGCCAGCGCGGAAAGGACATTGTGTTGAACCTCGCCAGAGTTATCCCCGGCACCTCTATCCCCATCGAGCAGAAGAGAAAGATCTCATGTCCCCTCCGGCTCAGGATCGTGGCAAGGTCATATGCGTACCGTTCTGCGCCGCCCTTTTTCGGATTAAAATTATAGACCGCTATGCCTATCTTCATAAATATCCAAGCTCGGTGCAGATTCTATGTTGCTGGTGTAACTCTACAATACTTGAGGGAATAAATAAAGATGCAAATATGCCGGCGATCAGCGGTCAGCGTCGATTACCGATCATCGATCATCGGGTGACGAGTTTCCAGCGACGAGCATCCTCTCTTCGCCCTCAGCTCTCCGCCCTCTGCTGTATTACTCGCCGAACGTTTCCTTAAGAAGCAGGGATATTATTTGTCTCTCTTCTATGGTAGATTATTAATATGGTTCAACAAATATTCAGAGCGTTTCTGTCTCTGACGATCGTGTGCATCTTCTTGACCGGTATTGTCTATGCTGCCGATGCGTTCACCGCGCGCAGACAGGAGATGGTAAAAAAGGATATCGAATCCAGAGGGATCGGGGACAGAAAGGTGCTTGACGCAATGCTTAAAGTGCCAAGGCACCTCTTTGTGGACAAGAACCAGTTGGACAAGGCATACAACGACCACCCTCTGCCGATAGGCGAGGGCCAGACAATATCACAGCCCTATGTTGTTGCTCTCATGACAGAAGCGGTGTCGTTGAAGGGCGGTGAACGGGTCCTCGAGATAGGCACCGGGTCAGGCTACCAGGCCGCCGTCCTCGCTGAGATCGCAAGCGAGGTCTTTACGATCGAGATCAAAAAGGGGCTCTATGAAGCCGTGCAGGACAGATTGAAGAGCTTGGGGTACGGAAACGTCCGCGTAAAGCATGGTGACGGCTACTTCGGGTGGGCGGAGCATGCGCCGTTCGACGTTATCATGGTCACTGCCTCTGCGAACCACATCCCGCCGCCGCTCCTTGCCCAGTTGAAAGAAGGGGGGCGCCTCATCATCCCGCTCGGCAGCACGGTCTTCTACCAGACCCTCACCCTTGTCAGAAAAGAGAAGGGTAAATTCCCCATAAGGGAGCTGGGCGGCGTCGCGTTCGTGCCCATGACAGGCCAGGCACAGAAGAAATAATAAACTGAGTCGTCGTTCGAAGAAGGCCGTAAGTCGTAAGGCGTTAGGCGATTAAACCCCTGACGGCTTACGAGGTTTATGCTTTTCACCCATCGCTCTCGGCTCTCTGCTGCAGTTTCCCCTCACGCCTGACGCCTTACGACTCACGGGTTCAAGTGTTTGACCGTTTCAACAGGCACATTACCAGCGTCGCGGTGTAAAGCACTGCCGCAAGGATGAGCAGTACTTTCAGCCCGTATGCAGCCGCGATCAGGGACGCAAGGACAGGGCTGATGACGGATGCGGCGCCGTTCACTGCATAGGCGAGGGGTATCGCGGCAGGTTTTTCCTTCAACAATGTTCGTATCCCGAAAGGAAAGAAGAACCCGAGGAATATCCCGATGGGGATAATAACAATAAAGCTGTATTGCCATAGCACAACCTTCTGAAAAAAGATGGCGCAGCATGCCGAGAGGAGCGGCAGGAGATACATGAAGATCATCAGCCGCCTCTCTACTATGAGGCCGCTCATTATGCTCCCGGCGCCGGCGCTCAAAAGCAGCGTCACCAGGACAATGGAAAGGGCTGCTGCGGGCGATCCGAGCGGCAGCATCAGCGTGTGGAGGAAATACACCTCAACGAACATGAACGCAAAACCGATCAAGATAAAGTAATATGTCCCTGGGAGCAGACTTACAGCTGCTTTGCGGTTCCGTATCTTTGCTGTCAGGAAGGTTGCCGCAAAGAGCGCCGATGCGGCGAGCGCAAGGAGCACGCCGAGGAAAGGCAGCATCATGCCTTCATGAAGGAAATAGGACCACTTCCCGCCGGACAGCGCATAGATCTCTTTTACCTTGCCGATCTTCATGAAATAATTGAAAAAGGGCCTGTCATCTGTTGTGGGGCGGATATCAAAAGCATAGCCGCCGATGATCTCCTCCCTTTTCTTTGCATCCGCCAGACCGTTAAATATCTCTTCATAATGGAGGCCCTCTATGGATCGCGCTTTCCTTTCAAGGGATGGATAGACAATGTCGAACTGATTGACCGTCAAAAAATCCTTTATTGTTTCATCTTCATCCGCCGTAAATCCTGACGGTTTTACAAGAAAGTTCATCGTATCCCAGGTCCTGAATACGACAAGCCGCCTTTCGTGATCGCTTAAGGCAAAACTGTCGAGCGCGCCTATGATGTTATTGAAGGTCCGCAGCTCGTATCGCGGCGGCGGCAATATAAATACCTGGAAGTACAGTATCCCGCCAGGGTCCATATTGGCAAAGTAAGATCGAAAGGCATCAACGGTCGTGCCGTAATTCTCGGTAAGGCCGAATGCGCCGGCAGGGAAAAAACCTGTTTCCGATAGATAGATGATATCCGTCTTTCCGGGAAGTTCTTTTATCAACTTCCTGCCGGAGATCCCATGGAGGTCCCTCCTGTGGAGGCTCCCCCTTTCATAATGATCATGAAGCAGCCTCAGCACTGACAGGTTTTGCTCTGCCTTATACACCGTCCTTGCACCGAAGTAATACGGCGCGAGCACATCAACGCTTCCTTTCAGCCCTGCGACAAGGACAACCGGTGACCCCTTTATCATAAAAGGCAGGGCAGAGGGGACAAACCTGAAGAACTCATAGGTCTTCATCTCCTTTTCGCTCAGAAGGACACCTGTAATATCCCCGTCAACGGCAACACCGAGCCCTCCGGACACAGGTCTTTCATATCCAAGGGACAACCCGGGGGCAGATCTCATCCTCGGGTTCGAGAATACGTCGAGCCTCCCGTGGGATGTATTGATGGTCTGAATATGGCGCGCACCGTCATCCTTCAGCGCCTGCATGAGGCCTTTATAGGGAGATATCGCAGGGGAAACAACTCCAAGCAGAACAGGCAGGCAGAGGATCAGGGGCAGGAGCGAACAAACTGCCCTGATGATCTTTTTCCTGATCGTGAAGAACAGGACAACAGAAAGCATGGCCGCGCATGATACGAGAATTTTCTCCATATCCGCACGGTTCAGCAAGAACATGGCCCACGCGATGCCGCACGACGCACCGGCAAGGTCCGCGGCATATACCTTATTAGCCTTTGAAGAGAAAAGAAAAAGGACCGATGAAATGATGACGCCGTACAAAAAGAACGGCACAGACAGAGAAAGTATGAAACAAACCAGGTAGATGATCTGCACATCTTCCCAGAGCGCCCTGTAATGGTCGAAGGGAACGGTCGAGGAGATGATAAATGTAAGGGGGTAGGAGAGGGCGAGCATGAGAACATAGAGCGTGGGAATGTGAGGATGGGAGAATGGGAGGATGGGAGAATGGGAGGATGGGAGAAGAGCTTCTGTGCTTCTCCTCCTCTGTCCTTTGAAATACGCGAAGATGCCGCCCAGTACAAGACCGAGCATGGCGATGCTTATGATCAGCGACGCAAAATGATAAGAGAACCTGATCGAGAATATCCGTACGAGGGTGACCTCAAAGGCAAGAACGGTAAGAGATGAAAAAAAGATGATCGGATATGGAGGGTTCATACGACCCGGGGACTACTATCTTTTCCCCATGAGCATAAGCCTTTCATAAAAATCTTTCAGCTGCCTTGCCTGAGACCGGTAGTCCCATTTCTCTCTGGCCTTCCTTGCCGCATTGGCTCCAAATATTTTTCTCTTGTCCTCATCCTGAAGCAGGGCCTCGATCTTTGCCGCAAGGTCATCTTCATCCCAGGCCGCCACAAACCCCGACTCCCCGTTATCGACAAGTTCCGGCAGCATGCCTGAATCTGAGACTATCGCCGGCCTTCCCATGCCCATGACCTCCCGCAGCGCCCTTGCGGAGCCGTCGCTTCCCGCCCTCATCATGACAAAGATATCAAGAGCGGCGATAATGGAAAAATAATCCTCCACCCTGTACCCCGCAAGGATCACGTCCTTCTCAAGACCAAGCTCCGCAAGCGGCCTCTTTACGCTTTCCTCTATCTGGGAGCTCCTTCCCATGATGAGGAGCCTCGCCTTGCCTTGACGGTCCTTCACCTTTTTGAATGCCCTGAGTATGATTCCGTACCCGCGGTCGGGCTTGAGGCGCCCGATAACACCGATCACCCTTTCGTCCGGTCTTATACCAAGGTCATTCCGCATGTCCTTTACAGGACCTTCATATACCTTGATCGCGGGCGTAACAACCGACGTCCTCTCGACCGGAAAATTAAACCTGCGCATATCCTGCTTCAACAGTTTTTCGCTGTATGTTACGATCCCGTCTGTCCTGCGGACAGCCCAGGACATAAAAATATTATCGGGCATGCCGTCCCTCTTGTGGTCCGTCCGCACTATGAGCGGCCGCATGCCCGCAAAGAGCATGGAAACAACTGCGGTATAATGGTCATGGGAAAGGTTCGTATGAATGATATCAATATTTTCCCTTTTGATGTAACCTTTCAGATGCTGTATGTCGTGGAGCCAGTCCCGAAGAGAAAAATATCTGTTCAGCCTCAACCCTTCATAATACCGTATCGCCGTTTGCTTTACCTTTTTCTCAACGGTCCTCTCGTGAAACTCAAGGGGAGTTTTCCTGTACGCAAGCGTCACATCGACCCCCTGAACGCTTAAGTGCTCGCAGAGCGAGACCACAGGCTCCGCAGGTCCTGTCCACTTCCAGTCGCTGAATAATTGGAGGATCTTCATAGACCGTAGAATTCCCGTATGCACCGGCATACGTGAAGTATCTCGTCCTGTTTCAACGTTGGATACATAGGCAGCGAGATGATCTCCCTTGCAACCTGTTCCGCGTTGCTGAAAGACCCTTCCTTATAGCCAAGACTGCTGTATGCACCCTGGAGATGTATCGGCGTTGGGTAATGGATAAGCGTTGAAACGCCATTGTCGCTTAAGTGCTGACGAAGACTGTCCCGCTCTTTCGACCTCACGACGTAAAGGTGGTATACGTGGTGCGCCCAGGGAGCCTCTGCTGGAAGAATGATCGGTGTGTCATCAAGCTCTTTCCGGTAAAACCACGCGTTGTGCCGTCTTTTCTCGTTCCAGTGATCGAGGTGATCCAGTTTATATCTCAGGAACGCTGCCTGGATCTCATCAAGTCTCGAATTGAAGCCCTCTATCGTGTGCACATGCTTATCCGTCTGGCCATAGTTCCTGAGCATGACCGCCCTCTGATATACCTCTTCGGAATCGGTCACAACAATGCCTCCATCTCCATAACAGCCAAGGTTCTTCGTGGGATAGAAGCTGAAGGCGGCCACATCACCGAAGCTTCCCACCTTCTTTTCTTTGTACAGCGCCCCGTGGGCCTGGCACGCATCTTCCATGACCTTCACCCCATAAGCCTTGCATATGCTCATGATCTCATCCATCCTGCAGGGATGGCCGTAGAGATGCACGGGGATGCAGAGTTTTATTCCCTTTTCCCTTTTTAAAAGGTCTTCCAGCTTCTCCGGATCCATATTGTACGTTTCTTGCTCAATATCGCAGAAGAGGGGGATCAGACCGTGCACTGAGAGCGCCATGGCAGAGGCAATATATGTGTTGGGGGTTGTAACGAACTTATCCCCTGCCTTCAGATCAAGGGCAAGGCCGCCGATGCGTATCGCGTCAGTGCCGTTACTCACACCGACGGCGTACTTAGCCTTGTTATACGACGCAAAGGCCTCTTCCAGGGCCTTTACCTCTTTCCCGAGTATGAACTCACCGTCTGACAACACCTCCTCAAAGATCCTGAGCAGATCTTGCTTGATCAGCTCGTGGTCTCGCTCCAGGTTGAACATCTTGACGATCATAATCTCATTCTCCTTCGTTCTTAATTCCACGCCTTACGACGCTCGGCCTTCGCCAGCATCCAGCATCGAGTATCCAGTATCTGGGTTTGCCGTCAGCTATGAGCTATGAGCCATGAACTGGTTTTTGCGCCTTACGGTCTTCATCACCAGTATTCCTTCTTATACTTCCTGTAGTACGCCACGGTCTTGCGGATCCCCTCATCCAGAGATATCTTCGGCCCCCACTTTACCACCTTTTTTATATGGCTGATGTCCGCATAGTAATCCCCGGGCTCGACCTCTTTTCTCTCCTGTGTGAATTCCGTAAATTTTGCCTTTCCTGTTCCCGTGATCCTGACGATCGTTTTCGCAAGATCATAGAAGCTGACCGGTACTCCTGTCCCCACATTAAAGACCTTTCCGTAAGCGCTATCCGTCGTCGCTACCATCAGCATGCATTCTACGAGGTCCTCCACGTAAAGGAAATCCCTGAGGATGCGTCCATCGCCGAAAACAGGGATGGCTTCGTTGTCCATCGCCTTCCGTATGAACCAGTTGAAGACGCCGTACTCATCATGCATCATCTGGTGCCGGGGACCATAGGTATTGGTGATCCTCAGACACGCGCCTCTGATCTTATGAACATCGTCATAAACGAGGACCATCTTCTCTGCCGTGAGGTTGGTAACGGCATAGATCCCCTTGGGGTTTGTCGGGTGGTCTTCATCGACGGGCAGCTTGACGCTCGACCCGTATTCGCCGCGGGTGCCCGCGAAGATCACCCGTGCGCCCGTGTTGTGCCGGCGAAGGGCCTCGAGCAGAACGAGCGTGCCCTTGCAGTTGATGTCGAGGTCCTGGATCGGGTTGCGCATGCTGTCAACGTGGTTTACCTGTCCGGCGAGATGGAAGATGTAATCCTTTCCCTTCACGAGGTGGTTCATCGAAAGCTCATTCCTCACGTCAGAAAAATTTACCTTTACCTTATCCGCGATATCCTTGATATTGAAGAGGTTCCCGCCCTGTCTCGGGAGCATGTTGTCGATGATCGTTACGCGGGCGCCAAGCCTGACAAGGGCTATGGCAAGGTTGCTGCCGATGAACCCCAGTCCTCCCGTGATGAGCACTTCCTTATTCTTTAATCCCTTTATTCCTCCCATATCTCTTCTCCATTTCCCATAGTTTCGCATGCTTCATAAAAACATAATACATCGTCGAGGCGCAGATGATGAGACCCGGTATGCCGTCAAGAAATCCCATCTTGAAGATATAATCCCGGAAAAAACGGTAAACCGGTCTTGCGAGCATATTGAAAAGATGGAAATGTCGGTTCGCCCGATAGAGGTCATCTGCAAATGCCTCTGAATAGCGGTCTATTGTCCTGATCTGATGCGCCGTGTCCGCATAGGGCATATGCATGTAATGGTTCTTCAGCGTTCCTATCTTTCCGTCAACATGGACCTTCGCGTGGATGCCGCCCTGCCAGCTTCCTCTGTCTTTTTTATATAACCGTATCTCGTAATCGGGATACCAGCCGCCATGTCTGATCTCCCTGCCGAGATAGATATTTCTCCTGTGGGCAATAAAACCGGCGTACGGGGTATCGCCGGCAACAATGCCGGCCACCTCGTTCTTAAATTCATCTGTAAGCCACTCATCTGCATCGATAAAGAGCACCCACGGATTGCTGCAGAGGTTCTGGGCTGACTGGTATTTCTCGCGCTGGTCTGTTGTGTCGAACTGATAGAGCTTATCGGTATATCGCTGGATCGTTTCTATCGCACCGTCAGTACTGTGGGAATCCACAACAATGATCTCATCGGCCCAGCCTGAGACGCTCTTCAATGCCCCTTCGATCGTCGCACCGTTGTTAAAGGTGATCATGTAGACAGAGAGAGGGAGCGGGGAGCGGGGAGCGGGGAGCGGGGAGTTCCTGTCTTTCATGGCTGTCATGGTGAATATTGGTTACATTACACCAAAAAGTGCTTGAAATCAAACAGAGAATGAAGAAAGGCGGCTCATAGTTCACGGCTGATAGCTCATGGCTGCTGATACATTCTTGTTATTCCCCTGAGACAGTCTTATACTTAGAATATTATTTTGGACGATCGGGGGTGGTATGCCGGAAAAGATCGAGCTGCCTATTACTGGTATGAGCTGCGCGGCATGCGCCGCGCGCATTGAGAAGGAATTGAACAAGCTCAACGACATCGGCGAGGCCCGCGTCAATTTCCCTTTGAAAAAGGCCGTTATCATACCCAAAAGAGAGCTTGAGCTGAAAGAGGTTATCTCCATTATCCGGGACATTGGCTATGACGTTGACATTGAAGCGGATGTGACGATCAGGGCCCAAAAAGAAGAGGCGGTACTAAAAAGGGATTTTATCTGGTCAGCGTCATTCAGCGCTGTCATTATGGCCTTCTCCATGTGGGAGGTCCTGCCGTACAGCAATTTTATACTCCTCTTTCTTGCCATACCTGTCCAGTTCTACTTTGGCTTGAGGTTCCATAGGGCTACCCTGTTAAACCTCAAGCATCTCACCGCCGACATGAACACGCTCATATCCGTCGGCACATCTGCCGCGTTCTTCTACAGCGCCTTCGTGACATTTTTCCCCCATGTTGTTTCTGCGGCAGGCGTAATGCCCATGACGTATTTCGATTCCAGCGCCACGATCATCACGCTCATACTGCTCGGAAGATATTTTGAATCAAAGGCAAAGACAAGGACCTATACGGCGATCAAGATGCTCTACGAGCTCTCGCCAAAAGAGTGCGTTGTCCTCAAGGACAACAAAGAGGTCCGGGTGCCTACCGATTCTCTCGAGGTCGGCGACAGGGTGCTCGTTCGGCCAGGAGAGAAGGTCCCCATCGACGGTGAAGTGGTAGATGGAAAGACCTACGTTGACGAATCGATGATAACCGGCGAAAGCATGCCCGTCTCCAAAACTGTTGGCGATGAGGTCATTGGCGGGACGATAAACGGAAAGGGCTCTATTACGGTCAAAACAATACGGATCGGGAAAGATACGGTCCTTGCGAAGGTCATCCGCCTCGTGGAAGAGGCACAGTTCACGAAAGCGCCTGTGCAGCGCCTTGCCGACAGGGTTGCAGGGGTCTTCGTGCCGATCGTTATACTCATAAGCATCGCCGCATTTTTTGTGTGGTTCATCGTCGGCCCTGACCCGAAGATCACAAACGCTCTTCTCTCATTTGTGAGCGTCCTTATCATCGCCTGCCCCTGCGCCCTCGGGCTAGCTACGCCGACCGCGATCATGGTATCCACCGGCGTGGGGGCCAAAAGAGGCATCCTTATAAAGAACGCTGAGTCCCTCGAATTGACAAACAAGGTCCGGCATGTGCTGTTCGACAAAACAGGGACGCTCACCGAGGGAGTGATCGTTCTTTCCGGGATTGTCCCTCTCAACAACTTTACCGCCAAGGACATCTTGCATATCGCCTTTAACCTGGAAAAACAGTCTGAACATCCATTCTCCGAGGCGTTGAGGAAAAAGGCCGAAGAGCTGGAGATCGAGGCGGTGAAGGTTGATGATTTTGAAGCGATCGTCGGCAAGGGCATCAAAGGAAAGATCGCAGGCAGAGAATATTTCGTCGGCAACATCGCCCTCTATGGGGATGGGGGAAAGACCCTTGATGATGCGATACGGGAGGGCTATCACGAAAAGGAACGGCAGGGGACATCTCCGGTCCTCGTATGGAGCGAAGAGAGCCTTATGGGGATACTCACCTTCAGCGACAAGGTGCGCGATGAGGCTGCGGGGGTGTTGAAAGACCTGAAGGATATGGGCATAGAGGCGGTGATGATAACCGGCGACAGCCAACAGGGCGCAAAAACGATCAGCGAGAAGGTCGGCATCGATACATATTTCTACCGTATCCTCCCTGACAAAAAGGCAGAGATAGTGGAAGATTTCAAAAAGAAAGGTGTCACGTTGATGGTGGGGGACGGCATCAACGACGCGCCGTCCCTTGCGACGTCGCATGTCGGCGTCGCCATGGGCAAAGGGACCGACATTGCCATTGAATCTGCGGATATCGTGCTCATGAAGGGTCAGCTTTCACGGCTTGTGACCCTCATTAAGCTCTCAAAAAAAACGCTCTGGGTCATCAGGGAAAATCTTTTCTGGGCATTTATCTACAATATTATCGGCATCCCCATAGCCTTCGGGGCGCTGTATCCTTTTTTCGGCATACGGCTTGAGCCTATGTTCGGCGCCATGGCAATGGTCGTAAGCTCCATCTCCGTCGTGAGCAATTCATTGCGTTTGAAGCTGTTCAAGGAATAAACCAATATAGCTATTAGCTGATAGCTCATGGCTTATGGCGAGACACCCGTGAGGCGTCAGGCGTAAGTCGTGAGTGGATGAAATCCGTTCGGCGTGATGCGTTCGGCGGACGATACCGCTGCTCACCCTAAGATGGCAAATCCGGGTTGAATAACTTTATATAGACGCATCCTGATCGTATCTTTCCCTCGTCATCGAGTTCGTAGAAATCGGCGCATGCGAAGTCCAAAGCATCTCCCTTCTTATACGCCTTCCCGTAAAAGGTGCCGTCTTCAACGAAATCAAGGTGAATATTCACCTGAAGATAGACTGTGTTATCTCCAAAAAGGACCTTTTCGGGTTTCCCCAGCGTTTCCTTGAAGGCGCTGTGATACTTTGTCCAGTAATCAATAATATTATCCATTCCTTCCACACGTTTTTCGACTGCATCCCAGACACAGTCCTTGCTTATATAGCTGAATACGGTATCCCAATCATGGTCATTATAGGCGTCAAAAAAGTTCTCGATATCTTTTGCTGATGTGATTGCCGGTTTTGTCATATTAGTCCTCCTTCGTATATTTCACTCCAGGACCCTTTGCTTTAATGGTGAGACCAGCCAATCGATAGAGGATTCACCCTCTATACCCCAGATACGCTTGATGATGGTATCAACGTTCTTTGTGTCCATGATAAGCGAGAGGTACTTATTTGCCTTTTCTTCGATCTCCTCATCGCTGAGCGGATCATGAGGGTCTCCGTGCGGAAGACCACGATAATTGCTGATCTTTGTCCCGTCTTTCAGCGTCACAATGATCCTGCACGGGGAGCCTTCAGGAAATTTCTCTGTCATCTGAACGTCCTCGACCACCGCGATCCTTGGGATCAGATCAACAACCTCTTTCTCCTTTTCTGCGAACTCGTCTTCAAAATAGCCATACTCGATCGTTCTCTTGATAAGCGCCGCTGCTACGCAATAGGGGATAGAATGCGTCCGGCCGGCGCGGCTGGCCGGACGATAGGACGATTCAATGGCCGCCTCCTGGATCGCTTTTTTATAGATCTGCACTTCGACACGATCAATGGTTCGATGGTCGTCGATCCTGTTGGCGATCTCAACGGCAACATCAATTGGCGTCTGGCAAAAGACAAGAGCCGGCCATCGTTTGAAGATGATCGACCCCAGGTCAGGAAGAGGATCCAGGATCCTCGCGCCGTGAGGGATGAACCGGTTGATGCCTGCTTCACCTTCGTATATCTCCTTCGGACCCTCAAAGCCGGCAAAGGCCATCTTGACGGAATGCAGGGCGAGCATCGCGCTTGAGGCATATGTGCAGTGCTTCCAGTCGGTGACCTCTCCCATGGCCGCCTGGTTGATGGTGAGCCCCTGTATGCCGGCGATCCGCTGGGCTTCCGTCATCTGCGGAATGGAAAGCCCCATTATGAATCCAATGACAAGCGGCAGATAGAGCATCGCCTGGGCGTCATGGTCATACCAGTTCTTCTCGGGATTGAAGTAATCCGCAAAGGCACAGGACAGAAGGTATGCAACATACGTAGATGTCAGAACATCCTGCCCGTTCTTACCAAGCCAATCCGCCATTGTAAGCACAAGAGACACATTGTCCGAAGGGTGGCAGCCTCCCATCCTGTTCGGCGACATGTACGTGTTCACCAGGTCGCTTCGCCGTCCTAAAATTGTGTTCATGAAAATAGCGTCCGATGTGTTTGCCTTTCGATGAAGCCCCCAGACGGATACGCCTCTTTCTGTCGGGGTCAGAGAGGCCATCCGGTCGAATTTCCTTATCATCTCCTTATCCTGAAGCGAGGCACAGATCCCCGCGTAGGAATCGAGGATATTGCGCTTGATGATATGAATTACCTTTGGATCAAGATCCTGAAAGGCGATCCTGGACACATATTGAGCCAGGGTTTCTTCAAGCATGTCCTGTCTCCTTTCCCTCGATCTTCCTTTGTATCTTATAATACTAAAGTGAATAATAATAAGTGTCTTCCGCTATGAGCCATGAACTATGGGCCGCCTTTCATCAGCTCCCTCACGATCTCTTCCGCGGTCAGGACATCGCCGAAAAAAAGGCGCGTGTTCGTCAGCGTGCCCTCCAACAAGGCATCGTTGGCGGCGGTGATGCCGTCGGAGACAAGCACAACCTCGTAGTCGAGCTGCATGGCATCCCTCACCGTGGATTCAACGCAGACGTTCGCGGCAACCCCTGCGAAGATCAACTGTTGCTTCTTCAGGGCCTCGATCTTCTCGCGAAGCGCCGGCGGCTTCGAAAAGAAAGCGCTGTATCGGTTCTTGAAAACGACGTGGTCGCGGGTGGGATCAAAGTGCATACCGGCATAGATCTCTGTGCCTTTGGCGAGATCCATTGCGCTTTTTGTGTGACCTCTGTCGTGAAAGAGGGAATAGAGTCCGGCGTCGTCGGCTGTTCCCTTGGACGTTATGTTGTGGCGGACCCAGATCACGGGTATGCCCTTGTCCCGGCAGAAGTCAGCCAGCCGGTTTATCTGTGTTATTACCCTGTTGATCCCGGGCAGGGGATCGCTTTCTTCGGGAGCGCAGGAGAAATTCTGCATATCGATGACCACGAATGCGGCCTTCTGAGGATCCAGGACAAACAGCTTCTTCGGACGCTTCCACTGCTTGATCATATCCGGTCCCCTCTCTGCGGAGAGAAGATCTCTCTGCAAGAAAACTGTCATGAGCATTGCTGCGATAGCGGGGATAATAATCTTTTCACAATTAACGCCTCTGTGCGGCCTGCTATAAACCACCCGCCCGGGTGGCTGGGAAAAACGCGGAAATAAATGCGCCAACGCAGCAGACAGGCATTTTCAATATTTTTCCACTTTATTCCGCGCATGTAATCATTGTAAAAAGGTACACAGGCAATGTCAAGAGCAGGTTGTGACTCATAGCAAGGCGACGAAGCCTATTCTACAGAAAGTATATCGTACTTTGTATATCGAATACAGGATAACCAGGATAAACGAAAGGGGTTGGCTCTTTCTAAGCCAACCCCTTGATCGTCATGGCTGGGAGAGAAGGATTTGAACCTTGATTCGCGGAGTCAGGATTATTCGAAAGGGAAGCCTCACCTTTTTCCGAAAATGTTTTTTTGTTATACTCTTTCGGTATGCAAGATTACAAATAACATTGAGTAATTATACGGTGGAGAAACTAAATTTAGAGGTGGTACAATAATGCGGGGCAGGTTGGAACTGCAATGGGTTCAGGCCGCACAGTTCCGTAGGCGACATACCGCCCAATGAATTTGCAGAAATTAGCCCCCGGAGGGTGGTTTGAAGGCTGGAAGACCAACATTTGAAGGAACTGTCACGAAGAAAAAACGCTTGCTGCAGAACTGCGAGGCGACAAAATGAAATGGTATCAACTGGACAAGGCCTCTGTTCTCGCCGAATGCAGGACCCGGGCCGAGGGACTCACCGCCCCTGAGGCAGAAGAGCGTCTCAGAAAATACGGGCCCAACAGGCTGCCCGAGGAAGAGGGACTGAGCCGGCTCAAGATCCTTCTCCATCAGTTCAAAAGCCCGCTCATCTATATCCTGATCGTCGCGGCCGTTGTGACCGCCCTCCTTAAAGAGTATATCGATACAGGGGTCATTGTTGCCGTTGTGATCCTCAATGCGATTGTCGGGTTCTTTCAGGAGTATAAGGCCGAGACGAGCGTCAGGGCCCTCAAGGGCATGGTCGTGGCAAAGGCGCGGGT